>CBFGXE010000037.1:0-28998 GCA_965652645.1 uncultured bacterium | reverse complement strand
CAAACCTTACTTGATGATCTTGGAGACCACGCCGGCGCCGACGGTCTTGCCACCCTCGCGGATGGCAAAGCGCAGGCCCGCATCCATGGCGATGGGGGCAATCAGCTCCACCGTCATCTTGATGTTGTCTCCCGGCATCACCATCTCCGCACCACCGTCCAGCTCGATCGAGCCGGTCACGTCCGTCGTGCGGAAATAGAACTGCGGGCGATAGCCCTTGAAGAACGGCGTGTGGCGGCCGCCCTCCTCCTTCGTCAGCACGTACACCTCGCACTCAAACTGCGTGTGCGGGGTGATCGAGCCGGGCTTGGCCAGCACCTGGCCACGCTCCACCTCCTCACGCTTCGTGCCGCGCAGCAGCACACCCACGTTGTCGCCCGCCTGGCCTTCATCCAGCAGCTTGCGGAACATCTCCACGCCCGTGCAGGTGGTCTTCTGCGTGGCCTTCAGGCCCACGATCTCCACCTCGTCGTTCACCTTGATGATGCCGCGCTCGATGCGCCCGGTAACCACCGTGCCACGGCCGGAAATGGAGAACACGTCCTCCACCGGCATCAGGAACGGCTTGTCGACCTCGCGCTTCGGCACCGGGATGTACTTGTCCATCTCCGCCACCAGCTTGATGATCGCCGGCACCCCAATCTCGCTCTGGTCGCCCTCCAGCGCCTTCAGCGCCGAGCCCACCACGATCGGGGTGTCATCGCCGGGGAACTTGTAGGTGGACAGCAGCTCGCGTACCTCCATCTCCACCAGCTCCAGCAGCTCCTTGTCATCGACCATGTCCGCCTTGTTCATGAACACGACGATGTAGGGCACGCCCACCTGGCGCGAGAGCAGGATGTGCTCGCGCGTCTGCGGCATCGGGCCGTCGGCCGCCGACACCACCAGGATCGCACCGTCCATCTGCGCCGCGCCCGTGATCATGTTCTTCACGTAGTCGGCGTGGCCCGGGCAGTCCACGTGCGCGTAGTGGCGCTCGTCCGAGGTGTACTCCACGTGCGCGGTGGAAATCGTGATGCCGCGCGCCTTCTCCTCCGGCGCCTTGTCAATCTGGTCGTACGCCCGGAACTCCCCGCCGTGCTTCTCGGCCATCACCTTCGTCAGCGCCGCCGTCAGCGTCGTCTTGCCATGGTCAACGTGACCAATGGTCCCCACGTTAACGTGCGGCTTGCTGCGTTCGAACTTTTCCTTGGACACGGCGAGTTCCTCTGAATCCAGTTAAGTAATGACCACGAAAACCCATTCGTCGCTGGAGCTCACGACCGGGATTGAACCGGTGACCTCGTCCTTACCAAGGACGTGCTCTACCAACTGAGCTACGTGAGCGGACGACGATCAACTACCAGCGACGGACACCCAAAAAACCAACACTGCGACATGGAGCGGGTAGCGGGAATCGAACCCGCGTCATCAGCTTGGAAGGCTGAGGTTCTACCATTGAACTACACCCGCCAAGTCATGCCGCCTCAAGCGTAAGCCTGTCGTTCCCGCGCCTTTGCGCCTCTGGTGGAGGGGGTAGGATTCGAACCTACGAAGGCGTGAGCCGGCAGATTTACAGTCTGCTCCCGTTGGCCGCTTGGGTACCCCTCCGCGCAAAAACGAGCCGCGTATTCTGATTTCGTGCCGCGACAGTGTCAACGCAAGAATCGGGCCACTCACCGGCTTCTTGAGGGGGGCGCCAGGCGGCTGTGGCCGGGCGGCAGGTCCGCCGGCAGCTCCCACTCTCCAT
Organism: uncultured bacterium; assembly: GCA_965652645.1. Lineage (GTDB taxonomy): Bacteria > Pseudomonadota > Gammaproteobacteria > Steroidobacterales > Steroidobacteraceae > ZC4RG30. The sequence continues at coordinate 27,269 of CBFGXE010000037.1, read as the reverse complement.
AAGAGAGGCGCTTGAGCCGGCTGACCTCGTGGCCGGCTGCCTCGAACAGCCGCCGCACCTCGCGGTTGCGTCCCTCCCGGAGGCTCACCTGGTACCAGGCATGCCCGGCGGAGCGGCCGGCGGGCTCCACCCGGTCGAAATGCGCCGGGCCATCCTCCAGCACCAGCCCCCGCTGCAGGCGCCCGGGCAGGTCGGGCCCGGGCGTGCCGCGAACCCGCACCAGGTAACGTCGCTCCACCTCGCCGGAGGGATGCATCAGGCGGTTGGCCAGCGCGCCATCGTTGGTGAAAAGGAGCAGGCCGGAAGTGTTCACATCCAGCCGGCCGACCACCACCCAGCGCCCGGAAGGCGCCGGCGGAAGACGGTCGAAGACGGTGGGGCGACCCTGGGGATCGCTGCGCGTGGTCACCTCTCCGATGGGTTTATGATACAGAAGGACGGCTGGATCGGCTGATTGTTCCTGAGGCGCAACAGAAACCCCAAGCGGCTTTCCGTCCAGCTCGAAACGATCGGTGGGTTCGGCGCGATCCCCCAGCCTGGCGACCTGGCCGTTGACCTTCAGGCGCCCGGCGGCCAGCCAGCCCTCGATGCCCCGCCGGGAGCCCAGGCCCGCGGCCGCCAGCAGCTTCTGGATGCGCTCGCTCATGACAACGCCGTGCGCTCCTGCGCACCCCGCCGGGTCACTTCACCGGCAGCTGCAGCTTGCCCAGCAACACCGCCTTGCTCTCCGGATCCCTGGCCTCGATGGCCTGGTCGATCAGGCGGCGGGTCAGGTGCGGCCCGAACAGCTGCATGAAGTCGTAGGCGTAATTGCGCAGCAGCGTCCCCCGGCGGAAGCCCACCCAGGTGGTGTGGATGGGGAACAGGTGCGAGGCGTCGATCATCACCAGGTCGGAGTCCGCCTCCGGCTCGAAGGCCACGCTGGCCACGATGCCCACGCCCATGCCCAGGCGCACGTAGGTCTTGATGACATCCGAATCGCGCGCGGTCAGCGCCACGCGCGGCCGCAGTCCCTCGCGGGCGAACAGCGATTCCAGCGAAGACGGGCCGCTGAAGCTGAAGACATAGGTGACCAGCGGGTATTTCTCGAGCGTGGCCAGCGTGAGCCGGGGCGCGCCGGCGCGGGCCAGCGGATGGTGCTTCGGCACGATCACCTGCCGGTACCAGCGGTACACCGGCAGCAGCACCAGCTCGGGGAACAGCGCCTCGGAGCCGGTGGCAATGGCCAGCTGCACCCGGTCGCCGGCCACCATCTCGGAAATCTGCTCGGAGGTGCCCTGGTGCAGGTGCAGGTCCACTTCCGGATAACGCTTGCGGAAGGCCTGCACCACCGGCGGCAGCACATAGCGCGCCTGGGTGTGCGTGGTGGCAATGGCCAGCGTGCCGCGCGCATCCTGGTTGAGGTCGGCGGCGATGGACCTGAGGCTTTCGATTTCCGCCAGCGCGCGCGAGGCATATTCCAGCACCTTGGCGCCCTCGGGCGTGACGCGGGCGAAACTGCGGCCCTCGCGCACGAAAAGGTCGAACCCCAGCTCCTTTTCCAGCTCCTTCAGCGCCCGGCTGATGGCCGGCTGCGAGGTGCCCAGCGCGGCCGCGGCATTGGTGACTGACAGGCCGTTGCGGGCCACGGCCAGCGCGTATTGCAGTTGATGGAAGTTCATATGGCGGCCCCTACCATGACGCCGATTAATTATAACAAACAGTTATGAACCATTCACTTCCCGCGTTTTGACCTATGCCGTGGGCGGCTGCGGACTTAGAGTCGCCCTCCCATTCCCGCAGCCGCGGTTCCGCTCGCAAGGCAGGTGCGCATGATTTACGAGAGCATCCTGGACACCATCGGGCGCACTCCCATCGTGAAGATCAACCGCCTGGCCCCGGCCGGCGTGACGCTTTACGCGAAGTGCGAGTTCTTCAATCCCGGCGCCTCCGTGAAGGATCGCCTGGCGATTGCCATCATCGAGGACGCCGAGCGTTCCGGCGCGCTGAAACCCGGCCAGACCGTGGTCGAGGCCACCTCGGGCAACACCGGCATCGCGCTGGCGATGGTGTGCGCCGCCAAGGGATATCCCTTCGTGGCGGTGATGGTCGAGACCTTCTCCATCGAGCGGCGCAAGATCATGCGCATGCTGGGCGCGAAGGTGATCCTCACGCCCGCCGCCGAGCGCGGCACGGGCATGGTGCGTAAGGCCGAGGAGCTGGCGAAGAAGAACGGCTGGTTCCTCGCGCGGCAGTTCGAGAACAGGGCCAACCCGGCCTACCACCGCAGCACCACCGGTCCGGAGATCCTCTCGGATTTCGCCGGCAGGCGGCTGGATGCCTTCGTGACCGGCTGGGGCACGGGCGGCACGCTCACCGGCGCCGGCGAGATGATCAAGCTGGCGCGCCCGGAGACCCAGGTGATCGCCGCCGAGCCGGAGAATGCCGCGCTGCTGTCGGGCAAGCCCTTCACGCCGCACAAGATCCAGGGCTGGACCCCGGACTTCGTGCCGGAGGTGCTCAACGCGAAGGTCGCCGACCGCATCGTGCAGGTGGGCGACGCCGAGGCCATCGGCACGGCGCGCGAGCTGGCCACGCGCGAGGGCATCTTCTGCGGCATCTCCTCCGGTGCCACCTTCGCCGCGGCGCTGAAGGTGGCGCGCGAGTCGCAGCCCGGCGCGGTGATCCTGGCCATGCTGCCCGACACCGGCGAGCGCTACCTCTCCACCGCGCTGGCGGAGGGAATCAACGAGGGCAGCGATCCTGAGTCCTGAGAACATGACCGCCGTGCGCAAGGAAGCCGATGCCGGGACCGCAGTGCGCTACGCCGCACTGCCCGCCCCGTTTGCCATGTGGCGTGGCGGCAGCCTGCCGCGCGCGCAGCTTGCGTACGAATGCTGGGGCACCCTGAACAAGGACCGCAGCAATGCCATCCTGCTGTTCACGGGCCTGAGCCCCTCGGCCCATGCCGCCGCCTCGCCGGAGGACACCACCCCGGGCTGGTGGGAAAAGATGATCGGCCCGGGCCTGGCCATCGACACCGACCGCTGGTTCGTGATGTGCGTGAATTCGCTGGGGAGCTGCTTCGGCTCCACCGGCCCCGCCTCGGTGAACCCGGCCACGGGCCGGCCGTGGCGGCTGGAGTTCCCGGAACTGTCGGTGGAAGACATCGCGCGCGCCGGTTACGAGGCCGCGCGCACGCTGGGCATCGAGCAGCTGGACACCGTGATCGGACCGTCGCTGGGCGGCATGGTGGTCACGGCATTCGCCGCGACGTGCCCGGGCGGCGCGCGGCGCCTGGTTTCCATCTCCGGCTCCTCCGCCGCGTCACCGTTTGCGATCGCGCTGCGCGCCGTGCAGCGCGAGGCGGTGATGAGCGATCCGGCCTGGAAGGGCGGGCAGTACGGCAGCGCCGCCAACGGGCCGCAGGCCGGCATGCGCGTGGCGCGCAAGCTCGGCACCATCACCTATCGTTCGGCCGCGGAATGGGACGGCCGTTTCTCGCGCCAGGGCATCGGCCCGGTGGGACGCAAGGCCGTGGAGCAGGCGCTCAAGCGCGTGCCCGCGGGTTTCGGACCACGCTTCGCGGTGGAGACTTACCTGGAGTCGCAGGCGGAGCGTTTCGTGCGGGTGTTCGACCCGAACTGCTACCTGTACCTGTCGCGGGCGATGGACTGCTATGACATCGCCGCCCACGGCGCCGCGCCTGAGGTGTACCGGCGCTCCGGCGTCCAGGGTGCCCTGGTGGTGGGCGTGGAGTCCGACTTCCTCTTCGCCATCGGCGAGCAGGCGCAGATCGCGCGCGACATGGAAGCCGCGGGCATTGCCACCCGCTTCCTGCCGCTGCCTTCCATCGAGGGCCATGACGCCTTCCTGGTCGACCTGCCGCGATTCGACGCCGCGATCCGCGGTTTCCTCTCCGCCGGGCAGCGCGGCTAGGCTGCGTTCTCCTGCTGCGCGGGCACGGCCGGCAGGGTGAAGTGGAAGGATGCCCCGGCATCCGGCCGTGATTCCGCCCAGATGCGCCCGCCATGGCGCACCACGATCCGCTGCACGATGGCCAGGCCCACCCCGGTGCCGGGGAAATCGTCGCTGCCGTGCAGGCGCTTGAACACGCCGAAGAGTTTGTCGGCGTAGCGCATGTCGAAGCCCACGCCGTTGTCCTGCACCGTGTAGGTCACCTCGCCATCGCCCATCGCGCCGCTGATACGGATCACCGGCGGGTTGCGCGTGGAGCTGAACTTCAGGGCATTGCCCAGCAGGTTGGACCAGACGTGGCGTATCACGGTGGAATCACCCATCGCCGGCGGCAGCGGGCCGGCCTCGATCACCGGTTCGGTTCCCTTGTGGAGGTTGCGCGCCTCGTTCACCGCCGCGCCCACGATGGATTCCATGTCGAGCGGCGAGAGCTGCAGTTGCTGGCGGGTGGAGCGCGAAAAGGCCAGCAGGCCCACGATCATCTCGTCGAGGCTGCGCGTGCCATCGTGGATCACCTGCACGATGTGGCTGCCCTCCTCGCCCAGCTGCGCGGCGTAGTCCTCCTTCAGGCGCTGCGCGAAGTCCTTCACGAAAAGCAGCGGGCCGCGCAGGTCATGCGAGATGGAATAGGAAAAGGACTCCAGGTCGCGGTAGGCCGCGGCCAGCTCCTCGGCCTGGCGGCGCTCCATCTCCTGCAGTGCCTCGTTCTCGCGTCGCAGGTTCAGCACATACAGCGCCCGCTCCAGCACCGGCAGCACGGTGTTGAGCTTGAAGGGCTTGAGGATGTAGTCGAGCGCGCCGCTGCGCATGGCCTGCACGGCCGTGTCGATGGTGCCGTGGCCGGTCATCACGATGGCGCCGATCTCCGGGTCGATGTCGCGCGCGCGGCGGATCAGGTCGATGCCGTCCATGCCCGGCATCATCAGGTCGGTGAGCAGCAGGTCGTATTCGCCGGGATGCAGTGCCGCCAGGGCCTCCTGCGGCGCATCGAAGCCGCGCGTCGCGTAACCCTCGTAGCCCAGCGTGTCGCACAGCGCCCGCATCTGTGCCGACTCGTCGTCCACGATCAGCAACCGTCCCCGCACTTCCCTGTTCATGGCGCCAGCTCCGCAAATGCCGACCTCAGTTCCTGCAGCCGCGGCGGCTTGCTCAGCACGCGGTCGACGAAGGCCGGCTTGTCATTCGATGCAATCATGCGCTGGCCCCAGCCGGTGAGCAGGATCACCGGCGTTGCCGGCGACAGCGCCTTGATGGCCGAAGCCACCTTGCGCCCGTCCACGTAGGGCATGCCCAGGTCGGTCATCACCAGGTCGAAGGTGCCGCCGTGGCTGCGCGTGGCGGTGAAGGTGTCGATGCCGGCCTGCCCGCCGCTGGCTGCCGTGATCAGGTGGCCATCCTGCTGCAGGGTCTCGCGCAGCGATTTCAGCAGCATGGGATCGTCGTCCACCAGCAGCACGCGCAGCGGGCGCGGCGGCCGGCGCAATGTCATGCTCTGCGCCGCGTCCTCGGCGGGGCCGGAGGCAGTGAACAGCAGCCGCATCGTGGTGCCCTCGCCCAGCGTGCTGTCGATCTCGAGCGTGGCGCTGTGGCGCTGGATCATGCCGTAGACCATCGCCAGGCCCAGGCCCGTGCCGCGCTCGCCCTTGGTGGTATAGAAGGGCTCCAGGCACCGGCGGCGCGTGTCCTCGCTCATGCCCACGCCCGTGTCGATCACCTCCAGCACCACCGAACGGGTGTCGTCCTTCTCCATCACACGCGTGCGCAGCGTAAGCGTGCCGCCCTCGGGCATGGCGTCCACGGCATTGAAGATGAGGTTGGTGAGCGCGTCGCGGATCTCGTTGTCGGCCGCCGTGATCTCCGGCAGGTCCGGGTCCAGCTCGGTGCGCAGGTCGATGGCGATGCCGCGCTGGTTGGGCACGTCGCTCCAGCGCGGGCGCGTGAGCTCGACCACCTGCCGCACCGACTGGTTGATGTTCACGCGGTCCAGCGTGCGTTGCATGTCGCGCTCGCGGTAGAACTCGCGCATGCGGGCCACGGTGCGGGCCACGTCGTCAACCGCCTGCTGGATGGTCAGCAGGCTGGCGCGCGCCCGCTCGCTGAGGTTCGGCTCCCGCTCCAGCAGTGATTCGGTGTAGAGCGCCACCGGCGAGATGGCGTTGTTGATGTCATGGGCGATGCCGCTGGCCATCTGGCCCAGCGCGCGCAGCCGCTCCTGCTGCAGGATGGTGAGCTGCGACTGCCGCAGGTCGTCGTAGGCCTGCTGCAGGGCGCCGTACAGCGTGGCCTGCCGGCTGGCCAGCGCCACATGCTCGGCCAGCTGCTTCAGGAACTCGCACTCGCCGCTGCTGAAGCCGTCGGTCTCGCGCCGCGCGCAGGCCAGCACGCCATACACGTCGCTCTCGAACATCAGCGGCGCGAACACCACCGAATGCATGCCGGCCGATGCCAGGCGATGGGCGAACTCGAACGGCACCTGGCTGATGTCCGGCTCGTAGACCAGGTAGCCCACCAGGCAGCGCGAGAGGCTGCTGTCGTCGGAGGGCACTTCCATTCCTTCGTCCAGGCCCGTCACGCCGGCCGCCGCCCTGCTGCCCGGCCCCAGCCTCCCCACCGACAGCGTGCGCGTGGTGCGCTCGTGCACCAGCATGCAGCTGAAGGCCACCGGCAGGTTGTCCTCCAGGCTCTTCAGCACCACGTCGAAGATGCTGTCCATGTCCTGGCGGTCGCCGGTGGCGCGGGTGATCCGGTGCAGCAGGCCGAGGCGGCCGAGCTGCGCCTGCAGCTTGCGCTCGGACTGCTCCACCTGCGTGAGCATGTGGTTGAAGGCGTCGGTGAGCACGTCGAACTCGTGCGTGCCGCTGCGCACCGCGCGCACCGAATAGTCGCGCTGGTCCGATACGGCCTGGGCGGTTTCCTTCAGTGCCAGGATGGGCCGCATCAGCTTCATTTCCAGGCGCCGTGACAGCAGGTAGGCCGCCAGCGTGGCCAGTCCCCCAACCGCCAGCACGATGAGCGCGTACAGCCGCGCGCGATCGAAAATGGCGCTGGTGTCGGACTCCACGTACAGCGTGCCGTGCTGCCGCGTCTTCTCCTGCACCGGCTCGAAGCCGCGCAGCCTGAGTCCCTCGAACCGGTAGCCCGGTTGCTGCGGCCGGGCCGGCAGCTGCCCCGCATCCAGGCCCTCCGGGTAGACCGCGAACAGCTCCCCGTCGGTGTCGTAGAGGGCGGCGGCCACCACCGTGGGATCGGCCCGCAGCGCCGACAGCACCGCCGCGGCGTCATCGGGGTTGGCGAAGGCCAGCGCGGCAGAACTGTTGGTGGCGACCGCGCCGCCGAGCGTGCGCAGCTGGCGCAGGCTCGCCTGCCGGAAGGAGAGCAGGTCGTAGGCAAAGAACGCGCCGCTGGTGATGATGAGCACGGCGCCGCAGCACACGAAGATCGCCCGCATGAAAGTGATGCTGAGCGACGTCGTCCTGCTCTCTGCGGCCTGGTTCATCGCGGCGTGCGTACGATCTCTGCCGGCCTCAGGAGGTTGGAGCTGATGGTCAGCCCGGCCGCCTGGGCTGCATCCACGTTGATCAGCAGGCGCACGCGGTTTCTTTCGTTGGCCAGCTGGATCATCACGCCGTTGCGCGCGGCGTCTTCCACATCCGACACGGTGAGCGTGCGGCGACCGTCCAGCCGGCCCAGCACGCGCCCCAGCTGGGCCTGGTGCCCGCGACCGATGAAGAGGATGCGGCAGTCATCAACCTCCTCGACGCTGCGGTAGCGGCGCACCTGCAGCGGGTGGCCATCCACCTGCTCGCCGCGCACGGCCTCTTCAAGGTGGCCGGCCAATTCATCCGCGCCCAGCAGGCCGATGACGAAGGGCGTGTTGGAGGCTGCCTGCTGTTCGGGCGGCCATTGCACGAAGGTCGCGAAGTTGAAGACGAAGACCGCCTTCACCTGGAACTCTGTCGGCGCGGCGCCGCGCGCCTGCGGCGCCTGGACCAGCAGGCCGGCCAGGCAGCAGAACAGGACGGCGAGCACCTGCCTGAGCGACATCACGGTTCAGCCGTAATCGCCATGGACGGCGCGCCAGCGGTCCGCCCGCATGGCCACCGGTGCCGCGATTGCCGCGGCTGTTGTTTCACTCACTAGCCTCATCGGAGGCGAGGACCTTACCACGGGCCACGAGGGCCCGAATGTGTCCCGCATCACCCCGACTTGACCAGTCAACCGGGGGTGTGAAATGGAATCAGCCTCTTTTCACGCTATACGAAAGCGCCATGTGGCGCAGGCCGCGTCCCGCCGCAGAAAGTCATGGTAGGTTCCCTGCGGACATGGGAGAGGAAAGCGCTGAGCCCATACGCATCCTCTTTGTGGAGGATCAGAAGGCAGATGCCGAACGCGCGGTTTACCAGCTCAAGCGCGCGGGCATGGCGTGCGACTGGCGGCGCGTGGAGACCGAGGAGTCGCTGGTCGAATCCCTGGGTGACTTCTCGCCGGACCTGATCCTTTCGGACTTCTCCCTGCCCCGCTTCGACGGACTCTCCGCGCTGCGCATCTCGCGGGAGAAGGCGCCCCTGGTGCCCTTTGTGTTCCTTTCCGGCACCATCGGCGAGGAACGCGCCATCCAGGCCCTGCGCGCCGGGGCCGTGGACTACGTGCTGAAGGAGAACATGGCCCGCCTCGCGCCGGCCATCCGCCGGGCCATCGACGAGGCCGCCGTGCGCGCCGAGCAGGTGCGCCAGCAGGCGCAGATCGCGCGCCTGAACCGCGTGCTGCGGATGCTCAGCGGCGTCAACGGCCTGGTGCTGCGGATCCGGGACCGCAACGAGCTGCTGCGCGAGACCTGCCGGCTCGCCGTCTCCGAGGGCGGCTACATGAGCGCCATCGCCTCCACCGAGGTGCCGGGCGCCGCGTCCATCCAGCCGGTGGCCTGGAGCAGCCTCGACGGCGAGATGGCCGAGGAAATGAGCGCCTGCGTCGGCAAGGCATCCTCGCTGGAAGGCAGCGTGCTGCACCAGGTGGTGGCCACGGGCAGGGAGTACGTGTGCAACGACACGCGTGCCTCCGGGACGCAGGACCAGCTGGTGGCGCTGCTGGCGCGCACCGGCCTGCATTCGGTGGTGATCCTGCCGCTGCTGGTCGACGGCACCGCCATCGCCGTGCTGATGCTCACGGCGCGGGGTGCCGGGGTACTCGGCGATGAAGAGCTGCACATGCTGCGCGAGGTGGCGGGCAACCTTTCCTTCGGCCTGCAATACCTGCAGCGCGATACGCGTGCCCGCTTCCTGTCGCACTTCGACCCGCAGACAGGCCTGGCCAAGCGGCCGCTGTTCTGCGAACGCGTGCAGCGGCTGGTCTCCCTGCCCGTCAGCGCACGCACGCGCCATGCCGTGATCGTGCTCGACGTGGAACGGCTGGGCGTGATCAACGAATCCTTCGGCCGCCGCACCGGCGACCTGCTGGTGCAGCACATCGCCGACCGGCTGAAACAGACCTTCCCCACCGGCCAGATCGCCCACTTCGGTGGCGGCACCTTCGCGCTGCTGCGCTCGCAGGGCGAGCGCACCGAGGAGCAGATGCGCGTCTACGGCCGGCGGCAGTCCGAGAAACTGTTCGGGGAGCCCTTCATCATCGAGGGACGGACCATCCCGGTGGCCACGCGCAGCGGCATCGCCCTGTGGCCGGACGACGCCACGGACGCGATGACCCTGGTGCAGAACGCCGAGGCCGCCCTGCAGTACGCGCGCTCCTCCGGCGAGCGGCACGTGCGCTACAACGCCGCCACGCGTTCGGACATGGTGGGCCAGCTGGCGCTGGAGCACCAGCTGCGCTTCGCGCTGGAGCGCAATGAATTCGAGCTGCACTACCAGCCCAAGGTGAGCATCACCTCGAGGCGCATCCGCGGCGCCGAGGCGCTGCTGCGCTGGCGCAAGCCCGAACAGGGGCTGGTTTCCCCCGCCCTGTTCATCCCCACGCTGGAGGCCACCGGCCTGATCCTGCCGGTGGGCCAGTGGGTGATCCGCCAGGCAGCGCGCGACTGCGCGATGTGGAAAAAGCAGGGCCTGCCGCCGGTACGCATCGCGGTGAACATCGCCCCGGCGCAGCTCCGGCAGCCGGAGTTCGAGGCCAGGTTCCTCGATGCGGTGTCGTCCTGGTCGAACGAGGACTGGGGCCTCGACATCGAGATCATCGAGGGCTCGCTGCAGGAAGACGCGCCAGAGGAGCTGGCCAAGCTGGGCAACCTGCGCGCGAAGGGCGTGCAGATCGCCATCGACGACTTCGGCACCGGCTATTCCTCGCTGAGCCGCCTGGCCACGCTGCCCGTGGACACGCTGAAGATCGACCGCAGCTTCGTCGCCAAGTCACTGGACGGAGGCTCGGGCAACATGCTGGTGCGCACCATCATCGCGCTGGCGCGTTCGCTGGAGATGGGCACCGTCGCCGAGGGCGTGGAGAAGGAAGAGGAGCTGGAACTGCTGCGGCACCTGGGCTGCGAATCCTCGCAGGGCTGGCTGCACAGCCCGGCGGTGACGGCCGCCGAATTCACCACCCTGCTGCGCGAGGGCAAGGGCGCGCTGCTGCGTCCGGCGACACATGTGCCGCGCGCGCCACGCCGGCGCAAGGGCTGACGCCCGGCCTGCGGCGCCGGGCTACTGCAGGTAGCCCACCTTCACTTCCTCCTCCGACAGCAGCCGGACCGGCACGGGCTGCGCCTGCCAGATGTCGCGGCAGTACTCCCGGATGGTGCGGTCGGAGGAGAACAGCCCCGAGCGCGCGCTGTTGAGGATGGACATGCGCGTCCAGGCCTCCTGGTCGGTGAAGGCCGCGTCCACCTGCTGCTGGCATTCCCGGTAGGAGGCGAAATCCGCCAGCACCAGGTAGGGGTCGTGGTGCAGCAGGTTGTCCAGCAGCGGCCGGAACAGCGCGGTGTCGCCGCGCGAGAAGAACCCGTCGCCGATGAGGTCGAGAACCTCGGCCAGCCCGGGGTCGCCGGACACCACGTCCATGGGCCGGTAGCCGCTGCGCCAGAGGGCCGCCACCTGCTCCGTGCTGTGGCCGAAGAGGAAGAAGTTCTCGGCCCCGACCTGGTCACGGATCTCCACGTTGGCGCCGTCCAGCGTGCCGATGGTCAGCGCGCCATTCATCGTGAACTTCATGTTGCCGGTGCCCGAGGCTTCCTTGCCGGCGGTGGAGATCTGCTCGGAGAGGTCGGCTGCCGGGTAGATGCGCTGCCCGTTGCCCACGTTGAAATTGGGCAGGAACACCACCTTGAGGCGGTCGCGCACGGCCATGTCGCGATTCACCACGTCACCCACCGCGTTGACCAGCTTGATGATCAGCTTGGCCATGCGGTAGCCCGGCGCAGCCTTGCCGCCGAACACGAAGGTGCGCGGCGTGATGGCGGCACCGGGGTCCGCCTTGAGCCTCAGGTACAGCGCGATGACGTGCAGGATGTTCAGGTGCTGGCGCTTGTATTCGTGGATGCGCTTCACCTGCACGTCGAACATCGACGCCGGGTCGATGGCGATGCCGGTGCGGGCCAGCGCCATGCGCGCGAAGTCCTCCTTGCTGGCCTGCTTGATGGCCCGCCACTGCGCGCGGAAGCCGGCATCCTCCGCCAGCGGCTCGAGCCTGCGCAGCTGCCCGAGGTCCGTGATCCAGCCACTGCCGATGGCATCGCTGACCAGCGACGACAGGCGCGGATTGGCCAGCACCATCCAGCGCCGCGGCGTGACGCCATTGGTCTTGTTCTGGAACTTCTCCGGCCACATCTCGTGGAAGTCGCGCAGCACGTCGCTCTTCAGCAGCTCCGAATGCAGCGCCGCCACGCCGTTGATGGCATGGCTGCCCACGCAGGCCAGGTGCGCCATGCGCACGTAGCGCTCGCCGTTCTCGTCGATCAGCGACAGGCGCGCCAGGCGCTCCTCCTCGCCCAGGAAGCGGATGCGCACCGCATCGAGGAAGCGCGCATTGATCTCGTACACCAGCTCCAGGTGCCGCGGCAGGATGCGGCGGAACAGCGCCACCGTCCAGCACTCCAGCGCCTCGGGCATCAGCGTGTGGTTGGTGTAGGCAAAGCTGCGCGTGACGATGGACCAGGCCTCGTCCCATGGCATCACCCGCTCGTCCACCAGCAGCCGCATCAGCTCGGCCACCGCGATGGCCGGGTGCGTGTCGTTCAGCTGGATGGCGAACTTCTCGGGGAAACGCTCCACCGGCAGGCGCTGCGTGCGCAGGATGCGGAACATGTCCTGCAGCGAGCAGCTCACGAAGAAATACTGCTGTTCCAGGCGCAGCTCCTTGCCCTGCACCGACTCGTCGTTGGGGTAGAGCACCTTGCTGATGTTCTCCGATTCCACCTTGCGGTTCACCGCGCCGGCGTAGTCGCCGCGGTTGAAGGTGGAGAAGTCGAAGGATTCGGGCGCCGAGGAGGTCCAGAGCCTCAGCGTGTTGGCCGTGTTGTTGCGGTAGCCCAGGATGGGCGTGTCATAGGGCACGCCGACCACTTCCTTGCCGGGCACCCAGCGCACGCGCAGGCGCTCCTGCTCGTCGCGGTACTGCTCGGTGTGGCCGCGCAGTTTCACCTCCACCGCCCACTCCGGCCGCTGGATTTCCCAGGGATTGCCGAAGCGCAGCCAGTTGTCCGTGTGCTCCTGCTGCCAGCCGTCGACGATCTCCTGGTGGAAGATGCCGAACTCGTAGCGGATGCCGTATCCCAGGCAGGGGATTTCCAGCGTGGCCATCGAATCGATGAAGCAGGCCGCCAGCCGGCCCAGGCCGCCATTGCCCAGCCCCGGCTCGGTCTCGAGCTGCAGCAGCTGGTCGAAGTCCAGGCCGAGCTCACCGATGGCGGCGCGCACATCCTCCAGCATGCCCAGGTTCACCAGGTTGTTGCCCAGGTGCGGGCCCATCAGGAACTCGGCCGAGAGATAGGCCACGGTGCGCGATCCCTGGCGCGTGTAGGCCGCGGCGGTGCTGATCCAGCGGTGCAGGAGCTGGTCGCGCACGGTGTGGGCCAGTGCCTGGTAGTAGTCGTTCTGCGTGGCCAGCGCGGGGAACTTGCCCTGCGTGTAGAACAGGTTGTCGAGGAAGGCGTGTTTGAAGGCGTCGCGGGCAACGACACCGGGAGTATCAACAGGTTGCAGCATGCCCGGTGACCTGCAATTAGCGTGCAAGCCGCTGGCGGGGCCTGCGGGCCAGGCATTGCACCAGCGCGGGGCACACTGGCGGCGCACTGCGCCAGCGTGAGGCAGTTCAGCCGCTGTTGCGCAGGGCCGTGGCCACGGCATTGATGCTGAGCAGGATGCCCTCGGCCACGTGCGGGTCGGCATCGCCGGCCCGGTGCCGCTTCAGCAGTTCCACCTGCAGCAGGTTCAGCGGCTCGATGTAGGGCAGCCGCAGGCGGATGGAAGTGTCGAGCTGTGGATTGTGCTCGAGCAGGCGCGACTGGCCGGTGATGTCCAGCAGCACGTCGCGCGTGGCATGCCAGGCAGACTCGATGCGGCCGAAGTAGTGCTCGCCCAGTTCCCTGTCCTGCACCAGCGACAGGTAGCGCCGGGCGATCGCCAGGTCGCCCTTGGCCAGCACCATTTCCATGTTGTCCAGCGTGGTACGGAAGAAGGCGAAGGCCTGTGCCATTTCGCGCAGCAGCCCGCGGTCGGGGAAGGCGGCGAGCGCCTGCCCTGCGCCATACCAGCCCGGCAGCATCACCCGCGCCTGGGCCCAGGAGAACACCCAGGGAATGGCGCGCAGGTCCTCGATGCGGTCGGACTTCGTGCGCGATGCCGGGCGCGAGCCGATCTTCAGCTGCGCGATCTCCAGCAGCGGCGTGAACTGGCGGAAGAAGCTGCGGAAACGCTCATCGCCATACACCAGCTCGCGGTATTCACCGAAGGCATGCTCCGAGATGGCCTGCATGGCATTGAAGAATCGCGCCTCTTCGGCCGGCGCCTGCCGTGCCGGCGCCAGCGAAGCCAGCAGCGTCGCGCCGGCGATGTTCTCCAGGTTCTCCGCGGCGGTTTCCGGCGTGCCGTACTTGGCGGCGATCACCTCGCCCTGCTCGGTGATGCGGATGCGTCCCTGCACCGTGCCCTGCGGCTGCGCCAGGATGGCCGCGGAGGCCGGCCCGCCGCCGCGGCCCACGCTGCCGCCACGCCCGTGGAAGAGCTGCATGCGCACCCCGGCCTCGCGGAACACCTCCGCCAGCGCACGTCCTGCCTGGTGCAGGCTCCACACCGAAGTGAGGTAGCCACCGTCCTTGTTGGAATCGGAATATCCCACCATCACTTCCTGGTGGCCGCGCTGCGCCGCTGCTGCGCGCACCGCGGGGATGGCCAGCCACTGGCGCATGATGCCCGGCGCGCGTTCCAGGTCGCCGATGGTCTCGAACAGCGGCACCACCATGACGGCGGCCTTCTCCGGTTCCGTGGGCCGGTAGAGCCCGACCTCCTTCAGCAGCAGGTTCACCTCCAGCATGTCGGACACGCTTTCGGCCTTGGAGATGATGTAGGTGGTGATGCAGGCGGCGCCGTATTTCGCATGCGAGGCGGCGGCCTCGCGCACGATGGCCAGCTCCGAGCATGTCTCCTCGCTGCAGGTTTCGTATGCGCTCCACAGCAGCCGCGGGCTTGCCAGCTCCCGCTGCAGCAGCGCCACGCGCGCCTGCTCGTCGAGCGCGGCATAGTCGGGCTCGACGCCCGCCACGCGCAGCAGCTCGCCGACCACACGGGCGTGCACGTCGGAGTTCTGCCTCAGGTCCACTGTGGCCAGGTGGAAGCCGCACACGTCCACCAGCCGCACCAGGCGCCCCAGCGCACCGCTGGTGGCCAGCAGCCCGCCGCCATGGGCAGCAAGGCTGCGCGCCAGCGTCACCAGGTCCGCGCGCAGCTCTGCCGGAGCGGCATAGGGTGCGGCGGCGGCATGTGGCGGGCGCGCCGGTGCCAGGCCGGTGATGGCGGTGAAGGTGGCGGCCAGGCGCGCGTAGATCCCCACCAGTGCGCGACGGTAGGGTTCGTCGCTGCGTCCCGGATGGGTGTCGCCGCCGGCCTGCGCGAGCGCAAGCACTTCCGCGCTCACGCCCGCATGTTCGGTAGACAGGGAGAGCTCCTTGCCCAGCGCATGCACCTGCACCAGGCAGCTCTCCAGCAGCGCGCGTGAAGACGCGTGCAGCGTGTAACGCAGGCTTTCCGCGGTGACGTTCGGATTGCCGTCGCGATCGCCGCCGATCCAGTTGCCCAGCCTGAGGAAGGAAGCCACGCGGCGCGGCAGCAGGCGGTCCCAGCGCGCATACAGCTGCGGCAGCACGGGCAGGAACACATCGCGCAGGTAGGCCAGCGCGATCTCCACCTCGTCCTGCACCCGCATGCGCTCGCGCCGCAGCGGGCGCGTGTGCCAGAGCAGCGCGATCTGGCGGAGGATGGCCTGCTCGATCACATCGCCGCTGGGCGTCTCCGTGGCGCCACCATCGCGCAGCGCCATCAGCTGCGCGATGCGCGCGCGGTGGTCCAGCATGCTCTTGCGCATCACCTCGGTGGGATGTGCGGTGAGCACGGGCACCACCAGCGCGTGCTCCAGCAGCCCGGCCACCTCTTCGCGCGCGACGCCCTGGTCCTCCAGGGCCTCCAGGGCACCAGCCACGTTCAGTCCCGGACCGGTTGCACCGCCCTGCCGGTCCTCGGCGAGGTTGGCCAGCATCGAGAACAGCAGGAAGCCGCGCACGAAGGCCAGCTGCTCTTGGGGCGCCAGCGCATCCAGGTTCTGGCCCAATGCCGCCGCGTCGCCCAGGCCGCGATGCCGCTGCACCGAGCTGGCGCGGATGGCCTCGATGCGTTCGAACAGCGCCTGCCCGCCATAGGAGCGGATGACATCGCCCAGCAGCCTGCCCAGGTAGCGGATGTCCGCGTTCTGCGTGATCGGTGGAGCGCCCATGTCCATCGGAGAATGCAAGATTCCTGCCGGTCGCGCGACTATCGCCGCAAACACCACAGATTGGCGCGGCCCGTGAACGCTGCACCTCTGCCACTCTTGCCGCCCATGATCCAGTTGCGCCATGTGCTCGTGAGCATCGCCCTCGCCCTGACGCTGGGCTGCCTGGCCTGGGCCGCCGCGCGGGGCGGGGAGATTCATGCGGCGCCGCAGGCGCTGCACATCGCCACCTGGAACATGGCCTGGCTGCTGCACCCCGGCACCGTGCGTCGCGCGCGCATCGCCTGCCGCGACGGGGAACGGGCCGACGTTCCCTGCGACGTGGCCCGCAGTCAGGCCCGCGACAGCGCGGACTTCGCTCGCCTCGCTGCGCTGGTGCGCGAGCTTGATGCCGACGTCATCGCCTTCCAGGAAGTGGAGAACGCCGCCGTGGCGCGCAAGGTGTTCCGCGGCTACAGGATCTGCATTGCCGGTGGCCCCGGAGAACAGCACGCCGGCTTCGCCGTGCGCAGGTCGCTGCGTTTCGAATGCGGGGCATCGCTCGACACGCTGGCCGCCGGCGGGCGGGGGCGACCGGGCCAGCCCCTGCGGATCTTTCCCCGCGACGGAGCCCCCGTCGAACTGCTGTCGGTGCACCTGAAGTCCGGCTGCGCGCGCGATCCGCTGGATTCACCGACGGCTGCCTGCCGGCTGCTCGCCGAACAGGCTGTCGCACTGGGTGACTGGATCGCCGCCAGCGCCGCGGCCGGCACGCACTTCATCGTACTGGGCGACCTGAATCGCCCTGCGGCCCCGCCCGATGATCCCTTCTGGTCGCGGCTGCATCCGGAGACTTTCGTCTCGTCAGCCAGCCTGCTGCCCTTCCGCAATTGCGTGTTCGGTGCACCTTATGCCGAGTTCATCGACCACATCCTCATCGGCACCAGCCTCGCCGCGCAGGTGCCGCCGGACGGATTCGGGCAATTTCGTTATCGTGCCGAAGAGGCCATGCAGTTCCAGCTATCAGACCATTGCCCAGTCAGCGTTAAAATCTTGCTGTCTGGAACCCTGTAATACCCTGATTAAGTGAAACCCCGGGTTGGCGTTGCACCATGGCCATGCATAATGTGACGCAGTTCCGGTTCAGGGCAGATGGGGATTCGAGTGGAACGCCGACTACACACCAGGCATCGGGCAAGGACGCTGGTGTACATCATCATGCCGGACGGACGCCGGTCTCTCTGCAAGGCCGTCAACCTCAGCGCCACCGGGGTATTCATCCGCACTTCCGGCATGGGCCTGCGCAAGGGGCAGAAGGTCGAACTGGCCTTCGCCATCAACCTCGGCACCATCACCAAGCTGCATCGCCGCACGGCCGTCGTGGCCCATGTGTCCGGCGGTGGCACCGGCCTGATGATGGAAGCCTACGCCGCGCGCTGAGCGGCCCCGCAACGACTCCCCGGGGGTGCGGGCCTGCACCCTCCCTGCCATGAATACCGCCGCCACCGGCCTGTGCCTGGTCGAGCCGGCCGCATTCGGCTTCAATGCCGGCACCGCCGGCACCAACCGCTTCCAGCAGTCCGCCCCGCACCTCGATCCGGTCGCGGTCGCCGCCATGGCGCATGCGGAGTTCCTGGCGCTGGCCGGCGCGCTCGGCACGGCCGGCATTACCCTGGCCATCGCCGCCGACACCCCCACGCCCGTGAAGCCGGATGCGGTGTTCCCCAACAACTGGGTCAGCTTCCACGCCGATGGCACCGTGGTGCTCTATCCCATGTACGACCCCGCGCGAAGGACCGAACGGCGCGAGCAGGTGATCCAGCAGGTGAAACGCCAGCTCGGTTTCGTGGAGCGGCGGCGTTTCGACCTGAGCAGCGAGGAGCGGCGCGGCCGCTTCCTCGAAGGCACGGGCAGCCTGGTGCTCGATCGCCAGCAGCGCATTGCCTACGCCTGCCGCTCGCCGCGCACCGATGCCGGCCTGCTGGCCGAGTGGGCGCGGCTGATGGATTACGAGACCTTCCTCTTCGATGCCGCCACGCCCGATGGCGTGCCGGTGTACCACACCAATGTGGTGATGTGGCTGGGAACCGGCCTCGCCGGCGTGGGCCTGGAATGGGTCGCGGCGGAACAGCGCGCGGCGCTCGCCGATCGCCTGCAGGCCACGGGGCGCACGGTGCTGCCGCTCACCGACGCTCAGCTGCATGACTTCGCAGGCAACATGCTGCAGGTGGACGCCGCCGGGCAGCAGCACCTGCTGATGTCCACGCGCGCCGCCGCTTCGCTGCACGACGCCCAACGGGAGCAGATTGCCGCCGCCGGACTCCTGCCCCTCACCGCGGCCCTGCCTGTCATCGAGCAGCTGGGCGGCGGCAGCGTCCGCTGCATGGTCGCGGAAGTACCGCTGCCCGCGGGAGAGGCGGCGTGACGCTGGCGATGGAGCTGCTGCAGCGACTGGCCAGCTCGCGTGCAGCGGAACACGACATCCCGCAATTCCTCTCCGGCGCGGCACTGGCCACCGAGTTCAACGTGACGCGCAGCGCCATCTGGAAAGCCATCGGCCTGCTGCGCCAGCGTGGCACGGAGATCGAGGCCATCACGCATCGCGGCTATCGGCTGGCGCGGCCCGCGAGCCCGCTGCGTACCGACGGCGTGCTGGCGCGGCTGTCGGCCGACACGCGCGCCCGGCTGCGCGACGGGCAATGCGTGGATGAACTGCCCTCCACCAGCACGGCACTGCTGGAGCGCGGCGCGCCACTGCCCGGGCAGTTCGATTTCCTCAGCGCCGAATACCAGGATGCCGGCCGCGGCCGCATGGGCCGAAGCTGGCTGGCCCCGCCCGGCGGTGCCATCTGCCTGTCCTGGTCCTGGTGCTTCGAGGGCATGGCACAGCGCCTCGGGGCGCTGAGCCTGGCCACCGGCGTGGCCGTGCTGCGGGCGCTGCGTTCGGTGGGCATCACCGGCGTTCAGCTGAAGTGGCCCAACGACCTGGTCACCGCGCAGGGCAAGCTCGGCGGCATCCTGATCGAGATCCGCTCGGAGGCCGCAGGTCCCCTGCACGTGGTGGTGGGCCTGGGGCTCAACGTGTCCGTGGGACCTGCCATGCGCGAGTTCATCGGCGTCAGCGGCCTGCGGCCGGTGGACCTGGCCGAGCTCGTGCCCGGCGGCCAGCCGCCGCCGCGCGAGGCGCTGGTGGCCGCCATCCTGGAGCAGAATGTGGCGCTGCTGCGCGACTTCAGCCACGAGGGTTTTGCCGCCGCGCAGGCGGAGTACCAGGCGGCCGATGCCCTGCGTGGCAAGGTGGTGCGTCTCTCCGGCGGCGGCCAGGTGGTGCCGGATGGCCTCGCGCGCGGAGTGGACGTGGAAGGTGCCTTGCTGGTCGAGCGCGACGGCCAGCTGCATCGCATCCTGGCCGGGGAGGTTTCGGTGCGCGCGGGTGAAGTGCAATGAATACGCTGCTGTTCGACGCGGGCAATTCCCGCTTCAAGTGGGCCCTGGTGCGCGACGGCCGGCTGGGCGTGCAGCGCGCCGTGGAGCATGCCGCCATGCGCGGGTTCAACGCCTGGCTGGCGCAGGCGCCGGCGCTGGACCGCGTCGCCGGCGTCAACGTCGCAGGCACGGCGGTGGAGCGCGCCCTGCGCGACGCGCTGCGCAAGGCCGCGCAGCCGCGACCGCAATTCATCACCAGCTCGGCCGAGGCCGCCGGCGTGCGCAATGCCTATGCCCGCCCCGGCACCATGGGTGCGGACCGCTGGGCCGGCGCGATCGGCGCCTGGCATGGCGCCGGCTGCTATCGCACGGTGTGCGCGGTGAGCATCGGCACCGCGCTCACCATCGACGTGGTGGACCACGACGGCCACCATCGCGGCGGCCTGATCGCGCCCGGGCCGCGACTGATGCTCGATTCGCTGCTGTCGCGCACCGCGCGCATAGCCAGTGCGGCCACGGCGCGCGGCGGGCGCCGCAAGCCCGGCACCCGCCCGCTGCTGCCGCCGCTGGCCGGCGCCACCGGCAAGGCCATCGAGGAGGGCAGCCTTTGCGCCGCCGCCGCCCTCATCGACCGCGTGGTCACCCAGGTGACGCGGCAGCTGGGCACGCGTCCCGTGGTGTTCATCACCGGCGGCGCCAGCGACCCCGTGATCGAGCGCCTGCGCAGTGCCTGCCGGCCCACGCCAGACCTGGTGCTGCGTGGCGTGGCCACCATCGCCGAGATCCCCATCCGCCGCCGGGCTTGATAGGCTTCATGCATGGTCCGCATCCTCGTGCTGGTGCTTGTCGCCGCCAACCTGCTGTATTTCGGCTGGACGCAATGGGTCACGGAGCAGGAGCCGCGGCTGGTGGCGCCGCCGCCCGCGCCTCCCGGTGCGCAGGCTGCCTCCGTCGCGGCGGATGCCGCGGCCGAGCAGTGCACCACGTTCGGTCCCGTGCTCGATGAAACCCGCGCCCTCGTGATCGAGGAGCTGCTGCGTGACATGCAGCTGGTTCCCTCACGCCGCAACGTCACAGGCAATGCGCGCGAAGGCTGGTGGGTGTACGTGGACAATGCCGACGCGGCTGCACAGGCGCGCACCCTGCGCGCCATCCAGAATGCCGGCATCGGCGATGCCTTCGCCATGCCCGATGATCCGCAGTTCCGCGTCTCCGTCGGGCTGTTCATGGAGGAAGCCGGCGCGAACCTCCGTGCCGAGGCCGTGCGCGGGCTGCAGCTGGAGGCCCGCGTCAGTGAGCGCATGCACGAGCAGACTGCGATCTGGTTCGACCTGCCTGGCAAGGCGCCCGCCGCGGTCGACATGGCGCGATTCGCTGCCGAGGGCGTGGATACGCAGCGCCTGCGCCTGGAGGCCTGTCCTCCCGGGGCGGATGTGCCGCTGGACACCATCCTCCCGCCGGTCACGGCCGGATAGGCCTGCTCGCCGGGGGCTATAATCGCTGCCCCGGCCCCCAAAGCATTGTGGTGATGCAGCGGTTTTGTAAACCGCAGAGCTTGGTTCGATTCCGAGTGGGGGCACCAGCAGGACATCGCACTACCTCCGATGCCGAGTGGGGACCACGGCTGTCGCCAGGGAAACACCGGCGTCATCCGCGCATCCCCTCAGCTTCCGGCATTGGTCAGGGCGGCTATGCGACCGCAGCCACCGCCGGCGTGGCCTCATCCACCGGCGCCTCACCGCCAAGCGCGGCCACCAGTTCCGAAAACAGCCGCGATAGCTCGCCAGCCATCAGCAGGAACTCGGCGCTCAGCTTTTCGACCGGGTCGACGCCGTCCTTGCTCCCCTCCGACTCCCCGTCGGATTCCTTCTCCACGCCCAGGAACTTCACGCGCTTCAGCAGCAGCTTCTCGGTCAGGACCAGGCTGATGCGGCCGCCCCAGGTCAGTTCCATGCCCGAGGGGATGAACCCGTTGCCCAGGTGCGAACGCACCTCCTGGAGATTGAAGGCGTGCCGGGCATAGCGGATCCTGGCGCCGGAGCCATCTGCAGCCCTGAGCTCCAGGTCATCGTCGATCCTGAAGTTGCCCCCGGCCTCGCCCGCCACCAGCCAGGACCGCATCACATGGTACGGCGGGTTTTCGGGGTTCAGCAGGGTGGCCGGAAAGGAACCGAGCGTATCGCGCAGCACCGTCAGCACCTCCTCGGCACGGCTGAAGCTGCCGGTGTCCACCACCACCCAGTGGTTCACCGGGTCGATCCACACCAGGTTGACGCGGTGGCCGACCAGCGCCCTGGCGCGCAGCTCCTCGGTCACGGCCACCTTCAGGTCGCGCTTCTGCTTGCGGCCGACGGGGTAGCCCTGCTCCGCGGCGAGGTCCTTGATGCGCTTCTCCAGCTCCTGGCGGACCACCGAGCCGGGCAGGATCTTCTGCTCCATGCCGAAGGCAACCAGGTGCTGGTTCTCCACGGTGACCAGGCAGCGCTTCGTGTCCAGCACCGGCACCCAGCCGCGGCTCTTCATTTCGAAGGTGGCGCAGGGATTGAGGGGCCTGGATTCGAGCTTCTCCTCCAGCCCGGCCGCGGTGATGTTCCAGTCGGCCGGCAGGCGGTAGACGCAAAGGTTTCTGAAGAGCATGGGCTTCCCGTGGAAAGAATTGGAATTGCGGTGTGCGGGGAGCGCGCCTTTATAGAGGAGCAGGCGCCCGGATGAAAGCCGCCCGTGCCTTACCGCGCCAGCTCCCCGATCGCGCGCATCGCTGGCTCGAATCGCGCATCCCTCGGATGCCCGAAATTCAGCCGCAGGCAGTTTCCGAACTGGCCCGTGGCCGAGAACATCTGCCCCGGCGCGATGTTGATGCCACGGTCCAGCGCCTCCCGGTGCATGCGCAGCGTGTCCACGCCCCCGGGGAACTCCACCCACAGGAAATACCCGCCGCCCGGCGATCCCAGCCGCGTGCCCGCCGGGAAGTGGCGCGCGGCCAGTCGCGCCGCCAGTTCGTGCTGCCGGGCCAGCGTGCGGCGCAGCTTGCGCAGGTGCCTTTCATAACCGCCATGCGCCAGGTATTCGGCCAGCGCCTGCTGCGAGGGCACGGCAGTGGCGATCGACGTCATCATCTTCGCGCGCGCGATGGCCTCGGCATGGCGCCCGCCGGCCACCCAGCCCACGCGATACCCCGGCGCCAGGCACTTCGAGAACGAACTGCAATGCATCACCAGCCCGCGCGTGTCGAGGGACTTCACCGGCGGCAGCGGCCGCGCGCCGTAATGAAGCTCGGCGTAAACGTCATCCTCGATCAGCGGCACGTCGTGCGCCTCCAGCAGCCGCATCAGCTCCCTCCGGCCATCCTCCGGGAGGCTGCTGCCGGTGGGGTTGTGGAAGCTGGGCATGAACCAGCAGGCCTTGATGTCCTGCCGGCGCAGCGCCTCTCCCAGCGCGTCGAGGTTGAGTCCGCGCCGCGGACCGCAGGGAATCTCCACCGCCTTCAGCCGCAGCCGCTCCAGCGCCTGCAGCGCGCCGTAGAACGCCGGAGACTCCACCGCCACCGCATCGCCGGGCCGGGTCACCGCCTGCAGCGACAGCGTCAGCGCCTCCATCGCGCCATTGGTGATGAGGATGTCCTCCGGCAGCACGCGCGTGCCGGCGAACTCGTAGCGCAGCGCGATCTGCTGGCGCAGGCGCAGGTTGCCCGGCGGCAGGTCCTCCACGATGTTCGCCGGCGTGAGCCGCCGCATGCCCGCGGACATGGCGCGCGCCAGCTGGCGCAGCGGAAACAGCTCCGCGCCGGGGAAGGCGGAGCCCAGCGGGGCCACTCCCGGCCGGCGCGTGGCGGCCAGCACCTCGAACACCAGCTCGCTGATGGCCACCGGCCGGGATCGCGCCGGCCGCGACGCCGTCCTGCGCGAAGGCCCCGGCGGCGGGCGCACGTAGAACCCGGACCGCGGCCGCGACTCGATGAGCCCGCGGGCCTGCAACAGGTAGTAGGCCTCGAATACCGTGGACGGGCTGAGGTTGCGCCGCCGGCTGGCCTCGCGCACGGACGGCAGCCGGGTGCCGGGGGGCAGCTCCCCGCGCTCGATCATGCCGGTGAGCTCATCCGCATGGCGCTGGTAACGTCGCTGGGCCATGGCCAATCTGATATGGTTTCCGGGAGCAGAATCTGCTCTCCTGAAACATATCAGACAGGCCTATCATCTGCCCATGTCCGCAAACCCGCGTTCGCGTTTCTTCAAGGTCCTGCTGCTGGTGATGACGCCGGTGGGCCTGGCCATCGGCCTGCACGAGGCCTGGCGCCTCGCCGGCGGGCTGGTGTTCCTGGTGGCCGCGCAGATCCTGCTGCTGGGCATCTGTGCGACGGCCGTGGTGCGCATGATCCGCCGGGAGGGAAAATGATCTCGGTCCTGCTCGTTGCCGCCCTTGCCTTTGCCGTGTTCAGCCTGGGCCAGGCCATGTTCGCGATGGCACGCGGACCGGATGCCTCCGGCGCCGTGGTGCGGGCGCTCACCCGCCGCATCATCATCTCGGTGGCGCTGTTCTGCTTCCTGCTGGCCGGCTGGAAGCTCGGCTGGCTGCAGCCGCACGGCGTTTCCTGAAGGCGCCGCGGTGGGGCCCCCTCGCCTCACCGCGCAAGTCCGGCACCCGACCAGCTCACGCGCCGCGTGAGCACCATCACCGCCGCCAGCAGGCTGAACACCAGCAGCGCGCCCATCAGCAGTGCGTAGTCCTCCGAGCTGAGGATGCCGTACAGCAGGCCATAAAGGCCTGCCAGCGCCACGCCGAATCCCAGCCCCTGGCCGCGGCTGGCCAGCACATGCGTGATGTAGAAGGTGACCAGGCCCACGCAGGCCGTGGCCGACACCGCATAGGCGGCCGCGAAGCCGATGTGCTCGCTGAAGGCCACCAGCAGCAGGAAGAACATCGCCAGCGCCAGCCCCACCAGCCCGTATTGCACCGGATGCACGCTGACCCGCCGCAGCACCTCGGTGAGGAAGAAGCCGGCAAAGGTCAGTCCGATGAAGAGGAATGCGTACTTGGCCGCGCGCTCGCTCTTCAGGTAGTGGTCGACGGGGTCGATGAAGCCCACTCCGAACTGCCTGCCGGTGAACGCGGCGCATGCCTCGTCCGGAAGGCTGCAGCGCGCCAGCGCCTCCTCCATGCTGGTGGAGAAGAACGAGGTCTGCCACTGCGCGCTGAAACCCGCGGCCGAGATGTCGCGGTCGCGCGGCAGGTATTCCCCGGTGAAGGAAGGATGCGGCCAGTTTGAAGCCAGGCGCACGTTGGTCTCGCGTCCCACCGGCGCCACGCTGAACTCGCGCGTTCCCGTGAGCACCAGCCCGATGTCATATTCGAGCCGCTGCGGCGCCGTGGCATCGATGCCGGGCAACACCGCATGCACGCCGCTGGCCAGCAGGCTGGTGCCCACGCCGGGCCGGAAGGGAATCTCGCCCGCGCCGGTGCGCAAGGTCAGCGCATTGCCGATGCCGCGGATGTCACTGATGCCCAGTACCAGGCGTGGCTCGCCGAAACGGTAGCTCTCCAGCCCTTCTGCCACGCCATAACCGGCGGGCACGTCGAAGTGCCCGGCCAGCCGCGTATCGGCCCGGTAGACGCGGGCCCTGTATATCCCCCGCTTGCGCTCCTGCGTGGCGAGGCTGCCGTCCATGTCCAGCCGCTCCGGCAGCAGGCGCAGCTCGCCGCTCACCTCGCGGTTGCCGGCGATGGTGCGCACGTAGGGCACCACCAGCAGCGGTCCGACGACCTGCTGCGCATAGGCATCGCTGCGCGCCACTTCCTGCAGCACGCTGTCGCGCAAAGCCTGCCGCTCGCCGATCAGTTCGCGGATATGAACCATCGGCACCAGCAGCAGCAGGGTGAGGAGGAGGATGGCGCCGATCTTCGCGATGGGCAGCAGCCTCTGGGTCAGGGCATTCCAGGATGGGTTCGTCATGGGCACCACTCTGGCGGCGCCCGCGCCGCCCTGGATGGAGCCTTTGTGGAGATTGCGTGGAGCCGGCGACTCAGCCCGGCAGGAGCAGCTGCGCCCGCACGCCGCCCGGCTCGTTGCCGATGCGGAACTCCCCGCCATGCAACTGCGCCACCTCGCTGGCGAAGTTCAGGCCCAGTCCGGTGCTCTTGCGCCCGCTGCCCGGCCGCGCCAGTGAATAGAAACGTTCCGTCACGCGCGGCAATGCATAGTCGGGGATGGGCTCGCCCTCGTTGCGCACCGAGATCACAACCGCCGGCGCACCAGCGGCGAGCCGCCCTTGCGCGGCACTGACCTGGATGCGGCCACCCTCGGGCGTGAACCCGATGGCATTGTCGATGAGGTTCAACAGTGCCTGGCGCAGCAGGAAACGCTCCCCGGTGATGCTGGTGCCGGCAGGCACCGTATTGTCGGCCGTGATGCCTGCCAGCTCCAGGCGCGGCGCACATTCGGCCAGCAGCTCATCCACCAGCCCGCGCAACAGGATGCGCGCAACCTCCTCCAGGCCCCGCCGCTGCTCCACCTGCGCCAGGCTCAGCAACCGCTCGCCGAGCGAACGCAGCCGCGCAGTCTCCACGTCGATGTTGGCGAGGAATCGCGCGCGCTGTCCGGGTGTCATCTCCCTTCGCAGCAGCTCCGCGGACCCCTGGATGGCAGCCAGCGGGCTCTTCAACTCGTGCGTGAGCGTCTGCACATAGCGCTCCACGTAGTCCTTGCCCTCCAGGCGCGTGCGCATGGTGTCCAGCGCCGTGGCCAGCTGCGTGAGCTCGTTGCCGGGCAGCGCCGGCACGGCGGGTCGCTGCCCGGCGGTCACCGCATCGGCGAACCGCGTCAGGCGGCGGATGGAGTGGCTGAGCCACCAGGACAGCAGCGCGCCCAGCACCAGGGCCACGGCCAGCGTGCCCACCGCCAGCTGCACCAGTCGCCGCTCCGCCCGGGCGATGAAGGGCTGCATGCTGGCATTGGGCTTGGCCACCGTGACCGAGCCGATGATGCGATCGCCATCGCGCACCGGCGCCGCCACGTGCATCACGGTCGAGCGCTCGTCCCCGGGGACGGCCTCGGTGGTGCGCGCGCCATAGCGCCCGCGCAGCGTGAGGAAGACATCATTCCACTGCGAGTAGTCCTCGCCCACCGCCTCGCCGGCGGAATCCAGCAGCACGATGCCACGTTCGTCGGTGACGTAGATGCGGTGGTTCACCTCGTCCTTGCGGATGCCCCAGATCTCCGCGCCCGGCCGGCGCTGGCCGTAGGCCGCCAGAAGTCGCGGCAGGTCACCCTGCGCAAGCGTGCCGTCCCTGAGGTCGCGCGCCACCAGCTCTGCCAGCAGGTTGGCCGTATCCACCAGCGTTTCCTCGGTGGACTGGCGCACCGCCGGCTTGATCTCCCCCAGCACCTGGCGCAGCGTGATCCAGCCCGCTGCCGTCGCCAGCAACGCCCCGACCAGGAACAGTCGCAGCGTCAGGGAGATCTTCACGCGCCCGTCCCGGACGAGGGCTGGTAGCTGTAGCCGAATCCGCGATGGGTGTGGATGGGTTCGGCCCCGGCATCCACCTCGCGCAGCCTGGCGCGCAGCGCCTTGATGTGCGTGTCGATGTTGCGCTCATAGCCCGCGTCGGCCGCGATGCCCAGCGCCAGCAGCAGCTGCTCGCGGCTCTGCACCTGGCCGGGATGGGCCACCAGCTGCTGCAGCAGGCGGAACTCCAGCGCGGTGAGCTTCAGTGGCTGGTTGCGGTAGAGGATCACCTTCCGCGCGGTGTCGACGTGGAATTCGCCGTTTCCATTGGGCTGCGCAGCGCCGGACGTGCGCTTGAGGATGGCCCGCACCCGCGCCACCACTTCGCGGGGACTGAAGGGTTTCACCACGTAGTCGTCGGCGCCGATCTCCAGCCCGACGACCCGGTCGACCTCATCGGCGCGCGCGGTGAGGAACATCACCGGCACCGCGCTGAACTGCCTGAGCTGCTTGCAGGCCTCGAAGCCGGTCATGTCCGGCAGGCCCACGTCG
>CBFGXE010000036.1:0-32145 GCA_965652645.1 uncultured bacterium | reverse complement strand
CGCTCGAGCACGCCGTACATGCGGCGCAGCTTCTGCTTCTCGCGCAGCTGCAGGCCGTAGTCGGACAGGCGCTGGCGGCGCTCGCCCTTGATGCCGCCGGGCGGCACCTGCAGCTTGCACTTGCTCTCCAGCGGCTTGGTGCCGCTCTTGAGGAACAGGTCGGTGCCCTCGCGACGCGAGAGCTTGCACTTCGGACCGGTATAACGAGCCATGTGTTACCTCAGACCCGGCGCTTCTTCGGCGGCCGGCAACCGTTGTGCGGAATCGGGGTGACGTCTTCGATGCTGGTGATCTTCAGGCCACAGCCATTGAGCGCGCGGACCGCGGACTCGCGACCGGGGCCGGGGCCGCCGACGCGCACTTCCACGTTCTTGAGCCCGTGCTCCTGCGCCGCGACGCCGGCCTTCTCGGCCGCCACCTGGGCAGCGAAGGGCGTGCTCTTGCGCGAGCCACGGAAGCCGCAACCGCCGGACGTCGCCCACGACAGGGTGTTGCCCTGGCGATCGGTGATCGTGACGATGGTGTTGTTGAAGGAAGCGTGGATGTGCGCAATCCCGTCCAGGACGTTCTTGCGCGCCTTCTTCGGCTTCTTCGCAGCGTTGGCGGCTGCTGTCTTTTGGTCGGCCATCTTGTGTCGTTGCCCTTGCTATAAGCCTTGTGCGTTAGCCCTTGCCCGGCGGGGAGTTCAGCTTCACCGCCTGCTTGCGCGGGCCCTTGCGGGTGCGCGCGTTGGTGCGCGTGCGCTGGCCGCGCATCGGCAGGCCCTTGCGGTGACGCATGCCGCGCCATGTGCCCAGGTCCATCAGGCGCTTGATGTTCATCGACACCTCGCGGCGCAGGTCGCCCTCGACCAGCCACTTGGCGATCTGCGAGCGCAGCGCCGCGACTTCGGTCTCGGTCAGGTCCTTCACCTTCGTGGAGGGATTGACGCCCGCGAGTGAGCAGCACTCCCTGGCGCGGGTGCGGCCGACGCCATAGATGTGGGTCAGGCCGACCCACACGTGCTTGTTCATCGGGATGTTGATGCCGGCAATACGCGCCATTACATGCTCTCCGAAAAATTCCTGATCACGTGGCCCTGATCAACCCTGACGCTGCTTGTGGCGCGTCTCGGAACAGATCACGTACACGATGCGCTTGCGGCGCACGATCTTGCAGTTCTTGCAGATCTTCTTGACGGACGGACGTACCTTCATGTCGAAACCCTCAGCTCTCGCTGTTGCGGCCACCCAGCAGGTTGGCCTTCTTCATCAAACCCGGATACTGGTGCGACATCGCGTGCGCCTGCAGCTGCGCGGCAAAGTCCATCACCACCACGACCAGGATCAGCAGCGAGGTGCCACCGAACTGGAAGGGCACGCCCTGCGACGCCATCATGAATTCGGGAATCAGGCACACCGCCGCGATGTACAGCGCGCCCCACAGGGTCAGGCGCGTGAGCACCTTGTCGATGTACTCGCCGGTCTGCTGGCCCGGGCGGATGCCCGGGATGAACGCGCCGGACTTCTTCAGGTTATCGGCGGTCTCGCGCGCATTGAACACCAGCGCGGTGTAGAAGAACGCGAAGCCGATGATCAGGCCGCCGTACAGCACCAGGTGCAGCGGCTGGCCGTAGGACAGCGCCGTGGACACCCGCGTCAGCCAGTTGCCGGCGGCCTGCGGATCGGTGGCCGTGCCCGCGAACTGGGCGATCGTCGCCGGGAACAGCAGCAGGCTCGAGGCGAAGATCGGCGGGATCACGCCCGACATGTTCAGCTTGAACGGCAGGTGCGTGCTCTGGCCCTGCATCATGCGGCGGCCGACCTGGCGCTTGGCGTAGTTCACGGTGATGCGGCGCTGGGCGCGCTCCATGAACACGCAGCACCAGGTGATCAGCACGATGCCCACCAGCAGCAGGATGGCCGTGGGGCCGCCCATTTCGCCGCTGTTGATCTGGCGCACGGTGTTGCCCACCGCGCCCGGCAGACCCGAGATGATGCTCACCAGGATCAGCATCGAGATGCCGTTGCCCACGCCGCGCTCGGTGATCTGCTCGCCGAGCCACATCAGGAACATGGTGCCGCAGGTCATCGTCACGGTGGCCGGGAACAGCCAGGAAAGCGCGCCCGGCGCCAGCACCATGTTGCCGCTCTGCAGCGTGGCCGCCGCGGCCAGCGACTGGAACATGGCCAGCACGACGGTTGCGTAGCGGGTGATCTGGGTGATCTTGCGCCGCCCCGACTCCCCTTCCTTGCGCAGCTCCATCAGCGACGGCACCACCATCGACATCATCTGGATGATGATCGAGGCCGAGATGTAGGGCATCACGCCCATCGCGAAGATGGACATGCGCTCCATGGCGCCGCCGGAGAACATGTTCACCACGCCCAGGATCGTGCCGGCGTTGTCGGAGAAGAACGCCGCCACGCGCTGCGGGTCGATGCCCGGCACCGGAATGAAGGTGCCGATGCGATAGACGATCAGCGCCCCGATCAGGAACGCCAGGCGCTTGCGAATGTCGCCGAAGCGGGTCGCATCGCCCAGCGCTGCCGCCGGATTCATTGCAGGTGTGTTGGCCATGTTCCTGGTTCAGGTCCCTTGCGTGCTCAGGCCGCCTCGATGCGGCCGCCGGCCTTCTCGATCGCGGCCAGGGCGCCCTTGGTCGCCGCGATGCCCTTCAGCGTCACGGCCTTCGTGAGCTCGCCCGACAGCACCACCTTCGCCTTCTCGGCGAACACGTCGACCACGCCGGCCTTCTTCAGCACGTCGAGGTCGATCACGGCGGCGTCGATGCCATTGAGCTCGGACAGTCGCACCTCGGCGCGCGACGCCTTCAGCGCCGAGCGGAAGCCCACCTTGGGCAGGCGGCGCTGCAGCGGCATCTGGCCGCCCTCGAAGCCCACCTTGTGGTAGCCGCCCTTGCGGGCGCGCTGGCCCTTCACGCCGCGGCCGCAGGTCTTGCCCTGGCCGGCGGAAGCGCCGCGTCCGACACGCAGGCGCGAGCGGCGCGCGCCCTCGCCCGGCTTGATGGTATTCAGTTTCATCACTTCACCTCCTCCACCTTCAGCAGGTGGATGGCGGCATTGATCATGCCGCGGTTTTCCGGGGTGTCAGCCACTTCCACCGTGTGGTGGCGGCGGCGCAACCCCAGGCCCTTCACGGACGAGATGATTGCCTTCAGCTCGCCGAAGGTGCTCTTCATCTGGGTTACACGAATGGTCTTGCTGGCCATGGCCTTACCCCAGGATCTCTTCGACGCTCTTGCCGCGCTTGGCCGCGATGTCCTCGGGCGAGCGCACGGAAGAGAGCGCATTGATGGTGGCGCGCACCACGTTGATCGGGTTGCGCGAGCCGTAGCTCTTGGCGAGCACGTTGCGCACGCCGACGCACTCCAGCACCGCGCGCATCGCGCCGCCGGCGATGACGCCCGTACCGTCGGAGGCCGGCTGCATCAGCACGCGGGTCGCACCGTGGGTGCCGCGCACGGCGTAGTGCAGCGTGTCCTTCTTCAGGCTCACGTTGACCAGGTTCTTGCGGGCATGCGCCATGGCCTTGGAGATCGCCACCGGCACCTCGCGCGCCTTGCCGAAGCCGAAGCCCACGCGGCCGCTGCCGTCGCCCACCACGGTCAGTGCGGTGAAGCCGAACTGGCGGCCACCCTTCACGACCTTCGCGGTGCGGTTGACGGCTACCAGCTTCTCGCTGAACTCGTCCGCCGGCTGATCCTTTCTTTCAACTCGTGCCATCTTGGAATCCCGGTGAGGGTTTAGAACTCGAGGCCTGCTTCGCGCGCCGCATCGGCCAGGGCCTTGATGCGACCGTGATAGCGGAAGCCCGAACGATCAAACGCAACCTTCTCAATGCCGGCGGCCTTCGCGCGCGCGGCGATCTCGCGGCCCACGGCCCTGGCCGCGTCCACGTTGCCCGTGCCCTTCAGCTCCTTGCTGACGGCGTCCAGCAGGGTGGAGGCCGAAGCCAGCACCTTCGAGCCGCTGGCATCGAACACCTGCGCATAGATGTGCCGCGGCGTGCGGTGCACGGTGAGCCGGGCGACGCCCAGTTCGCGGATGTGCAGCCGGGTCTTGAATGCGCGGCGCTGACGACGTTCCTTGGAAGTGAATGACATGGTTTTGTTCCTGAAGGCCTACTTCTTCTTGCCTTCCTTCAAACTGATCTTCTCGTCGGAGTACTTCACGCCCTTGCCCTTGTAGGGCTCGGGCGGACGGATGCCGCGGATTTCCGCGGCCACCTGGCCGACGCGCTGCTTGTCCGCACCCTTCACGAGCACCTCGGTCTGGCTCGGCGCCTCGATGGTAATGCCCTCTGGGATGGGGAAGACGACCGAATGCGAGAAGCCGAGCGTGAGGTTCAGGCTCTTGCCGGCCACGGCGGCGCGGAAGCCCACGCCCACCAGCTCCAGCTTCTTCTCGTATCCCTTCGTGACGCCCGTGACCATGTTGGCCAGGTGCGCACGGGTGGAGCCGGCGCGCATGCGCGCACCCACCGCGTCGGTATAGGTCACCTGCAGGGCCTTGTCCTTCTCGGCCACGGTGACGCCCGGGGCCAGCGGCAGGGCCAGCGTGCCCTTCGCGCCCTTGATGGTGATCTGCCCGGCCGCGATCGTGGCGGTGACGCCCTGCGGCAGTGGAACCGGATTCTTGGCTACTCGCGACATGATTGCTTCAGGGTCCTTACGCCACGATGCAGAGGACTTCGCCGCCCTGGCCGATGGCGCGCGCCTGGCGGTCGGTCATCACGCCCTGCGGCGTGGAGACAATGACAGTGCCCATGCCGCCCAGCACCTTGGGCAGCTCGTCCTTGCCGCGGTAGATGCGCAGGCCGGGACGGCTCACGCGCTCCAGGCGGTCGATCACGGGACGGCCCTCGTAGTACTTCAGGTCGATGATCAGGCGCGGCTTGCCGGTCTCGTCGGAGACGCGGAAGTCCGCCACGTAACCCTCGTCCTTCAGCACGCGGGCGATCGCCGTCTTGATCTTCGACGAATCGAGGCTGATGTTCGCCTTGCCCGCGCTCTGTCCGTTGCGGATGCGCGTCAGCAGGTCGGCGACTGGATCGGTCATGCTCATGTGTGCTTGTCTCCTACCAGCTCGACTTCACGAGACCGGGGATTTCGCCGCGGTTGGCCACTTCGCGGATCTTGGTGCGCGCGAGGCCGAACTTGCGGTAGACGCCGCGGGGCCGGCCGGTCAGCTGGCAGCGGTTGCGGCCGCGGGTCGGGCTCGCGTCACGCGGCAGCTTCTGCAGCTTCACCTGCGCCTCGGCGCGCGCCTCGTCGGAAGTACGGGGGTTGCGGATCAGCTCCTTGAGCTGCTCGCGCTTCGCGGCGTACTTCTTCGCGGTGCGTTCGCGGCGCTTCTCGCGTTCGACCATGCTTGTCTTGGCCATGTCGTTCGGTTCCTCGAAAAGACGCCCGTTACTTGCGGAACGGGAAGTTGAAAGCTTCCAGCAGCGCCCGGCCCTGTTCGTTGGTCGTGGCGGTCGTGGTGATGGTGATGTCCATGCCACGCAACTGGTCGATCTGGTCGTACTGGATCTCGGGGAAGATGATCTGTTCCTTCACGCCGAGGGTGTAGTTGCCGCGACCGTCGAAGGCGCGGGGCGACACGCCGCGGAAGTCGCGCACGCGCGGCAGCGCGATCGACACCAGGCGGTCGAGGAATTCGTACATGCGCGGGCCACGCAGCGTGACCTTGGCGCCGATGGGCAGGCCCTCGCGCAGCTTGAAGGACGCGATGGCCTTCTTCGCCTTGGTGATGACCGGCTTCTGGCCGGTGATCTTCGCCAGGTCGGCGGCGGCGGCGTCGACGATCTTGCGATCGGCCACGGCCTCGCCCACGCCCATGTTCACCGTGATCTTGGTGATCTTCGGGATCTGCATCGGGTTCTTCAGCCCGAGGTCCGCCGCCAGCTTGGGCTGTACGGTGGTCTTGTAGTATTCCTGCAACCTGCTCATTGCGGTTTCGCCTTACTTGACGTCGAGCTGCTCGCCGCTCGACTTGAAGAAACGCACACGCTTGCCATCGGCCAGCGTCCTGATGCCCACGCGATCACCCTTCTTGGCAGCCGGGTTCCAGATCGCCACCTTCGAGGCATGCAGCGGCATCTCCTTGTCGAGGAGGCCACCCGGCTGGTTGCGCTGCGGATTGCCGCGCGCATGCTTCTTGGCGACATTGATGCCCGCCACCAGCACCTTGCCGTCCGGCAGGATGTCGCCGATCGTGCCCGTGCGACCCTTGTCCTTGCCGGACAGGACCACCACTTCGTCGCCCTTGCGCAATTTCTTCATGGCCTTCGAATCCTGTTGTCTCAGAGCACTTCCGGTGCGAGGGAAATGATCTTCATGAACCGCTGGGTACGCAGCTCGCGCGTCACCGGTCCGAAAATGCGGGTGCCGATCGGCTCCAGCTTCTGGTTCAGCAGCACGGCGGCATTGCCGTCGAAGCGGATCAGCGAGCCGTCCGGGCGGCGCACGCCGAAGGCAGTGCGCACAACGACCGCGTCGTAGACCTCGCCCTTCTTCACCTTGCCGCGCGGGATCGCGTCCTGCACGCTCACCTTGATGACGTCGCCCACCGTCGCGTAGCGGCGGTGCGAGCCACCCAGCACCTTGATGCACATCAGAGTGCGGGCGCCGCTGTTGTCGGCGGCCGAGAGCACTGTCTGCATCTGGATCATCTTGTTACCTGCCTAATTCTTCAGATCGCGCTCGCGCGCCCGACAACCGACACCAGGCGCCAGGCCTTGCGGCGCGACACGGGACGGCACTGCGAAATCGTCACGGTGTCACCCTCGCGCGCCTCGCCGGCCTCGTCATGGGCCAGCAGGCGGGTGGTGCGGCGGATGTACTTGCCGTAACGGGGGTGCTTGAGCACGCGCTCGATCTCCACCGCGATGGTCTTCGCCGTCTTGGCGCTGACCACCGTGCCCTGCAGCGTGCGCTGGACCTTCTCGGCTGCTTCGTCGGCCATCACTTCACTCCCGTCTTGCCGCGCAGCTCGCGCTGCACGGTCTTCAGGCGCGCGATATTGCGGCGCACCTTGCCGAACTGGTCGGGCTTGATCGCCTGACCGGTGGCGCGCTGCAGGCGCAGCGCGAACTGTTCCTTGCGCAGGCTGACCAGCTCGGTGGTCAGGTCCCGGGCACTCTTGCCGCGCAGATCACTGGCTTTCATCAACGCACCTGCCGCTTCACGAAGGACGTGGACACCGACAGCTTGGCGCCGGCCAGGCGGAACGCCTCGCGGGCCTGTGCCTCGGGCACGCCTTCCATTTCAAAAAGCACCTTGCCGGGCTGGATCTTCGCCACCCAGTACTCCACGTTGCCCTTGCCCGAGCCCATGCGGACCTCGAGGGGCTTCTTCGACACCGGCACGTCGGGGAACACCCGCACCCAGATCTGGCCGCCACGCTTCACGGCGCGGGCCATGGCACGGCGGGCTGCCTCGATCTCGCGTGCGGTCATGCGCGCGCGCTCGGTGGCCTTCAGGCCGAACTCGCCGAAGGCAACGGAGTTGCCGCGCTGCGCCAGGCCGGTGTTGCGGCCCTTGAACTGCTTGCGATACTTGGTTCGCTTCGGTTGCAACATTGTCGTGTCCTAAACCGTCACGCCGAGGCCGGGGCCGCGCCCTCGGCGGGGGCGGCATCAGCCGGGGCTTCTTCGACCACTTCCTGGACCTGGTCGAAGACCTCGCCCTTGAAGATCCAGACCTTCACGCCGATCACGCCATAGGTCGTGCGCGCCTCGGCAGTGCCGTAATCGATGTCGGCGCGGAAGGTGTGCAGCGGGATGCGGCCCTCGCGGCTCCACTCCGTGCGGGCGATTTCCGCGCCGTTGAGGCGGCCGGACAGGCGCACCTTCACGCCCAGGGCGCCCGAGCGCATGGTGCTCATCACGGCGCGCTTCATGGCGCGGCGGAACATCACGCGCTTCTCGATCTGCTGCGCGATGCCCTCGGCCACCAGGGTGGCGTCGAGCTCGGGCTTCCTGATCTCGGCCACGTTCAGCCGCACGTCGGCGACCGGCAGGCCCACCAGGCGCGCGGTCTCGGCGCGCAGCTTCTCGATGTCCTCACCCTTCTTGCCGATCACGATGCCGGGACGGGCGGTGTGGATGGTGACGTTGATCTTGCGGGCGGGACGCTCGATCTGCACGCGGCTCACCGACGCATCGGCCAGCTTCCTGCGCAGGAACTCGCGCACCTTGAAATCGGCGTGGATCTGGTCGGCAAACTGCTTCCTGCCGGCGTACCACGTGGAACTCCACTCGCGCGTGATGCCGAGCCGGATTCCGATTGGATTGACCTTCTGGCCCATCGCTATTCCTTCCTGCCGTCGCTGACGTGAACGGTGATGTGGCTGGTGCGCTTCACGATGCGGTTGCCGCGACCCTTGGCGCGGGCGTGGAAGCGCTTCATGAGCGGCGCGGCGTCGATCGTGATGGCCGAGACCTTCAGCTCGTCGATATCCGCGCCGTGGTTGTGCTCGGCGTTGGCCACGGCCGACTCCAGCGCCTTCAGCACCAGCTCCGCGCCCTTCTTGGGCATGAAGCGCAGCTGCGAGAGCGCGAGGCCGACACGCTTGCCACGCACGACGTCGGCAATCAGCCGCACCTTCTGCGGCGAGATATGCGCGTATTTCAGTCTTGAGTATGTCTGCATGACGTCAGCCTCAAACCTTCTTGTCGCCGCCGTGGCCCTTGAAGACGCGCGTCGGGGAGAACTCGCCCAGCTTGTGGCCGACCATGTTCTCGGTCACCAGCACCGGTACGTGCTGCTTGCCGTTGTGCACGGCAATCGTCAGGCCCACCATCTCGGGGATCACCATCGAGCGGCGCGACCAGGTCTTGATCGGCTTGCGATCGTTCTTGGCCACGGCGGTCTCCACCTTCTTCTGCAGGTGAAGGTCGATGAACGGGCCCTTCTTCAGTGAACGTGGCACTGCTTACTTCCTCCGCTGCACGATCATGTTGCTCGTGCGCTTGTTGCGCCGGGTCTTCAGACCCTTGGTCTGCCAGCCCCACGGCGACACCGGGTGCGGGTTGCCCTGGCCGGGCTTGCCCTCACCACCGCCGTGCGGGTGGTCGACCGGGTTCATCACCACGCCGCGCACCGTCGGGCGGATGCCGAGCCAGCGCTTGGCGCCGGCCTTGCCGTAGTTGCGCAGGTTGTGCTCGTCATTCGACAGCTCGCCCAGCGTGGCGCGGCAGTCGATGTGCACCTTGCGCGTCTCGCCCGACTTCAGGCGGATATAGGCATGGATGCCCTCGCGCGAGGTGTACTGGGCCGAGCCGCCCGCGCTGCGGGCGATCTGGCCGCCCTTGCCGGGCTTCAGTTCCACGTTGTGCACCACCGAGCCCACCGGAATGTGGCGCAGCGCCATGGCATTGCCCGGCTTGATGGGCGAGTCGGCGCCCGAGCGGACCTCGTCACCCGGCTTCACGCCCCTGGGCGCGAGGATGTAGCGGCGCTCGCCGTCGAGGTACTTCACCAGCGCGATGTGCGCGGTGCGGTTCGGATCGTACTCCACCGTCTCGATCACGCCGGTGATGCCGTCCTTGTCGCGCTTGAAGTCGATCAGGCGGTACTTCTGGCGCGAACCGCCGCCCTTGTGGCGGGTGGTGATGCGGCCGAAGTGGTTGCGCGCGCCAGTCTTGTTCTGCGCGACGGTCAGCGGAGCGTAGGGGCCGCCCTTGTGCAGGTGCGACTTGTCGATCTTGACGACGAACCGCGCACCCGGCGACGTCGGCTTCATTTTGATCAGTGCCATCGGTGCCAGTCCTTACTTCTGCATCGCCCGGGCTTCGTAGTCGATCGCCTGGCCCTCGGCCAGACGCACGTAAGCCTTCTTCCAGTCCTGGGTGCGGCCGACGCGCTTGCCGAAGCGACGCTCCTTGCCCGGCTCGTTCGCCACCTGCACCGAGGCAACCTTGACCTCGAACATCAGCTCGACGGCCTGCTTGATCTCGGTCTTGTCGGCATCGCGACGCACCTTGAACGCGTACTGGTTGCTGTTCTGCATGGCCAGCGCGGTCTTCTCGGTGATGTGCGGGGCCACCAGCACGGTGGCGAGGCGTTCGCGGCTCATTGCAGGCGCTCCTCGATCATCTTCACGGCGCCGACGGTCATCAGCACCTTGTCGAAGGCGGCCAGCGCCACCGGGTTGATCTCGGTGACGGTGATGACCTCGACGTGCGGCAGGTTGCGCGCGGCAAGCTGCAGCTTCTCGTCCTGGGCCTCGACCACGATCAGCGCATTGTCGAGCGAGAGCTTCTTCAGCTCGCCCACCAGCAGCTTCGTGCGCGGCTCGGCCACGGTCAGTGCCTCGGTGACCACGAGGCGGTCGGTGCGCGCCAGCTGCGCCAGCATCGAGCGGATGCCCGCGCGGTACATCTTGCGGTTGACCTTCTGCTCGTAGTTGCGCGGGCGCGCGGCGAAGGCGCGGCCGCCACCCACCCAGATCGGCGAGCGGATCGAGCCGGCGCGGGCGCGGCCCGTGCCCTTCTGCGAGTGCGGCTTGCGGCCGCCGCCGGAAACCTCGGCGCGGCTCTTCTGGCGCTTGGTGCCCGAGCGGCCGCCGGCCATGTAGGCCGTGACCAGCTGGTGCACCAGCGCCTCGTTGTACTCGGCACCGAAGGTCGCGTCGGAAACCGACAGCTCGGCGCCATTGGCGGTCTTGAGTTTCATGGCTTACTTCTTGCCCTTGGCCTCGGCCTTCTTGTTCGGCGTGATGCTCTTGCGGCGCGCCAGGCGCGCGGCCTTCACGGACGGACGCACGATCACCTCTCCACCCTCGGCACCGGGCACCGCACCGCTGATCAGCAGCAGGTTGCGGGCGGCGTCGATCTCGATGACCTTCAGGTTCTCGGTGGTGCGGCGGACCACGCCCATGTGGCCGGACATGCGCTTGCCCTTGAACACGCGGCCCGGCGTCTGGCGCTGGCCGATGGAACCCGGGGCGCGGTGCGTGACCGAGTGGCCGTGCGTGGCAGGGCCGCCACCGAAGTTGTGGCGCTTCATCGTGCCGGCGAAGCCCTTGCCGATGGTGGTGCCGGTGACGTCGACCAGCTGGCCGGCCTTGAAGATTTCCGCGGTGAATTCCGCGCCGGGCTGCACGTCGGCGGCCTCGTCCTTCTCAAGCCGGAATTCCACCAGCGAACGGCCCGGCTCGACCTTGGCCTTGGCGTAGTGGCCCGCGAGGGCCTTGCCCACCAGCTGCGGACGGCGCTTGCCGTAGGTGACCTGCACGGCACGGTAGCCATCGCTGTCCACGCCCTTGACCTGCGTGACGCGGTTGGCGAGCACCTCGACCACCGTGACGGGCACGGATTCGCCGGCTTCCGTAAAGATTCGCGTCATGCCGCACTTGCGGCCGACCAGACCGATTGTCATCTCGCAATCCTCAGTTCGACTCCGCGCGGGCAGGAGGGAAATCGAGGAACGAACGCGAGACAGGCAGGCCGCCCCGGGGGGGAGGGCTGCAAGGCTCGAGTGGTCTTGGCCTTTCCCCTGGATTTTCAGGTCCTGGAGTGGCCAACCGTTCCCGATTCCACGTCTTTGAACGCGGGCCGCCGGAAACAGCCGACGGCAAAAAGGGCGCGCAGTATAGGCGGCGCCCCTGCCGGGTTCAATAGCGACCGGCATGTGATTTGCTGGCCGCAGCGACGCTGCGGCGCAACATGGGTCAGTGGGAGTCGCGGGGGACCCCGGCCCCGCTGCCGCCGACCAGGAAATCCATGTCGGCGCCCAGGTGGGCCTGCTGCACATGCTCTACATATAGCCGCGCCCAGCCGCGGGCGGGCACCTCCGGGACTTTCCAGCGGCCGCGGCGGGCAGCGAGCTCGGCCTCGGGCACGTCCAGGTGCAGCCGCCGGCCGGCCACGTCCACCTCGATCATGTCGCCGGTCTCCACCAGCGCCAGCGTGCCGCCGGCGGCGGCCTCCGGCGAGACGTGCAGGATCACGGTGCCGTAGGCGGTGCCGCTCATGCGCGCATCGGAGATGCGCACCATGTCGGTGATGCCCTTGCGCAGGACCTTGGGCGGCAGCGGCATGTTACCCACCTCGGCCATGCCCGGGTAACCGCGCGGGCCGCAGTTCTTCAGCACCATGACGCAGTGCTCGTCGATGTCGAGGTTCTCGTCGTTGATGCGCGCGTGGAAGTCCTCGATGTCCTCGAACACCACGGCACGGCCGCGGTGCTGCAGCAGCTGCGGCGAGGCCGCCGAGGGCTTGATCACGGCACCATCGGGAGCGAGGTTGCCGCGCAGCACGGCAATTCCCGCGTGCTCCTTGAACGGCTCGTTGAAGGTGCGGATCACCTCGCGGTTCCAGCACGGCGCATCGGCGATGTTCTCGCCCACCGTGCGGCCGTTGGCGGTGAGCGCATCGCGATCGAGCAGGTGCTGGATCTCCTTCATCACCGCGGGCACGCCGCCAGCGTAATAGAAGTCTTCCATCAGGAAGCGGCCCGAGGGCTGCAGGTCGACCAGGCAGGGCAGCTGCGAGCCGACCTTGTCCCAGTCTTCCAGGCTGAGCTTCACCCCCACCC
This sequence comes from uncultured bacterium, assembly GCA_965652645.1. Lineage (GTDB taxonomy): Bacteria > Pseudomonadota > Gammaproteobacteria > Steroidobacterales > Steroidobacteraceae > ZC4RG30. The sequence goes on along the minus strand of CBFGXE010000036.1, from coordinate 19,601 downwards.
GCTGCGCAATGGCCAGCAGGTGGATCACCGCGTTGGTCGAGCCGCCGATGGCGGCGTTCACGCGGATGGCATTCTCGAACGCGGCTCGCGTGAGGATGCGCGAGAGGCGCAGGTCTTCGTTGACCATCTCGACGATGCGGCGGCCGGTGAGCTGCGCCAGGCGATAGCGGCGCGCATCCACGGCGGGAATGGCGGCATTGCCTGGCAGCGACACGCCCAGGGCCTCCACCATGCTGGCCATGGTCGAGGCCGTGCCCATGGTCATGCAGTGGCCCTTGGAGCGGTGCATGCAAGACTCGGCGGAATTGAAGCGCTCAAGGCTCATGCGGCCGGCACGCACTTCCTCGGACATCTGCCACACTCCGGTGCCCGACCCGATCTGCCGGCCCTCGAAGCGGCCGCTGAGCATGGGGCCGCCGGACAGCCCCACCGTGGGCAGGTCGCAGCTCGCCGCACCCATGACCAGCGACGGCGTGGTCTTGTCGCAGCCCATCAGCAGCACCACGCCATCGAGCGGGTTGCCGCGGATGGACTCTTCAACGTCCATGCTCGCAAGGTTGCGGAACAACATGGCGGTGGGACGCAGCAGCGTCTCGCCCAGCGACATCACCGGGAATTCCAGCGGGAAACCACCTGCCTCGTACACGCCGCGCTTGACCCACTCGGCCAGTTCGCGGAAATGGGCGTTGCAGGGGGTGAGTTCCGACCACGTATTGCAGATGCCGATCACCGGCCGGCCGTCGAAGAGGTCGTCGGGATAGCCCTGGTTCTTCATCCAGCTGCGATGCATCCAGCTGCTGCGCATCGAGCTTTCGCTGTCGCGTGCTCCGAACCAGGCTTGGCTGCGGAGAACAGGCTTCTTCTTGTCCATGGAGGATTGGGGCTGAAAACCGGGAATGTCGGATGGCGCGCATCGTACAGCGCGCCGTCATGGCGGGAAAATCAATTTCCCGCCCCCCATACTTTCTTTTATATCCTAGGTAATAAATATGACTATGACATCCATCCAGCCGCAGACCGGCTTCGCCCCCGACAGTGCCCGGTATCCCAGCCTGGCCGGCAGGCGCGTGTTCATTACCGGCGGAGGATCCGGCATCGGCGCCAGCCTGGTGGAGGCCTTCGCCCGCCAGGATGCCCGTGTCGCCTTCATCGACATCGCGCGCGAACCTTCTGAACGCCTGGTGGAGCAGCTGCGCGGCAAGGGCCTGCCCCCGCCCTGGTTCCGTCCCTGCGATGTGTCGGACGTGCGCGCCCTGCAGGAGGCCATCGCGGCCGCTGCCGCGGAGCTTGGGGATTTCAACGTGCTGGTGAACAACGTGGCCAGCGATGATCGCAGCCAGACGCTGGAGATCACCCCGGAATACTGGGACCAGCGCATGGCCATCAACCAGCGCCCGGCGTTCTTCGCCATCCAGGCGGTGCTGCCGGCCATGCAGGCCATGGGCGGCGGTTCCATCGTCAACCTGGGCTCCTGCGGCTGGAAGGCCCGCACCGGCGGATATCCGCCCTATGCCACCGCCAAGGCCTCGGTGATGGGCCTCACGCGCGGGCTGGCGAAGGAACTGGGCGCGCACCGCATCCGCATCAACGTGGTTTCCCCCGGCTGGGTGATGACCGAGCGGCAGCTCACCAAGTGGGCCGTGCCAGACATGGCCGGGGAAATCGCGCGCATGCAGTGCACGCCGGACCCCCTTTACGCACCGGACATTGCCAGCATGGTGCTGTTCCTGGCCTCCGATGATGCGCGCGGCTGCACCGCGCAGGAATTCATCGTGGACGCTGGCTGGACCTGAGGCGGGGGACGGCCACCTGCGCATGATCCTGCGGGCCCGCGGCCGCGGTGCGCAGGGCCTGCAATACCACCTGCGCCGCCGGTGACAGCAGCCAGTCCTTGCGCGTGATCAGCCCGAAGGCATCCATGGAGCAGGAAAGCTCGATGGGCAGGATGGCCACCATGCCGAAGGCGGCGTAGTAGCGGCCCACTTCCGTCGGCACCACCGCCACGAAGTCGCTCCGCTGCAGCATGCGGGTGATGAACAGCAGGGCCGTGGTCTCGATGATGTGCCGGGGCGCATCCAGCCCTGCACCGGCGAACATCAGCTCGAAGCGGTGGCGCAGCGCGCTGCCGCGCGGGGGCACGATCCACTGCGCATCCTGCAGGCGGGCCAGGTCCAGCTCCCCGGCCTCCAGCAGCGGATGGCCCGGGCGCGCCACCGCGCACACCGGCTCATCCCCCAGCTTCTCGTACTTCAGGGCGGACTTGTCATGCTGCTCGAACAGCCGCCCCACCATGATGTCCAGCCGGCCCTGCACCAGGCTCTCCAGCAGCAGGTCGCTGGATTCCACCTGCAGCTGCACGCGCAGGTCGGGCTGCTCGCGCGAGACGATGGCCAGGGCGTTGGGCAGCAGGCTCAGCGCCGGCCCGGTGATGGCGCCCACGCGAACCTCGCCCAGGCGCCCCTCGCGGATGGCGTCGATGTCCTGGCCCGCCTCGCGCAGGCTGGCCAGGGCAATGCGGGCGTGCCGCACCAGGGTCTCGCCGTACCAGGTGGGACGCATGCCGCGGGGCAGCCGCTCGAACAGCTGCACGGCCAGGCCGTCCTCCAGGTCCTTCAGCAGCTTGGAGGCCGCCGGCTGGGAGACGTTCAGGGCCTGCGCCGCGCGGTGGATGTTGCCCTCCTCGGCGATGGCACTGACGAGCATGAGCTGCCGGGGCTTGAGCCGGGCGCGCTGGAACCAGGGAGTGGGGCTTGGCATCGGGCCTCTTGGAGAGATATCGATTGCCGTATCATTAGGCGGCAAATCGAGACTTGTTTTATATACCTCACCCCACTCAGACTGCGCAACTCAGGGAGTTTCCGGCGGCTCCGCGCCCGCTGGCACCAATGCAATGCGACTGATCCAATTCCTCGACGCGCAGGGGCAGACGCGGGTCGGAAAGATTGATGCCAGCGGCACCCGCGTCGAGGTGCTCGCCGGCGCAACTTCCATCTACGAGCTGGCCTTGCGCTGCTTCCACGAGCGCTCGTCCCTCGACACCCTGGCCGGTGGGCTGAAGGTCGACGGCGTGGAGCCTTACCAGCCGCTGCGCCACTCCGGGCGCATGCTGCCGCCCCTCACCCATCCCGACCCGCACCACTGCCTGGTGTCCGGCACCGGGCTCACGCACCTGGGCAGCGCCGCCACGCGCGATGCCATGCACAAGAAGGCCGCCAGCGCCGCGGCCAGCAAGGTGCCCGCCACCGATTCCGCGCGCATGTTCGAGTGGGGCCTGGAGGGCGGCAAGCCGAAGGGCCAGGAACCCGGCGTGCAGCCGGAATGGTTCTACAAGGGCAATGGCAGCATCGTGGTGGGTTGCGGCAATCCCATCACGGCGCCCTCCTTTGCGCTGGATTGCGGCGAGGAGCCAGAACTGGTCGGGCTGTACATCATCCTGCCCAACGGCATGCCGGCGCGCCTCGGGTACGCCATCGGAAACGAGTTCTCCGACCACGTCACCGAGCGGCGCAACTACCTGTACCTGGCGCATTCCAAGCTCAGGCAGTGCAGTGTGGGACCGGAACTGCGCACCGGGCCGCTGCCGCGCCACCTGGAGGGCACCAGCCGCATCCTCAGCGGTGGAAACGTGCGCTGGGAGCAGCCCTTCCTCACCGGCGAGGACAACATGAGTCATTCGCTCGCCAACCTCGAGTACCATCATTTCAAGTACGCGGCGCACCGCGTTCCCGGCGACGTGCACCTGCATTTCTTCGGCACGGCGACCCTGAGCTTCGCGGACGGCATCCGGGTGGAGCCGGGCGAGCGCTTCGAGATCGATTTGCCGCCGCTGGGCAGCCCGCTGGTGAATACACTTGCGATTGCGCCGCCCGACTTCGAACTGGGCGGCACCGTCGCGCTGTAGGGGCGGCGGCAGGCGGCCAGGACAACTCCCGGGGGGAAACAACATGAAGCACATCCGAATGCTCTGCTCCACGCTGCTGATTGCCATCGGCATGGCGGCCTGCTCGACCGACACGTCGGAGCGCGACGACGCCATCGTGCTCGGCTTCAGCCAGATCGGCGCCGAGAGCGAGTGGCGCACCGCGAACACCAATTCCATCACCCAGGCGGCGGCCGAGGCGGGCATCGAGCTGAAGTTCTCCGACGCGCAGCAGAAGCAGGAGAACCAGATCAAGGCCCTGCGCTCCTTCATCGCGCAGAAGGTCGACGTCATCTCCTTCTCGCCCGTGGTCGAGACCGGCTGGGAGACGGTGCTGCAGGAGGCGAAGGCCGCCGGCATCCCCGTGATCATCACCGATCGTGCGGTGGACGTGAGCGACGAGTCGCTGTACCTGAGCCTGATCGGCTCGGATTTCGTGGAAGAAGGCCGCCGTGCGGCCCGCTGGCTGCTGGATGAGACCCGCGAGCGGGCAGGCGCCATCAACATCGTCGAACTGCAGGGCACGGTGGGTTCCGCGCCGGCCAACGACCGCAAGCGCGGCTTCCAGGAAGTGATCGCCGCGGATCCGCGCTACCGCATCCTCCGCTCCCAGACCGGCGACTTCACGCGCGCCAAGGGCAAGGAGGTGATGGAAGCCTTCCTGAAGTCCGAGGGCCGCAACATCCACGTGCTCTACGCCCATAACGACGACATGGCCATCGGCGCCATCCAGGCCATCGAGGAAGCCGGCATGGTGCCGGGCAAGGACATCCTCATCGTCTCCATCGATGCCGTGCGCGGCGCCTTCGACGCCATGATCGCCGGCAAGCTCAATGCCTCCGTGGAATGCAACCCGCTGCTCGGCCCGCTGCTGATGTCGGCGGTGAAGGACGTGGTGGCCGGCAAGAGCATCCCCCGGCGCATCACCATCGAAGAGTCCGTGTTCACGCAGGCCAACGCCCGCGAAGCACTGCCGACGCGCCTGTACTGACGGGGCGGTGCCCGGGAAGCCATGGACGCGGCGCACTGCCTCCTGCACGCCCGGGCACTGAGCCTGAGGTTCCCCGGCGTGCAGGCACTCGACGGGGTCGAGCTGTGCCTGCGGCGGGGCGAGGTGCATGCCCTGCTCGGCCAGAATGGCGCGGGCAAGTCCACGCTGATCCGCGTGCTTACCGGCGCGCAGCAACCTGACCAGGGCACGATCACGCTGGACGGCAGCGCCATCCGCCCCGGCTCGCCACACGAGGCGCAGCAGCTGGGCATCTGCGCCGTGTACCAGGAGGTCAACCTCTGCCCCAACCTGTCGGTGGCCGAGAACATCTTCGCCGGCCGCTATCCGCGGCGCGCGTGGACGGCCGGGGGCGGCATCGACTGGAAGGCCGTGAAGCAGGGCGCGCGCGCGGCGCTGGCCGGACTGCAGATCGACATCGACGTCGACAGCCAGCTCGGCAGCCATCCCATCGCCATCCAGCAGATGGTGGCAATCGCACGCGCCACCAGCATCGCGGCGCGCGTGCTCATCCTCGATGAGCCCACCTCCAGCCTCGACGACCACGAGGTGGCGCAGCTTTTCCGCGTGATGGAACGCCTGAAGGCCAATGGCATGGCCATCGTGTTCGTCACGCATTTCCTCGACCAGGTCTATGCCGTTTCCGATCGCATGACGGTGCTGCGCAATGGCGCGCGCGTCGGCGAATACCTGCCGGCGGAACTGGACCGGGCCGGCCTGATCGCGGCCATGGTGGGGCGGAACATCCAGCCACGCGCGGGGAACCGGCGCGAGCGCGCCGCACAGAAGGCCCCGGCGGCACCGACGCTGGAACTGCGCCAGGTGGGCCGCAAGGGCAAGCTGCATCCCGTGGACCTCGCTGTCGGCCAGGGCGAGATCCTCGGCGTGGCCGGGCTGCTGGGCTCCGGCCGCACGGAACTGGCGCGGCTGATGTTCGGCCTGGACCGCGCCGACAGCGGCACCTTCGCCGCCGGTGGCACGCCAGTGAACTTGCGCGGGCCGGTGGATGCCATCGCGCAGGGCATGGGTTTCTGTCCCGAGGACCGGCAACTGGAGGGCGTGGTCGGCGATCTCTCCGTGCGCGAGAACATCGTGCTGGCGCTGCAGGCACGGCGCGGCCTCACCCCCTGCCTCACGCCGCAGGAACAGCAGGAGCTGGCAGACCGGCTGATTGCCACGCTGGGCATCACGGCCGCCAATGCCGGGGTGCCGATCCGCCAGCTTTCCGGCGGCAACCAGCAGAAGGCGCTGCTGGCGCGCTGGCTGGCCACGCGGCCGCGCCTGCTGATCCTGGACGAGCCGACCCGCGGCATCGACGTGGCTGCCCGCGAGGACATCCTGCGCGCGGTGGAGGAACTGGCCACCGAAGGCATGTCGGTCCTGTTCATCTCGGCGGAAATCGCCGAGGTGGTGCGCGAGTCCGACCGCGTGCTGGTGCTGCGCGAACGCCGCAAGGTGGCCGAGCTGCCCGGCGGCTGCGACGAGCAGGCCGTGTATTCACTGATCGCGGAGCACGCCTGAGATGGCTGGGGATTCCCGGGCCACCGCGCGCCCGCCGCTGCTCCGGCGCATCGCCACGCATGCGCTCTTCCCCTCGGCGCTGGCGCTGCTGGCGCTGCTGCTGGTGGGTGCCGCCACCAGCCCCGGCTTCCTGCGCATCGGCTGGCAGGACGGGCACCTCGCCGGCAGCCTCATCGACATCCTCAACCGCGCCGCGCCGCTGATGCTGGTGTCGCTGGGCATGATGATGGTGATCGCCATCCGGGGCATCGACATCTCCGTGGGCGCGGTGGTGGCCATCACCGCCGCCGTGGCGGCCACGCTGCTGCCGCAGGCCGGCGACCAGGGCGTCACCATGCTGTTCGGTGCCATCGGCGCGGCCCTGCTGGCAGCCGCGTTCTGCGGCGCCTGGAACGGCTTGCTGGTGGTGCGCATCGGCATGCAGCCCATCGTGGCCACCCTGATCCTGATGATCGCCGGGCGCGGCATCGCCCAGCTCATCACCGGCGGGCAGATCATCACCATCTATTACCCGCCCTACTTCCAGATCGGCAACGGCTTCCTGCTGGGCATTCCCTTCGCGCTGGTGCTGGCGCTGGCGGTGGCCGGCGGGTTGCACCTGGCGCTCACCCGCACGGCACTCGGGCTGTTCGTCCGTTCCATCGGCCTGAATCCCGTGGCGGCGCGCATCGCCGGCGTGCGGGCGCGCGCCATCTCCTTCTGGCTGTATGTGTTCTCCGGCCTTGCCGCTGGCGTCGCCGGCCTCATCATCAGTTCCAACGTGAAGAGCGCGGACGGCAACAACGCCGGCCAGCTGCTGGAGCTCGACGCCATCCTCGCGGTGGCGCTGGGCGGCACCACGCTGGCGGGTGGCCGTTTCACCGTGGCAGGCACGCTGCTCGGCGCGCTGATCATCCAGGCCCTCACTTCGGTGATCTATGCCTCCGGCGTGCCGCCGCAGGCGAATCTCGCCGTGAAGGCCGTGCTGGTGTTCGCGGTGATGCTGCTGCAGTCGGCGGAGTTCCGCGGCAGCCTGCGCGGCCTCATCTTCCGCCGGGAGGCCCGATGACGGAGGCCCTGGCAGGCACGATGGCCCGGCCCGCGCGGCGGTGGCGGCTGGATGCGCGCTACGTGCCGCTGGCCATCACGGTATCGCTGTTCCTGGCGATGGCGATTGCCGGCTCCATGCTCTACCGGGGCTTCCTCGCGCCGCAGGTGTTCCTGAACCTGCTCATCGACAACGGCTTCCTGTGCGTGGTGGCCGTGGGCATGACTTTCGTGATCCTCACCGGCGGCATCGACCTGTCGGTGGGCGCGGTGGTGGCGCTGTCGACCATGCTGCTGGCCTCGCTGGTGCAGGCCGGCACCAGCCCGCTGGTGGCCGTGCCGCTGGTGCTGGCCACGGGCTGCGCCTTCGGGCTGCTGCATGGCGTGCTGATCCAGCGTTACCGGCTGCAGCCCTTCATCGTGACCCTGGGAGGCATGTTCCTGGCGCGCGGCCTCAGCTACCTCATCAGCACCGAATCCATCAGCATCGGCCACCCGGCCTACCGCGCGCTGGCATCGGCACGCATTTCCCTGGGGTTTGGCAGCCTGTCCACCGGCGCGCTGATCGCCGTGGTGGTGGTGGCGCTGGGTGTCTGGCTGGCCCATGCCACCTCCTTCGGGCGCACGGTCTACGCCGTGGGCGGGGATGAATCCTCCGCGCGCCTGATGGGACTCAGGGTGGACCGCACGGTGATCGGCGTCTACCTGCTGAGTGGATTCTGCGCCGCGCTGGGCGGCATCCTGATGACCCTCTACATGCTCTCCGGCTACAGCCTGCATGGGCTGGGCCTGGAGCTGGATGCCATTGCCGCGGTGGTCATCGGCGGCACGCTGCTGCGTGGTGGCATCGGCTATGTGACGGGCACCTTCGTCGGAGTCCTGATCCTCGGCATCATCCAGACGCTGATCGCCTTCGACGGCACGCTCAGCTCCTGGTGGACGCGCATCGTGGTGGGCGCGCTGCTGCTGGTGTTCTGCCTGCTGCAGCGGGTGCTGGAACGCCGCAGCGGATCGGGCCAGGGTTAGGAGGGGCTACCAGCCGGCAAACGCATGCGCACCCAGGCCCGCCACATCCAGTTGCGCACGGAACAGGCCGCCGGCCAGCGGCTGCCCTGCCAGTTCCTCTTCCGTCAGGCCGCCGGAGGCCGTGGTGACGTAGAGGGTGGAAAGGCCGGGGCCACCGAAGGCGGCCTTGGTGCAGCGGGCGACCGGAAGGTCCAGCTTGCGCAGCAGCGCGCCTTGCGGCGTGTAGCAGCGCACGCCCCAGCCACCATACAGCGACAGCCAGATATTGCCCTGGCGATCCACCACGGGCCCGTCGGGATAGACGCCGGGCTCGTCGATGGCAAGCAACTCGCGCTTGCCCGACAGGGCGCCGCCGGCACCCACGTCGAATACATACATGCGCCTGCCCAGCGTATCCACGTGGTAGAGCGCGCGGCCGTCGGGACTGATCGCCGGGCCGTTGGTGATCACGTATCCGTCGTCCATGCGCTCCAGCCGCGTGCCGTCGTAACGGTAGAGCGAACCGCTGGCCTGCTTTTCAGTGTCATCCATGGTGCCGAACCACAGGCGTCCCTGCGCATCGACATGACCATCGTTGAGCCGGTTGTCCGGATGCTCCGCATCCACCCGCAGCCGGCGCTCGAACCGGCCGGTGGCCGGGTCGAAATGGAACAGCCCCGAGCGCAGGCCGCAGAGATAGCCGCCGCCGGCGCAGGGAAAGACGAACGCGGTGGACTCCGGCGCCGTGAAAGTGCGCCGCACGCCGCTGGCCTCGTGCAACACATGGACGTGCCCGGCACGGATGTCCACGAACCACAGCTCGCCGGTCGCGGCGTTCCAGGTGGGCCCCTCGCCCAGCTGCGCGGCCAGCGGCCACACGCACCCGGCGGCAATCGTTTTTTCGTTTGTCATTCCGCCCAATCCTACAGGCAGTTTCAACGCAGGAGAGCATCGACATGAAACGCACCACAATGGCGCTGTTGTTGACGGGCATCATGGCGGCCACCGCATCGGCGGCCAATGCCGCGGAAGCGGTCAAGGAGGACTTCAAGCCTTCCACGCTCAACCAGCCGGGCCAGGCCTGGCCGCAGGTGAATTCGCAGGGGTACGCGCGCTTCCGCATCGAGGCGCCGGACGCCAAGGCGGTGAGGGTGAGCCTCGGCCTGGGCGGCAGCGGCGGCACCACACTGGAAAAGGGTGCTGACGGCGCCTGGACCGGCACCACGGCCGGCCCCCTGGACGAGGGCTTCCACTACTACAACGTCACCATCGACGGCGGCAGGTTCAATGACCCCGGCACGCTGAACTTCTACGGTTCGGTGCGTTGGGAAAGCGGCATCGAGATTCCCGCGCACGACCAGGACTTCTACGCCCTGAAGGACGTGCCGCACGGGCGCGTGCAGCAGGTGCTGTTTGCCTCGCCCAGCACGGGCACGCAGCGCCGCGCCTTCGTGTACACGCCGCCGGGCTACGAGCAGGAAACCTCGAAGCGCTATCCGGTGCTCTACCTGCAGCATGGCTGGGGCGAGGATGAAACCGCCTGGCACAACCAGGGCCACGCCAACCTGATCATGGACAACCTCATTGCCGAGGGGAAGGTGAAGCCCTTCCTCATCGTGATGACCTACGGCATGACCAACGAGGTGCGCATGGGCCAGATGGGCGCCTTTGACATCAGCGGCTTCGAGAAGGTGCTGGTGAACGAACTGGTTCCCTATGTCGACGCCAACTTCCGCACCCTCAAGGACCAGCGCAACCGCGCCATGGCCGGCCTGTCGATGGGTGCCATGGAGACCCGCATGATCACGCTGAAGCACCTGGACAAGTTCTCGCACATCGGCCTGTTCAGCGGCGGCTCCATCACCATGGATGACGTGAACAACAACCCGGGCTTCAAGGACAAGGTGCGCCTGGTGTTCGTCAGCTACGGCAGCAAGGAACTGGGCGGCAACCGCGGCGGCGGTCCGGGCGGGCCCGGCGGCAACCGCGCCGATCCCCAGGCCACGGCGAAGGCGCTGAAGGACGCCGGCATCAACAGCGTCTTCTATGTCTCGCCGAATACCGCGCACGAGTTCCAGTCCTGGCGGCGCAGCCTGCGCGAAATCGCGCCACTGCTGTTCAAGGACTGAAGCCGGGGAACCATCGGGGTCGCTTTGTCGCGGCCCCGATGTGCCATATGCTCAACGAAACAAGGGGGGAAGTCGCCATGAAACGACCGCACCAGGATGGCATCCGCGTCGAAGCTGGCCGGACCGCGCTCACGCGCCGCGAAGTGATCGGAGGAGGACTGGCTGCCGCCGGCACGCTGGCGCTGGCGGGCAATGCCCTCGCCGGGCAGGCAGCGGGCCTCGCGGAAGCCTGGCGCAGGCACTTCCGCATCGGCGTGGCCATGAGCAACCAGATGCTCGACCGGGACAGCGGTCCCGACCTCGACATCATCGCGCGCGAGTTCAACTCCGTCACCGCGGAGAACGCCATGAAGTGGGGCGAGATCCAGCCCGACGGCGTGAACTGGCGCTGGCAGCGGGCCGACCAGCTCGTCGACTTCGCCGCGAAGCATGACATGCACGTGCTCGGCCACACGCTGGTGTGGCATTCGCAGGTGCCGCGCACGCTGTTCACCGGCGCCGACGGCGCGCCACTTTCCCGCGCCGGCCTTCTGGGGCGCATGGAAGAACACATCAACGCGATGGTGGGCCGCTACAAGGGCCGCGTGCACACCTGGGACGTGGTCAACGAGGCCATCGACGAGGGCAAGGGCTGGCGCACCTCGCAGTGGCAGCGGATCATCGGCGACGACTTCATGGAGCAGGCCTTCCGCATGGCCCGCAAGGCGGACCCGGCCACCAAGCTGCTCTACAACGACTACAACATGCACAACCCCGCCAAGCGGGAGTTCCTGGTCAAGGTTCTGCGTGACTACCTCGATCGCGGGGTGCCCATCGACGGCGTCGGCCTGCAGGGCCACCTGGGCCTCACCTACCCCGACATGGAGGAGTGGGAGCGCAGCATCGCCACCTACGCCGGCATGGGACTGGAGGTGCACGTCACCGAGCTCGACGTGGACGTGCTGCCGGGACCGAACACCGGCGCGGAAATCTCCAACCGCAGCGCGTACTCGGCCGAGCTCGACCCGTACAAGGCAGGCCTGCCCGATGAGGTGCAGGAGAAGCTGGCCGACCGCTACGAGCAGATCTTCCGCATCCTGCTGCGTTACCGGGAGCGCGTCGAGCGCGTGACCTTCTGGGGACTGCACGACGGCATGTCCTGGAAGAACGGCTTTCCGATGCCGGGCCGCACCAACTACCCGCTGCTGTTCGACCGCGAGATGAAGCCCAAGCCGGCCTATCACCGGCTGATGCGGCTGGCCCAGTCGCAGGCCTGAGCCAGACCACCCAACTTCCGGGGAAAACAGAAAAACCATGGCCAAGCAGAATATTTCGACGCGCGAGAAGTTCGGCTTCGGCCTGGGAGACATGTCGAGCAACATCGTCTACCAGGCCATCGCGAACCTGCTGCTGTACTTCTACACCGACGTCTACGGGCTCACCGCTGCCGCTGCCGGCACGCTGTTCCTGGTGGTGCGGCTCTTCGACGCGGTGATCGACCCGGCACTGGGCGCCATTGCCGACCGCACGCGCTCCCGGCACGGGCGCTACCGCCCATGGATGTTGTGGATCGCGATTCCTTACGGCGTGCTGGCCGTGGCCGCATTCATCACCCCGGATGTGTCCATGCAGTACAAGGTGGTCTACGCCTACATCAGCTACATGCTGCTGGTGACGGCCTATTCCGCCATCAACATCCCCTACTCGGCACTGGGCGGGGCGATCACCGGCGACAGCGAGGAGCGGGCCAACCTGCAGACCTGGCGCTTCGGCCTCGCGATGATCGGCGGCTTCCTGGTGACCACATCGGTGCTGCCGCTGGCGCGCATCCTGGGCGGCGGCGGCGACCCCGAGAACCTGCGCCTCGGCTTCCCCTTCGCCATGGCCATCCTGGCGGTGATCGCCGTGTTCGGCTTCGTTGGCTGCTTCGCCCTCACGAAGGAGCGCATCTACCACGACGAGGACGAGTCCCGCCCGAAGCAGAGCCCGATGCAGGACATCAAGTCGATGTTCACCAATTCGCAGTGGCTCATCATCGGCCTGGCGACACTGGTGATCATGACGCGCGGCGGCATCCAGGGTTCCACCAAGGCCTACTTCGTCAACTACTACCTCATCAACAACTACGGCTCGGTGACATCGGAGTACGCGATCATCAACTGGCTTGCAGGCATCTTCGCGGTGACCGAAAACCTGATCGCGCTGTTCCTGGGACTGACCATGCTGGCCGGCGTCGGTGGCGTGATCGTCGCCAACCGCCTGATCCGCACCCGGTGCAAGGTGCGCATCATGCAGGGGGCCCTGGCGGGCACCATTGCCGTCAACCTGCTGCTTTTCTTCATTCCGCGCGAATGGATACTGCAGGCGCTCTCGCTCACCATGATCGCCAACTTCTTCCACATGATGTTCATCCCGCTGCTGTTCTCGGCGGTGCCTGACACGGTGGACTTCGGCATCAAGACCGTCGGCAAGGGCGCCATGGCCATGTTCTGCGCCGGGCACCTCTTTGTGCTCAACGTGGGCAACGCCCTGGGGCAGGCCGCGGCCGGCGGCATCCTGGCTGCGTTCGGTTATGTGGCCAACACCGAACAGACGCCCACCGCGCTGTTCGGCATCAAGCTGGCCTTCGCGGGAAGCTCCATCGTGGGAGCCCTGCTGGTGATCATCTGCCTCAACTGGTACCGGCTGACACGTGGGTGGCAGGAACGCATAGCGCCGGTGGGAGCCTGAAAGAAATGACTGGAATGATCCGCAACCCCATCCTCCCCGGGTTCAACCCCGATCCCTCGATCGTGCGGGTGGGCGATGACTATTACATCGCTACCTCCACCTTCGAGTGGTACCCCGGCGTGCAGATCCACCACTCGCGCGACCTGGTGAACTGGCGCCTGATCGCCCACCCGCTGGACCGCGCCGAACTGCTCGACATGCGCGGCAACCCGGACTCCGGCGGCATCTGGGCGCCCTGCCTCACCTATGCCGACGGCCTGTTCTGGCTGGTCTACACCGACGTGAAGCGCCACGAGGGCAGCTTCAAGGACATGCACAACTACGTGACCACCAGCCCGTCCATCGAGGGACCCTGGTCCGACCCGGTGTACCTGAACAGCAGCGGCTTCGACGCCTCGCTGTTCCACGACGATGACGGGCGCAAGTGGCTGCTCAACATGGAGTGGGACTACCGCCCCGGCCGCCACCCCTTCAACGGCATCCTGCTGCAGGAATACGACCCGAAGGCGCGCCGGCTGGTCGGCCCCATCCGCAACATCTTCCGCGGCACCGAACTGCGCGTCACCGAAGGCCCGCACATCTACAAGCGCAATGGCTGGTACTACCTGCTCACCGCCGAGGGCGGCACCGGCTACACGCACGCGGTGACCATGGCCCGCTCGCGCAACCTCGAGGGCCCCTACGAGGTCGACCCGATCCAGCACATCATCACCTCCAAGGACGACCCGAAGCTGCCCATCCAGCGCGCCGGCCACGGCGACGTGGTGGAGACGCAGAAGGGCGAGGTCTACATCGTGCACCTGTGCGGCCGGCCGCTGTCGCTGCATTCCAGCTCCGACCAGCAGCGCTGCCCGCTGGGCCGCGAGACCGCCATCCAGAAGGCGTACTGGACCGAAGATGGCTGGCTCAGGCTGGCCAACGGCACCAACAAGCCGGATGCAGAGACTCCCGCGCCCGACCTGCCGCTGCATCCCTGGCCCGGGGCGCCCACGCGCACCACCTTCAACAGCAACAAGCTGCCCATCGACTTCCAGTGGCTGCGTTACCCCTGGGACGAGTCGCTGTTCACGCTGAAGGCACGCCCCGGCTACCTGCGCCTGCTGGGCGCCGAGTCATTCGGCTCCTGGTTCCGCCAGTCGCTGATCGCGCGCCGCCAGCAGGCCTTCTGCTACACCGCGACCACCAAGGTGGAGTTCGAGCCAGACACGTTGCAGCAGGCCGCGGGCCTCATCTGCTACTACAGCGCGCAGAAATTCCATTACCTGAACATCACCTGCGACGAGGAAGGCCGCAAGCACCTGGCGGTGATCAGCTGCCTGGGTGACGAGCGCTTCAACCTCAGCTACGCGCCGGGCGTCAGGGCCACCCCGCTGCCGCGCGGCAAGGCGGTATGGCTGCGGGCCCGCGTGGCCTTCGACAAGCTGCAGTTCTCCTGGTCGCTGGATGGCGGGCAGTGGAACACGTTCGAGACGGTGCTGGACCATTCGATCGTTTCGGACGAGGCCGGCCGGGGTTATTCCAAGAGCTTCACCGGCGCCTTCGTGGGCATGGCCTGCCACGACATCAGCGGCCGGCGGCAGCCGGCCGACTTCGAGTACTTCGACTACGTCGAGGAATGAGCCGCGAGGGGGCGCCCGCTGGCGGGGCGCCCCTGGCCTTCCCTAGACCGGCTTGCGCGTGAGCTCGCCGTTGAGCAGGCGCTGGATATTGCGCGGATTCGCGTTGCGCAGCTCCGGCGGCAGCTGCGCGTCCGTGAAGCCTTGGTAGCACACCGGCCGCGCAAACCGCAGGATCGCGGCCGTGCCCACCGACGTGAAGCGCGCATCGGTGGTGGCCGGATACGGCCCGCCATGGTTCATCGCATGGCAGACCTCGACCCCGGTCGGGAAGCCATTGATGATCACGCGCCCGGCAATACGCTCGGCTGCATCCAGCAGTTCCCCCGCACCGGCGAGGTCCACCTCGGTGGCCTGGAACGTAGCGGTGAGCTGTCCCTCCAGGGCGCGCGCACAAGCCACCATCTGGGCGATGTCGTCGGCCAGGATGACCAGCGTGAACGGCCCGAAAGCCTCCGTGGCAAGCTCAGGATTGGCCAGGAAGCGTGCCGCGTCGGTGACGGCCACGCTGGGCTGTGCCTGCGCCCCGGAAGCCCCAGTCGGCGCGCTGGACTGCGCCACGGTCTTCACGCCCGCCACCGAGACCACGCGCTTGCGGTTTTCCTCGAATGCATTGCGGATGTCGCCGGTGAGCATGGTGCCCGCCGGGCCCTCGCCCACCAGCTTCGACAGCGTGGCGACAAGGCCGTCGGCTTCCTTGCCCCGCAGGGCGAACACCAGGCCGGGCTTGGTGCAGAACTGCCCCACGCCCATGGTGAAGGAGGCAAACAGGCCCTGGGCGATGGCCTCGCCGCGCGTGCGCAGGGCATCGGGCAGCAGGAAGGTCGGGTTGATGCTGCTCATCTCCGCGAATACGGGGATGGGATGCGGACGCGCCGCCGCGGCATTGAACAGGGCACGGCCCGCGGCATGCGACCCGGTGAAGCCCACGGCCGCGGCGGCGGGGTGGCGCACCATGGCCATGCCCACGGTGGAGCCGCCGCCGTGCAGCATCGAGAACACGCCGGCAGGCAGGCCGCTGTCGGCCACCGCCTGCGTGATGGCGCCGGCCACCAGCTCGGCGGTGCCGGGATGGGCACGGTGGGCCTTCACGACCACGGGGCAGCCCGCAGCCAGCGCCGAGGCGGTGTCACCGCCGGCGGTGGAGAAGGCCAGCGGGAAGTTGCTGGAACCGAAAACCACCACCGGTCCCAGCGGCACCAGCATGCGGCGCAGGTCCGGGCGCGGCAGCGGCTGGCGGTCCGGCAGCGCCGTGTCGATGCGCGCATCCACCCACGAGCCCTCGCGCACCACCTGCGCGAACAGCCGCAGCTGCCCGCAGGTGCGGCCACGTTCGCCGGTGAGGCGGGCGGCCGGCAGGCCCGTCTCGGCCACCCCGCGTTCGATGAGCGCATCGCCCAGCCCCTCGATGGCATCGGCCACGCGCTCCAGGAACTTCGCCCGTTCCTCCGCCGGCCGGCGGCGATAGTCGGCGAACGCCTCGGCGGCGGCATCCATGGCGCGCGCGGCCTCCCCGGTGCTCGCCTCATGGAAGGCAGGCTCGAGGGTGCTGCCATCGGCCGGATTGACGGCCTTGAAGGAGTTGGCGCCGGTCTTGCCCCTGGCGCCGGCGATCAGGCTGGTTCCCTGCAGTTTCATGTGTCGCTCCTGGACTTCGTTGGCGGCGGCCTCAGGCCACCGTGTTGCGCAGCGTGCCGGCCGGCTCGATGGTGATGCGGATCTCGTCGCCATGGTCGAGCGTGAACTCGTCCGGCGGCACGATGCCGGTGCCGGTCATCAGCCAGGCACCATGCGGGAAGGTGTTGTCGCGGAACAGGTATTCCGCCAGCGATGGCAGCGGGCGCTTGATGCGCTCCACGCTGGTCTCGCCGGAGAACACCGTCTTGCCGGCGCGAACGATGGCCATCGCAATCACCGTGTCCGCGGCGGGCAGGGCATCGGTGACCACCAGGCAGGGGCCGAGGCCGGCGCTGCCGGCATAGGTCTTCGCCTGCGGCAGGTACAGCGGATTCTCGCCCTCGATGTCGCGCGAGCTCATGTCATTGCCCACGGAAAAACCGAAGATGCGCCCGGCCGAGTTGATGGCCAGCGTGAGTTCCGGCTCCGGCACGTTCCACTTCGAGTCGCTGCGGATGCGCACCTTGCCACCGGGCCCCACCACGCGCTGCGGCGTGGCCTTGAAGAACAGCTCGGGGCGCGCGGCGTTGTACACGCGGTCATAGAAATTGCCGCCGCCGGCTTCGCGCGCCTCTTCCATGCGCGCCGTCATGCTGCGCAGGTAGGTGACGCCCGCCGCCCAGACTTCCTGGCCCTGGATGGGAGCCAGCAGTGCCGACTCCGCGGGAGCCGCCACCACAGGCGCGGAGGCCATGTGCGAGGCCAGCCACGCGGCCGGATCACCAGCCGTGAACAGTTGGTCGAATCCTGCCTCGGCCGGCAGCTGGCGGTACGCGCCCGCCTGCTCCAGCACCATTCCCTGCGCTGTTGCAAATACCCGGATCATCGTCTGGAGCACTCCTGGAGAAGGATATTCATTACGATATCGACCCCTGCCGGTTTTTTACGCTGGACGGGTCGGACCGTCATGATAGCTTCTGCAGCACTTTCACGGCTGTCATGGAAGCACACAATGTCGAGAATCCTTGCCGTCCTGTTCTGCGGGCTCTGCTGGGCGGGGGCCGCCACCGCCGCCGCACCCGCGCCCGACCGCATCACCATGTCCATCGATGCCGGCAAGCCCGGCGCGAAGATCAATCGTCATATTTTTGGCCAGTTCGCCGAACACCTGGGCTTCGGCATCTACGACGGCATCTGGGTGGGCAGGGACTCCCCCATTCCCAACACCCGCGGCATCCGCAACGACGTGGTGGCGGCGCTGCGCGCCATCAAGGTGCCCAATGTGCGCTGGCCCGGCGGCTGCTTCGCCGATTACTACCACTGGCGCAACGGCGTCGGCGCGAAGCGCGCCGTGACGCTGAATCCCGACTGGGGCGGAGTCACCGAGCCGAACACCTTCGGCACGCATGAGTTCATGGACTTCGCCGGGCAGATCGGCGCGGCGCCCTTCATCTCCATCAACCTCGGCAGCGGCACCGTGCAGGAGGCCGCCGACTGGATGGAATACATGACCTCCGCGCAGGAGACCACGCTGGCGCAGGAGCGCGCCGCCAACGGCCGCAAGGAACCCTGGCAGGTGCCCATCCTCGGCATCGGCAACGAGAGCTGGGACTGCGGCGGCAACATGACGCCGGAGTTCTACGTCGACCAGATGAAGATGCACGCCCGCTTCGCGCGCAACTACCACCCCGACCAGCAGGAGGGGGATGGCCGCATGCTGCGCATCGCGGTGGGACCGGGCGGCGGCGACGCGCGCTTCACGGAATGGACCGAGACCGTGATGAAGGCCTGGCAGAACCGCAAGTGGAGCTGGGACATCGAGGGCATCTCGCTGCACAACTACACCGTGCTCAACTGGGACGACAAGCACGTCTCGGTGGGCTTTGACGAGAAGGGCTACGCGGAGATCCTCAGGCACACGCTGAAGATGGACGACCTGATCCGCCAGCACGGCGCGATCATGGACCGCTACGACCCGGAAAAGAAGCTGATCCTCGCAGTGGACGAATGGGGCGGCTGGTACGCGCCCAGCCCGGGCACCAACCCCGGCTTCCTGATACAGCAGCACACGGTGCGCGACGCAATCCTGGCCGCGCTCAACATCAACATCTTCGCGCGCCACGCCGAGCGCGTGCGCATCGCCAACATCGCCCAGATGATCAACGTGCTGCAGGCCATGATCGTCACCGACAAGGAGAAGATGCTGCTCACGCCCACCTACCACGTGTTCCGCATGTACGTGCCCTTCCAGGATGCGACCTTCGTGCCGGTGAACATCGAGGCGGGCCTCTGGACGCACGGCTCCATTGCGCTGCCGCGCGTGGATGCGATCGCGGCAAAGGGCACCGACGGCAAGCTGTGGGTGTCGCTCACCAACATCGACCCGTCCCGCCCGGTGCAGATCGACGCCTCGCTGGCCGGGTTCACCGCCCGCTCGGCCACGGGGGAGACGCTGACGGGGGACAAGGTGGACAGCCAGAACAGCTTTGACTCGCCGGATGCCGTGGCACCGAAGCCGCTGGCTGCGAGCGTGGAAGGCGGGAGACTGAGGGTGACGCTGCCGCCGAAGTCGGTCAGCGTGATCGCGCTGCAGCCCTGACACCCGGCCGCAGGAGCCGGACCGGCGGGATGCCGGTCCGGCTTTCTCTTTTCAGCAGCTGACTGTCAGTTCAGCTTGATCTGGACGTCGACGCCCGCGGGCAGCTCGAGCTTCATCAGCGCGTCCACCGTCTTGTCGGTGGGGTCGAGAATGTCCATCAGGCGCTTGTGGGTGCGCAGTTCGAACTGGTCGCGCGCGTCCTTGTCGCCGTGCGGGGAGACCAGCACGGTGAACTTCTCCATCTTGGTGGGCAGCGGCACCGGTCCGCGCACGGTCGCACCCGTGCGCTTGGCGGTCTCGACGATTTCCTTTGCCGAGTTGTCGATCAGGCGATGATCGAACGCCTTCAGGCGGATGCGGATGTTCTGGTTGGCCATCTGATTTCTACCTTGGTTTCAAACCTTACTTGATGATCTTGGAGACCACGCCGGCGCCGACGGTCTTGCCACCC
>CBFGXE010000035.1:0-32906 GCA_965652645.1 uncultured bacterium | reverse complement strand
CCAGCACGTAGTGGAAGTGCGCCACCACGAAGTAGGTGTCGTGGTACTGGAAGTCGGCCGGCACGATGGCCAGCATCAGGCCCGAGAAGCCGCCGATCGTGAACAGGAACAGGAACGCGATCGCGAACAGCATCGGCGGCTCGAAGGTGATCGCGCCGCGCCACATGGTGGCGGTCCAGTTGAACACCTTCACGCCCGTGGGCACGGCGATCATCATCGTGGTGAGCATGAAGAACATCTGCCCGGCCAGCGGCATGCCCACCGTGAACATGTGGTGCGCCCACACGATGAACGAGAGGAAGCCGATGGACGCGGTGGCGTACACCATCGACTCGTAGCCGAACAGCGGCTTGCGCGAGAACGCCGGGATGACCTCCGAGACCACGCCGAAGGCCGGCAGGATCAGGATGTACACCTCGGGGTGCCCGAAGAACCAGAAGATGTGCTGGTAGAGCACCGGGTCGCCGCCACCGGCGGCGCTGAAGAAGGTGGTGCCGAAGAAGTGGTCGGTGAGCAGCATGGTCACCGCGCCGGCCAGCACCGGCATCACCAGGATCAGCAGGTACGCGGTGATCAGCCAGGTCCACACGAACAGCGGCATTTTCAGCAGCGTCACACCGGGGGCGCGCATGTTCATGATGGTCACGATCACGTTGATGGCGCCCATGATCGAGCTCACGCCCATCAGGTGCACCGCGAAGATCGCCATCGGCAGCGCGTCACCGCCCTGCACGGTCAGCGGCGGATAAAGCGTCCAGCCGCCGGCCGGCGCGCCGCCCGGGACCACGAAGGTCAGCAGCATCAGCAGGAAGGCGAACGGCAGGATCCAGAAGCTGAAGTTGTTCATGCGCGGCAGCGCCATGTCGGGCGCGCCCACCTGCAGCGGGATCATCCAGTTGGCAAGGCCCACCCACGCCGGCATCACGCCGCCGAAGATCATGAAGATCGCGTGCATGGTCGTCATCGAGTTGAAGAACTGAGGATCGACGAACTGCAGGCCGGGCTGGAACAGCTCGGCGCGGATCACGAAGGCGAACAGGCCGCCGATGAAGAACATCGTCAGGCCGAACACCATGTACAGGGTGCCGATGTCCTTGTGATTGGTGGTCAGCACCCAGCGCTGGATGAAACCCTTCGGCGGACCGTGGTGGCCGTGGTCGTCGTGGGCGGCGTCGGTGTGTGCGTGCGTTGCGTGGGCCATGATGCTTGCTCGTCTCTCGAATTCGTTGGCTTGCGGTGCCGGCGGGTCAGCCGGCGGCGCTGGATGCCTTCACAGGCTGTGCGGCGGCCGTGCCGCCAGCGGCGGTGGCGCCGGGGGATTCGGCGGGCGCGGCGCGCCTGGACTCCAGCCAGGCTTCGTAGTCGGCCTCGCTCAGCGCCTCCACCACGATGGGCATGAAGCCGTGGTCGCGGCCGCACAGCTCGGTGCACTGGCCGCGGTACACGCCGGCCTTGTCCGGTTCGATCTCGAACCACATCTCGTTGACCATGCCGGGCACGGCGTCCTTCTTGATGGCCAGGTCCGGCACCCACCAGGCGTGGATCACGTCCTGCGAGGTGACCAGCAGGCGCACCTTCTTGCCCACCGGCACCACCAGGCGGTTGTCCACCTCGAGCAGGTAGTTGGGCACCTCGGAGGGCTGGATGGTGGGATTGCGCAGGCGCGCGGCCTGGCTGTCGCGGTCCAGCGTGGAGAAGAAGCTCACGCCCTCGTCCAGGTATTCGTACTGCCACTTCCACTGGTAGCCCGTGACCTTGATGTTCACGTCGGTGGCGCTGGCATCCTCGATGCGGATCAGCGTGCGGGCGGCCGGCACGGCCATCACCACGAGGATGAGCACCGGGATGCCGGTCCACAGGATCTCCGCCCGCGTGCTGTGGAGCAGGTTCTGGTCGGCCACCGCACCCTGCGACTTACGGAACTTCACCAGCGAATAGATCATCACGCCGAACACGGCGATGCCGATGACGACGACCACGCCCAGGATCAGCATGTGCAGGCCATGGATCTCGCCCGACAGCGTGGTCACGCCTTTCGGCATGTTGAGCCCGGACCAGGCGGCATGGGCGGGCGCGGCGAGCGCAGCCAGGGCTGCGGCGCAGCCGGCGAACACGGATTTCCGAAGCATCTATGAACCTTGAATAAGTCTGTGATCTGTATGGGGCAGGCGCCGTTCTGGCCCCCGCCATCATTGACTGGGCAGTATACCCGTTGGCGCGCTCCACAGCAGCGGGCATGGGAGGCGCTCGCGGAGGGAATCGCGGCAGGCCAGGGCGTCGTGGAAATCCGGCTCGACGGGATTGGCGATCCAGCCGGCCATGGGGAGGCCGCTGGCCTGTATGGCCGTCGCGGTGAGCAGGGCGTGGCTCAGGCAGCCCAGGCGCAGCCCCACCACCAGCACCACGGGCAGGCCGAGGCGCAAGGCCACATCCTGCATGGTCGGGCCCGGTTGCCCTGCGGCGCCGGGATCGCCGATCGGAGCCAGCCAGCCGCCGGCACCTTCCACGATGATGACGTCTGATCGACCCCTGATCGCCTCGAATGCCTGCTGGATGACACCCAGATCAACCGGAATCCCCGCGCGGGCGGCGGCCAGGTGGGGTGAGGTGGCCTCGGGCAGGCACACCGGATTCACCAACTCATAGGGCAACCGGACGTTCGCGGCCGCCGCAAGGTCAAGGGCATCGTCGTTGCGCCAGCCGTGGGAGGTCATTTCCGCCCCCGCGGCGACTGGCTTCATGCCGGCGGCGCGCAGGCCGGCGCCCGCCAGGGCCGCCAGCAGGCGCGTAGCCACCCAGGTCTTGCCGACGCCTGTGTCGGTGCCGGCGATGAAGAGGCTCTGGCGCAGCGCCGGGTGCATCTGCGCGGGATTCATCGCCGTCGCGCCAGCTTGTCCCGCAGCGACTGCACATCGATGCGGGTTTCTCCCGCCGCGGCGGAGGCCGGTGAGGGGACCTGTTCCGGCGCCCAGGCCACCGCGTAAACCACCTGCCAGGTGGCCGGCAGGCCGGCGGGGCGGCGCAGGGATTCGTACTCGGCGTTCATCCGCGTGAAGGCCGCGCGGCCGGTGAGGCCGCGTGCGCGGCGTGCGTCCAGGTTGTGTGCACCAATGGATTTCAGCTCGCGCATCAGCGCGCGCGCATCCGGGTAGTGGTGCAGGTGGCGATCCACGTCCAGCACCGGCTCGACGAAGCCGGCCCGCTGCAGGGCACCGCCCAGGTCATGCACGTCGACGAAGTCGATCACGTGCACGCCCTGGTCCGCGGCCGCCCAGGCCGCGCGCAGTTCCTGCAGGGTCGCGGGGCCGAAACTGCTGAGCAACAACAGGCCACCGGGACGCAGCACGCGCCGCATCCCGGCCAGCGCCTCATCCGGCGGCTGCAGCCATTGCAGCATCAGGTTGCTGAACACCAGGTCGAAGCTGCCCGTGTCGAAGGGCAGCTGGCGCGCGTCGGCCTCCACGCAGCGGATGCGGCGCCAGAGGCGGCTGTGCCGCCGCGCTGCCTGCACCATGGGTGCGGCGATGTCCGCGGCGGTCACCACTGCATGCGGGAAGCGGCGTTTCATCGCCAGGGCCGCAAGGCCGGTGCCCGCGCCCAGGTCGAGCACCGCGCGCGGCGCGGACTTCAGCAGCGTGAGGCGCGAGAGCAACTCCTCGCGCACCCGGGCCTGCAGCCACGCGGCCGCATCGTAGCTGGCGCTGGCCGCGCCGAAACTGCGCGCCACGGTGCGTGGATCCAGCACGCTCATGGCCTGGCCCCGGATGGCTGTGCATTGATGAATTCGCGCATGGCGCCCGCCACCTCGGCATGGTGCGAGATGAAGGGGGCGTGCCCCGTGCGCGGGATTTCCAGCAGCGTCGCATGGGGCAGCGCCTGCGCCAGCCAGCGCCCCGCCGCAGGCAGCGTCACACGGTCATTGAGCCCGCTGATGACCAGTGAAGGCTGGCGCACCGCGCCGACCACGGGTCGCAAGTCCACTTCGCCCAGCGTCTGAAGGCCGGCCACGAGCGCATCCCGATGGGGCTCGCCCTGCGCCGCCAGCGCCGTCTTCAGCTCCTGCAGCGTCTCCTCGGCCTGGCGGGTGCCGCGCACCTGCAACCAGAGGAAATCCTCGATGAGCTGCCGCCAGTCCCGTTGCACCATCGACTTGAAGACCTCCAGCGTGCGCGGATCGGCGCCCTGCGGCCAGTCCTCCGCGCGCGCGAACTTCGGCGAGGCGGACAGCAGCACCAGCGCGGCGATGCGCTGCGGATGCCGGGCGGCCAGGGCCAGCGCGATCTTCGCGCCCAGCGACCAGCCGACCAGCACGCAGCGCGGCGGCAATGCGGCAAGAACCGCCTCGCAATGGGTGTCGAAGCCGGCAGCCTCCGGCCACCACGGGCTGCGGCCGCAGCCCGGCAGGTCGATGGCCCGGGTGTGCAGCGAAGGCGCGTCGCCGTCCGCAGCGGCGAGGTCCGCGCGCAGGCGATCGAACACGCGCAGGTTCATGGCCCAGCCATGCAGCATCACGAGGGGCAGTGCCCCGGCACCAGCGCCATCGTCCTGCTCCACGTGCAGGGGGAGGACTTTCATGCGGGGCCCTCCGCCCCGGTCCCATCGCCTGCTGCCGCTTCCGCAAGGCTGGCCTGCAGCGCATCCAGCAGCGCCTCCACTTCGGTTTCGCGGTGCGCGGCCGAGAGCGTCACGCGCAGTCGTTCCGTGCCGGCGGGTACCGTGGGATGGCGGATCGCGCTCACCCAGAATCCCCGTCGCAGCAGCGCCTCGCTTGCCGCCACGCAGGCCGCGGCGCCCGGAACACGCACGGGCTGGATGGCCGTGGTGGAGTCGGACAGCGGCAGGCCTCTTTCGCGGGCGCCGGAACGAAAGCGCGCGATCAGTTGCGCCAGCCTTTCCCGCCGCCAGCCCTCGCCGCGCACGATGGCCAGCGCCGCGCGCGTGGCCGCCGCCACCGCCGGCGGCAGCGCCGTGGTGAAGAGATAGCTGCGCGCCCGCTGCATCACCAGCTCGATCACCTCGCGGTCTCCGGCCACGAAGGCCCCGAAACTGCCGAAGGCCTTGCCCAGCGTGCCCACCAGCAGCGGCACGGCGTTCGCGTCCAGTCCCGCCGCTTCGAGCACTCCGCCACCGTGCGCCCCCAGCACGCCCAGGCCATGCGCATCGTCCACCAGCAGCCAGGCACCGCGGCCCTGCGCAATCGCGGCAAGTTGTGCCACGGGCGCCGCATCGCCATCCATGCTGAACACGCCGTCGGTGGCGATGAGCGACAGGCCCGGTTCCTGCTCCGCCGCGATGCGCGCGGCCTGTTCCATGTCGTTGTGGGAATAGCGCAGCAGCCGCGCACTGCACTGGCGTGCGCCATCGAGCATCGAGGCATGGTTGAGGCGATCCTGCAGCACCACCTCGCCGCGCCCGGCGAATGTCGTGATCACGCCCGCATTGGCCATGTAGCCGGTGGAAAACAGCAGCGCGGCCTCGCGGCCGGTGAACTCCGCCAGCTCCTCCTCCAGTGCGTGGTGCCCGGCGCTGTGGCCGGTGACAAAATGCGCCGCGCCGGCACCGCTGCCGTAACGCAGGGCGGCCTGGTGCATGGCCTCGGCGAGCCGCGGGTCACCGGCAAGGCCCAGGTAGTCATTGCTGCAGAAGTTGATGAGCCGCCGGCCATCCACCAGCGGCGCGGTGACGGCATCGGAGGCATAGGCCTGCACGCAGCGACGCAAACGCCGCTCGCCGCGCGCGGACAGCTCTGCCAGCGCGGCCGACACCGCTGCCTCGTTGCGCTTCATGGGATGTGCGCGCGCGTGGCCACCGCCTCAGCAGCAGCCGCGCGCGTCCGTCTGCTGCTGGGTCTCTGCCTCGATCTGCAGCCGGGCCAGGAGCTGGCGGTCGCGCTCCACGTCCGGGTTGCCGGTGGTCAGCAGCTTCTCGCCGTAGAAGATGGAGTTTGCGCCGGCGAGGAACGCCAGCGCCTGCAGCTCATCGCTCATGGCCTCGCGCCCGGCCGACAGCCGCACCTGGGCCTGCGGCATCAGGATGCGCGCCACGGCGATGGTGCGCACGAACTCGAAGCCATCCACCGCGTGCTGCGCTTCGGCCTTGCCTTCCAGCGGCGTGCCCTTCACCTGCACCAGCTGGTTGATGGGCACGCTCTGCGGGTGTTCGGGCAGGTTGGCCAGCGTGCACAGCATGCCGGCGCGGTCGCGGCGGGTCTCGCCCATGCCCACGATGCCGCCGCTGCACACCTTCAGGTTGGCATTGCGCACGGCCTCCAGCGTGTCGAGACGGTGCTGGTAGGTGCGGGTGGAGATGATCTCCTTGTAGAACTCCGGCGAGGAGTCCACGTTGTGGTTGTAGTAGTCGAGGCCGGCGTCCTTCAGCTCCTGCGCCTGTTCCGGCGTCAGCATGCCCAGCGTGGCGCAGGTCTCCAGGCCCAGCGCGCCCACCTCGCGGATCATCGTGGCGATGCGCTCGATGTCCTTCTTCTTCGGCGAGCGGAAGGCGGCGCCCATGCAGAAGCGCGTGGCGCCGGCGGCCTGCGCCTTGCGGGCGGCGTCCACCACCGCCTCGACGGGCATCAGGTCCTCACGCGCCACGCCGGTGTCGTAGTGCACGCTCTGCGGGCAGTAGGCGCAGTCCTCGGGGCAGCCGCCAGTCTTGATCGACAGCAGGGTGCTCATCTGCACGCGGTTCGGGGCGTGCCAGGCGCGGTGCACCTGCTGGGCGCGGAACAGCAGGTCCATGAAGGGCAGCGCGAACAGCCCCTCCACCTCGGCCAGGCTCCAGTCATGGCGCTGGGTGCTGAAGGACTGGGGGGAGGCGGTGTCGGCGGCGCGGGTATTCATGGGCCGGGATGCTCGGGGGGGTCGGGAATTGTGTCAACCAAAGGTTGTATCTCAGGTTGACAATCAGCCCATCCGTTTCATTTCTGCATCAAATGGCTCGATTTGCAGCCAGGATTGCGCCGGCCATTGGGTCATTGTGCCGGGATGACCCTCGCACCCTTGTCCCAGCGCCTCACCCACCTTCTCGCCCCGCCCGTATGCATCCTTTGCGGCGGCCCCGGCCAGGCGCTGGACGAACCCTGGGGGCTCGACCTCTGCGTCCACTGCGAAGCAGCCTGCCCCCGCGCCCCGCCCGAACCCGCGCCCTGGCAGCACGCCTTCTGCCTGTTCCGCTACGAGGATCCGGTGGACCTGATGATCCAGCGGCTGAAGTTCCACCGCGACATCGCCCAGGCCCGGGTGCTGGGCAGCCTTTTCGCGCGCGCGTGGCGGGAGTCCGGCCGGAGCCTGCCGGAGTGCATCGTGCCCCTGCCCCTGCACCGCTCCCGCTACGTGGAGCGGGGTTTCTGCCAGACCACCCTGCTCGCCCGGCACATCGCCCGCCGCCTGCGCCGGCGCGGACGGGCGCTGCCGGTGCGCACCGACCTGCTGCTGCGGGTCCGCGCCACCCGGGCGCAGAGCGGCCTCGATGCCGCGGAACGGGCCGGCAACCTCAAGGGCGCCTTTGCTTGCCCGGCCGGCAAAACCCTCCCCCGACACGTGGCCCTGCTCGATGACGTGCTGACCACCGGGCATACCGCCCGCACTGCCATCCGGGTGCTGCAGGAAGCAGGAGCCGGGCAGGTGGATCTGTGGTGCTGCGCCCGGGCCTTGCGGGTGGATGGTTCCGCGGGCCCCCGTTCCAGTAAACTAGCTATCTAACTAGTTTATGGATGCCACGACCATGACGGATGTCGGCGTATTCGAAGCCAAGACGCGGCTCAGCGAGCTCCTGGAGCGCGTCGCGGCCGGCGAGGAATTCACCATCACCCGGCGCGGCCAACCCGTTGCGCGCCTGGTTGCGCCCGGCAGGCTGGCCCCGGAGCAGATCCGACGGACGATCGGTGAATTGCAGCAGCTCGCAGGGGGCCAGCGCCTGGCGGGACTGGACTGGAAAGACCTGCGCGATACGGGCCGCAAGAGATGACCTCGTTCGTCATCGACGCGTCCGTTGCCATCGCCTGGTGCTTCGCCGACGAGGCCTCGGAACAAAGCCGCGAACTGCTGGAATCCCTGCATTTCCGCACCGCCCTGGTGCCCCCTCTGTGGCATTGGGAAGTAGGCAACGCGCTGCTGGCTGCGGAACGCCGGGGACGCCTCGAACCCACGGCCGCCGACAGGTTCCTGCACCTGCTGGGACAGCTTCCCATCCAGGCTGACGCGGAATCGGCTGACCGCGCCCTGCACGAAACCCGCCGGTTGGCTCGCGAGCACGACCTGACCACCTGCGACGCCGCCTACCTGGAACTTGCCCATCGGCGGGGTTTGCCCCTGGCGACCCGCGATGCAGCACTGGCCAGGGCAGCGCGGGCGACACAGGTACCCCTGTTCCCGGCCTGAGCGGGGGCCGGCAGACCCTATCTGCTAACCTTGGCTGCCCGGTTTCCGCGCTTTTCCGCCTTGGCCACCCCGCACCAAATCACCGCCGCCCACACCCCCAGCCGCTGGAGGCTCTACTACGAGCTGACCAAGCCCCGGGTGGTGGCGCTGATCGTGCTCACCTCGGTGGTGGGCTCGCTGCTGGCGGTGCCCGCCCGCCTGCCGCCGCTGGACCTGCTGCTGTTCGGCAACCTGGGCATCGCCCTGGCTGCCGCCAGCGCCGCCACGCTCAACCAGCTGCTGGACGCCCGCATCGACGCGAAGATGGCGCGTACCCGCACCCGCCCCCTGCCCACCGGCGGGCTTTCGGAACCCCAGGCCCTGGGCTTCGCGGCCTTCCTGGGCGCCGCCTCCATGTTGATCCTGTGGCTGCTGGTGAACCCGCTCACCGCGCTGCTCACCTTCGCCTCGCTGATCGGCTACGCGGTGATCTACACGCTGTGGCTGAAGCGCGCCACGCCGCAGAACATCGTCATCGGCGGCGCGGCCGGCGCCGCCCCGCCGGTGCTGGGTTGGGCCGCCATCACCAACACCGTCGACCCGCATGCGCTGCTGCTGTTCCTGATCATCTTCGCGTGGACGCCGCCGCATTTCTGGGCGCTGGCCATCGCGCGCCGGGACGACTACGCGAAGGTGGACATCCCCATGCTGCCGGTGACGCATGGCGTGGAGTTCACGCGGCTGCACGTGCTGCTCTACACCATCATCCTGGTGCTGGTGACGCTGCTGCCCTGGCTCACCGGCATGACCGGCCTGATCTACCTGCTCACCGCGCTGGGCCTCAACGTGGCCTTCCTGGCCTATGCGGTGAAGCTCAAGCGCTCCACCCAGCGCGAGCTGCCCATGAAGGTGTTCAGGTTTTCCGTGCAATACCTGATGTGGCTGTTCCTGGCGCTGCTGGTGGACCACTACCTGCCGCTGCGCGTGGTGTAATGAAGCCCGAGGAGAAAATGCAATGAAGCTTGCGCGACTGATGCCTGCCTTCCTGCTGCTGGCCGTGATGCTGGCCCCCGTGCCGTCGCTGGCGCAGCTGCGGTTCCAGGAAGGTCGCCACTACACCACCCTGCCCGCGCCGCAGCCCACCGGACTGGCGCCGGCCGGCAAGATCGAGGTCACCGAGGTGTTCTCCTACGTCTGCAACCATTGTTATTCCTGGCAGGGCGCGGTGGAGGAATTGAAGGCCTCGCTGCCACAGGACGCCGTGCTCAACTATGTGCACGCCGGCTTCAACCAGTACTGGCCGCTGTTCCAGCGCGCGCACCTCACCGCGCAGAAGCTGGGCATCGCCGACCGCAACCACAAGCGCCTGTTCACCGGCGTGTGGGAGACGCTGGACTTCCCCTTCCTCGACAGGGCCACGGGCCGGCCGCGCAACCCGGCGCCCACCATGGCCGACTTCGCGCGTTTCTATGCGAAGGGCGGCGGCGTCACCGAGGCGGACTTCCTGAAGCTCGCCAACTCGAAGGAAATCGACGCCGCCGTGAAGCACGCCGACGAACTGGTGAAGAACTGGCGCGTGGGCGGCACTCCCACCTTCATCGTGGCCGGTCGCTACCAGGTGGAGTCGGACGCGGTCGCGACCCCGAAGGAACTGCAGGACCTGGTCGCATTCCTGGTCAGCCAGGAGCGCAACCGGCTGAAGAAAGCCGCGGCACCGGCGAAGTAGGAAACAACATGCACGTCGAACGCCTGTGGCCCGATACCAGCCTGCGCAACTACCACTACCTGGTGGTGTGCACCGAGACCGGTGACGCGCTGGCGGTCGATCCCTACGATGCCGGGCTGATGCTCGAGACCGCCCGCAGGAACGGCTGGCGCATCACGCAGATCCTCAACACCCATCACCACCACGACCACGTGGCCGGCAACGAGGCCGTGCGCGCCGCCACCGGCGCGAAGGTGCTGGCGCATGCGGGGGCCGCGGCGCTGATCGGCAACGTGGATGTCGGGCTGGGCGACGGCGACGTGATCCGCGTCGGCCGCAGCATCGAGCTGGAGAGCCTGGACACCCCCGGCCACACCATGTCGCATGTGTGCCTCTTCGCCCATGCGGAGCAGCCGGCGCTGTTCTCCGGCGACACGCTGTTCAACGCCGGAGCGGGCAACTGCCACCAGGGCGGGGATCCGGTGGCGCTGTACGAGACCTTCGCCACGCGGCTGATGAACCTGCCCGACGCCACGCGCATCTATCCGGGCCACGACTACCTGCTCAACAACCTGGGCTTCACGCTGTCCCGCGAGCCGGGCAACGAGGCCGCCCGCGAACTGCAGCAGAAGCTGGCGGGCACCGGCCCGCTCGACCTGCCAGTGACCACGCTGGGTGAGGAGAAGCACTTCAACACCTTCTTCCGCCTCGGCAGCGCCGAGATCATCGACGGGCTGCGCGAGCAGCTTGCCGACCTGCCCCGCGAGCCCGCGCCGCGCGAGGTGTTCGTCGCCCTGCGCGCCCTGCGCAACAAGTGGTGACGCCATGAACGGGGAGGTCGAGAGTCCCCGGCTGCAGCGCTGGCTCACCGGCGGTGCGCTGGTACTGGTGCTGCTGGCGGTATGGCTGATCGTGCGCCCGCTGGCAGTGCCCATCATCTGGGCCGCCATCCTCGCCTTCCTGCTCTCGCCGCTGCAGGAAAAACTCACCGAGACCTTCGGCGGCCGGCGCACGGTCGCCGCCGGCGTGCTCACGGGCCTCACCCCGGTGGCCATCTTCGTGCCGCTGACCCTGCTTGGCCTCGCCTTCGCCAACCAGATCACCTCGCTCACCAGCCAGGTGGAGACGGACCCCAGCCTGTTCAGCCTCGCTGAGTGGACCGACCCCGCGCGTCATCCGCGCCTGGCCGAGCTCGCCGCCTGGCTGGATCAGCGTTTCGACCTGCAGCTTACCGACGCACAGACCTACATCAAGCAGGGCGTGCGCGAGTGGGCCGGGGTGATCGCCCGTTCGAGCGGCCTGGTGGCACTGGTCACCGCCGGGGTGATCCTGCGTTTCTTCGTGATGCTGTTCGTGCTGTTCTTCATGCTGCGCGACGGCAAGGGGTGGTTCCAGCGGGCAGCGTCGCTGCTGCCACTGGATTCCCGGCGGCGCAATGTGCTGCTCACGCGCCTGGGCAAGGTGCTGCGCGCGGTGGTCTACGGCTGCGGGCTCACCGCGCTGGTGCAGGGCACGCTGGTGTCCATCGGCTTCGCCATCGCCCGCATTCCCGGCTTCATCGTGTTCGGCGTGCTGGCGGCGGTGTGCGCGCTGCTGCCCTTCGGCGGCGCGGCGCTGGTCTGGGTGCCCGCGGTGATCTACCTGTTCGCCGCCGGCAAGTTCGGCTGGGGCGTGTTCATGCTCATCTGGGGCGGCATTGTTTCCACTTCCGACAACTTCATCCGTCCCGTCATCATCTCCCGCTACACCCCCGTGCCCACGCTGGTGGTGTTCCTGGGCGTGATCGGCGGCGTGGCCGCCTTCGGGCCCATGGGCTTCATCATCGGACCGGTCACCCTGGTGCTGGCCATCGAGCTGTTCCGCTTCGCCGAAGGGTCGATGGCGCGCCGCGACTGATAGAATGACGGGGATGGATCTTTCGCCCATCCTCAATCCCCTCAACGACGAACAGCGCGCGGCCGTGACCGCGCCCGCCGGCGCCACGCTGGTGCTGGCCGGCGCCGGCAGCGGCAAGACGCGCGTGCTCACGCACCGCATTGCCTGGGCCATCGGCGCGCTGGGCGCGGCGCCATACAACATCCTGGCCGTCACCTTCACCAACAAGGCCGCGGCCGAGATGCGCCACCGCATCGAGCGGTTGCTGGGCATGCCCGGCGGGGCCATGTGGGTGGGCACCTTCCACGGCATCGCGCACCGGCTGCTGAGGCTGCACCACCAGCTGGCCGGCCTGCCGCCCGGGTTCCAGATCCTCGACAGCGAGGACCAGCAGCGGCTCGTCAGAAAGGTGATCCGCTCGCAGGAGCTGGACGAAACGCGCTTCGTGCCGCGCGAGGTGCAGCACTACATCAACAAGCTCAAGGACGATGGCATCCGCCCGTCGCAGGTGAAACCCGGCTTCGATCCCATGCAGCAGGTGCTGCAGAAGCTCTACCAGGTCTACGAGGACACCTGCCACCGCAGCGGCGTGGCCGACTTCGCCGAGCTGCTGCTGCGCGCCTACGAACTGCTGCGCGACAATGCCTCGCTGCGCGAGCACTACCGCCGGCGCTTCACGCATGTGCTGGTGGATGAGTTCCAGGACACCAACGCCATCCAGTACGCCTGGACGCGGCTGATCGCCGGCGATGACGGCGCCCCCTTCGTGGTGGGCGACGACGACCAGTCCATCTACCGCTGGCGCGGCGCGCGGGTGGAGAACCTGCGCCAGTTCACGCGCGACTATCCGGACGCGCAGATGTTCCGCCTGGAGCGCAACTACCGCTCCACCGGCAACATCCTGGGCGCGGCCAATGCGCTGATCGCCAACAACTCCGGCCGCCTGGGCAAGAACCTGTGGACCAGCGACGGCCAGGGCGAGCGCATCCGCCTCTATTCCGCCTTCAACGAGCGCGACGAGGCCGACTTCGTCGTCGGCCGCATCGCCGAATGGCAGCGCCAGGGCGGCACGCGGCGCGAGGTGGCCATCCTCTACCGCTCCAACGCCCAGTCGCGCGCGCTTGAGGAGGCGCTGCTCACCGCGCGCATTCCCTACCGCGTGTATGGCGGCCTGCGTTTCTACGAGCGCGCGGAAATCAAGGACGCGCTGGCCTACCTGCGCCTGGTGGCCAATCGCAATGATGATCCCTCCTTCGAGCGCGTGGTGAACCTGCCCACCCGCGGCATCGGCGCAAAGTCCCTGGACAGCCTGCGCGAGGCCGCCCGCGCCACCAGCAGCTCCCTGTGGCAGGCCGCCTCCGCCATGCTGTCGGGCGCGCCAGGCTCCCCTGGCATCGGCGAGCTGGGAAACCGCGGCGCCGCCGCGCTGCTGGGGTTCCTGAAGCTCATCGACCAGCTCGACGCCGACACGCAGGGCCTGCCGCTGCACGAGCAGATCGACCACGTGATCCAGAACACCGGCCTGATCGAGCACTATCGCAAGGACAAGCAGCAGGACAAGGGCGAGGCGCGCATCGAGAACCTGGACGAGCTCGTCAGCGCCGCGCGCGGCTTCAATGCGGACGAGATCAGCCCCGACAGCGAGGGCGAGAAGCTGCCGCCGCTGGCCGCCTTCCTCGCGCATGCCGCGCTCGAGTCGGGCGAGGGCCAGGCGGAGGAATGGGAAGACTCGGTGCAGATGATGACGCTGCACACTGCCAAGGGCCTGGAGTTCCCGCTGGTGTTCATGGTGGGCATGGAGGACGGCCTGTTCCCCCACCAGCGCTCCATCGACGACCTCGACGGCCTGGAGGAAGAGCGCCGCCTCTGCTACGTGGGCATCACCCGCGCCATGAAGCAGCTCTACATCTCCCACGCCGAGCAGCGCCGCCTGCACGGCATGGACAGCTTCGGCACACCCTCGCGTTTCATCAGCGAGATCCCCGCGGATCTCATCGAGGAAGTGCGGCCGCGCATCCAGCACAGCCGGCCGGTGATCGGCCAGGCCTGGCGGCCGGCCCAGCCCGCCGCGCGCCTGCGCGACAAGGTGGAGGAGACCGCAGCTGCCGGCATCAGGCTGGGCGCACGCGTGCGGCACGGCCGCTTCGGCGATGGCGTGATCCTGAACCTGGAGGGCCACGGCCCGCAGGCGCGCGTGCAGGTGAATTTCGAGCAGCAGGGGTCGAAGTGGCTCATGCTCTCTTACGCCAACCTTGAAGTCGTGCGGTGATGTGCCGGGCGTGGGCTGATGCCCGGCGCTGTCAGGGGCGAATCATGAAGACACTGGTATCGGGCACAGGGCAGGACGCGTCATGAAGGTGCTGATACTGGGCGCCGGCCAGGTGGGCCGCACCGCCGCCTACCACCTCGCCCGCGAGCCGGACAACGAGGTCACGGTGGTCGACTCCAACGAGGTGGTGCTGCGCGAGCTGCAGAGCCGCATCGACGTGCGCACCGTGGCCGGCAACGCCTCCTTTCCCGCGGTGCTGGAATCCGCCGGCATCGCCGACACCGACATGCTGGTGGCGCTCACCTCCTCCGACGAGGTGAACATGGTGGCCTGCGAGATCGCCAACGCCCTCTACAAGACGCCCACCAAGATCGCGCGCATCCGCGCCCCGGAATACACCGCCCACGACCGCCTCTTCAGCAAGGGCATGCTGGCGGTGGACGTGTGGATCAGCCCCGAACAGCTGGTGACCGAATACGTGGAACGGCTGATCCGCAATCCCGGCGCCCTGCACGTGGCCGACTTCGCCGATGGCCGTGCGCGGCTGGTGGGCATGCATGCCCGGCCCGGCGGCCTGCTGGTGGGCCAGCAGCTGCGCACGCTGCGCGACCACATGCCCAATGCCGATGCGCGCATCGCCGCCATCTACCGCGCCGGGCGCTTCATCATCCCGACCGGCGAGACCGTGGTGGAGGAAGGGGACGAGGTGTTCTTCATCGCCGCGCGCGACCACATCCAGCGCATGATGAACGAGATCACGCGCGCGGAAGGCCCGGTGCGCAAGGTGGTGATC
This sequence comes from uncultured bacterium, assembly GCA_965652645.1. Classification (GTDB taxonomy): domain Bacteria; phylum Pseudomonadota; class Gammaproteobacteria; order Steroidobacterales; family Steroidobacteraceae; genus ZC4RG30. Next base: position 17,904 of record CBFGXE010000035.1, on the reverse strand, counting down.
GCCGGCGGCGGCAACATCGGCTTCCGCCTCGCGCGGCTGCTGGAAAAGAGCCACCAGGTGAAGCTGATCGAGCGCGACACCTCGCGCGCCTACCGGGTGGCCGAGCGCGTGGAGAGCACGGTGGTGCTCAACGGCGACGCCCAGGACGAGGAGCTCCTGATCGAGGAGAACATCGATGGCACCGACGTGTTCGCCGCGGTCACCAACTCCGAGGAGGCCAACGTGCTCTCGGCCATGCTGGCCAAGCGCCTGGGCGCGCGCAAGGTGCTGGCGCTGGTGAACCGCCCCACCTATGGCAACCTGATGGAAAACCGCAGCATCGACATCGTGGTCTCGCCGCAGACGGTCACCATCGGCTCGCTGCTGGCCCATGTGCGCAAGGGCGACGTGGTGAAGGTGCATTCCCTGCGCCAGGGCTCGGCCGAGGCGCTGGAGACCATCGTGCACGGCACGCAGGACCGCTCGCGGGTGATCGGCCGGCGCATCGAGCAGATCGAGATGCCCAATGGCGCCTCCATCGTGGCACTGGTGCGCGGCGAGCGCGTGCTGATCGCCCACCACGACACCCAGATCGAGACCGAGGACCATGTGATCGTCTTCCTGGCCGACCGTCGCCAGGTCGACGCCGTGCAGAAGCTGTTCCAGTCCGGCTGAACCCATGCGCTCGATCCTCGCGGTGGTCAACGTGCTGGGTGCCCTGCTGACGCTGTTCGGCGCCTACTACCTGCTGCCCATCGCCACGGCGCTCATCTACGACGAACCGCAGGCCCTGCGCGCCTTCCTTGAAAGCGCCGGCGGCACGCTGTTGCTTGGCGCTGGCCTCTACTACGGCACCCTGCGGCATCGCGCGGAGCTGAAACCGCGCGACGGCTACCTGCTGGTGAGCCTGTCCTGGCTCACCATGACGCTGGCCGCGGCCGTGCCGCTGATGCGCGCCGCGCCGGCCCTGTCGTTCACCGATGCGTACTTCGAGGCCATGTCGGGCCTCTCCACCACCGGCTCCACGGTGATCACCGGCATCGACCAGCTGCCGCATGCCGTGAACATGTGGCGCCATGCGCTGCACTGGCTGGGCGGCATGGGCATCATCGTGCTGGCGGTGGCCGTGCTGCCGCTGCTGGGCGTCGGTGGCATGCAGATGTACCGCGCCGAGGCGCCCGGCCCGGTGAAGGACGCCAAGCTCACCCCGCGCATCACCGAGACGGCCAAGGCGCTGTGGATGGTCTACGCCGGCATGACGGCGCTGTGCTTCCTGGCGCTGTGGGGCGCCGGCATGTCGCTGTTCGATGCCATCTGCCATGCCTTCTCGGTGATGGCGCTGGGCGGATTCTCCACCCACGATGCCAGCGTGGGGTGGTTCCAGTCACCGCAGATCGAGCTGGTGATGATCCTGTTCATGCTGCTGGCCATGCTCAATTTCGCCACCCACTTCACCGCGCTGCGGCGGCGCGACCTGACGGCCTACCAGAGGGATCCGGAGGCACGCTGGGGATTCATCTGGCTGGCCGCGGGCCTGGTGGCCGTCACGGCCATCGTGCACTTCGCCGACCTGTATCCGGATTTCCTCACCGCGCTGCGCCACTCCGCCTTCAGCCTGGTGACGCTGGCCACCACCTCCGGTTTCGTCACCCAGGATTATTCGCTGTGGCCGCTGTTCGCGCCCATGCTGATGCTGTTCCTCTCCTGCGTGATCTGCAGCACCGGCTCCACCGGCGGCGGCATCAAGCTGTTTCGCGCGCTGATCATGATCAAGCAGTGGTTCCGCGAGTCCTTCGCGCTGGTGCACCCGCATGCGGTGATTCCGCTGAAGATCGGCGGCCAGGTGGTGTCGAACCGGGTGGTGAACTCGGTGCTGGCCTTCGTCTTCGTCTATTTCATGACCATCGTGATCCTCACCTTCACGATGCTGGCCACCCGCATGGATTTCATCACCGCATTCACGGCCGTGCTGGCCAGCATCAACAATGCCGGCCCGGGCCTGGGCCAGGTGGGGCCTGCCACCAACTACGCCGCGCTCAGCGACTTCCAGGTGTGGGTCTGCACGCTGGCCATGTTCCTGGGGCGCATCGAGCTGTTCACCTTCCTGGTGCTGTTCACCCGGACGTTCTGGCGGAAGTAGCCGCGCTGCGGGTCACTCCGCCTGCAGGCGCGCGGCCACCTCGGTGAGGTTGCGGCACACGTTCTCCGCCCCGACCAGATCGAGCACGCCGGCGCGCTCCAGGCTTGAAGCCACGCGCGGATTCAAGCCACAGAACAGCACCCGCACGCCCCGGCGCTGGAAACGCTCCACGACCTTGGCCAGCGCGCGCGTGCCGGTGGCATCCATGAACGGCACGGCGCCCAGGCGCAGCACGAAGGTGTTCACGCCCATGGGCGTGCGTTCCAGCGTTCGCTCCAGCTTCTCGGCGGCGCCAAAGAAGAAGGGACCGTCGATGCGGTAGACCAGCGCCCCCTTCGGCAGCGCGCCCGCCGCGGCAGCCGCGGCGGCGATGTCCTCGGCGGCCTCGGGCTGCTCGCGCACTTCCACGTGCTCGGACATGCGGCGCATGAACAGCAGCGCGGCCACCACCACGCCCACGTTCACCGCCACCACCAGGTCGACGAACACCGTGAGGCAGAAGGTCACCAGCAGCAGCGCGCGGTCGGCATTGGAGGCCCGCCGCAGGAGGTTCATGAAGATGGGCAGGTCGGCCATGTTCCAGGCCACGTGGAACAGGATGGCCGCCAGCGCCGCCAGCGGAATCGCCGAGGCCAGTGGCGCCAGCAGCACGATCACCAGCACCAGCAGCAGGCAGTGCACCATCGCGGCCACCGGGCTGTTGGCGCCGTTGCGGATGCTGGTGGCGGTGCGCGCGATCGCGCCGGTGGCGGCAAACCCGCCGAACAGCGGCGTGAGCATGTTGGCGATGCCCTGCCCCACCAGCTCCTGGTTGGGATCATGGCGCGTGTTGGCCATGCCATCGGCCACCACGGCCGTGAGCAGCGATTCGATGGCGCCCAGCAGGGCGATGGCAAAGGCTGGACCGATGAGCTGCAGCACCTCGCCGAAGCCCAACTCCGGCAGGGATAGCGGCGGCAGCGCGCGCGGAATCCCGCCGAATGCCGAGCCGATGGTGGCCACGCCGTCGAACTGCCAGATGGCCTGCACGATCGTGGCCAGGGCCAGGGCCAGCAACGTGGCCGGCACGCGCCGCAACTGCGTGGTCGCCAGCCAGCGCGTGCCGAACACCAGCACCAGCAGGGTGCCGAGGCCGATCAGCGCGGTGGCGATGTGGATGCCCGGGAACGCCGCCACCAGCGAGAGCAGCTTTTCATGGAAATGCAGCCCGGACGCCTCCGGCTGCAGCCCGAAGAAGTCCTTCCACTGCCCCACCCAGATGATCACCGCGATGCCGGACGTGAAGCCGATGATCACCGGGTCGGGAATGAACTTCACCACGCCGCCCAGCCGCGTGAGTCCCAGCACCAGCAGGATGGCGCCGGCCATCAGCGTGGCCACCTGCAGCCCGGCAATGCCGAACTGCGCCGTGATGCCGGCCAGCACGGCGATGAAGGCGCCCGTGGGACCGGAAATCTGCACGCGCGTGCCGCCGAACAGTGCCGCGGCGAGGCCGGCGATGATGGCGGTGTAGAGGCCCTGCTCGGGTTTGGCGCCGGAAGCGATGGCAAAGGCCATGGCCAGCGGCAGGGCGACCACGCCCACCACCAGCCCGGCGGTCACATTGCGCCAGAGGTGCTCACGACCGAACAGCCCGGCACGGTGTGCCTCGAGCAGGGCGATCATGCGGACATTCCGGCGGACATGTCCGCCTAGTTTAGAACAGGTCGATGTCGCCCTGTGGGGCCACCGTACGGTCCCCGGTGCCCGGCACCTTCGGCCGGCTGGCCAGGAAGTCCACCGAGAAGTTGCGGCCGAGGTGGATCCGGTGGGTATCCGACAGCAGCCGGTCGGCCAGCTTGCGGTTCAGGGTCTCGAAGGTGGCCGAGGACGAGGAGAGTTGCTCCACCGTGCCGGCCAGGTAGTCGCGCACGTGGCACAGGTGCTGCGTCATGCGGTCATAGAACTGCAGGCCGGTGACGGCGCGGGCCATCTCGGCTTTCACCTCGGCCATTTCGGCGCCGGCTTCCGGGGTGGTCAGGTCCTTTGACAGCAGCAGCGCCAGGCGTTCCAGGCTGCTGCCCAGCGTGTCCACCGCCTTGTGCGAATCCAGCAGTGCCAGCCCGATCTGCTCGCTGGCGGCGCCCAGCACCCGGGCCAGTTCGCGGGCCTTGTCGGCGTCCATGGCTCAGGTCCCCGTCTTGGGCAGCGGGGAGCTGCGGTTGGCGGCCAGGCGCAGCAGGCCGGGCACGTCCAGGATCAGCGCCACGCTGCCTTCGCCCAGGATGGTCGCGCCGCCCACGCCAGGGATGCGCGCATAGTGGGTTTCCATCGACTTGATCACCACCTGCTGCTGGCCCAGCAGCGCGTCGATGAACAGGCCGGCGCGACGGCCATCGCCCTCGACCACCATCAGCAGCCCGTCGGCCAGGTTGCGGCTGCGCGGCTCGACGCCGAACACCTCGTGCAGGCGGATCACAGGTATGTAGTCGCCGCGGAAGTGGAACACCTCGCCGTGCTCGTACACCTCGTGCGCGGCGCCGTCGCGCAGCTGCAGTGACTCGATGATGCCCACCAGCGGCACGATGTAGGTCTCCTCGCCCACCTGCACGGTCTGCCCGTCGACGATGGCCAGCGTCAGCGGCAGCGTGATGGTGGTGGTGGTGCCCCTGCCCGGCTCGCTCTTCAGCTCGACGTCGCCGCCGAGTTCCTTGATGTTCCGTCGCACCACGTCCATGCCCACGCCGCGGCCGGAGAGATCCGTGGTCTGCGCGGCGGTGGAGAAGCCGGGCATGAAGATCAGCTCGTTGACCTGCGTGTCTGTCAGCACGGCGTCGGGGGAAACCAGCCCCCTGGCCCGCGCCTTCTCCAGCAGCCTGTCGCGATGCAGGCCCTTGCCGTCGTCGCTGATCACGATCTTGATCGTGCCGCCCTTGTGGAAGGCATTGAGCGTGATGGTGCCCTCGGCCGGCTTGCCGGCGGCAAGCCGTTCCGTCACGGTCTCGATGCCATGGTCCACGCTGTTGCGCACCAGGTGCACCAGCGGGTCGCCGATCTTCTCCAGCACGGTCTTGTCCAGCTCGGTCTGCTCGCCGGAAAGCTGCAGGCGGATCTGCTTGCCCAGGCGCGCCGACAGGTCGCGCACCAGGCGCGGAAAGCGGCTGAACACCGAGCCCACGGGCAGCATGCGCACGCGCATCACGCTTTCCTGCAGCTCGCGCACGTTGCTTTCCAGCTGCGCGAGTCCGGCGCGGAGGCGGTCGGCATTGACGCCCTCGAAGTCCCGGGCCAGCTGGCCGAGCATCGATTGCGTGATCACCACCTCGCCCACCACGTTCAGCAGCTCGTCGATCTTCTCGATCGCGACGCGGATGGAGTTCACCTCGACGGTGGCGGGCGTGGGAACGGCCGCGGGGGCAGGAGGCGACGCGGTCGTCGCCGGCATCGGTATCGGTGTCGGGGCCGGGGCCGTGATCGATGCCGACTCCGGCGTGGGTGCCGGTGCCGCAGCCGGGGCGGGAACAGGCGTCGCGGCCGCGCTGGCGGAAGAAGCTTGCCCACGCGCCCCCACCCGCTCGATCACCAGCTCGCAGTCACCTTCCGCCCAGTCGAAGATGAGCTCGATCGACGCACGCGGCATGGACGTGACCAGCGTCAGCTCCCAGCGGATCCGGCAGTGCGCGGGATCGATGTCCTCCAGCGCCGTGACCTGCGAAACATCGGCGTTGACGGTCACCTCGCCGAGCCCGGCGAGATCCTCGAACAGTCGCACCGGATCCACGCCGCGCACCAGCAGCGCGGGCAACGGCGCGAAGGCGATCCGCCAGGTGGAGGTGGCAGGCATCGGCGGCGATGCGGGAGCCGCGGAGGCAGCCGGCGTCGCACCGGCCCCGGTCTCCGGTGACTGCGCCGCCGCGCCCGCCGGTTCCACCATGGCCCGGAACTGTTCCTGCAGCGCCTGCGCCGCCGTTGCATCCCAGGCCTGCTGTTTCTGCTGCGCCGTGAGCATGGCGCGGATCAGGTCCACCGAGCGCAGCAGGCCGTCGCACATGGACGAAGTGACCTGCAGCCGGCTCGAGCGCAGCTCATCCAGCAGCGTCTCCAGCGTGTGGGTGAACGAGGCGATCTGGTTGAAACCGAACATGCCCGCGCCGCCCTTGATCGAGTGGGCAACGCGGAAAATCGTGTTGACCGTCTCCACGTCGGCGGCGCCCGGCGTCAGGCGCAGCAGCGCGGCCTCCATCGCGTCGAGCAGCTCGAAGCTCTCGGCGAAGTAAACCTCGTGGAACTGGTCCATCTCCAGGCTCATGGCGAGGTTCCCGCCCCGGCCGGCAGTGACAGCACATCGGCCAGCCCCAGTCTCTCGCCGGCATCCCTGAGCACGGGTGAGGCGGATGTCCAGGCCAGCGTCCGCCCGGCCCGGGCTTCGCGCTGCGCGAAGGCGACCAGCAGCTGCAGGCCGGCCGTGTCGATGCGTTGCACGGCGCTGCCATCGAGGATGGCGCCCGCCGGTTCCGGCTTGAACGCCAGCAGGCTCGACTTGAGCGCGGCGGCCTGTCGCAAGGTGCAATCCGCCTGCAGCAGCAGCGGCTTCGCGGCACGGGGTTTCCGGCCGGCAGGGGTGGCAGCGCGCTTCACCGAAGCGCGCCGCGGCTTCGCCTTCTCACCCCTGGGCATGAGCGTCAGCTCGCTGCCCAGCTGGCCAGCACCTGGTCGATCCGTTCCTTGAGCGCCTCGGCGGTGAAGGGCTTCACCAGGTAACCATTCACGCCCGCGTGGATGGCCTCGACGATCTGCTGCCGCTTGTCCTCGGCGGTGACCATCAGCACGCGCAGGTTGGCCAGCGAAGGATCGGCGCGGGCGGCCTTCAGCAGCTCGATGCCCGGCATGCCCGGCATGTTCCAGTCGGTCACCAGGAAATCGATGTTCCCCTGCTTGAGGATCTGCAGGGCGGTGGCACCGTCCTCGGCTTCCGTGACATCCGTATAGCCCAGATCATTGAGGAACTTCTTCATGATGCGGCGCATCGTGGAGAAGTCATCGACGATCAGGAAGCGCAGATCTAGTCCCATCAGCCTTGCTCCAGAATCTCCAGTCCACCCTGGCGGGATGCCACCCGCACAGACCCATGTTCCCCCGGCGCACAGGGTCGCGCCGAGAACCGCATAACAATTTGGCAACCTTTTTTGACGTAAGGCACCGCCATCAGACCGCCCTTCTTGTGGCCTCCGTCCCGGCCGCCCGCTCCAGCACGCGGCCGGCGATGCGCGACAGCGGCAGCACCTCCTCGGCGGCGCCGACCTGCACGGCCTCCCCGGGCATGCCCCACACCACGCTGGTGGCCTCGTCCTGGACCAGCGTGGCACCGCCGGCCTCGCGGATCTCCCTGAGGCCCAGGGCGCCGTCGCGCCCCATGCCGGTGAGCAGCACGCCGATGGCATTGCGGCCGGCCTGCTGCGCCACCGAGCGGAACAGCACGTCCACCGAGGGACGGTGCCGGTTCACCGGCGGACCGTCATCCAGGCGGCACTGCCAGCGCGAACCGGTGTGCACCACCACCAGGTGCAGGTCGCCGGGCGCCACGTAGGCATGGCCGGGCAGGATTTCCTGCCCGTCCTCGGCCTCGCACACGGCCATCGGGCAGACGCGGTTCAGGCGTTCGGCGAACGGCTTGCTGAAGGCGCGCGGGATGTGCTGCGCGATGACCACGCCGGGAGCATCCGGCGGCAATCCCGTCAGCAGCTCGCGGATGGCCTCGGTGCCGCCGGTGGAGGCACCCACGGCGATGAGCCTGTCGCCGGAGGCGAAGTCCATCGGCACCAGGCGCGGCACGATGACCGAGGCGCTGTAGCTCTGCTTCCAGCGGCCGCTGTGTTCGGCGGCCGCCACCGGGCTGATGCGGGCGCGCGCCGCCGTGAGGATCTTCTCGATCAGCTCATCGCGGTATTCGGTGAGGCGCATGGCCACGTCGAGCTTGGGTTTGGCAAGGTAGTCCACCGCGCCCAGCGACAGCGCGTCCAGCGTGACTTCCGCGCCCTTGTCGGTGAGGGAGGACACCATCACCACCGGCATGGGCCTGAGGCGCATCAGGTTGCGCAGGAAGGTGACGCCATCCATGCCCGGCATCTCCACGTCCAGCGTGAGCACGTCCGGGTTCAGCGACTTGATCTTGGTGCGGGCCACGAAGGCATCCGGCGCGCTGCCCACCACGTCGATGCGCGGGTCGCTGCGCAGCAGGTCGCTGAGCAGCTTGCGCACCAGTGCCGAGTCGTCGATGACCAGCACACGCACGGGACGGCTGACGGGGACTTCGCCGGTCACGGGCTACTTCTCCTCCCGGAACAGCACGATGTCGCCCACCAGCGGCTGCGTGGCCACGTTGCCCAGGTAGCGGCGCTCGTTGTTGACCACCTCGCGGCTCTCGAAGGTGCGCAGCTGCTTCACCTTCACCGTGCCGGTGGCCGGGAAATACACGATGCGCCGCGGCACCTTGCCACCCACGTCCTGCGCCACCACCGGCAGGCCCTCGGTGGCCAGCCAGCGGTGCGCGAAGTCGATGTTGCGCAGGCCCACCGGCATGTCCACGTCGAGCACCTGGCCGCCGCCGAACAGCTTCACTTCCAGCCGCTCGCGCCGCGCGCCCAGCTTCAGCAGGCCGTTGATCAGGCTTTCCATGGCATAGGAGCCATAGCGCGTGGCCAGGCCCACGGCGCCGCGCCAGTCATCGCGCCCGTGCTGCGCATCCTCCGGCAGCATGAAGTGGTTCATGCCGCCGATGGCGGCGTCAGGATCGCGGATGCAGGCGGCCACGCAGGAGCCCAGCACCGTGGTGATGGCTTCCTCGGCATGCGCCACGGTGATGTAGAACTCCCCGGGCTGCACCTTGGTGGTCCAGCAGCCCAGCGCCGCGTCGAACGAGCGCGACGCCATGGTGGATCCGCCGGCTTCCGGCCCGCGCGCGTTCAGCATGCGTCCACCCGCCGGTAGATGGTCCGGCCGACCAGGCTCCAGTCACCGGAAACCTTGAACAGCCCCTCGGAATGGCCGAGGAACAGCAGGTCCCCGGGACGCTGCAGCGGCGCCATGCGCCGGAACAGCCCGCGCTGGGTTTCCTTGTCGAAATAGATGATCACGTTGCGGCAGAAGATCACATCGAGCGGCCCGCGCATCGGCAGCGGCTGCGTGAGGTTCAGCTGCCGGAAGCTCACCATGCGCGCCAGTTCCGGCCGCACCTGGTAGCGGGCCTCGCTGCCGCTGCCGTGGCGGGTGAAATGCCGTTCCACCTGGCCGGGGGCGAAGTGCTGCAGTCGGTCGGGTGGATAGGCGCCGGCGGCCGCGGTGCGCAGCACATTGGTATCGAGGTCGGTGCCGAGGATGCGGATGTCCCAGCGCTGCCAGTCGGGAATGGCATCCGCCACGGTGATGGCCGCCGACCAGGCCTCCTCGCCCGTGGACACCGCCGCGCACCAGATGCGGATGCGGCGCGTGGCCCCGGGATCGGCCAGCCGCGGCTTCAGGAACGCTTCGCGCAGGTAGTCGAAGTGGTGGCGCTCGCGGAAGAACGCGGTGAGGTTGGTGGTGACGGCATTGGTGAATTCGCGCATCTCGCCGGCCCCTTCGGGGCTGGCCAGCAGGCGGCGGTAGTCGGCGAAGCTGGCGAGCCCGTGGTGGCGCAGCCGCCGCGACAGGCGGCTGTAGACCAGCTCGCGCTTGCAATCAGCCAGCGAAATGCCGGCCACCTCACGGACCAGTTGCCGCAGCGAATTGAAATCCGCGTCGGTGAACTCGAACTCGCGTACGCGCCTCATGCCGGCAGGCATCCGGTTTCCTTGTGGGGCGGCTCCGTCCTCACGGCCGCCCCGCGTCAATTCAGCCCAGCACCTTGTCGATCGTCGCCAGCAACCGGTCCGGGTCGAAGGGCTTGACGATCCAGCCGGTCGCACCCGCGCTCCGGCCTTCCTGTTTCTTCTCGGCGCTGGCCTCGGTGGTCAGCACCAGCACCGGCACGCCCTGGTATTGCGGCAGCCGGCGCAGTTCGCGCACCAGCGTCATGCCGTCCATGTTGGGCATGTTCACGTCGGTGATCACCAGGTCCACCGCGGGGCCGGAGCTGGCCTTGGCAAGGCCGTCGACGCCATCGACCGCGCTGACCACATCGTGCCCGGCGGACTTCAGCGTGAGGCCAACCATCTGGCGCATCGACGCCGAGTCATCCACTGCAAGTATCCGCGCCACTCCCGTTCCTCCCGTTTCTTGTTGGTGTCAGAACTCTTTCCAGACGGTGTCGGCCATGTCGGGCGCGGTCTCCTGCCGGGCCGGGCGCGACCAGGGACGGCCCGGCTTGCGCCGTTCGACGGCGGGCGCCGCCGGAGACGGCGATGCCCCGGCCGCCGGAGCCGCCTCCGCGGAATCGTGCGCGCGCCGCGCCTCCACGTTGTAGTGGCGCATCAGCGCATTGAGGCTGCGCGCCTGGCCGGCCATGGCCTGGCTGGCGGCCGAGGCCTGCTCCACCAGCGCCGCGTTCTGCTGCGTGAGGTCATCCAGCTGCATCACCGCGCGGTTCACCTGCTCGATGCCGGCGGACTGCTCGTGGCTGGCGGCGGCGATCTCGGCGACGATGTCGGTCACCTTCTTCACCGCGGCCACGATCTGTTCCAGCGTGGTGCCGGACTGCGTGACCAGCGTGGAGCCGTCCTGCACCTTCTGCACGCTGTCGTTGATCAGCGCCTTGATCTCCTTCGCTGCCGTTGCGGAACGGCCGGCGAGGTTGCGCACCTCGGTGGCCACCACGGCGAAACCGCGCCCCTGCTCGCCCGCGCGCGCGGCTTCCACCGCGGCATTCAGCGCCAGCAGGTTGGTCTGGAAGGCGATCTCGTCGATCACGCCGATGATGTCGGCGATCTTCTTCGAGGCCTGGTTGATCTCGGCCATGGCCTGCACGGCCCGGGAGACCACCTCACCACCCTTCTCGGCCTGGTCGCGCGCCGCCACGGCAAGCTGGTTGGCCTGGCCGGCGTTCTCCGCGTTCTGGCGCACGGTGCTGGTCATCTCTTCCATCGAGGAGGCGGTCTCCTCCAGCGAGGAGGCCTGCTCCTCCATGCGCTGCGACAGCGTCGCATTGCCGGTGGTGATCTCGTCGGCGCCGCGGTTCACTTCCTCGGCGGCGTATTTCACCTGCGAGACCATGCCCGCGAGGTTGGTGGTGAGCTGGTTGATGCCCGTGGCCATCTTCACCATCAGGCCGGACTTGCCCTCGGTCTGGATGCGGCGGTTGATGTCGCCCTCGTTGGCCGCGCGCACCAGCTCCTGCACCTGGTCCACTACCGCGGCCACGTTGGCCGTGAGCTCGTTGATGCCCGAACCCAGCTTCACGGTGAGGCCCGAGCGGCCCCCGGTGCGGATGCGCCGCTCCAGGTTGCCGTCGTTCACCGCGGCCACCAGCGACTGCACCTCGCCCACCACCGCCGCCATGTTGTCCACCAGTGCATTGATGTCGGTGGAGAGGTTGCGGATGTAACCCTGCTTGCCGTCCAGCGCGATGCGCCGCTCGAGGTTGCCCTTGAGCACTTCGGAAACCACGTCCTGCAGCTCGGCCTGCACCGCCACTTCCTGCGTGCGGTCGCCCCACTCGGCCACGGTGCCCAGGCGCTTGCCGGCATCGTCGAAGATGGGATTGGCGATGATGCGCATGGTGCTGGCGCCGAAGGTCAGTTCGGCGGAGAACGCCTGCTCCAGCGTGGCCAGCGACATGCGGTGCGGTGCCAGGACCGGGTCGAACAACGACACGCTGGCGCCGAGCAGCGCCGCGGCGTCGAAGCCGGGCAGCACCTGCTGGAAGTCCGCCTGCGCCGAGAGCATCAGCTGCCGCGCCGTGCGGTTCATGTAGAGGATGGTGCCGGTCTCGTCCGCCACCATCACGTTCGCGGTGGCGGCATCCAGCGCCTGGCGGATGCGCGCGCTTTCCATCGCGGCAACGCGCAGCGCCTCGGTGCGCGCGCGCGTGGACTCTTCCAGCGCCAGCTCGGCGGTGCGGTCCACCCACTCGACCACGCTGCCCACGCGACGGCCGTGGGCGTCTAGCACCGGGTTGGCGATGATCTTCATCGTCGCGCCGCCCAGGCGCATCTCGGCCGTGTAGGTGCCGGTGAGCCCGGCCAGCGTATCGTGCAGGCCCGCCTGCACCGCGGCGGTCAGGGCCTGCGCGGTGCAGTTGGCATAGATCACGTTGTTCTTTTCGTCCGTCACCATCACGTTGGAGGTGGTGGCGTCGATGGCGCGCGAAAGGCGGTCATCCAGCTTGCGGCCGCGCGCCAGCAGCAGGCCGCAGCCGATGCAGCAGGCCAGCGCGATGGCGAGGACGGCAAATGCAGCCGTGCCGCGGGCACCCTGGACCACCGGCGCAACGGCAAAGGCGCCCGTGGCCAGCAGCACCACGGCAAACAGGCACACCAGCGGGGTGTGGCCGATCCTTCCCGCGATCTTCACGGAGATGGCGCTCAGGCTGCCGCAGCCGGATCGTCGGCGTGCAGGTCCTGGGTGACGAGCTGGTCCACGTTGAGCAGGATCAGCATCTGCTCGTCGATGGTGGCGATGCCGGCGATGAAATCACTGCCCTGCCCGGCCTTCAGCGACGGCGGCGGCTTCACGGAGTCCGGCGCCACGTCCACCACGTCCGAAACACTGTCCACCACCACGCCGCAGTCGCGCTGGCCGGCCGCGGTCTGCAGCGACAGCACGATGATCACGGTCATGGGCGAGAAGCCGGCCTCCGGCAGCGCAAACCGCAGCCTGAGGTCGATGATGGGCACGATGGCGCCGCGCAGGTTGAGCACGCCCAGCACATGGGGCGGGGAATGCGGGATCTTGGTGACCGCCGACCAGCCGCGGATTTCCTTCACCCTGAGGATGTCCACCCCATAGGTGGAATTGCCGAGCCGGAACGTGAGCAGCTGGCCACGCACCGAGCCGGTGGCCTTGTCGATTTCGTCGTTGGTCATGCGGGCACCGATTTCCAGGCAGGGCTGGGGTACTGCATATATCAGCCATCCCGGGTCCGGGAGGGCGGGGGCAGTTCACACTCTGGAACCCGTGCCGGCCGGGCAATATGGAAATGGGAGTCCGCTCGCAGTTGCCAGGGCAGCAACCTCCCCGGTCAGCCCTGGATGTAGCTGCGCAGGTCCTCGATTGTGTGACGCTGTTCCTCGATCACGCTCTTGACGAGGTCGCCGATGGAGACCACGCCCAGCAGCTCGGCGCCCCGCGCCACCGGCAGGTGGCGGATGCGCCGGTCGGTCATCAGGCGCATGGCATCATCCACCGTGTTGTCCGGCCCGATGGTCACCACCGGCGAGCTCATGATCTCGCGCACCGCGGTGGTGCTGGAGGAGCGGCCGGCGAGCACCACCTTGCGGGCGTAGTCGCGCTCGGAAACGATGCCCTCGAGCCGGTCACCCTCGATCACCAGCAGCGCGCCGATGTGTCGTTCCGCCATCTGTCGCACGGCATCGAGCACGGAGGCCCCCGGTGCCACGGAGAAGACTTCATGTCCCTTGGCTCCCAGCAACTGCGACAGCATGGTCATGGCGACCTCCTTGCCTGCTATTGGACGTTCTGCACCTCGAGCACGGCACCACTCACGCCAACCACCTTCACCCGCGCGCCGGCCGGTGCATCCGGGCCGCGCACCAGCCAGACGGTGTCACCCACCTGCACCTTGCCGGTGCCGTCCTCGATCGCCTCGGCCAGGTGGAAGGTGCGGCCGATGTATTGCGCGGCACGCTGGTTGAGCATGGGCTGTTCGGACACCACCTCGCGCGAGCGGCCGTAGCGCCACCACAGCATGGTGGCCGCCACCGACAGCAGCCCGAAGAGCACCAGCTGCAGCTCCCAGCGGATGGGCACCGCGAGCAGCACCATGCCCAGCACCAGCGCCGCGGCCGCGAACCAGATGGCCAGCGCGCCCGGGATGAAGGTTTCCGCCGCGGCCAGCACGGCGGCGACGATCCACCAGTGCCACCACGTCAGGGACTGCAGGAAGTTCAGCATCCGGGTGTCCTCACTTGCCCACCTGTTTCTGCATCGCGTCCTTCGCCAGCTCGGCGATGCCGCCGATGGAGGCGATGACGCTGCTGGCTTCCACCGGCAGGAAGAACACCTTCTGGTTGTTGGAGTGCGCGAACTCCTTCAGCGATTCGATGTACTTCTGCGCCACGAAATAGTTCAGCGCGTTGGTGTTGCCGGCCGCGATGGCCGTCGACACCATTTCTGTCGCGCGCGCCTCGGCCTGCGCCGAACGTTCGCGCGCCTCGGCGTCGCGGAAGGCGGCTTCCTTGCGACCTTCGGCCTCCAGCACCACCGACTGCTTCTCGCCCTCGGCCTTGAGGATGGCCGCCTGCCGGAAACCCTCGGCCTCCAGGATGTTGGCGCGCTTGTCACGCTCGGCCTTCATCTGCCGCGCCATGGAGTCGACCAGGTCGGCCGGCGGCTGGATGTCCTTGATCTCGATGCGGGTCACCTTGATGCCCCAGGGCGAGGTGGCCTCGTCCACCACCTTCAGCAGGCGGTGGTTGATCTCGTCGCGCTTGGACAGCGTCTCGTCCAGGTCCATGGAGCCGATGACCGTGCGGATGTTGGTCATCGTCAGGTTGATCACCGCCAGGCGCAGGTTGTCGACTTCGTAGGCCGCCTTGGCGGCGTCCAGCACCTGGAAGAACACCACCGCGTCCACCCGCACCATGGCGTTGTCCTTGGTGATCACTTCCTGGCTGGGCACGTCGAGCACCTGCTCCATCATGTTGATGCGCCGGCCCACCTGCTCGAAGAACGGCACGATGAAGTGCAGGCCGGGCCCCATGGTGCGCTTGTAGCGGCCGAACTTCTCCAGCGTGTATTCGTAACCCTGCCGCACCGTCACGACCGCGCGGACGAGGATGACGATGATGGCCACCAGGATCGCGATCGACACATAGTTGAAAAGCGACATCCCCTTACTCCCTGTCTTCGTTGTTGGCGGGGGCCTGCGTCGCGATGTGCGCGCGGAACTCCCGCAGTTTCTTCTTGACCGTGCGTGCATTGTCCACGCCGATGCGCAGCAGCAGCTTCTGGCCCGGCGAGCGTGCCTCAAGGTCCGGGTCGGCATACTGGTAGAGCACCTTGGGCTGCTCCAGCAGCAGCGGGCCCTGCGGTTCGGGCGTGTCCAGCAGGTGGTCGATCACGCCCACCAGGCGGTCGTTGAAGTAACGTCCCGGGTAACCGAGGTCTTCGTAGGCCGCCTGCAGCTGCGGATAGATGCGGCGGTAGGCGGCGGCCGCCACCGCGGCGTCGCTGCGCGCCAGCAGGTCCACCAGCGGCGCGTAGCGCGCGAAGTTCGCACTGGAGAGCGTGATGCGCTCCACCCCGCCCACGGCATCAACCACCTCGCGCTGCACCTGGAACGGCGAGGACGGCGGGCGCAGCGGGCGGATCTTCTCGATGCTGGTGCTGCGCGGCAGGTTGTCCACCGTGGCCACCAGGCGCCGGGCGATCTGCTCGGTGACCAGCCAGTCGGCCAGCGTGGCGCCGAAGACCTCATCCAGCGCCTGCCGGGCGGAGGTGTCCGGGTCCGGCGGCGGCCCGGCCTCTTCGGCCACGGGCACGGGTTCCGGTTCGATCGGATTCTGGATCAGATCCGGGATTTCCTCCGGCGTGCCGACCACCGTCGCCACCTCGTCTTCGACGACCACGACCGGTTCGGGCGCGGACTGCGAGCGCTGCCAGAACCACCAGGCGCCACCGGCCACCACCACCGCCAGCACCAGGCCAATGGCAATGCGGCCCGCCTTGCGATCCTCTTCCGTGCCGTAGCTCATGCCTGTGCCGCCCTCCCGCGTTTCATGTGGATCATCAGCAGCGACACGGCGGCGGGCGTGACGCCCGGCACCCGTGCCGCCTGCCCCAGGGTCAGCGGCCGCACTTCGGCGAGGCGCTGGCGCACCTCGTTCGACAGTCCGCTCACCTGTGCATAGTCGAGATCCCCGGGCAGCGGCGCGGATTCCTGCTCGCGCGTGCGTTCGATCTCCTCGTGCTGGCGCTCGATGTAGCCGGCGTAGCGTGCGCGCACCTCCAGCTCCAGCACGCGCTGCGCGGCGATGCGATCGTCGAGCTCCGCGGCATCCGGCGCCTCGCCGGCAATCTCGATGAGGTCGGCGTAGTCCACCTCGGGACGCCGCAGCAGCTGGAATGCGGACAGGTCGCGCGCCAGCGTCGTGCCCAGCACGCGCTGCTGCCATTCCGCCGGCACCTGTGCCGCGCGCAACAGCGTGCCCTCCAGCCGGGCGGCCTCGCGCCCGATGGCCTCGTGCTTTTCATTGAAGAAGCGCCAACGCTCCTCATCGACCAGGCCGAGCTCGCGGCCCAGCGGCGTGAGGCGCGCATCGGCGTTGTCCTCGCGCAGCAGCAGCCGGTATTCGGCGCGGCTGGTGAACATGCGGTAGGGCTCGCGCGTGCCCCGCGTGGTGAGGTCATCCACCAGCACGCCCATGTAGCTGCTGGCGCGCTCCGGTTGCCATTCGACGAGGCCGCAGGCCAGCGCCGCGGCGTTCACGCCGGCGACGAGGCCCTGCGCGGCCGCTTCTTCATAGCCGGTGGTGCCGTTGATCTGCCCCGCGAAGAACAGCCCCGCGACCGCCCTGGTCTGCAGCGTGGGCTTGAGGTCGCGAGGATCGAAGTAGTCGTATTCGATGGCATAGCCCGGTCGCGTGAGGTGCGCATGTTCCAGGCCCGCGATGCTGTGCACGAATTCCTGCTGCACGTCGAAGGGCAGGCTGGTGGAGATGCCGTTGGGATACACCTCGTGCGTGTGCAGCCCCTCCGGCTCGAGGAAGATCTGGTGCGACTGGCGCTCCGCGAAGCGCACCACCTTGTCTTCCACCGAGGGACAGTAGCGCGGGCCCACGCCCTCGATGATGCCGGTGAACATCGGCGAACGGTCGCTGGCCGCGCGGATGATGTCGTGCGTGCGCGCGTTCGTGGCCGTGATGTGGCAGGAGCGCTGTTCGGGATGATCCGAACGGCGGCCGAGGAAGGAGAACACCGGCCGCGGTTCATCGCCCGGCTGCTCGGCCAGCCGGGCATAGTCGATGGTGCGGCCGTCGATGCGCGGCGGCGTGCCGGTCTTCAGGCGACCCGTGCGCGGCATCAGCTCGCGCAGCCGCTGCGCCAGGCGGTTGGACGGCGGATCACCCGCACGACCGCCGGCGAAATTCTCCAGCCCCATGTGGATGCGACCGCCAAGGAAGGTGCCGGTGGTGAGCACCACGGCAGGTGCATCGAAGCGGATGCCGGCGGCGGTCACCACGCCGGTGACACGCCCGCCCTCCACCAGGAGGTCGGCGACCTCCTGCTGGAACACCTGCAGGCCGGGCCGGGATTCCACGGCGCGGCGGATGGCCTGCCGGTAGAGCTGCCGGTCGGCCTGCGCGCGCGTGGCGCGCACCGCCGGGCCCTTGCTGGCATTGAGCGTGCGCAGGTGGATGCCGGCGGCGTCGGCCGCGCGCGCCATGATGCCGCCCAGGGCATCGATCTCGCGCACCAGGTGCCCCTTGCCGATGCCGCCGATGGCCGGGTTGCAGCTCATGGCACCCACGGTCTCGATGCTCTGGGTGAGCAGCAGCGTGCGCGCGCCGCGCCGGGCGGACGCCAGCGCGGCCTCGACGCCGGCATGGCCGCCGCCGATCACGATCACCTGGAATTCCGCCGCCGGTCGCATCCCCTTATGGCCGCCGCCGATCACGATCACCTGGAATTCCGCCGCCGGTCGCATCCCCTTA
>CBFGXE010000034.1:0-33192 GCA_965652645.1 uncultured bacterium | reverse complement strand
GATCTCCACCCCGGGGAACTGGTGCCGGTGCACGGAGAAGGTGGCGATCTGCTCGTCGGTGAGGCGGCGCTTGATGGCCACTGCCTCGAATGCCTTGCGGGCGCGGATGTCGCGCCGGATGTCTTCCAGGTCTTCCTCCGCGATCACGCCGATGCTCACCAGGCCTGCCAGCGTGGCATCCAGCTGCCCGGCCTTCTCGCCCACCGTCTCGCGCACCAGCTCCAGCTGGAAGCTCGGCCGGTTTTCCGCCAGTACCTTGCCGTTGCGGTCGAGGATGAGGCCGCGCGGGGCCGGCTTGGGCTCGATGCGGCTGCGGTTGCCGTCGGCGCGCAGCGAATATTCCTCGTAGCGCACCACCTGCAGCAGCACCAGCCGCCCCAGCAGCACCAGCACCATGGCGCCGATCACCAGCGCGGCGGCCAGCGAACGCTGCATGAAGATGCGCTGCTCTCGCTGGTGGTCCTTGATGCGTACGGGTCCGACCATGGGTTCAGGCCCCTGCTACCGTGGCGCGTGCAGCCGGCCGAGCAGGCCGACCACGATCGGCCAGAGTATGGCGCCCACCGGCACATGCATCCAGCGCAGCCAGCTGCCGGTGCTGCGGCTGCTGAAGCCGTCGATGGCCCACAGGATGCCCTCGTAGAGCACCAGGCCCAGCAACACGAAGATCGCCTGTTCGAATATCGGTTTCGAGCGCGTGAGCAGGTGCAGCTTGATCGCAAGGTAGGTGAGGACGGAGAAGGCGAAGGCGTGCTGGCCGAGTTGGGCGCCGCCCAGCACGTCAAGCGCCAGCCCCGAGGCGAAACCCACCAGCACGCCGCCGATGGCCGGGGCCATGGTCGACCAGTAGAGCACCGCGAGCAGCACCAGGTTGGGCCAGAAGATCGACACCGCCTGCGGCAGCGGCAGCAGCGTGAGTACCACCGCGATCAGCACGGTGATCCAGACCAGCAGCGGGGATTCGCGCCGTGCAAACATCAGCGCGACTCCGCGGGCGCGGTCGGCGGTGCCGTGACGGGCTGCGCCACCGGCTCGGGTGGCAGCGTGGTGATCAGCTTGCGGTCCACCGGCGCGGCGCGGCTGGCCGGATCGAACCACAACGCCAGCAGCTGCCGGCTGGCGCCCATGCGTGCGGCCGGCCGGGCGCGCACGAAGGCCAGCAGCTCATCGGGGTTGCGGCGGCTCTCGGTGACGGTGCCCACGGGAATGCCCGCCGGGAATACGCCGTCGAGTCCCGAAGTGACCAGCAGGTCGCCGGGCTGCACGTCGGCCGTGGCCGGCAGCAGTGGCAGCTCCAGCTCATCCTCGGAACCCATGCCTTCGGCGATGCTGCGCACGCCGCTGCGCACCACCTCCACCGACACCGCGGACTCCGGGTCGGTGATCAGCATGACCTCGCTGCTCCACGGGCCGACGCGCACAAGCTGGCCGACGAGGCCTTGCGCATCGATGATGCTCTGCGAGCGGAACAGGCCCGCGTTGTCGCCCTGGTTGACCACCAGGCGCTGGCGCAGGCGGCCGAGGTCCGAATTGACCACGTCCACCAGCAGGGTGCGGGTCACCAGCGGGGGTGGGGCTTCGTTCAGTTCGCGCAGGCGGGCGTTTTCACGCTCCAGCGCCTCCAGCCGCATGGCGCGCAGCGCCAGCTGCCGCGACTGCTCGCGCAGCCGGGCGTTTTCCCGTTCCAGGTCACCGCGGCTGCGCAGGTAACCCGAGGCCGCCGACCAGAGCATGCGCGGGGAACCGATGGTGACCTGGATGGGATAGGCCGCCGCCTGCAGGCCGTAGCGGATGCGGTCGCCCCAGCCATCCTTCTGGTCGAAGTACATCAGCACCAGCGAGATGAGCGCGAACATGAAGAAGCGCGGACCCGGGGCCAGGTCCCGGGCCGAAGGCCTGTTCATTGCACCGCCGGCAAGCGCCATGCGGCCTGCTCCTTATTCGAGGCCGAAGTGCCCGGGGCCCAGCTCGTCCATCAGCTCGAGGATGCGGCCACCACCGCGCGCCACGCAGGTGAGCGGGTCTTCGGCGATGACCACCGGCAGGCCGGTTTCTTCCATCAGGAGCTTGTCGATGTCGCGCAGCAGGGCGCCGCCGCCGGTGAGCACGATGCCGCGCTCGGCCACGTCGGCGCCGAGCTCGGGCGGAGTCTGTTCCAGCGCCTGCTTGACGGCGCTGACGATGCCCTGCAGCGGTTCCTGCAGTGCCTCGAGGATCTCGTTGCTGTTGAGCGTGAAGCTGCGCGGCACGCCCTCGGAGAGGTTGCGGCCCTTGACCGAGAGTTCCTTGACCTGCTGGCCGGGATAGGCCGAGCCGATCTCGATCTTGATGCGCTCCGCGGTGGCCTCGCCGATGAGGATGCCGTAGTTGCGGCGCACGTAGTTCATGATGGCGTCGTCGAACCGGTCGCCGCCGATGCGGGCGGAGTTCGCGTAGACGATGCCGTTGAGCGAGAGCACGGCCACCTCGCTGGTGCCGCCGCCGATGTCGAGCACCATCGAGCCACGCGCCTCGTGCGTGGGCAGGCCGGCGCCGACGGCCGCGGCCATGGGCTCGCTGACGATGGCAACGTTGCGCGCACCGGCGCCCTCGGCCGATTCGCGGATGGCGCGGCGCTCGACCTGGGTGGAGCCGAAGGGCACGCAGACCAGCACGCGGGGGCTGGGCTGCAGGAAGCGGTTGCCGTGCACCTTCTTGATGAAGAACTGCAGCATCTTCTCGGTGTAGGTGAAGTCGGCGATCACGCCGTCCTTCATCGGACGCACCGCGTTGATGTGGCCCGGGGTGCGGCCCAGCATGTTCTTGGCCTCGGCGCCCACCGCCACGATGACCTTTCCGCCCCGGTTGGCCTCGTCCTGCACCGCCACCACGGAGGGTTCGTTGAGCACGATGCCCTTGCCGCGCACGTAGATCAGCGTGTTGGCCGTGCCGAGGTCGATGGAGAGGTCGCTGGAGAAGTAGCCGCGCAGGCGCTTGAACATTGAGGGGTGAACCTTGGCGGGCGTTGTGGATTGAAGCGGGCGCTAACATAACAACGGCAACGACATCCCGCAAGGCTGCGGTGTATCATTTGAAGCTGTTTTTTCCGAAGTTTGCGGGCCTCTTCACATGAGCCTCACACCCAGTCAGATCGAAACCATCGCGGGCCTGGCGCGTTTGTCGCTCAAGTCCGAAGAGATTCCCGCGTACGCGGACTCGCTCAGCCGCATCCTCGGCATGGTGGGCGAGTTGGAAAAAGCCGACACGGGCACGATCGAGCCGATGGCCCATCCCCTGGCCGGGCAGGTGCAGCGGCTCAGGCCCGATGAGGTCACCTCGGCCAACGAGCGCGACCTCTACCAGCGCAACGCGCCGCAGGTGCAGGACGGCCTCTACCTCGTTCCGAGGGTGATTGAGTGACGGCGCTCACACTTGCCGGCCTGTCCGCAGGGCTTGCCGCGAAGAAATACTCCTCGGTGGAGCTCACCCGGGAGGCGCTGAAGCGTGCCGAGGCCACGCAGCCGGCGCTCAACGCGCTCATCACCATCACCGCCGACCAGGCGCTTGAAGCCGCCGCTGTCGCGGATAAGCGACGAGCAGCCGGCGACGCCGGGCCGCTCACCGGCGTGCCCATGATCCACAAGGACATTTTCTGCACGGCAGGGGTGCTCACCACCTGCGCCTCGCGCATGCTGTCGGACTTCGTCTCCCCCTACGACGCCACCGTGGTCACCCGGCTGAAGCAAGCCGGCATGGTGATGATCGGCAAGGCGAACATGGACGAGTTCGCCATGGGTTCCTCCAACGAGACCAGCTGGTACGGCCCGGTGAAGAACCCCTGGGACGTGACGCGGGTGCCCGGGGGCTCCTCCGGCGGTTCAGCCGCGGCGGTCGCAGCGCGGCTGGCGCCGCTGGCCACGGCCACCGACACCGGCGGCTCCATCCGCCAGCCCGCGGCGCTGTGCGGTGTGACCGGCATCAAACCCACGTACGGGCGCGTGTCCCGCTACGGCATGATCGCCTTCGCGTCCAGCCTCGACCAGGCCGGCGTGATCACGGTTTCGGCCGAGGATGCCGCGCTCACGCTGCAGGCCATGGCCGGCTTCGACCCGCGCGATTCCACCAGCGTCGACGTGCCCGTGCCCGACTACCGCGCCGGACTCGATGCGCCGCTGGCCGGCCTGAAGATCGGCATCGTCCGGGAGTTCTTCGGCGAGGGCCTGGCCCCCGAAGTCGAGGCGCCGGTGCGCGAGGCGCTGGCTGCCTTCCAGAAGATGGGAGCGGTGGTCAAGGAGGTCAGCCTGCCCAGCCTGCCGCTGTCCGTGCCGACTTATTATGTGGTGGCACCGGCGGAGTGCTCATCGAACCTTGCCCGCTTCGACGGCGTGCGCTTCGGCCATCGCTGCGAGGATCCGAAGGACCTGCGCGACCTCTACACCCGCTCGCGTGCCGAGGGCTTCGGACCGGAGGTCAAGCGCCGCATCATGACCGGCACCTACGTGCTGTCCGCCGGCTACTACGACGCCTACTACCTGAAGGCCCAGAAGGTGCGCGCGCTGATCAGCAGCGACTTCCAGCGCGCTTTCGGCGAAGTTGACCTGCTGCTGGGTCCCACCACCCCCACGCCGGCCTTCGGCCTGGGCGACAAGACCGCCGATCCCATCACGATGTACCTCAACGACATCTACACCATCGGCGCCAACCTGGCCGGGCTGCCGGCCATGTCCATCCCCTGCGGTTTTGCCGGCAAGCTGCCGGTGGGACTGCAGCTGGTCGGCCCCCACTTCGGCGAGGCAAGGCTGCTTAACGCCGCGCATCGCTACCAGCAGGAGACCGAATGGCACCTGGAAGTGCCGGCCGGCTACGTGGCGGGGTTCGTATGAGCGCGGAACAGAACATGGAATGGGAAACCGTCATCGGGCTGGAGATCCACGCCCAGCTGGCCACGAAGTCCAAGATCTTCTCCGGCTCGCCCACGGCCTATGGCGCAGAGCCCAACACCCAGGCCGACCTGGTCGACCTGGGCTACCCCGGCGTGCTGCCCGTGCTCAATGCCGGGGCGGTGCGCATGGCGGTGCAATTCGGGCTGGCCATCGGCGCGCGGGTGGCGCGCCGCTCGGTGTTCGCGCGCAAGAACTACTTCTATCCGGATCTTCCCAAGGGCTACCAGATCAGCCAGTACGAGCTGCCCATCGTGGCCGAGGGACACCTGGATGTGATGCTGGACGATGGCACCGTGAAGCGCGTGGGCATCACCCGCGCGCACCTGGAGGAGGACGCCGGCAAGAGCCAGCACGAGGGCCATGCCGGCGTATCGGCCATCGACCTCAACCGTGCCGGCACGCCGCTGATCGAGATCGTCTCCGAGCCCGACATGCGCTCGGCGAAGGAAGCCGTCGCCTACATGAAGAAGGTGCACACCCTGGTGCGTTACCTGGGCATCTGCGACGGCAACATGCAGGAGGGTTCCTTCCGCTGCGATGCCAACGTGTCGGTGCGCCGCCGGGGCGAAACGAAGTTCGGCACCCGCACGGAGCTGAAGAACCTCAACTCCTTCCGCTTCGTGGAGAAGGCCATCAACCACGAGGTGGAGCGCCAGATCGACCTCATCGAGTCCGGCGGCAAGGTGGTGCAGGAAACGCGCCTGTACGACGCCGACCGCGACGAGACGCGCCCGATGCGCACCAAGGAAGAGGCCAACGACTACCGCTACTTCCCTGATCCCGACCTTCTGCCCGTGGTGATCGACGAGGCTTTCCTCGAAGACCTGCGCTCGAAGTTGCCGGAACTGCCGGACCAGAAGGCCGCGCGCTTCCAGCAGCAGTACGGGCTGCCGGCCTACGATGCGCAGGTGCTCACGGCCAGCCGCGAGCTGGCCGCCTTCTACGAGGACGTGGCCGCGGCCGTGCCGCAGGATGCCAAGCTGGCGGCCAACTGGGTGATGGGCGACTTCTCCGCCGCGCTCAACAAGGAAGGCCTGGAGGTCGCCGCCAGCCGCCTGGGCGCCGCGCAGCTGGGCGGCCTGCTGGCGCGCATTGCCGACAACACCATCTCCGGCAAGATCGCCAAGGAGGTGTTCGAGGTGATGTGGGCCGATGGCAGCGATGCCGACGCGGTGATCGAGGCCCGCGGCCTGAAGCAGATCACCGATGCTGGCGCCATCGGCAAGGTGCTCGACGAGATCATTGCCGCCAACCCGAAGCAGCTGGCTGACTATCGTGCCGGCAAGGACAAGCTCTATGGATTCTTCGTCGGCCAGGCGATGAAGGCCACCGGTGGCAAGGCCAACCCGGCCCTGCTCAACGAGTTGCTGAAGCAGAAGCTGGCGCCGTGAGCGAAGAGGACCGCCTGCGGCGCTTCCTGTTCGAGGACGCGCCCGTGCGCGGGCACTGGGTGCGCCTGGCGCGCAGCTGGATCGAGGCCCGCGCGCACCAGGCGCTGCCGCCACCGGCCCTGCACCTGCTGGGCGAGGCGCTGGCGGCGGCATCCCTGCTGTCGGCCTCGCTCAAGTTCACCGGCACGCTCACCCTGCAGCTCACCGGCAGCAGCGGGCCGGTGTCGATGCTGGTGGCACAGTCCACCGATACGCGCACCATCCGGGGCGTGGCGCATGTGAAGGACGAGGCCTCCGCCGCCGTGGCCGATTTCCCCCGGCTTATCAACGGCGGCAGGCTGGTGGTCAGCGTGGAGCAGGGCGGTGGCGCTTCGCCCTGGCAGGGCGTGGTGCCGCTGGAGGCATCCTCGCTGGCAAGGTCGCTGGAGAGTTATTTCGCCGCTTCAGAGCAGTTGCCCACCGTGATCGTGCTGGCGGCCGATGAATTCCATGCCGGCGGCCTGCTGCTGCAGAAGCTGCCCGCGAGCGGTGCCTCGGAGTCCGCCGCGGCTGCCGCCCGGGACCTGTGGGAGGAAGTCACGGCGCTGATGTCCACCGTCGGCCCCACCGAGCTGCTCGCCGCCGCGCCGGAGGAACTGCTGGGCAGCCTCTTTGCCGGCCACGAAGTGCGCCTGTTCGATGGCGAGGACGTGCGCTTCGCCTGTCGCTGCGACCGCGAGCGGGTGGCCACCATGCTGCGCGGCCTGGGCCGCGAGGAAGTGGAATCCATCCTCAGCGAGCAGGGCGAGGTCAGCGTGACCTGCGAGTTCTGCCGCCGTCCCTATGTGTTTGATGCCGTGGATGCCGCCCGGCTGTTCCTGCCCGGCTCCGATCCGGGCACTGACAGCCTGAATTGATCAGCGTTCAAGCTGCTGCCTGAGCCAGGCGGTGCCGCCCAGCGCGGCCATCTGCCGTTCGATCTCGCCCTGCCGCCGCAGCACGTAGGCGCTGGGCCGGCCGGCATTCATCCGCTTCGGGTTCGGCAGCACCGCGGCGAGCCGCGCGGCCTCCGGTCGTGACAGGCGGGCGGCGGGCTCGCCGAAGAAGGCCTGTGCCGCGGCTTCGGCGCCATGGATGCCCGGGCCGAATTCGGCGATGTTCAGGTACACCTCGAGGATGCGCTGCTTGGGCCACAGCGCCTCGATCAGCAGCGTGAACCAGGCCTCTGCACCCTTGCGCACCCAGCTGCGACCGTTCCACAGGAACAGGTTCTTCGCCACCTGCTGCGAGATGGTGCTGGCCCCGCGCATGCGGCCGCCGCGGTCCGCGGCGTCCAGCGCGGCCTTGATCTGGCGGAAATCAAATCCCCGATGCGCCGGGAAACGCTGGTCCTCGGAGGCCACCACGGCCAGGGCGAGCTGGGGTGAGATGGCCTGATGGTCGCGCCATTCGTGGCGGAGCACGAATGGCCTGGCGTCTTCATCAAACCAGGACCGGACGCGCTCCTGCAGCATGACGCCGCTGGTCCAGGGATCCACAAAACGCAGCACGGCCACCATCAGCACCGACAGTCCCGCCATCGCCAGCACCGACCACAGTGCAAGGCGCAGCAGGCGCCGGCCGACGCTTCGCCTGCTGCCCATCTGCCGGTTCGCGCCCCTTCAGCTTGCGCGCTCGACGCGCCGGGCGGACTTGATCACCACCGGAGTGACAGGCACGTCATCGTGGCCCTTGCTGCGGCCGGTGCGTTCGCTGGCGATGCGGTCGATGGTGTCCAGGCCTTCCGTCACCTGCCCGAACACTGCATAGCCGTAGCTGGCCGGGCCCTGGTGGTCGAGGAAGTCGTTGTCCACCAGATTGATGAAGAACTGCGAGGTGGCCGAATCCACCACGTTGGTGCGCGCCATCGCGATGGTGCCGCGCTTGTTCTGCAGGCCGTTGGTGGCCTCGTTCCTGATCGGGCCCTTGCCGTTCTTCTGGGCCATGTCGGGAGTGAAACCACCACCCTGGATCATGAAGCCGGGGATCACGCGGTGGAAGATCAGCCCGTCGAAGAAACCTTCATCCACATAGGAAAGGAAGTTGGCCACGGTCACTGGCGCCTTCTGCGCATCCAGTTCGAGGGTGAAATCGCCGAGGGAAGTTTCGAAGCGGACCATGTCGGTTCCTTGCAGGAAGGGGGAGGGGCGCAACACTACAGGGCCTGTGCCTTCAGGGCCAGACAGCGCGGGTGACGCGATCGTGCCCGGCCAGGTCGCGATGCACCGCGATGTCGCGATAGCCCAGTCGGGCCAGTTCCTCGCCAAGCCCCGGGGCCTGGGTCGCGCCGTGTTCCAGCAGCAGCAGTCCGCCGGCGGTGATGTGGTTGCGTGCGCAGCGGGCGATGGCGAAGAGGTCCGCGAATCCATTGTCACCGGCAACGAGTGCCTCGGCCGGTTCGTGCTGCAGCTGGTCCAGTGCCGGGTCGGCAGGGGCGATGTAGGGGGGATTGCTGAGGATGGCGTCGAAATGGCCATCCAGTGCTGCGCACCAGCTGCCCTGGCGCAGCTCCACGTTGCCGATGCCCAGCCGCCGGCAGTTGATGGCGGCAATCTCCAGCGCAGCCGCCGAACGGTCGGTAGCCACGATGCGCCATTGCGGTCGTTCGCGTGCCAGGGCAAGTGCAATGGCGCCGCTGCCTGTACCCAGGTCTGCAACGCGCGGCACAGGTGATCCGGTCATGGAAGGCGTGTCATCCCGCGCCGGGCCGGTCCTGCAATGCGCGAGGCACAGCTCCACCAGCAGCTCGGTTTCCGGACGCGGCACCAGCACGCCCGGCGCCACTGACAGCGGCAGCGACCAGAATTCCTTCACGCCGGTGATGTAGGCCAGCGGCTCGCCGCCGGCGCGGCGCTCGACGGCCGCCTGGAACATGGCCGCCACCAGCGGATCGACCCCGGCCTCGTCGAAGGCCACGAGCTGCGCGCGATCACGCCGCAGCAGCGCGGCCAGCAGCAGCTCGGCATCCAGCCGGTCCACGCCGGCCGAGCGCGCGCGTGCCAGCAGTGCTCGCACGGTGCCCGCCTCTGCTAAATTGCCGCCGCCTTCCGTTTCCACCTGCAGGATTCCCCTTGTCCAGTTCCGGTCCAACCAGCGCGCAGCCCCGGCCGCCGCTGCCCGTCGCCGCCAGCCTGTCCGCGCGCGACATCCTCGGTGCGGCATGGCCGCTGTTCAAGGCCTGCCTGCCCGTATGCCTGCCGCTGGCCGTCGTCGGCGTGGCTGCCGGCGCCACCCCGGGCGCCGAGGCCGTCAGCAGCGGGCTGCCGCGCGGCATGGCCTACACGCGGGAGTGGTGGGGACTGTCTGCTGCCTGCGTGGTGCTCACGCTCATCTGCTATGGCGCCGTGCTGCGCCAGCAGTTTGCCATTGCCGCCGGTGAGCCGCTGCGGGTGCTGGATGCCCTGCGCGGGGCTGCCCGCGACGTGCCACAGGTGCTGGTTGTGATGCTGGCCCTGGTCGTGCCGATGGTCCCGCCCATGCTCGCCACGGCGTGGGCTGGATTCGACGTGCTGGCCGCGCTGCTCACGCTGGCAGCCGCCGGGTTGCTGGTATTCGGCTGGTTTGCCTGGCCGGCGCTGGTGGCCATGCAGTCCGGGCCGCTGGCTGCGCTGGGTGCCAGCGTGGCACTGGTGCGCGGCCGCTGGATGACCTTCGTGCAGCTCGCCTTCGCGCTGCTGGCCAGCGTGCTGGTGTTCGTGCTGCTGGTGGGCATCTTCATCGGCGTGGTGATGGGACTGGCCGGGCAGGCCACGCCCGACGCCAACGGGCTGGCGCTCTCGCGCTGGCTGATGGGACTGATCCTGGCGCTGCCGGTGGTGTACGGCGGTGCAGTGACGGTCAGTGCCTGGCGGGCCGCGACCAGCCTCGCGCGCCCCTGATCCATCCCGGGTGCGGCCCGCTCAGCGCAGCATCCACACGGCGGTGACCGCCACTGCCAGCGACATCACCCAGGCATACACCTGCCGCTCCCGCTGCCGGCGCAGCACCTTGTCGATGGACGCGCCCCAGACGGTCCACACCAGCATGCTCGGTGTGCCGACGGCCACCCAGGCCACTGCCGCCACCGCGACATCGGCACCACGCGGCGCGCTGGCACCGTAGAACGCGCTGGTGATGGTGATGGCCATCATCCACGCCTTGGGGTTGATGAGCTGGAACAGCGTGGATTCATGCCACTGCATGGGCCGGCCGACGGAACGCGGAGCGCCAGGTTCCGCAGCGCGTGGCGCGTGGCCATCACGCAGGATGGCCCAGGCCAGCCACAGCAGGTAGGCGAAACAGGCCCAGCGCAGCAGCGTGAAGGCGGCGGGCAGGGCGACCAGCATGGCGCCGATGCCGAGGTAGCACAGCAGCAGCAGGCACACGCACCCGAGCTGGATGCCCAGCATGTGGCTGGCCGAGCGGCGGATGCCGAAGGTGGCGCCCGAGCGCATCAGCAGCAGGTTGTTGGGCCCGGGGGTGATCGAGGCCACCAGGCAGAACAGGACCATCGGGCCCAGCGTGATGCTCAGTGCATTCATGGGCGCGGAGCATTGCGCAGGCGCAAGAAGGGGTACAGATACACAAATCCGTAAATGTTCAGGGTACAGTTTCCACATGGACCAGGCAGCCGAACCCCTCTACCAGGCCGTGGCCGATGACCTGGCCGGCCTGATCGCCTCCGGCCAGCTCCCGCCGCGCAGCCGCGTGCCCTCGGTGCGCAGGCTGGCCCGCCAGCGCGGCATCAGCATCACCACGGCGGTGGCATCGCTGCGGGTGCTGGAGCAGCGCGGCCTGATCGAGGCGCGGCCGAAGTCCGGGTATTTCGTGGTGCCGCCGCGCGCGCAGCCCGCGCCTCCCACCACCGTGCCCCTGCCGCGCACCGCCCGCCTGGCCGGCGCGCAGGCCATGCTCAAGCGCTTCGCCGAGGCCAGCCTTGATCCCTCGCTGGCACGGCTGGGGGAAGCCATCCCCGATCCCGCGCTGTTTCCGCAGGCAGCCCTTCGGGCCAGCCTGGTGCGCGCGGCGCGGCGCAATCCCATGGAACTGGCCACCTACGCACGGCGCATGGGCGGCAGCGCGGCGCTGCGCGCGCAGGTCGCCGCGCACTACGCGCACATCGGCATGCGGCTGGACGCCCGCGAGCTGGTCATCACCAACGGCTGCATGGAGGCGCTGACCCTGGCGCTGCGCGCCGTGGCGCGGCCGGGCGACACCATCGCGGTGGAATCCCCGACCTACTTCGGTTTCCTGCAGCTGGCGGAAAGCCTGGGCATCAAGGTGCTCGAAGTTCCCGCGCATCCGGGGGAGGGCATGTCGGTGGCGGCACTGCGCGAGCTGCTTTCAAGCCGCGCCGGCGGTGGCGTGCGCGCCTGCATGACCATCGCCAACTTCAGCAATCCCACCGGCAGCTGCATGCCCGAGGCGCGCAAGCGTGAGCTGGTACGGCTGTGCCGCGAGGCGGACATCGCGCTGATCGAGGATGACATCTACGGCGACCTGCCGCTGGACGGACCGCGTCCGCTGCCGTGCAAGGCCTTCGACACCGATGGCCGCGTGCTGCTGTGCTCGTCGTTCTCCAAGACGCTGGCGCCGGGTGCGCGCATCGGCTTCATCGAGCCCGGCCGCCACCGCGACACGCTGCGCGCCATGAAGAACGTGATGTCCGGCGCCACCGCCATGCTGTCCCAGGAAATGCTGGCGGACTTCCTGGCCAGCGGCCGCTACGAGCGGCACCTGAAGAGGCTGCGGGAGCGCTGCGCGCGGCAGGTGACGCAGCTTTCCCAGAGCGTGCAGGACCACTTCCCGGAGGGCACGCGGCTCACCCGCCCGGCGGGCGGATTCGTGCTGTGGGTGGAACTGGCCGGCAACGTCGACACCATGGGGCTGTACGAGAAGGCCGCGCCCATGGGCGTGCAGTTCGTGCCGGGCGCGATGTTCTCGGCCTCCGGCCGCTATGGCAACTGTCTCAGGCTCAACGCGGGTTACCCGGTGACGGCGGCCACCGAGGCGGCGATCCGCCGGCTGGGCGCATTGCTTGCCGGCTGACCCGCGCGCCGCGACTCCGCCGCCGCTCACTCTGCCGTCTGCGCCGCCAGCTCTTCGGCCTGGAATTCGGTCTGCAGGGCGGTGAGCAGCTCATCCAGCGCGCCGTTCATCACCTCCCCGAGCTTGTAGAGGGTGAGGTTGATGCGATGGTCGGTGACCCGGCCCTGCGGGAAGTTGTAGGTGCGGATGCGCTCGGAGCGGTCGCCGCTGCCCACCTGCAGCTTGCGCGAGCGGGCCTGCGCGCTGGCCTGCTTCTCCTGTTCCGCGGCCAGCAGCCGCGCCTTCAGCAGCGCCATGGCGCGCGACCGGTTCTTGTGCTGCGAGCGCTCGTCCTGGCATTCCACCACCAGCCCGGTGGGCAGGTAGGTGATGCGGATGGCCGAGTCGGTCTTGTTCACGTGCTGGCCGCCGGCGCCGGAGGCGCGGAAAGTGTCGATGCGCAGGTCCGCCGGATTGATCTGGATGTCCTCGATCTCGTCGAGCTCGGGCAGCACCGCCACCGTGCAGGCGGAGGTGTGGATGCGTCCCTGGGCCTCGGTCTCCGGCACGCGCTGCACGCGGTGCGTACCCGACTCGAACTTGAACGCGGAGAACGCCCCGCGGCCGACGATGCGGCTGATCACTTCCTTGTAGCCGCCGTGCTCGCCCGGGCTTTCGGAGAGGATTTCCACCTGCCACCCGCGGCCCTCCGCGTAGCGGGTGTACATGCGGTGCAGGTCGCCGGCAAAGATGGCCGCCTCGTCACCCCCGGTGCCGGCGCGCACCTCCAGGTAGATGTTGCGCTCGTCGCGGGGATCCTTCGGCAGCAGCAGCAGCGCCAGGGCATGCTCATGCTCGCCGATCAGGGCGGTGAGGCGCAGGCTCTCCTCCTGCCCCATCTCGCGCATCTGCGGGTCGGCGTCTTCGGAAAGCTCCCGTGCCGCGCGCAGTTGCGTTTCCAGGTCCAGGTGCGCGCGGAACTCCGCCGCCACTGGTTCCAGGCGCGCGTATTCCATTGAAAGTTCGCGAAACGTATCCGAGCCCCCGGCTATCGCCGGGTCGGCCAGCAGGCGCCCGACCTCCTCGAACCGCTCGGCTGTCTTCTCAAGTTTCTGTCGGATCGAGGCTTTCATGGGCGAACAGGCTATAGTGGGGAAATGATGCCTGAATCGCCCCCCCCAGCGGCAGCCTTGCGCGCCGCTCTGCTGGCTGTTCTCGTCCTTTTCTCTGCCTGTGCCACCTCATCGCGCACGCCGGAGCCCGAAGCCTCGCAGGCGACTGAGCCGAAAAGCGAGACCGAGGCCATGACAGCGGCGCAGGAGGCCATGCGCGCCGGCGACTGCCGCGGGGCCACCAGCAACTACCTGGCTGCCGCGCGGTTCTCCGGGGATCCGCAGGTGGCGATGCGCGCCGCGCAGCTTGCCATGAGCTGCGACCAGCTCAATGCGGCCGGGGCCGCTGCCGCCCGCTGGCGCGAACTCTCGCCCTATTCGGGCGAAGCCGCGCTCACCGAGGCGCTGGTGGCGATGAAACGCTACGACGTCGAGGCGGCGCGCGCCGCGCTCACCGACTGGCGCGAGTCAGGCTCGTCCGGCAGCCAGGATCCGCTGAGTTTTGCCGAGGCGCTGGCCGAGGAGGCCGATGCCACGCTGCTCTGGCGCCTCTTCAGCGAAGTGCTGGTGGGCGAGGATCCCTCCGTCGAGGTGCTGGTGGCGCAGGCGCGGCTGGCGATGTCGGCCTACAACATGCAGGGGGCCATCGAGGCGGCAACGCGTGCGTCGACGCTGGAGCCGGGCCTGGTGGAGCCGCAGGTCATCGTGCTGCGCGCGCTGTCCCTGCTCGGCGAGCACACCGCGGCCGTCGCCGGGGCAAGAAGGCTCCCGCTGGACCAGATGCAGGGCGAGAACGCCTTCCTGATGGCTGACCTGCTGCTGGCCGCGGGCCGCCACGCCGATGCGGAATCCGAACTGCAGCGCCTGGTGGCGCGTCCGGATACCAAGGTCACCGCCGAGGGACGCCTGATCGCCATGGCCATGCGGCAGGGCAAGCTGCAGGCCGTGGAAGAACTCCTGCAGTCCATGCTGGGCGAGCGTATCGAATCGGCGCTCGGCGTGCTCTACGTGGCGCAGCTGGCCGAGCGTCGCGGTGACCCCGCGCGCGCGGTGCAGGCCTACGGGTTGCTGGCAGGCTCCCCGCTGGAGCTCACCGCCCGTACTTCCGCCGCACGCCTGATGATGCGCGAGGGGGCCACGGCCGATGCCCTGCGGCTGCTGGACGACTTTGCCGGCGCCAACCCCGACCGTGAGCTGGAAACCGGCCTGGCCCGCGCCCACCTGCAGGTGGAGCATGGCGATCTCAAGGGTGCCCTGGCGACGCTCGACATCCTGAGCCGCGACTTCCCCGATCATCCGGACATCGATTACAGCCGGGCCACCGTGCTCGAATCCGGAGGCCGCACGCGCGACGCGCTGGCCGAGTTCGAGCGCGCATTGAAGCTGCGGCCCGAGGATCCCCAGCTCCTCAACGCCTTCGGTTACACCCTGGCCGACCACAGCCAGCGACTGGCCGAGGCGGAAGCCTTGATCCGCAAGGCGCTGGTCGTGTCGCCGGACAATCCGGCCATCCAGGACAGCCTGGGCTGGGTGCTGTTCCGCCGCGGTCGCACCGGCGAGGCGCTGGCGGTACTGGAACGCGCGTGGCAGAACACCACCGATGCCGAGATCGGCGCCCACTTCGGCGAGGTGCTGTGGAAGTCCGGCGACGAGAACCAGGCGCGCCATGTGTGGCAGCAGGCGTTGAATGGTTCGCCTGACCACAAGGGACTGCGCGCCACCATGTCGCGGCTCACGGGCGAGGATGACTGAAGTCCGGTTTCCCGCACCCGCAGGTGCGGGAATGACACGGGGCGTGCCGCCCGGGATGCGGGCCTGCGTGCTGCTGCTGGCCCTGGTGCTGGCCGGTTGCGCCAGCCTGCGCGGTACCGGCACGCCGTTGCCGGTCGAAGCCCAACATGAACTGCTGCGCGAGTTGCCGGCCTTCTCTCTGCGCGGCAGCGCCGGGGTCAACGCGCCGGATCCGGCCAGCGGGGAGCGCAAGGGATTCAACGCCACCCTGGGCTGGGACCAGAAGGCCGGTGAATCCGCCTTCCGCCTTTCAGGCCCCTTCGGGGCCGGCACCCTCCTGGTCACCTGGCGGCCCGGCTACCTGCGCCTGGCAGGCGGGCGCGACGAGGTCTACGAGGGCGAGGCGGCCGAGCAGGTGCTGCTGGACCAGCTGGGTTTCATCCCGCCATTCGAAGCACTGCGCTACTGGATACTGGGGATCGCGGCGCCTGGCGAAGCGCCGGTGGAGTCCAGGCTGGACGATGCCGGCCACTTCACCGAACTGGTGCAGCAGCAATGGCGCATCCGCTACACACGCTGGGGCAATGTGCGCGCGCGCGGCGGCACCGTGACGCTGCCGAAACGGCTGGTGGTCACGCGCGATGACCTGCGACTGACCCTGGTGATCCACCGGTGGAAGCTGTAGGAGTCTTGCCCCTGCGCGTGGCGCGCCCGCACCTGGACTGACAAGCATGCGTTACCTCGCGCCCGCCAAGCTCAACCTGTTCCTGCACGTCACCGGCCGCCGCGCCAATGGCTTCCATGACCTGCAGACCGTGTTCCAGCTCGTGGACCTGCATGACGAGGTATCCGTCACCGTGCGCGCGGACGGCCGCATCGTGCGCGACCCGCCGCCCACCGACGCGCTGCTGGCCGGCATGGCCGATGCGGATGACCTGACGGTGCGCGCCGCCAGCCTGCTGCAGCAGGCCAGTGGCAGCAGCCTTGGAGCCGCGATCCATGTGGCAAAGCGCATACCCGCTGGTGGCGGCCTTGGGGGCGGCAGCTCGGATGCGGCCTGCGTGCTGCGTGCGCTCAACGAACTGTGGAAGCTCAACTGGTCCACGGAGCGCCTGGCTGAACTGGGCCTGGCGCTGGGATCGGACGTGCCCGTATTCGTGCATGGCCGCAATGCCTTCGCCAGCGGGCGCGGCGAAGTGCTCACGCCCCTGGACCTGCCCGAGCGCTGGTTCCTCATCGTGCATCCGGGCATCGCGGTGGCCACCGCGGCAGTGTTTGCCGCGCCGGACTTGACCCGCGACACGCCGCCGCTCACCATCCGCGCCCTGCCGGCGGACGGCGGCCGCAATGACTGCGAGCCGGTGGTCCGGCGGCGGCATCCGGAAGTGGCCCGGGTGCTCGATCATCTGGCGCCGTACGGGGCGCGATTGACGGGCACCGGAGCGTGCGTATTTACTGCCTTTGAAGGGCGTGCCGCCGCCGAGGCCGTGGCACGCAAGCTCCCGCCGCAGTGGCGTCACTTCGTGGTGCGCGGCCTGCGGCAGTGACTGGACGGATGGGGTGTCGCCAAGCGGCTAAGGCAGCGGGTTTTGATCCCGCCATTCGTAGGTTCGAGTCCTTCCACCCCAGCCAGCCTCAGCGTCCCTTGCCGAGGGCCTGGCGCAGCGCCTCGGCCATCATTCCATTGCCCTGCGGCTCCGGCTGGCGTTGCACACGCGGTGCGCCGCCGCGGTTTGACTGGCGACGCGGCGGTACCTCGCCGGGCGCGCGCTGCCGGGGCACGGAGTCATCCAGCCGCATGGTGAGCGCGATGCGCTTGCGGGCCAGGTCCACCTCCAGCACCTTCACCTTCACCACGTCGCCGGCCTTCACCACCTCGTGCGGGTCCTTGATGAAGCGGTTGGACAGCATCGAGATGTGCACCAGGCCGTCCTGGTGCACGCCGATGTCCACGAAGGCGCCGAAGTTGGTGACATTGGTCACCACGCCTTCCAGCAGCATGCCGGGCGCGAGGTCCTTCAGGTCTTCCACGCCGTCCCTGAAGGCGGCGGTCCTGAATTCCGGGCGCGGGTCGCGGCCCGGCTTCTCCAGCTCCTTCAGGATGTCGCGCACCGTGGGCAGGCCGAACTGCCCGTCGGTGTAACGCGCGGCGTCCACGCGGGCGAGGATGGCGGAGTTGCCCATCACTTCCTTCACCGGGCGCCTGATGTCCACCAGGATCTTCTGCACCACGCCGTAGGCTTCCGGGTGCACGGCCGAGGCGTCCAATGGATCCTCGCCGTCGACGATGCGCAGGAAGCCGGCGGCCTGCTCGAAGGCCTTCGGCCCCAGCCGTGGCACGTCCTTCAGCTGTTTGCGGCTGCGGAAGGCACCGTTCTGGTTGCGGTGGAGCACGATGTTCTCGGCCAGGGAGGTCGAGAGGCCCGACACCCGCGCCAGCAGGGCGGGGGAAGCCATGTTCACGTCCACGCCCACCGCGTTCACGCAGTCTTCCACCACGGCGTCCAGCGAACGGGCCAGCCGGCCCTGGTTCACGTCGTGCTGGTACTGGCCCACGCCGATGGACTTCGGGTCGATCTTCACCAGCTCGGCCAGTGGATCCTGCAGGCGGCGCGCGATGGAGACGGCACCGCGCAGGCTCACGTCGAGCGCCGGCAGTTCCTTCGAGGCGACCTCGGAGGCCGAATACACGGATGCGCCGGCCTCGGACACCACCACCTTGGTCAGGTGCAGTCCGGTGCTGCGCTTGATGAGTTCGGCGGCGAGGCGGTCGGTCTCGCGCGAGGCCGTGCCATTGCCGATGCCGATGAGCTGCACCTTGTGCTTCTTCACCAGTTCGCCCAGCGTGTGCAGCGCGCCTTCCAGGTCGTTGCGGGGTGGAAAGGGATACACGGTCGCCGTGTCGACCACCTTGCCGGTGCCATCCACCACGGCGACCTTCACGCCCGTGCGGATGCCCGGATCCAGCCCCATCGTCACGCGTGCGCCGGCGGGTGCGGCCAGCAGCAGATCGCGCAGGTTGCGGCTGAACACGCGGATGGCTTCCTCCTCGGCGCGCTCGCGCAGCGCCACGAACATCTCGGCCTCCAGCTGGAAGGCGAGCTTGAACTGCCAGGTCCAGCGCACCGTGTCCGCCAGCCAGGCATCTGCCGGGCGCCCGCGGTCGGCAATGCCCACGCGCGCGGCGATCTTGATCTCGCAGGTGTTGGGCACGTGCTTGCCGGGGACGGTTTCGGCGGCAAGCTCCTCGGGCAGCTTCAGCGACACCCGCAGCACTTCCTCGGTGCGGCCTCGGAACAGGGCCAGCGCACGGTGCGAGGGCACGGCGGCCAGTGGCTCGGAATAATCGAAGTAGTCGCGGAACTTGGCGCCGGCTTCCTCCTTGCCCTCGGCCACCTTCGACACCACGACGCCATGCTCCTGCACATGGGCGCGCAGCAGTCCCAGCAGCTCCGCATCCTCGGCGAACTGCTCCATCAGGATCTGACGCGCGCCTTCGAGCGCCGCGCGCGCGTCCGGAACGCCCGGGTTGTCGCCTTCCTCGCTGGTGAAAGGCTCCTTCAGGTAGCGCGCCGCCTCGGTGGCAGGATCCAGCATCGGGTCGGCCAGGAGGCCCACGGCCAGCGGCGCAAGGCCGGCCTGGCGGGCAATCTGCGCGCGCGTGCGACGCCTGGGCTTGTAGGGGAGGTAGAGGTCTTCCAGTCGCTGCTTGCTGTCGGCTGACTCGATGGCCGTGCGCAGTTCCGGCGTGAGCTTGTTCTGCTCGCCGATGCTTTTCAGTACCGCCGCGCGTCGCTCCTCCAGCGCGCGCAGGTAGCCAAGGCGCTCGTGCAGCGTGCGCAACTGCACGTCATCAAGGCCGCCGGTGGCCTCCTTGCGGTAGCGCGCGATGAAGGGCACCGTCGCGCCGCCGTCCAGCAGCGCAATGGTGGCTTCCACCTGCGCCGGCCTGATCGCAAGTTCATTCGCAAGACGGATTTCAATCGGGGGCTGCAAGGCGGGCACCGGTGGCGATGGAAAAAGGGACGCGAACTATGCAGAAGCCGACCCACGGCAACAAGGCTTGCGGTGCGCCTTGACTCGGCCCTGCAAATTACTATGCTCGATTCCGACATGTACGCGGTTCGGTCCAGAGCGTCTGC
Source organism: uncultured bacterium (assembly GCA_965652645.1). Taxonomy (GTDB): domain Bacteria; phylum Pseudomonadota; class Gammaproteobacteria; order Steroidobacterales; family Steroidobacteraceae; genus ZC4RG30. The sequence continues at coordinate 13,870 of CBFGXE010000034.1, read as the reverse complement.
CGGAAGGCTTCCGGCCGCACCTGCCCGGGTTTTCCCGGTCGCGGGCCGCATCCCCGTGCCGGGCATGAACCCGCATTCGTGCCCACCGGCGCTGCCGATGCGCAGCCCGAGACGAGGGATCGTTCTCTAGGAGCCCCTTTGCCGGCCTTTTCCGGGCCGGTGCCGGCTACCCTCGCGGGTCCCTCACGGGCCCGGCTTCCACTTCCACACCCGAGAACCAAATTGCCCAGGATCCAGGAGCGCATTGCGCAGATCATCGACGACGTCATCCGCCGCAACCGCGGCGAAGCCGAATTCCACCAGGCCGTGCGCGAGGTCGCCGGCACGCTCGGACCCGTGCTGCGCAAGCACCCGCAGTACGCCGACCAGAAGATCATCGAGCGCATCTGCGAGCCGGAGCGCCAGATCATCTTCCGCGTGCCCTGGCAGGATGACCGCGGCATCGTGCAGATCAACCGCGGTTTCCGGGTGGGCTTCAACAGCGCCCTCGGGCCCTACAAGGGCGGGCTGCGTTTCCATCCCTCCGTGTACCTGGGCATCGTGAAGTTCCTGGGCTTCGAGCAGGTGTTCAAGAATGCGCTCACCGGCCTGCCCATCGGCGGCGCCAAGGGCGGCGCGGACTTCGACCCGAAGGGCAGGTCCGACGGGGAGGTGATGCGTTTCTGCCAGAGCTTCATGACCGAGCTGTATCGGCACATCGGCGAGTACACCGACGTGCCCGCCGGCGACATCGGCGTGGGCGCACGCGAGATCGGCTACCTGTTCGGGCAGTACAAGCGCATCACCAACCGCTATGAATCCGGCGTGCTCACCGGCAAGAGTCCCGACTGGGGCGGAGCGCTGGTGCGTCGCGAGGCCACCGGCTACGGCCTGGTGTTCTTCGTGGAGGAGATGCTGCGGGCGCGCGGGGAATCACTCGAGGGCAGGACCTGCGTGGTTTCCGGATCGGGCAACGTGGCGTTGCACGCCATCCAGAAGCTGCAGATGCTGGGTGCGAAGCCGGTGGCCTGCTCTGATTCCGACAGCGTGGTGTACGACCCGGCGGGTCTCGACCTTGCCGTGCTGCGCCAGCTGAAGGACGTGGAGCGCCGGCGCCTGCGCCACTACGTGGAGCAGCGGCCCGATGCGCAATGCCTGCCGGCGGGCCAGTTGTGGAGGATTCCCTGCGAGGTGGCGCTGCCTTGTGCCACGCAGAACGAGCTGGATGCCGACGGCGTGCGCCTCCTGCTGGCCAACGGCTGCATTGCCGTGGGCGAGGGCGCCAACATGCCCACCACGCCCGAGGGCATCCACCTGCTGTCGGAGGCAGGAGCGGCATTCGCGCCCGGCAAGGCCGCCAATGCCGGTGGTGTTGCCACCTCGGCGCTGGAGATGCAGCAGAACGCCAGCCGCGATGCCTGGACGTTCCAATACACCGAGCAGCGCCTGCACGCCATCATGCGGCGCATCCACCAGGAGTGCCACGACGCGGCCGTGGAGTTCGGCAGCCCGGGAAACTATGCGCTCGGCGCCAACATCGTGGGCTTCCGGCGCGTGGCGGAGGCCATGCTGGCCTTCGGCGTGATCTGAGCGGGCGGCGTCCTATTCGATGCCCAGCTTCTTGATCCGGTAGCGCAGCGCGCGAAACGTCACGCCCAGCAACCTTGCGGCCGCCGTCTTGTTGTAGCGGGTCTGCTCCAGCGCCCTCATGATGGCCTCGCGCTCCATGCCCTCCAGCTGGTCTTCCAGCGCACCGGCGCCGGTGGCAGGAGGAGCGGCGCCGGACGGCGGCGCCAGGCCGACGGGTGCAGCCGGCGGGGCCGCTGCCGGTGCGGTGGCCGCTTCCACGCGTGGCACCGCACGCAGGCGGATCTCCTCGGCCCGGATCTTCCCGCCCACCGACAGCGTGAGTGCGCGCTCGAGGATGTTCTCCAGTTCACGCACGTTGCCGGGAAACGAATAGGCGCACAGCACTTCCAGCGCCTCGGGCGTGAGTTCCACCGGTTCACTGCCGGTGCGCCGGGCCAGCCGCGCCAGGATGTCCGCGGCAAGTTCGGGAATGTCGCCCGGGCGCTCGCGCAGTGACGGCACGCCCAGCTCGATCACGTTGATGCGGTAATACAGGTCTTCGCGGAAGGCGCCCTGCGCCACCAGGTCCGCCAGCCGCTTGTGCGTGGCGGAGAGCAGGCGCACGTCCACGCCCTGCTCTTCGGTCTCGCCCACCGGGCGCACCGCCTTCTCCTGGATCACGCGCAGCAGCTTCACCTGCATGTGCAGCGGCAGGTCGGCCACCTCGTCGAGGAACAGCGTGCCGCCGTCGGCGCTCTGCACCAGGCCCTTCTTGTCGGCCACCGCGCCGGTGAAGCTGCCACGCTTGTGGCCGAAGAACTCGCTCTCCATCAGCTCGCCCGGGATGGCGCCGCAGTTCACGGCGATGAACGGGCCTTCGCTGCGCGGCCCGGAGAGATGGATCAGCCGTGCCACCAGCTCCTTGCCCGTGCCGCTCTCGCCGGCGATGTGCACCGGCGCCTGCGAACGCGCCACGCGCGCGATCATCTCGCGCAGCTGGCGCATGGGCGGTGAATTGCCGAGCAGGCGTGGCCCGCGCGTGGTGTAGCCGCTGCCGTCGGCGTGTTCCGCCAGCTTCAGGGCGCTGGTGATCAGCCGGCGCAGCGCGGCCAGGTCCAGCGGCTTGGAAACGAAGTCGAATGCGCCGAGCTTCAGTGCACGCACGGCGGTTTCCACGTTGCCATGCGCCGTGATCACGGCGCAGGGCAGGCCGGGCAGGCGCGCCTGCAACCAGTCGAGCAGGTCCAGCCCGTCGCCGTCGGGCAGGCGCATGTCGCACAGGACCAGGTCGAAGGACTGCTCCAGCAGCTGGCGTTGCGCCTCGCGCACCGAACCGGCCGACTGCCAGGCCAGCCCCATGCGATCCAGGGTCAGCGCCACCAGTTCGACGAGGTCGGGCTCGTCGTCGACGATGAGTACGCGCGCTTGGGCCATGCTGCGCGTATGTTAAATCATTCTTCCCAGCGGGCCGGGTCCGTGAACACCAGCCGGAACAGGCTGCCGCCCTGCGGACGCGACTCGTGCAGCAGGGTGGCGCCGTTGGACTGCGCCAGCTCGCGAGCGAGGAACAGCCCGAGACCCGTGCCGCGCGCCGCGCGCGTGAAGAAGGGTTCGAAGACCCGTTCCATGTCTTCCGCCGCGATGCCCGGTCCCCGGTCGGCCACCTCGATGAAGGGGCGGCCGCTGGCGGGGATGCGTCCGTAGCGGATTTCCACTGGCTCGCCGCCGGCCACAAGGCCATGCGTGACCGCGTTCTGGCACAGGTTCCACAGGATCTGGTGCAGCTGCGTGGGATCGGCGCTGATCTCCAGGCGCGTGCCTTCCTCCGGCGATACTGCGACGCGGATGGCATCGGTGCCGATCTCCTGCGTGGCGCAGAACTCGGCCCAGAACTCCCCGGTCCAGCTGGCGAGGTCGATGCGTTGCGGACGGCGCGTGCCGCGCCGGGACAGCTCCAGCACGTTCTCCACGATCTGGCTCACCCGCTCGGCGTTGTCGCGGATGATCTGCGTGAGCCTGCGGTCCTCGTCGGGGATGTGCGGCGATTCGGCCAGCAGCTGGCTGGCATGGCTCATCGCGCCGATGGGCGTGCGGATCTCGTGCGCAATGCTGGCCGACAGCCGGCCCAGTGCCGCGAGCTTGGACTGCTGGATCTTCTCCGCCACCACGCTGGTGTCCTCCAGGAAGATCAGCACCGGGCCCGGGCGCGCGGAGCCCAGGTGCGCGAAATGCGGCCGGATGAGCCTGGCCCCGTCGGCCGCGGTGAAGGTGTCGGACTCGCGGGCCTCCCCGTGCTGGCGCCAGGCGGTAAGCAGGAACAGCAGCCGCGGCGAGCATTCCCCCAGCAGGGCGTCTGGCCAGGCGTGAGCATTGCCGAGGATGCTGGCGGCCGGTTCATTGATGAGGCGGATGCGGTCGCCTTCGTCCACCACCAGGATGCTCTCGCGCAGCCGCTGCACGATGTACTGGGACAGCTGGGCGAGGTTTGCCAGGTCCAGCTCCTGCTTGCGGACCAGTGCCTCGCTCTGGATCAGCCGGTTGGCCAGCGGCCGCACCAGCAGCGCCGCCAGGAAGATCACCACGCCGAGCACGGCGGCGCTTACGTAGTCGCCGGTCTCCACGCCGCTGCCCAGTTCGCGCGCCAGCTGCTGCACCTGGATGGATATGCTGGCCGTGGCCGCCATGAACAGCGCGTCGCGGTTGCCGGTGAGCAGCGCCATGGCGCCCACCGGCAGCAGCACCAGGATGCCCAGTCCGCCCGCCACGCCGCTGCTGGCCCAGAGCACGAAGGCAATGGCGATGGAGTCGGTCACGGCATGCGTGAAGGCGAGCAGGCGCAGGCTCATGAAGGGCAGGGGCCTGAGCGCCCACAGGCCGATGCCGGCGAAGAAATAGCCGGCGGTGATGATGTTCATGGCTGCCGGCTGGTCGATGCCCAGCACTTCCCGCAGCGACTCGGACTGGGCGGCGGCAAAAAGGCCGCCGGCCACCAGCAGGCGGTACATGTTGACCAGTCCTATGACGCGCCAGGCCAGGTCCGATGGCGCGCCCTCGACCGGTGCGACCGGATGGCGGGCGTTGAAGCGCATTTGCCCGCCGGACTCTAGCATCGGGGCCGACCGGGACAGCCAGGCGGGCCGCGCAACTGTGACCCGGTACGGCTTTTCCAATTAGAATGACGAGTCATCGTCAGCCGGGGAACCCGCACCTCCATGAATCTGCACGAGTACCAGTCGAAGAAGATCTTTGCCGATTACGGCATTCCCGTGCCCGAGGGGCATGTCGCGTCCAGCGCCGATGAGGCGGCCAGCCAGGCCACCCGGCTGGGCGGCCCGGTCTGGGTGGTCAAGGCCCAGGTGCATGCGGGCGGCCGCGGCAAGGCCGGCGGCGTGAAGGTGGTGCGCGACGTGGAGGCCGTGCGCGAAGCCGCGGCGGCCATGCTGGGCACGCGCCTGGTCACCAAGCAGACCGGCGCCGGGGGCCTGCCCATCGAGAAGGTCTATGTGGAGTCCGGCTCGGCCATCGAGCGCGAGATCTACCTGAGCCTCACGCTCAACCGCGAGAAGGGACGCATTGCCGTGGTGGCCTCCGCCGCCGGCGGCATGGACATCGAGGAAGTGGCCGAGAAGGAACCGGAGAAGATACTCAGCGTCGCCATCCATCCGGCCGTGGGCCTTGAGGCCTACCAGGCCCGCGAGCTGGCCTTCGGCCTGGGCTTCAGCGGCAAGCAGATCGGCGAGTTCACCGCCATCCTCAAGGCACTGTACAAGCTCTACATCGAGCAGGATGCCAGCCTGGTCGAGGTCAACCCGCTCATCGTTACCGGGGAAGGCCGGCTGGTGGCGCTTGATGCCAAGATCGGCATCGACGCCAATGCGCTGTTCCGCCACCCGGAGCTGGTGGAGCTGCGCGACATCTCCCAGGAAGATCCCATCGAGGCCCGTGCCGCCGAGCACGACCTCAATTACGTCTCCCTCGACGGCGACATCGCCTGCATGGTCAACGGCGCCGGCCTCGCCATGGCCACCATGGACATCATCAAGCTGCATGGTGGCAGGCCGGCCAACTTCCTCGACGTGGGCGGTGGTGCCACGGTCGAGCGCGTGACGGCGGCCTTCGAGCTGATCCTCTCCAACCCCAAGGTACGCGCCATCCTGGTGAACATCTTCGGCGGCATCGTGCGCTGCGACGTGATCGCCGAGGGCATCATGGCGGCCGTACAGCGCGTGGGCGTGAAGGTGCCCGTGGTGGTGCGGCTGGAAGGCACCAATGCGCCGCAGGCGCGCGAGATGCTGGCTTCCAGCGGTCTTGCCATCACGCCCGCCGAGGGCCTCACCGATGCGGCCCGCAAGGCCGTCGCCGCCGCGAAAGCCGGCTGATCCGATCCCGAGGATTCGATTTACATGAGCATTCTGGTCAACAAGCGCAGCAGGGTCATCGTCCAGGGCTTCACCGGCAAGCAGGGCACCTTCCATGCCCAGCAGTGCCTCGCCTATGGCACCCGCATCGTCGGTGGCGTCACGCCGGGCCGCGGCGGCACCGAACACCTCGACCTTCCCGTCTTCGACACCGTGCACCAGGCCGTGGCCGCAACGTCTGCCACCGTGAGCATGATCTACGTGCCGGCGGCTTTCGCGGCCGACGCCATCCTGGAGGCCGCCGATGCGGGCATCGAGCTGGTGGTGTGCATCACCGAGGGCATCCCGGTGAATGACATGATCCGCGTGAAGGCGGCCCTGGCGGGCAAGCCCACGCGGCTGATCGGACCCAACTGCCCCGGCGTGATCACGCCGGATGAATGCAAGATCGGCATCATGCCCGGCTTCATCCACAAGAAAGGTTGCGTGGGCATCGTCTCGCGTTCCGGCACGCTCACCTACGAGGCCGTGAACCAGACTACCCAGATCGGCCTGGGGCAGAGCACCTGCGTGGGCATCGGCGGCGACCCGGTGCGCGGCATGAACTTCATCGACGTGATCGAGCTGTTCGAGCGCGATCCGCAGACCGAGGGCATCGTGATGGTGGGCGAGATCGGCGGTAGCGACGAGGAAGCCGCTGCAGCCCACATCGCCCGCTATGTCACCAAGCCCGTGGTCGCCTATATCGCCGGCGTCACCGCGCCGCCGGGCAAGCGCATGGGCCATGCCGGCGCCGTGGTGGCCGGCGGCAAGGGCACCGCTGCAGACAAATACCGCGCCCTGGAGGCGGCCGGCGTGCGCACCGTGAAGAGCCCGGCCGAACTCGGTTCGGCCATGGCCGAGATGCTGGGCGAGCGCCGCAAGCAGCAGGCCGCGGCCGCCGCGGTCAGCGAGCGGCCGGCCACCATGCGCGCTGGCGGCAGCAAGGCCGCGGCGAAGAAGGCTGGCAAGAAGGCGGGCGGCAAGGCGGCGAAGAAGTCTGCAAAGAAGTCTGCAAAGAAGTCTGCAAAGAAGTCTGCAAAGAAGCCGGCCGCCAGCCCGGTGAAGGCCGGGAAAAACGCGAAGGCCGGCAAGACGGTGCGCAAGGTTGCCCGCAAGGCCACCGCCGCAAGGAAGGTGGCCCGCAAGGCCTCCGTGGCGAAGCGGCCCGCCGCGCGGCGGGCCGTGCGCCGTCCGGCACGCAAGAAGTAACCGCGCGATGACACGCGGTCCCTGCATCGCGCTGGCACAGCTGAACCTGCTGGTCGGCGATGTGCAGGGCAATGCCCAGCGCGTGCGCGAGACGGCGCGCGCGGCCCGGCGGCAGGGTGCCGACCTGGTCGTGTTCCCCGAGCTCACGCTCAGCGGCTATCCGCCGGAAGACCTGCTCTTCCACCGCGGATTGCGCATCCAGCTGGAGCAGGCCCTGCGGGAGCTGACGCGGGAGGTCAGCGACCCGGCCTCGGGCCTGCCGGCCATCCTGCTCGGCTATCCGGAATATGAGGGCAGCGCAGGGCACCCGGTGATCTACAACGCCGCCAGCCTGCTGGTGCCGGGCCAGGCGCCGGTCAACTGTCGCAAGATGGTGTTGCCGAACTACCAGGTCTTCGACGAGAAGCGCTACTTCACGCCGGGCACGGCCATGACGGTCGCCGACTTCATGGGCCTGCGCCTGGGACTGGCCATCTGCGAGGACGTGTGGGAGCCCGGCCCGGCGCTGGGCGCGAAGCAGGGCGGCGCAGAGGCACTGCTGGTGCTCAATGCATCCCCCTACGAGCAACGCAAGCAGCGGGCGCGCGAAGCGGTGCTGCGCGAGCGCGTGGCCGAGACGGGCCTGCCCATCGCCTACGTGAACCTGGTCGGTGGCCAGGACGAACTCGTGTTCGACGGCCGCTCCTGCGCGGTGGATGCCACCGGCGATGTGGTGCTGCGTGCGGCGGCCTTCGAGGAAACCCTGGTGCTGCTGCGCGCCGGCCGCGACGCGCAGGGGAGGGTCGTGTTCACGCCGGTGGAACAGGACGCCGTTGCGCCGGAACTGGGCGATGAAGAAAGCGTGTACCGCGCGCTGGTGCTCGGCGTGCGCGACTACGTGAACAAGCACCGCTTCCCCGGCGTGGTGATGGGACTTTCCGGCGGCGTGGATTCGGCCCTCACGCTGGCCGTGGCGGTGGATGCGCTGGGCGCCGAACGCGTGCAGGTGGTGATGATGCCCTCGCGCTATACCAGCCGGATGAGCCGTGATGATGCCGCCCTGCAGGCGCGCACCATGGGCGTGGCCTACAGCGTGATCTCCATCGAGGGCATGTTCGAGGCCACGCTGGCCGCGCTGGCGGAGCAATTCGCCGGCACGACGCCCGACGCCACCGAGGAGAACATCCAGGCCCGCTGCCGCGGCGTGCTGCTGATGGCCATCTCCAACAAGAGCGGCCGCATGCTGCTGACCACGGGCAACAAGAGCGAGATGGCCGTGGGCTACGCCACCCTCTACGGAGACATGAACGGCGGCTTCGCGCCCATCAAGGATTGCAGCAAGCTGCTGGTCTACCGCCTGGCCCATTACCGCAATGCGCTGGCCCGGCGACGTGGTGAATTCGGTGGCCAGCCGCCCATCCCCGTGCGCGTGCTCGAGCGCGAGCCTTCGGCGGAACTGCGCCCCGACCAGAAGGACGCGGACTCGCTGCCGCCTTACGAGATACTCGATCCCATCCTCGAGGCATTCATCGAGGACGACCTCTCGGTGGACGAGATCGTCACGCGCGGTTTCGACCGGGCGGTGGTGGGGCGGGTGCTCGACCTGGTGAAGCGCAATGAATACAAGCGGCGGCAGGCACCGCCGGGCGTCAGGGTGAGCCGGCGGGCCTTCGGGCGCGACTGGCGCTATCCCATCACCAGCGGCTATCGCCGCTAGCGGGCGGTTACCAGAGCTTCCACCAGCGCTTTTCCTTGCGCGTCAGCTCGGTGGATTCGCCGGGGAAATTCGCCTCGAAGACCTTCTCGGTGTTGGTGGCGAGGTCGTCGTAGTCCAGCTTGTGGTAGCAGTGGATCATGATGCGCAGGGCTTCCTTCACAGCCGGGGCGCCGTCGTACTGCTCGATGGTCTGGTGCGCGCGCTGCGCCGCCGCCACCCAGGCGCCGCGCTGCACGTAGTGGTCCGCCACGCGCAGTTCGTAGTCGGCCAGCCGGTTGCGCAGGTAGATCATGCGGCGGCGGGCATCGTGGGCGTACCGGCTCTTCGGGTATTCAGTGACCACGGTGCGGAAGGCCTCGAAGGAGGTGCGCGCCGTCTCCGGCACGCGCTCGGCCAGGTCGACATTGAAGATGCGGTGCGGCAGGCCCGGGGTGCGTTCGTAGTCGACCAGCCCGCGCAGGTAGTAGGCGTAGTCGAGGCGCTCATCGGCCGGATTTTCGCGGATGAAGGTGTCGACGGCATCGCGCGCGGATTCCTTCTCGCCCAGCTTGTAGTAGGCAAAGATCAGGTCGAGCCGGCCCTGCCGGGCATGCGGCGTGAACGGCCAGCGCGCGCTCAGGGCCTCGAAGATGTTCACGGCCTCGTTCCAGTCGCTGGCGCGGATGGCCCGCCTGCCCTGCTCGTAGAGCGCGTCGGGGCCGAAGCGCGAGAGACGCTGCTGCGCGCCGTCGCGGCCGGTGGAACAGCCGGCAGCCACCAGCGCGCCCATCAGCAGGAGCAGCAGGTTGCGCAGCAAAACGTTCGGTGCGGTCATCACGGTAGTATAGCCGAATGACCCCCGACTCCCTGATCGAGCACCGCCTTACATTGCCGCAATGCCCGGGTGGGCAGCGGCTGGACCAGGCACTTGCGGCGGCCCTGCCGCAGTATTCCCGCTCGCGCCTGGCCGGGTGGATCCGCGAGGGCGCGGTGGCGCTGGACGGCAGGCCGGCCCGTCCCCGCGACGCGGTGTTCGGCGGGGAATCCGTGGTGCTGCGGGCGCGGCCCCAGGTCGATGAGCGCGTGGCGCCCGAGCGCATGCCGCTGGTGGTGCGCCATCGCGACCGGCACCTGTTCGTGATCGACAAGCCGGCGGGACTGGTGGTGCACCCGGGCGCGGGCAATGCCGCGCACACCCTGCAGAACGGCTTGCTGGCACTGGATCGCGGCCTTGCGGCCGTGCCCCGTGCCGGCATCGTCCACCGCATCGACAAGGACACCAGCGGCCTGCTGGTGGTGGCGCGCACGCTGGAGGCGCACACCGCGCTGGTGGAGATGCTGCGCCGGCATGAGGTGTCGCGTGAATACCTGGCGCTGTGCGTGGGCGCGATGACCGGCGGTGGCACCGTGGACAAGCCCATCGGCCGCCACCGCACCGACCGCCTGCGCCAGGCCGTGCGCGCCGATGGACGCGAGGCGGTGACCCACTACCGGCTGGTGGAGCGTTTTCCCTTCCACAGCCTGCTGCGCGTGATCCTGGAAACCGGGCGTACCCACCAGATCCGCGTGCACCTGGCGCACATCGGCCATCCCCTGGTGGGCGATCCACTGTATGGCGGGCGCAGGCAGCTCACGGCCCGCGCCACGCCGGCGCAGCGCGCGGCGCTGGCCGGGTTCCGCCGCCAGGCGCTGCATGCGGCGAAGCTGGCGTTCGAGCATCCGGTGGGCGGCAAGCCGGTCGAGGTAGAGTCGCCCCTGCCCGAAGACATGCATTCCCTGCTCCAGGTGCTGCGGGAAGGCTGAGCATGGAGCCTTCCGCCTACTTCACGCCGGACTGGCCCGCGCCCGCCGGCGTGCAGGCACTCGTCACCACGCGCATCGCCGGCGACTTTGCGGCGGGAGCGCAGTTGCCAGCGCAATTGCCGGCGGCACCGCACTGGCTGCGCCAGGTGCATGGCGTGCAGGTTGCCGACCTTGACCTGCCGCAGCCCATCTCGCCTGAGGCCGATGCCGCCGTCACGGGTCGCCGCGGCGTCGTGTGCGTGGTGCGCACCGCCGACTGCCTGCCGGTGCTGTTTGCGGCGGGGGATGGCACGGCCGTGGCCGCGGCGCATGCAGGCTGGCGTGGACTGGCGGCCGGCATCCTCGAAACCACCGTGGCTGCACTGCGCGTGCGCATCCGGCCGGGCACGGCCGTGCAGGCCTGGCTGGGACCAGCGATCGGACCGGCGAATTTCGAGGTGGGCGCGGAAGTCCGCGATGCCTTCCTGGCGCACGATGCCGGATGCGGTAGCGCCTTTTCCGCCGGTGCGCCGGGACGGTGGATGTGCGACCTCTATGCCCTGGCCCGTCGCAGGCTTGCGGCGCTGGGCATTGCCCGGGTCAGCGGTGGCGGGCTGTGCACCTATGCCGATGAGGCCCGCTTCCACTCGCACCGCCGCGACGTGCAGCACAGGGGGCTTGACGCTACCGGTAGAATGGCGAGCTTCGTGTGGCTGGCCTGAAGGCGCCGGCCGCACGCCCTTTGAAGGCAACCCGGCGCACATGAACACACTGGCCTGGATCATCGGCTTTACCTTGCTGGGCGGCGTCGCCGGTGTGCTGCTGGCTGGCCTGTTCCTGCTGGTTCCCGAGCGCGCGCGCGCTCGCTCGCTGCCGCCGATGGTGGCCTTCGCCACCGGGGCGCTGCTGGCCGCGGCGCTGCTCGGCCTGCTGCCCGAGGCCATCGAGCGGGCGGGGGAGGGACGCCATGGCGCGGTGGGCCTGTCCCTGCTCGGCGGCATCGCGCTGTTCTTCGTACTGGAGAAGCTGGTGCTCTGGCGCCACTGCCACGAGGACCACTGCGAGACCCATGCCCCGGCCGCAGACCACGACCATGGCCGCCGCGTCGCGCCGGGCGTGATGATCCTGGTGGGCGATACCATGCATAACGCGCTCGATGGCGTGTTGATCGCCGCGGCGTTCCTCATCGACATCCACCTCGGCGTGATGACCGGACTGGCCGTGCTGGCACATGAGGTACCCAGCGAAGTGGGCAACTTCGCCGTGCTGCTCAACAGCGGCATGTCGCGCCGGAAGGCCTTCACCTGGAACCTGGTCTCGGCGCTGGGCGCGGTGCTGGGCGGCCTGGTCGGATACTTCGCCCTCTCGGCAGTGACGCCGGCGCTGCCCTACGTGCTCGCCGTGTCGGCCGCCAGCCTGCTGTACGTGGCGGTGGCCGACCTGATTCCCGGCCTGCACCGCCGGGTGGGGCCACAGGACAGCCTCACCCAGGTGGCGCTGATCGGCCTGGGGGTGGGGCTGGTAGTCGTGGTGGAGCATCTCGCTCCGCACTAGGTAGAAGTACAGTATTGAATCAGGGCAGGGCGCCCCCAGAATCTCTGCCATGCGCAACGACCGACTGACCAGCCGCTTCCAGAACGCACTGGCCGACGCCCAGTCGCTGGCCCTTGGCCGTGACCACCAGATGATCGAGCCGGCCCACCTGGTGGTGGCGCTGCTCGACCAGCAGGGGGGCAGCCTGAAGCCCCTGCTCGCCAAGCTGGGCGTGAACACTGCGAAGCTCAAGGGCGAGCTGGGCAGCCTGCTCGACCGCCTGCCCAGGGTGGAGGGCACCCCGGGCGAGGTGCATGTCTCGCAGGACCTCTCGCGCCTGCTCAACGTCACCGACAAGCTGGCGCAGCAGCGCGGCGACCAGTACATCTCCAGCGAACTGTTCGCGCTGGCCGCCCTGGAAGACCGCGGCGAACTCGGGCGATTGCTCAAGGTCCACGGCCTCACCCGGGCGAAGCTGGACCAGGCCATCACTGAAGTGCGCGGCGGCGAGGCGGTGAACGACCCCAATGCCGAGGAGAGCCGCGAGGCGCTGGCCAAATACACCATCGACCTCACCGAGCGGGCGGCCAATGGCAAGCTCGACCCGGTGATCGGCCGCGACGACGAGATCCGCCGCACCGTGCAGGTGCTGCAGCGTCGCACCAAGAACAATCCCGTGCTCATCGGCGAGCCCGGGGTGGGCAAGACCGCCATCGTCGAGGGCCTCGCGCAGCGCATCGTCAACGGCGAGGTGCCCGAGGGCCTGAAGAACAAGAAGATCCTCGCGCTCGACATGGGCGCGCTGATCGCCGGGGCCAAGTTCCGCGGCGAGTTCGAGGAACGGCTGAAGGCCGTGCTGAAGGATCTCTCGAAGCAGGAAGGCCAGGTCATCCTGTTCATCGACGAGCTGCACACCATGGTGGGCGCCGGCAAGGCCGAGGGCGCCATGGATGCCGGCAACATGCTCAAGCCCGCGCTGGCGCGCGGCGAGCTGCACTGCGTGGGCGCCACCACGCTGGATGAATACCGCAAGTACATCGAGAAGGATGCGGCGCTGGAGCGCCGCTTCCAGAAGGTGCTGGTGGATGAGCCGACGGTGGAGGACACCATCGCCATCCTGCGTGGCCTGAAGGAGCGTTACGAGGTGCACCACGGCGTGGAGATTACCGACCCGGCCATCGTGGCCGCGGCGCAGCTCTCGCACCGCTACATCTCCGACCGCCAGCTGCCCGACAAGGCCATCGACCTGATCGACGAGGCTGGCGCGCGCATCCGCATGGAGATCGACTCCAAGCCGGAGGAGATGGACAAGCTCGAACGCCGCATCATCCAGCTGCGTATTGAAGAAGTGGCGCTGAAGAAGGAGGACGACGAGGCCTCGAAGAAGCGCCTGGCCGCGCTGCGCGAGACGCTGACCGAACTCGAGAAGGAATACGCCGACCTGGAGGAAATCTGGAAGGCGGAGAAGGCCTCGCTGCAGGGTGCCGCCGCCGTGAAGGAGGAGCTGGAGAAGGCCCGCCTCGACCTGGATGCCGCGCGCCGCGCCAACGACCTCTCGAGGATGGCCGAGCTGCAGTACGGCAAGATCCCCGAGCTGGAGAAAAAGCTCGCCGAGGCGCAGGCCGCGGAAGAGAAACCCACCCAGCTGGTGCGCAACAGCGTCACGGAGGAGGAGATCGCCGAGGTGGTCTCCAAGTGGACCGGCATCCCGGTGAGCAAGATG
>CBFGXE010000033.1:0-34284 GCA_965652645.1 uncultured bacterium | reverse complement strand
GCGCGCCGCTGCGGCTGGTGGTGCCCTGGAAGTACGGCTTCAAGAGCATCAAGTCCATCGTGCGCATCCGCTTCACCGAGCGGCAGCCGCTGAACAGCTGGCAGAAGTCCGCCTCGCACGAATACGGCTTCTATGCCAACGTCAATCCCGAGGTGAGCCATCCGCGATGGAGCCAGGCCACCGAGCGGCGCATCGGCGCCGGTTCGCTGCTGGGCGGGCGCTCGGCCACCCTGCCCTTCAACGGCTATGCCGCGCAGGTGGCCTCGCTGTACGCCGGCATGGATCCGCGGCGGCTCTACTAGCCGCCGCCGCCCGCACCGCGCTTGAACGTCGCCCGGCAGTACCGCTTCATCTACAAGCCGCTGGTCTTTGCCGCCTGCGCAGTGCCGGCGGCATACATGGTGCTGGGCGTGCTGGTGGCGCTGGGCAAGCTGGAAAGCGGCGGCATGGAGCTGGGCGCCGACCCGGTGAAGCGGCTCATCCATGCCTGTGGCATCACCGCACTGAACCTGCTGCTGGTGACCCTGGCGGTCACGCCGGTGCGCGAGCTCACCGGCTGGCGCAACCTCATCCGCCTGCGCCGCATGCTGGGGCTGTTTGCCTTCTTCTACGCGCTGGCGCACTTCACCGTGTACTTCTGGCTGGACCAGGTGCTGGACGTGGGCGCGGTGCTCGAGGACATCCTCAAGCGGCCCTACATCACCATCGGCATGCTGGCGCTGCTGCTGCTGGTGCCGCTGGCCGTCACCTCCACCAACGGCATGATGCGCCGCCTGGGCCGCCGCTGGACCACCCTGCACCGGCTGGTCTACGTGATCACCGGCCTCGCCCTGTGGCACTTCTGGTGGCAGGTGAAGGCGGACATCCGCGAGCCGCTGCTCTACGTGGGCATCTTCGCGGTGCTGATGGCCTGGCGCCTCAAAGCGAGGTTCTGGCCAGCCACAGCTCGGGAAAGAACCTGAGTTCCAGTGCCTTGGCCAGGTAGGACACCCCGCCGGTGCCGCCCGTGCCGGGTTTCTGGCCGATGATGCGCTCCACGGTCTTCATGTGCTGGAAGCGCCAGAGCTGGAAGCGGTGGTCGAGGTCGACCAGGCCTTCGGCCAGCTCGTAGAGGTCCCAGTCCTTCTCGGCGTTGTGGTACACGCCCAGCCAGGCGCCGGTGACGGCCTTGGAGGCCACGTAGGGCTGCGAGAAGTCGCGGTCGAGCAGCCCGGCAGGAATGCCGTAGCCGCGACGGGACAGCAGCCTCAGCACTTCGTCGTAGAGGCTGGGCGCGTGCAGCGCGCGCTGCAGGCGGGCGTGGTCTTCCGGATTGCGCTCGTGCACACGCACCATGTCGGCGTTCTTGTTGCCCAGCCCGAACTCCATCAGGCGGTATTGCGCCGACTGGAAGCCGGAGGAGCGTCCCAGCAGGTTGCGGAAGGCGGAGTAATCCGATGGCGTCATGGTGGCCAGCACCTCCCACACGCCGAACAGCTGCGTCTGCACCTTGCCGATGCGCTGCAGGGCCTTGAAGGAGGGATCCAGGTCATCGCGCACCACGCACCGGCGCACCAGCTCCAGCTCGTGCAGGAAGAGGCGGATCCACAGCTCGGAGACATGATGCACGGTGATGAACATCACCTCGTCATGGGCGTCGGAGATGGGCTGCTGTGCAGCCAGCAGCTGCGTGAGCTCCAGGTATTCACCATAGGAACGCGAGCTGCCGAGGTCCCAATGGACCGCCTCGCCCGAAAGGTCCACCTTGCCGCGCGGCGCGGCCGGCTTGTCGTTCATCTGCGCTCCAGCAGCCACTGTGGCACGTTGCGCCAGCCTTCCAGCAGCTGCGCGTCCAGCTCGCGCCAGCGCGGCTCGCACTCGGCCACGCAGCGCCAGAAACGCGCCGAATGGTCCAGGTGGCGCGTGTGCGAGAGCTCATGGCAGAGCAGGTAGCGCACCACCTCCTCCGGCTGGAACAGCAGGGCAAGATTCAGCGAGATGGCGCCACGGGCCGAGCAACTGCCCCAGCGGGAGCGCTGGCAGCGCACCGAAACCGCGGTGAAGGTGAACCCGTGCCTTGCCGCCAGCCACTGCAGCCGTTCAGTGAATGCGGGCAGTGCACGACGCCTGAGCCAGGCGCGCAGGCAGCGCTGCCATTGACCGCGATCGCCGCTGCCGCGCAGTTCGAGCACGCCGGGGGACTGGACCAGAAGTCGCGGACGCCCCTCCCCGCCGGCCTGGAAGATGCGCCAGGTTTCGCCAAGCAGCGGAATGACAAGGGTGCGAGGGGGGAATGGCTCCGCGACGGGCTGGGCCGCGCGCCGGCGTTGCACGTGGTGGCGCACCCATTCCGCGCGGCTCTCGAGGAAGGCCCAGGCCTGCCGCTCGGAGACACCGCGCGGGACCACCAGTTCCACCGCCCCGGTGTGGCCGATGCGCACTGCCACGCGGCGAGCGCGCCGGCTGTGGCGCAAGCTGACTTCCGGCACGGCGGAAGCCGGCTGCCACAGCGGCAGCTGTGCCTGGTCATGGCCCGGGGAATGCGGCTCCGTCGCGCGATACACGCCGGAATCATAGCAGCGGTGGCGGGGTGTCGCGGCTTGATACCATCCGCCGATGCATTTCTTCAGCGACAACACCGCGCCCGTGGCACCCCAGGTGCTGGAAGCCATCGCGGCCGCCAATCCAGGCATGGCTCGCGCCTACGGCGCCGATGACTGCAGCGCGCGGCTGGATGAAGCCTTCAGCCGCTACTTCGACAGGCCCGTGCGGGCCTTTGCCGTGGCTACCGGCACGGCCGCCAATGCGCTGGCGCTGGGCACGCTGGTTCCGCCCTATGGGGAGATCTTCGCCAGCGAGCACGCGCATGTCGTGCACGATGAGTGCGGTGCGGTGGAACTGCAGAGCGCCGGTGCCAGGCTCACCCGGCTGCCGGCACCGGGCGGACTGCTTGCGGCTGGACAGCTTGAGGGCTGGCTCTCCGACCATCCCGCATCGCTGCACACTGCGCAGCCTGCCGCGGTCAGCATCACCCAGGCCAGCGAATGCGGCACGGTGTACAAGCCGGCGCAGCTGGCCGCCCTGTCGGGGGTGTGCCGGAGCCACGGACTGGCGCTGCACATGGACGGCGCGCGTTTCGCCAACGCCCTGGCCACCCTGGGCGTGTCGCCGGCCGACATGACCTGGCGCTGCGGCGTCGACGTGCTGTCATTCGGCGCCACCAAGAACGGCGCCATGGCCGCCGAGGCGGTGGTGTTCTTCGACCCTGACCAGGCGCGGGACTTCGATCTGCGGCGCAAGCGGGCCGCGCACCTGTTCTCCAAGATGCGCTATCTCTCCGCGCAACTGCTGTGCTGCCTGGAGCAGCCATTCTTCCTCGACAACGCGCGCCGCGCCAACCACCTGGCGTCGCGCATCGCGGCAGCCGCAGGCGATCGCCTGCTGTACCCGGTCGAGGCCAACGCGGTATTCCTCGCCTTCCGGCCGGGTGAAAAGCAGGCGCTGCGCGATCGCGGTTTCGGCTTCTACGACTGGGGTCCGCCGCGCGAGGATGCGGCACGCTTCGTGGTGTCCTGGAACCAGGCCGAAACCGGCGTGGACGCCCTGTGCAGGGCGCTGGCGGCATGGAACTGATCGACATCGGCGTCAACCTGACGCACGAGAGCTTCCGCCATGACCTTGCCGACGTGCTGCTGCGGGCGGCGCGGGTGGGCGTGCACCGCATGGTGGTCACCGGCACCAGCGTGGAGGCCACGCGCGAGGCGCTGGCCCTGCACGCCACTTATCCTGACCGCCTGTACGCCACGGCCGGACTGCATCCGCACCATGCCGGCGGGTTCAATGCCCACACGCGCGAGGCGCTGCGGGAACTGGCTCGCCAGCCCGGCGTCGTCGCAGTGGGTGAATGCGGCCTGGACTACTACCGCAACTTCGCCCCGCGCGAGGCACAGCTGGCGGCCTTCGCCGGCCAGCTGGAGCTGGCCGTGGAACTGCGGCTTCCCGTGTTCCTGCACCAGCGCGATGCCCACGCGGATTTCCTCGCCGTGCTGCGCGACTACCTGCCCCGGCTGAAGGCCGGCGTGGCGCATTGTTTCACCGGCCAGGAAAGCGAGCTCGATGAATGCCTGTCGCTGGGCCTTGCCATCGGCATCACCGGCTGGATCTGCGATGAGCGGCGCGGCCGCCACCTGCTGCCGCTGGTTGCGCGGATACCTTCCGACCGCCTGATGATCGAGACCGACGCGCCCTACCTGCTGCCGCGCAGCCTGAAGCCGCATCCGCCGACGCGGCGCAACGAACCGGCGTTCCTGCCCGAAGTGGCCGCCACCATCGCCCACGCGCGCGGCCAGCAAGTGGCAGAACTCGCGGCCAGCAGCACCGCGGCCGCCGTGGAATTCTTCGGCCTGCCCTCGAGGCCTGCCCCGGCAGCTCAGGTGTAACGCGCGTCGAACACTTCGGCGATCAGCCCGCGCCGCCGACGCAGGGGACTGGGCATGGCGGCGTCGACGACGGCCTGCCATTCGGCCCGGAAATGCTGCAGCCAGTCGCGGCCCGTATCCGAGGCCACCGGCGGGAACTCCGTGCCCAGGGAATCCACCATCAGCGTCCAGCGCGGCAGGCCCTTTGGAAAACGGGCGCGGCGCGTGAACAGGATGCGCCCTTCCACGGGCAGCTCGCCGGCCAGCGCACGCACGGCGGCGACGCGATCGTAGAGGGCATGCTGGGGATTCTGGAAGGTGGCGCGGCTGGCGCCATTCATCACCGTCCACTCGGTCATCTGGTCGCCGCCGAAGATGTTGCCGCGCTGGCTGCGCAGGTCGATGACCACCAGCCCGCGGGAAGTCAGCAGCAGGTAGTCGACATGCATCGTGGCGCCATTGCCATCGGGGATCAGCACGTTGTGCAGGTACTCCAGGGCCACCGACACGATGCTCTGGTGCAGCCGCTTGTCCGCGGCCCGCGCGCGCAGCGCACGCACGAGGTAGACCACGAGGGCGATGAAGATCACCGCCCCCACCACGCCCAGGATCACCCGGTTCTGGGGCGTGTCGATGCGCTGCAGGGAGTCCTCAACCGCCAGTTGCACGACGCAGCCCGTCCAGCGTGGGATCGATCTCGTCGAAGCGTGACGGCAACTCGTAGAGCCGGCGCAGGTTCTCCGGTACCGGCACGCTGCCCACCAGCGGTTCCACCGTCTCGCGGAACTTGGCCGGATGTGCGGTGGCGACCAGCACCCAGTGGTGACTGTTGCGCTCGGCCTCGGGCAGGCGCGCATGCACTTCTGCCGCGACGGCCGTGTGCGGGCACCAGACCTCCCCGTATGCGGCGTGGTCGGCGCGGATGCGCGCCCGGATGGCATCGTCGTTGACGGTGGCCGCGGTCACCTGCCCTGCCAGCGCGCCGCCGGCGGGGAACAGGTTCAGCAGCCTTTCCAGGTTGCTGGGATTGCCCACGTCCATGGCCGAGGCCAGCGTGGCCACGCTGGGCCGGGGCTTCAGCACGCCGGTGTCCAGGAACTCCGGCACCGTGAGGTTGGCATTGTGCGCGAGCACGATGCGGTCGATGGGCAGGCCCATGTGGCGCGCCCAGACGCAGGCCGCGGCATTGCCGAGGTTGCCGCTGGGAATGATGTACGACGCCTGGCTGCCGGTAACCGCCTGCACGGCCAGGCTGCTGGCCGCGTAATACACCGCCTGCGGCAGCAGCCGGCCGATGTTGATGCTGTTGGCCGAGGACATCGCGGCCTGCGAGCGCATGCCGGGATCCAGGAAGGCTTCCTTCACCAGCCGCTGGCAGTCATCGAAGCTGCCGCGCACGGCCAGGCTGGTGACGTTGTCGCCCCAGCAGGTGAGCTGCTGCTGCTGGGTGGGCGAGACCAGTCCCTTGGGAAACAGCACCACCACCTCGATGCCCGGGCGGCGGTGGAAGGCTGCCGCCACCGCACCACCGGTATCGCCGGAGGTGGCCACCAGGATGCGCAGCGGCCGGCCGGAGGGCCGCGGGATGCGCGCCATGGCGGCCGCGAGGAAGCGCGCACCGAAATCCTTGAACGCCGCGGTGGGGCCGTGGAACAGCTCCAGCACCTGCAGGCGCCCGGAACCACCCACGGGCTTCAGCGGCGCGGGGAAATTGAAGGCATCGGCGGTGATGCCGGCCAGTTGGCCGGCCAGCGCGTCACCGGCCGCAAACGGGGCAATGAGCTGGCGTCCCAGGTCAGCCAGGCCGTCACCCCTGAGTCCGGCCATCGAGGGCCACTGTTCGGGAACATACAGGCCGCCGTCGGGAGCCAGCCCGGTCGCCAGCGCCTCGCTGAAGGAGGCCCGGGGAGCCTGGCCGCGCGTGCTCGTGAACTTCATTCGCTGCTCACCACGTGCGCGCCGCCGGACTGCACGGACACGATCCAGTTGTCGGTCTCGATGCCCTGGGAGGCAAAGGCCTGCTCCATGGCATGGCGCACCTCGCGCGCATCGGACTCCAGGCACAACGCGAACACCGTGGGGCCCGCGCCGGAAATCGAGCAGCCCAGCGCACCCTTCGACAGCGCCGCGGCACGCACGTCGGTGAAGCCGGGAATCAGCACCTGCCGCTGCTTCTCGATGATCACGTCTTCCAGCGTGGCCTTGATCATGTCGAGGTCATTCGTGTAGCAGCCGGAGATGAAACCGGCGAGGTTCGCGGTCTGCCACACGAAGTCGGACATGTTCACCGTGCCGGAAAGGATGGCACGCGCCTGCTTGGTGGAGACCTGCAGGTGCGGATGCACGATCACCGCATAGATTTCCTGCGGCACGGGAATCTGCTTTACGCGCGGTTCGTCGATGCCCACGGTGAGCACCAGCCCGCCGAACAGCGACGGAGAAATGTTGTCGGCGTGGCGCGAGCCGCTGGCCACGGCCTCGCCTTCCATCGCCACCTTCAGCAGCTCGATGCGCGTGAGCGGGTCGTCGATCATTGCATTGGCGGCGACCACCGCGGCCACCGCCGAGGCCGCCGATCCGCCGAGGCCGGAAGCCAGCGGGATGCCCTTGCTGATCCGCACGTCGAAGCCGAAAGGCAGGTTGCGCGCATGGATCAGCGCCAGCAGCGCCTGGCCGGCAGTGTTCCTGTCCGCCGCCAGCGGCAGGTCTTCCACCACGCCGGTGATCGAACTGATCGTGACGCCCGGCTTGTCGGTGCGCGTCAGCGTGACAGTGTCGCCCACCGCATCCACCGAGAACCCCAGGATGTCGAAACCGATGGCAACGTTGGCCACCGAACCCGGCGCGAAGGCCGTGACCTTGCGCGGCATCACAGGCGTGCCCCCAGGTAGGCGGACAGCCGCAGCAGGTCTGCGAACACGCCGCCGGCGGTGACTTCCGGCCCGGCGCCCGGTCCCTGCACGATCAGGGGGTTCTTGTTGTAGCGGGCGGTGGCGAAACGCACCACGTTGTCGGTGAGCGCGATGTTGGCGAAGGCGTGCCTGGCGTCAAGCTCGACCACCCCCACGGTGGCCTCGCCCCTGGCCGTGACGCGGCCCACGAAGCGCAGCACCTTGCCGGCCGCCTTCGCGGCCTGGAAACGCTCCAGCATGCCGTCATCGTAGCGCGACAGGCCGGCGAGGAATTCGTCGATGGAGCCTCCGGCCAGGTCCTTCGGCACCAGGCTCTCCACCTTCACGTCGGACATGTCGAGCTTCAACCCCATCTCGCGCGCCAGGATGATGAGCTTGCGCGCCACGTCGGTGCCGGAGAGATCATCGCGCGGGTCGGGCTCGGTGTAGCCGAGCTTCTTCGCCTCCTTCACGATGGTCGAGAAGGGCACGCTGCCGTCGTACACATTGAACAGGTAAGCCAGCGTGCCCGAGAAGATGCCCTCGATGCTGTCCACCTGGTCGCCGGTCTCGCGCAGGTCGCGCAGGGTCTGGATCACCGGCAGGCCGGCACCCACGGTGCCTTCATAGAGGTAGTGCGAGCCACCCTGGCGACGCGCCTCCCGCAGCGAGTCGTAGTAGGCCATGCCGGCGCTGTTGGCCTTCTTGTTCGGCGTCACCACGTGGATGCCGGCGGCCAGCCAGTGCGCGTAATGCTTCGCGACCGATTCGTCGGCGCTGCAGTCGATGATCACGGTGTGCGGCAGGTAGTCCACCTTCACGTGGTCGACGAAACGTGAAATGTCCGCCTTCTCCTGCGTGGCATCGAACTGCGGCTTCCACTGCGCGAGGTCGACGCCGCGGTCGGACAGCAGCAGGCGCCTGCTCGACATGATGGCGCGCACGCGCAGGTCGAGCTTGAACTCGCGCGCCAGGCGTGCCTGCTCGCCGGCAAGCTGGTCCAGCAGCACGCGGCCCACGGTGCCCGGCCCGATCACGCCGATCGAAAGCGTGTTGGGCGACAGATAGAAGCTGGCATGCGCGGCGCGCAGCGCGCGCGTGGCCTGCCTGCCGTCCACGACCACGGAAATATTGCGCTCGGAGGCGCCCTGCGCGATGGCACGCACGTTGATGGCGGCCTGGCCCAGGGCGTTGAACACCTTGGCCGAGACGCCCGGCGTGCCGGCCATGCCGTCACCGACCACGGCGAGGATGGCCTGGTCCTGCAGCGCCTCGACGCTC
This sequence comes from uncultured bacterium, assembly GCA_965652645.1. Lineage (GTDB taxonomy): Bacteria > Pseudomonadota > Gammaproteobacteria > Steroidobacterales > Steroidobacteraceae > ZC4RG30. Next base: position 25,715 of record CBFGXE010000033.1, on the reverse strand, counting down.
TGGATCTGCCCTTCGGCAAGCTCGCGCGAGAAGGCGGCACGCACCACCTGCTCCGCGCGATCGGCCTGCGCGGCCGGGATGGCGCAGCAGATGGAGTGCTCGGAACTGCCCTGGGAGATCAGGATCACCGAGATGCCTTCCTCGCGCAGCGCACCGAACAGCCGGTGCGCAGTGCCTGGCACGCCGATCATGCCGGCGCCCTCCAGGTTCACCAGCGCCACGTCCTCGATGGTGGTGATGCCCTTCACGGTCAGCGCCGAAGCCGGCTCGGCGCAGATCAGGGTGCACGGGTTGGCGGGCGCGAAGGTGTTGCGGATGTAGATGGGGATCGACTTGCCGATGGCCGGCGCCATGGTCTGCGGATGGATCACCTTGGCGCCGAAGTAGGCCAGCTCCATCGCCTCGTTGTAGGAGAGCTGGTCGATCACCTGCGCATTGGGCACGCGCCGGGGATCGGCCGACAGCACGCCGTCGACGTCGGTCCAGATGTGGATCGCGGCGGCATCGAGCAGCGCGCCAAAGATGGAGGCAGAGTAGTCACTGCCATTGCGGCCCAGCGTGGTCTGCACGCCCGCCGGGTCGCGGGCCACGAAGCCGGGGATCACCAGCGTGCCGCTGAAATCCGCCGCGCCGCTCTCGTTGAGCCGCGCACGCGACACCTCCCACTGCACTGCCGGGCCCAGCGGCCCCCACTGCACCACCAGGCACTGGCGGGCGTCCAGCCAGCGCACCGGCGTGGCGCCGCGACGGGATTCCAGGAAGGCCGCCATCAACGTGGTGGACCAGATCTCGCCGTAGCCTGCGATCAGGTCGCGCACGTTCTGCGCCGCCGAGCGCAGCAGGCTGGTGGTGTGCAGCACGCCCTCGAGGTCCACGCGATCCTGGTCGAAGCGCTGCAGCCAGCGCGCAGCGCCTTCCTTGTCGAGCAGGTCTTCGGCGATGGCACGATGGCGATCGCGCAGTGCCTGCAGCCCGGTGGCCACGGCCGGATCCTGCCGGCCGGCCAGGTCCACCAGGCCAAGCAGCGCGTCGGTGACGCCCCTGGCCGCCGACAGCACCACGGCCTGCCGCGGGGTCTCCTGGCCGGCAATGATGTCGGCCACCCGGCGGAAGCAGGCGGCATCGTGGACACTCGTGCCGCCGAACTTGTGGACGACCCAGGCATTGGCACTTGCGGATTTCATCGATGTGTGGGCCGAAGTTGCTGTTTAATAGGAAAAAACCCGGGAACTCTAAAGGTCGTCAGGCAAGCACGCAAGCAACTGGTAAGCACCATGACGCATGATCCTTCTCCCCATGTCCTGCTGCTCGCGGCAGGCGCTGCCCGGCGTTTCGGATCGCCCAAGCAGCTGGCCCGTCTGGCCGGAGAGCCACTGCTGCTGCGGGCAGTGACGCGCGCCGCGGAGGTGGCCGGCCACTCGGTCAGCGTGGTGCTGGGTGCCAATGCTGCCGGCATCGCTCCCCTGCTGCGCAACAGCCCGGCCACCGTGGTGGTGAACCGCAGCTGGGAAGAAGGCATTGCCAGCTCCCTGCGCGCGGGCGTGGCACAGCTTCCAGGCAGCACCGAAGCGGTGCTGGTGATGCTGGCCGACCAGGTGGCCATCACCGCCTTTGACCTGAGGCGCCTCATCTCGACCTGGCGCCAGCAGCCGGACATGCTGGTGGCAGCCACCTATGAGGGCCAGGCGGGTGTGCCGGCGATCTTTCCTGCACACGCCTTCCCGGCGCTGCTGGAACTGCGCGGCGACATGGGGGCGCGCCGCGTGCTGCAGCGGATGGCCGAACGCTGCGTCCGCCTGCCCATGCCCAATGCCGGCGTGGACGTGGATACGCCGGAAGACCTCGCCCGGCTCGAGGCAGCCTCAACCACCACTCCGGCCTGAACCTCGTTGCCACAGGGCGCCGGGGTCCACCTCGCGCCACTCGCCCGGCGCGAGGCCTTCAAGGCGTACTGCACCGATGGCCGCGCGCACCAGGCGCAAGGTGGGGAAACCCACCCGCGCCGTCATGCGTCGCACCTGGCGGTTCCTGCCCTCGCGCAGCGTGAGTTCGAGCCATGTCGCGGGAATGCGCGCGCGATGGCGGATGGGTGGCACGCGCGGCCACAGGCCGGCCGGTTCGTCGATGCGTCGCGCGCCAGCGGCCTGCGTGACGCAGTCGCCCAGGTCGATGCCAGCGCGCAGTGCGGCAAGGGCCTCGTCGGTGGGTTCCCCCTCCACCTGCACCCAGTACAACTTCGGCAGCTTGTGGCGCGGATGGGTGATGCGCGCCTGCAAGGGACCATTGTCGGTGAGCAGCAGCAGTCCCTCGCTGTCCGTGTCCAGTCGCCCGGCGGGATAGATGCGCGGGATGCCGAGGTAGTCAGCCAGCGTCTGCCGCCCCGGCGCCGGACTGAACTTGCAGGCCACGCCAAAGGGCTTGTTGAAGGCCACCAGCACTTCAGGTCTGCGGCAGCCGTCCGGCCAGCAGCTCAACCAGCCCCTGCTCGTCGAGCACGGGCACGCCCAGTTCCTGCGCCTTTGCGAGCTTGGAACCTGCCTCGGCGCCGGCCACCACATAATGCGTCTTGCGCGACACGCTGCCGGACACCTTTGCGCCCAGTGCCTGCAGCTGCGCCGTGGCCTCCTCGCGCGTCATGCCGGCCAGCGTTCCGGTGAGCACCACCGTCCTTCCGGCCAGCGGTCGGGCGGAGGCTTCCGGGCGCACCACGTCCGGCCAGTGCACACCCGCCTCCACCAGTGCATCCACCACGCGGTTGTTGCGCGGATTGGCGAAGAAGCCTGCCACCAGCGCTGCCACGGTGGGACCCACGTCCGGCGTGGCCTGCAGGGCTTCCTCGCTGGCGGCGCGCAATGCAGCCAGGGTGCCGAACTGCTGCGCCAGTGCGGCCGCCGTGGCCTCGCCGACCTGGCCGATGCCCAGTGCAAACAGGAATCGCGGCAGCGTGGTCCCGCGGCTGCGGTCGATGGCCTCGATGAGTTTCTCTGCCCAGCGCGTGGCCACCTTGCCGGCCTTCGCCGTCTCCGGCGTGGTGCCGTCGCGTTCGTCGGCGCGCCGCTTCATCTCGAGCAGGTCCTCGAGCTTCAGGCGGTACAGGTCGGCCACGGTCCCGACGTAGCCCAGGTTGCACAGCTCCTCGATGTAGCGTTCGCCAAGGCCCTCGATGTCCATGGCCCGGCGCGAGGCGAAGTGGCGGATGGCCTCCTTGCGCTGCGCCGGGCAGGAAAGGTCCCCGGTGCAACGCCAGGCTGCCACGCCCTCCTCCCGCTGCAGGGGCGAACCGCACTCCGGGCAATTGCGCGGCATGGACCAGGGCACCGTGCCCTCAGGCCGCCGTGCCAGGTTCACGCTGACCACCTCGGGTATGACATCACCGGCCCGGCGCACGATCACCGTGTCGCCCACGCGCACGTCGAGCCGTGCCACCTGGTCGGCGTTGTGCAGCGTGGCGTTGGTCACGGTGACGCCGGCCACCTGCACCGGCGCCAGCCTCGCCACCGGCGTGGCCGTGCCGGTACGCCCGATCTGGATCTCGATGGCCTCCACGCGGGTGGACTGCTCCTGTGCCGGATATTTGTGCGCCAGCGCCCAGCGCGGTGCGCGCGACACGAAACCCAGCGCGCGCTGCCCGGCCCCATCGTCGAGCTTGTACACCACGCCGTCGATGTCGAACGGCAGGGAATCGCGCTGCGCGCCGATGCGGCGGTAGTAATCGAGCAGGCCGGCCTCGCCGGTGACCACCTCGTTCAACGGGCTCAGCGGCAGGCCCCACTCCCCCAGCAGCGCAAGCTGCGCAGCGTGGCTGTCCGGCAGCACGCCGCGCTCAACGTAGCCGGTGCCATAGGCAAAGAAGGCCAGCGGCCGCTGGGCCGTGATGCGCGGATCGAGCTGCCGCAGTGATCCGGCCGCGCCATTGCGGGGATTGGCCAGCACCTTCCGGCCGGTGGCGCGCGCCTGCTCATTGTAGTGCTCGAAGGCGGCGCGCGGCATGTAGACCTCGCCGCGCACCTCGAGTACCGGGGGCCAGCCGCTTCCCTTCAGCTGCCGGGGAACGTCGGCCACGGTGCGCAGGTTGGCGGTGACATCCTCGCCGGTTTCCCCGTCTCCGCGGGTGGCGCCCTGCACGAGGCAGCCCCGCTCGTAACGCAGACTCACCGCCACGCCGTCCAGCTTCACCTCGGCAGAGAAACGCGGCGACTCCTCGCCCAGGCGCGTGGCAATGCGGCGCACGAAGTCGCCCACCTCCCCGTCGGTGAAGGCGTTGGAGAGCGAGAGCATGGGCAGCGCATGTCGCACCGGCGCGAACTTCGCCACCGGCTTCGCACCCACGCGCGCCGCGGGGGAATCGGCGCTGGCGGCCTCCGGATGGGCCGCCTCCAGGGCAAGCAGTTCGCTCTTCAGCGCGTCGTATTCGGCGTCGGATATCTCCGGCGCATCTTCGGCGTGGTAGCGGCGGTCGTGGTAGGCCACCTGCTCGCGCAGCGCCTGAAGGCGTGCGCGCGCCTCCGGTGTCATGTCAGGCGTTTTCCTGTTCCGGCTCATCGGGCAGCGACTGCCTCAGCCGCACCAGCACGTCGCCATCCAGTTCCGCGCCGTGTTCGTCCTGCACCGTGGCGCCCAGGCGCCAGGACACCGCGCGCGCCACGGCCACCAGCTCCTCGAGCATGCGCACCGGCGGCAATGCGCCCGGCAGCACGGAGAACAGCGACAGGCCGCGCAGCTGTTCCTCGTCGATCTGCAGGGGGTCGAGGTCGCCGGGTCGCAGCATGTTGGCGGCACTCACCAGCACCGCGCCGTGTGCATCGGGCAGGTGGTAGATCCGTTGCGGGCCGGGCACGAGGCCCGCCTGTTCCAGAGCCAGGCGCACCTCGCGTCCGGACAGCAGCGCGCCACGCGTGCTCACCAGGCGCAATGTGAGCACGCGGTCGGCCCGCTCGGGTGGCCAGCGGATCTCGCGTGCCTTGCCGGCCCGGGCAGGCGCGGTGGACGGACGAGCCGATGCGGGAGGCGGCGACGGATCCGGCGCCGGTCCTGCGTCCTGCTGCGGTTCCGTGTCCGCTTGCGGTTCCCTGTCCGGTTGCGGTTCCACCTGCGCCTGTGGAGCGCTGGCGGGCGGCGCTTGCGCTTCTTCTGCCGGTGGTACAGCGGTTCCGGGCCGGTCCACGGCCACCTCACGTGCCACGGGCACGGCCACCGGCGCCGGCCGCCCCGTGGAATGGATCACCGGCACGTCGCGCATCGCCGGTTCCTGCGTGTCTGCGACGTGATCACCCAGACTGTCGAGGCGCGGCTCGATGCGCCGTGACCAGTCATCGGTGGAGGCGGCACCCTCGGCGGCAGCCTGGGCCAGTCGTCGCCGGCTGCGCCGCAACTCCCAGATCACCAGGCCCACGATGAAAGCGGCCCCCAGACCCCACAATGCCCAGCGCAATTCCGCCATGTTGCCGACTGCTCCCTGTCAGACCGCGGCCAGCCGCACCGCCTCGTCGACGTCCACGCTCACCAGGCGCGACACGCCCGGCTCGTTCATGGTGACGCCGACCAGCTGCTCGGCCAGCTCCATGGTCGTCTTGTTGTGCGTGATGAAGATGAACTGCACGCGGCCGGACATCTCGCGCACGATGTCGCAGAAGCGGCCGACGTTATGCTCGTCCAGCGGCGCATCCACCTCGTCGAGCAGGCAGAACGGCGCCGGGTTGAGGTCGAAGATGGAGAACACCAGCGCCACGGCGGTGAGTGCCTTCTCGCCGCCGGAGAGCTGGGAGATGGTGCTGTTGCGCTTGCCCGGAGGGCGCGCCATCACCGCCACGCCGGCCGTGAGCACGTCATCGCCGACCAGCTCCAGGTAGGCGCTGCCGCCGCCGAAGAGGCGCGGGAACTTCTCCTTCAGGCCATCGTTGATGCGCTCGAAGGTGGACTCGAAGCGGGTGCGCGTCTCGCGGTCGATCTTGCGCATGGCCTCCTCGAGCGACTCCAGTGCCTCGGTAAGGTCCTTCCACTGCGCGTCGAGGAATTCCTTGCGCTCGCCCTGCTCCTTCAGCTCGTCGATGGCCGCCAGGTTCACGGCGCCAAGCTTCTGCACGTCGGCCTGCACGGCGGCCAGGCGATCCTCGCGATCGAGGATGGTTGCCTCGGAGGGCAGCCCGGCCAGCACTTCCTCGAGCACCATGCGCGTCTGGGCGAACTGCTCCACCAGCGACTCGCGCCTCAGGCGCGTTTCCTGCGCGGCGAACTTCGCGGCCTCCAGCGCCTCGCGTGCGCTGCCCACGCGGCGCTCGGCCAGCAGGCGCTTCTCATCCAGTTCGCGCAGTTCGGCGTCCACCGCTTCCAGGTCGCGACGGGCTGCGGAGAGTTCCCCTTCCAGCTCGAGCTTGCGCTCCAGCAACTGGTTGAGCTGCGCGGCGATCTGCTGCACGGGCTCATCGCCGCCGGCAAGCTCGGCCTCAAGCTGCTCCTGGCGCGTGGTGAGCTGCGTGCGCTGCTCCTGCATGCGCGCCAGCGTGGCTGCCAGCGAGCTTTCGGAGGAGCGACGCCCCTCCAGCTGGATCAGCAGTTCGCGCGCGTGGGCACGTGCGCTGCCGGCTGCCTCACGTGCCGCGTTGGCACTGGCGCGACGCTCTTCGCGCTCGCTTTCCATCTCCGCGCGACGGGACTCAAGCTGCTCCAGCCGTGCCGTGGCCTCATCGAGCGCTGCGCGCGAGCGCTCCAGTTGCTGCTGCGCCTTCTCGCGCTCGGCCTCGATGTCCGTGGTCTCGCGATCCAGCCGCTGCAGGCGCTGCGTGGCCTGCTGGTTGCGGCCGCGAGCGGCTTCCAGTGCGCCGCGCGCCTCCGAGTAGGCGCGATGCGCTCCCTGGATCTGCTGCTGCAGTTCGTCGCGGCGCGATTCGGCAGCCGCAACCTGGCCGCGCACGGCGGCCAGCCGCTGCTCCACTTCCACCACCGCGGCCTCGGCCGCCTCGCAGATGCCGCGCAGGGCGCGGATGCGGCTCTCGCGTTCCAGCACGCCGGCGTGCGCGTCCCGACCGCGCGCCACGCGCAGCCAGTCACGCCCCACCCACACGCCGTCGGCGGTGACGAGGGATTCTTCGGCCCCCAGCGTGTGGCGTCGCTGCAGGGCATCGGCCAGCGAGGCCGCCGTTTCCACGCGGGCCAGGCGGCGCAGCACCGAAGCCGGGCCACGCACCCTCGCGGCCAGCGAGGACCCCGCGCCGGATCCGGCGCCGGCGCCCTCGACCAGCATCACGTGGCCGCCAGCGAGTTCACCCAGTCGAGCTGCCACTTCGTCCAGGGAATCCACCTGCACGGCCTCGAGCGCGTCGCCCAGCACGGCCTCCACGCCGCGCTCCCAGCCCGCATCCACTTCGAGCTGCGCGGTGACGCGCGGGCGTGCATCCAGGCCCACCGCGGCCAGCCACTTGCCGGCCTCCCGATCGGTCTCGCCCAGTGCGGCCTTCTGCAGTGCATCCAGTGACACCTTCTCGGCGCGGGCCTTCTCGCGTTCGGCGCGGGCATGCTCGAGCTCGCGTTCGGTGTCGTGCTGGCGGCTGCGCAGGTCCTGCAGCTCGGCCAGGCAGGCAGTGAGTTCCTGCTGCAGGCTCTCATCCGCCGCGTGCGCGGCGCGCTCGCGCTCCTCCAGCTGTCCCAGCTCGGCGCTGGCGCCGGCGGCAATGAGCTGCTCGCGCTCCACTGCCAGGCGGTCGATCTGCGCCGCCAGGCGGCGCAGCTGGTCATCCAGCTGTTCGATGCGTGCCCGCTCGACCTGGGTGGTCTGGTAGGTGCCGCCCAACTCGCGGTTGAAGCCTTCCCAGCTCTCCTGCCAGGTGCGCAGCTCCGCCTCGGCGGCTTCCAGTTCGGCCTGTGCGCTGGCCTCGGACTCCTGTGCCGACTCGGCGCCCGGGCCCAGCGCGGCGATCTCGCTGCGCAGCGCTTCCACGCGCGCCTCGTCGCGCGAAAGCTGCCCGGACACGTCGGCCAGCATCTCGCGCGCCTGCGAGAGCTCGCGCTTCTGCCGTTCCCGCAGTTCGCGGGTGTGGGCCAGCATCTGCTCGGTGCGCGCCACCTCGGCGCCCTGCTGGTAGAAACTGCCCTGCACCGCGTTCACGCGCTCGTTGGCGCCGAACTGGAATTCGCGCTGCTTCTCCACGGCCGCCTCGGCCGCACGCTGCGCCGCAAGGGCCTCCTGCAGGGCGAGGTCGGCGTCGCGCATGGCCTTGTCGTTGATGGCCGCGCCGCTGTCGATCTCGCGCAGGCGCAGCGCCAGCACCTCGGCCGACAGCCGCTGCTCGTCGTTCTTCAGCTCCTGGTAGCGGCGCGCCTGGTTGGCCTGGCGCGTGAGGTGGCGGATCTGCTTGTCCACCTCGTCGCGCAGGTCCTGCAGGCGCTCCATGTTCTCGCGCGTGTCGGCGACGCGCGATTCGGTCTCGCGGCGGCGCTCCTTGTAGCGGGAGATGCCGGCGGCCTCCTCCACGAAGGCGCGCATGTCGTCGGTGCGCGCCTCGATCACGCGCGAGATCATGCCCTGCTCGATGATGGCGTAGCTGCGCGAGCCCAGGCCCGTGCCCAGGAACAGCGTGGTGATGTCCTTGCGGCGGCAGCGCGAGCCATTGATGAAATAGGCGCTGTTGCCGTCGCGCGAGACCACGCGCTTGAGCGAGATCTCGGCGTAGTTGGCGTAGCTGCCGCCGATCTTGCCGTCGCTGTTGTCGAACACCAGCTCCACCGAGGCCGTGCCCACCGGCCGGCGGCCACCGGAGCCGTTGAAGATGACGTCGGTCATCGAGTCGCCGCGCAGGTGCCGCGCCGACAGCTCGCCCATCACCCAGCGCACCGCGTCGATGATGTTGGACTTGCCGCAGCCGTTGGGCCCGACCACCCCGGTGAGGTTCGTGGCAAAGGGAACGGCGGTGGGTTCTACGAAGGACTTGAAGCCGGCGAGCTTTACTCTGGTCAGGCGCATCTGGGGTGAATCCGGAATCCGGCAAAAATCGAAGCGGCCTAGTGTAGATTAGTTGCACCGACCATGAGCACCCAACCCGCAGCGTCCATCGAGACCTTCCCCAACCCCCAGCCGGGGCGCGACTACACCATCCGCATGACCATGCCGGAGTTCACCTGCCTGTGCCCGAAGACGGGACAGCCGGACTTCGCCACGCTCAAGCTCGAATACGTGCCCGACCAGCTCTGCGTGGAGCTGAAATCCCTGAAGCTCTACCTCTGGTCCTTCCGCAACCGCGGCTGCTTCCACGAGGCCGTGACCAACGAGATCCTCGACCACCTGGCCGGCGCCACCACCCCGCGTTTCATGCGCCTGACGGCCGAGTTCTACGTGCGCGGGGGCATCCATACCACCGTGGTCGCAGAGCATTCCCGGCCGGGCTGGCAGCCGCCGCCGGACGTGCGCCTGCCCTGAAAAACGCCGGTTCCATCCACCCCTGTACAGGCCGGGGCGGGCCTGTATAATCCCGCGTCCTTTCAGGACCGTAGGGATCGCACGGGAGCCGAAGATGGCGGCGAAGAAATCAGCGACCAGGGCCAAGCCGAAAAAGCCGGCGACGGCAAAGGCTGCCTCATCGCCGGCGAAGAGCGCCAGGAAATCCAGTTCATCCTCGAAGAAACCCGCCAAGGCAAACGCCGCGGCAACACCCCGGCCGGCGAGTCCGGCCGCGAGGCCTGCGCCGTCCGGCAAGCCAGTCAACGAAGCCCAGAAGACCCGCAACTCAGTGTCCATCAACAAGACTCCCCCGGCCCCTCCGCCGGGTTCCGCCTACGAGCCCGCCGAAGACGCCGATACCGGCGAGAACCTGCTCGCCGGCCCCCGCAATGTACAGCCCTATGTCGTCAAGCGCGGCGAGCAGTACATGAGCAAGGAACAGCACGAACACTTCCGCCGCATCCTGCTCAACTGGAAGCGCGACCTGATGCTGGAGGTCGACCGCACCGTCTCCCACATGAAGGATGAGGCGGCCAACTTCCCCGACCCCAACGACCGCGCCACGCAGGAAGAGGAATTCAGCCTCGAGCTGCGCACGCGTGACCGCGAGCGCAAGCTGATCCGCAAGATCGACGAGGCGCTGGCGCGCATCGAGGACGGCTCCTATGGCTACTGCCTGGAGACCGGCGAGCCCATCGGCGTGAAGCGCCTGGAGGCGCGGCCGGTGGCCACGCTGTCCATCGAAGCGCAGGAACGCCGTGAGCGCCGCGAGAAGCAGTACGGCGACCGGGACGACCGCTACCGCTAGCACGGTGGCGCCGGCCCGTCGTGGCCGCTTCGCGCCCACTCCAAGTGGCCTGCTGCACAAGGGCTCGCTGCTGGCCGCCGTGGCCAGCTGGCTGGATGCGCGCGCGCAGGGCTACGCCTGGCTGGTGCGCATGGAAGACCTTGATGCTCCCCGCGCGATACCCGGCATGGCCGATGCCATCCTCGCCACGCTGGATCGTTTCGGCCTGCATCCGGATGAACCGGTGCTTTTCCAGTCCACCCGCACTGCCGCCTACCGCGAGGCCCTGCAGTCCCTCATCGACTCAGGGCGGGCCTACGCCTGCCGCTGCTCGCGCGGCGAGCGCGCCGGGGCGGGCAGCTGTCGCTGCCGCAGCCTGGCGCTGGACGGCAGCGATTGCGCCTGGCGACTGCGCATTGACGTTCCCGGCCTGGATTTCGGGGATGACATCCAGGGACCCTGCCATTACGCCACGGCCGTTCTCGGCGACCCGATCCTGTTCCGTCGCGATGGCATCGCCGCCTACCAGCTGGCGGTGGTCGTGGATGATGCCTTCCAGGGCATCACGGACGTGGTACGGGGCGCGGACCTGCTGGAGAGCACTGCCTGGCAGGTGGCCGTCGGGGCGGCGCTGGGACTGCCACAGCCGCGCTACGCGCATGTCCCGGTGCTGACGGAGCCGGGTGGCGCCAAGCTGGCCAAGTCGCGCCGCGCCCTGCCGCTGGACGGCCTCGACGCCCGGGCCACCCTGGCCGAAACGCTGCTCCTGCTCGGCATTTCCTTGCCGGAGGAATTGAAAGCTGCCCCGGTCAGTGACATGCTGCACTGGTCCGTGCCACACTGGAGCCCGGTTAGGATGACCGGCATTCGCGCAATGGCGCTGCCGAATTGAACATATTGTCGGTTAGCCCAAAGCGCCACGGTCCGCACTGCAGTGCATGAGGAGCGGGGATGAGCGAGCCAAGGGTCGTCAAGAAATATCCCAATCGCCGTCTGTACGACACGGTGGAGAGCCGGTACATCACGCTGGCGGACATCCGGCGCCTCGTGATCGAGCGCATCGATTTCGTGGTGATCGACAAGAAGACGCAGCAGGACATCACGCGCAGCATCCTGCTGCAGGTCATCGCCGAACAGGAACATGGCAGCCAGCCGATGATGAGCCGCGAGTTCCTGTCGCAGGTGATCCGCAGTTACGGCACGCCCGTGCAGAGCGGCATGACCGGTTACCTCGAGCAGTCGGTGCGCCAGTTCCCCGGCAACGAGGGAATCGGCGCGCGCTGAGCCCGGGCTCAGTCGTAGTCGATGGTGTAGATGAGGTCCAGTGCACTGGCCTCACCCGTTTCGCCGCGCACGGTCAGGCGGCGGGTCAGATCGTAGAACACATACAGCGTGCTCGCCGCGCCGGCCAGTCCCGCCTCATAGGTCAGGTACAGCTTGTCCGAGATGCGCTTGCCGATGGACAGCGCCGATTCGTCCAGTCCCAGCTCATCCACGCCCAGGTTGTCCGACAGGCTGCTCACCGCCTGCCCGGCCAGCAGGCCCAGCGCCGCGCGCTGCATGGAACTGCCCTCGCCCTCGCCGACTGCGGTGGCACGGCCCAGCACCACCCAGGAGAGCTTCTCGGCCTCGGGTAGCGGCGGATCCGAATACAGTTCCACGCGCGGCGCCAGCAGCGTGCCGGTGACGCGCACGCCGGCACGCACCTCGATCTCGGGGCGGATGGCCAGCAGGTTCAGCGCGGGGTTGGTGTATGAACCATTGAAGGCGACGATGCCGGTTTCCACGTTGAGCGCCTGGCCCCAGGCGCGGTAGCGTCCTTCATCCGTGCGCACCTCGCCGAACACGGCGAAGGGCTGTCCCGGGTTGGTGGAGCTGCGCACGGTGAGCTCGCCTTCCAGCCGCGTGGTGATGCCCTCGCCGTGCAGCGCCAGGTCGCGCCCCAGGTCAAGGCGCAGTTCCACGTCCATGCGGCGCGTGGCCTGCAGCCCGCCGCGCGGTTCATCCACTGCCAGCGCCTCCACGGCCTCCAGCGGCTCATCCCCGCGCAACACGATGACGTCATCACCCAGCGTGGCGGCGCCCGCCCCGGGCAGCAGGATGGTGGCGCGATCCACGGTGAGCTCGCCGCGCACCCGCAGCGCTCCTTCGGCCAGGCCTGCCTGCATCCGGCCACTGAGGCTCAGTTGCCGGTCGTTGCGCACCAGCACCTGCATGCGGTCCAGTTCGGCCTCGAGGTTCATCTGGATGCCCGTGTAGCCTGGCGCTGCGTCGCCCACGCCGCTCCAGTCGATGAGTCCGCTGGCGCGGAGGGTGCCGCGTGCCGTGGGCGCCTGCGTGCGGTTGCCGCTGATGCCGGGAACGTAGGCCTTGCTGCCTGTGCCGCCCTGGAACGCAAGCTCCTGCAGACGCAACTGTCGGCCTTCGAAGGCCGCGCGCAGCACGCCCTCATGCAGCTCCACGCCGTCGAGCACCGAGCGGATGTTCAGTCCAGAGCCTTCCACGGGACCGCGCAGTTCTGGCTGTCCGAGGGTGCCACCCAGCGAAAGGTCCGCCTGCAGCCGCCCCTGCATGCGCCAGCCGGGTGGCGCGAAGAATCCCCACACGCCCATGTCCTCCAGCCGCGCCTGCACGTTGCCGGACAGCGGCGCGCTGCCACCGAAACGCCAGCCGCCGCCTTCCCGCTCCAGGCGCGTGGCGGCACGCGCGGTGATGTTGCCGGCGTTGGCCGTGTCCCACTCCAGCGCCAGCGTGACCTCCTCCTCGGCGGACTGCAGGCGCACGTCGAAGGTGCGCAGGCCTGCCGCGGTGCCCTCCTCCGGACGCGGGCGCAGCGGCTCCAGCTCGCCACGCAACGCCGGGCCGAGCAGCCACAGGTCGCCGGCATCCCGATGCAGGTGCACGTCCACCGCCAGGTCTTCATCCAGCCTGAGGTCCCACTCCCCGCCGATCACGAGGTCCGTGCGCACGCCGGCGTTTTCCAGCGGACCGGGGGGATCCTGCAGGCGCAGCTGGTCAAGCCACCCGGGCTGCAGGCCACTCACCGTGCCCTTGCTCTGCACGGTGATCACCTCGCCCGACTGTCGAAACAGCAGCGGCTCCCATGCCAGCTGCAGGTCCTGCGCAGGCGCAGGCGTGCCGGCGGGCGGCGAGAGCGTGAGTGCGCCGGCGGTGGCGCGCAATTCAACTCCCTGGCCGGTGACCAGGTCCACCTGCAGGCCTTCGCTCACCTGCAGCTGCCAGGGTTCAATCGTTTCCCGCAGGACAGCGGCGGCCTGCAGCTGCTGCACGTTGAACTGCCACGCCGGCGAGCCTGCAGCGCCCGACGCCTGGGTCATGTCGATGCGCACGTCCAGGTCGGTGCCGATGTCATTGAGGCGCAGGTCGCCGTCGATCGCGAGGTTGGCCGCGGCGAGGTTGCCCTGCACGCCGGCATCGAGTCGGTCAACGTCGACCACCAGCGCACCACCCGCTTCATTTCCCGGCAGTCCGGCGTGCAGTCCCCGGGCCGAGAGTTTCATGTCCAGGCGCAGACCGGGATGCAGCGCCGGCCGTGTGAGGCCTTCGACCCACTGCCGCCAGCCGCCCTGCCATTGCGCCTCGAGGGTGGCGCCACCGGTGGCCTCGATGGCAGGCAGGCTGCCACCCACCACGGGCAGCTCACCCAGCCAGGCAAGCAGCTGCTCGGCGGACTGCAATTGCAGGACCAGGGTGCCGCCGCCGGACCGCAGCCGCATGTCGGCATCCGCTTCCAGCGCCAGGCCTGGAGCAGCCGCGTTGACCCTCGCCTTGAGGCCATCAAGGCCGGGCAGCACCACGTCGATGCCTTCGCCATCGACGGTGGCGCCGAAGGCATCCAGGTGCACACGCGATACCAGCAGTCGCGCGGGAGTCCAGCGCCCCTGGGCCAGGACCTGGCGCAGCTCCCATTCGGCACGAGGTGCATCAGCCGGGGGCGCGGCTGCCGCGGTGCTGCCAATGTCGGCATCGAAGGAAAGGCCGCGCTCCAGGTCACCGGACACGTTGACCTCGCCGCCCAGTTCCGCCGGGCCACCGGCAAGATCTCGGTGGATGCTCCGCAGCGGCAGCGCACGCAGTGTGGCCTGCAGTTCCACGGCGCGCTGCCGGGCCTGCCAGCTGCCGCTTGCCCGCAGGCTGCCTTCGCCGAGCTGCAAGGCCAGCTGCCGCGCATCCACGCGCTCCGGCGCGACGTCGACAGTTGCCTGCAACCGATCCAGTGGCAGGCGGCTGGCATCGAGCGGGCCGGCCAGTGCATTGGTCACTTCGACGCGGGCCCGCCAGGTGCCCGCCGCGGCGTCAACCACCGGAGCCAGCATCGCCTCGCCGTCCAGGCGGGTTTCCGGCAGGGATCCCAGCAGGGGTTGCAGGTCCAGCGCAAGCAGCTGCAACCGGAGGTCAGGTGCCAGTGGCGCCTGCAATGGCATCCGCCCGGCCAGATCCACCGTGCCTGCCGGGCGGGCACCGGCCAGCTCCAGGCGCGCCGTGTCGATGACCGCCAATTCCGTCGACAGCGTGGCTTGCAGCTGGGCGCGGCCCAGTGGCAGGCCACCATCGTCCCATGCTCCCGGCGCGGCATTGCGCAGGGAAAGCTGCAGGTTCCACTCCTGCGGCTGGCGCCCTGCCCCCGGCTGCACGGTTGCCTCGGTGTCGATGCGTGTGCGGGGCGCGCTGGCATGGAAGGCGCCGGCATCGAGGCGATGGGCGCGCAGCGCGAGGTCCTCGACGGGCTGCTCACGCCAGGGATGCAGCGTGGCGCGAAGGTGCAGGAAGGCGGGTGCTTCTTCACCAGCCTCTTCTGCCGAAACGCTGGCCGCATCTTCCGCAACCAGTGGCGCGGCTGCTTCGAGCAGCCCGCGCACCGCAGGCGACCAATCCGGCGCCTGCTCACGCGCGCCAAGTCGCACTGCAAGCGGCAGGTCCGCATCCGCTGCCAATGCTCCCTCTACCTGCAGGCCCGCCAGCATGGACAGGGGCACGCCCGGCACCGGATCGCGCAGCGCCGCTGCAAGGCGCGCCGCAAGCGTGAGCTCTTGTGCATGCACCAGCACCTCGGCCTGCGCATGGCTCCTTCCATGGCGCACTCCGGCAAGGCGCAGCGCGTGGTAAGTGCCGTTGAAGCGGTAACCGGCGCCGACCTGTTCGATCACCTGCGTCGCCACGCTGCCGTCTTCCGCGGTCGACCGGATTTCCAGCTGCCCGATGGCCAATGGCACGGTGAGCTTCACCGGCAGGGTGATTTCTTCGGGCATCACGAAGGGTTCCTGCGGCCGCTGCGGTGGTGCCGGGCTCAGCCGCACCTGCACCCGCCGCGCCAGCAGCATGCGGATGCGCAGGTCGCGCTCGCGCAATTGACGCAGCGACCAGTCCAGTCGCAGCCCCTCGATGCGCAGCGCCATGCCCGGCTGCTCCCATTCGATGAGCGCGACACTGCCGCCCCCGCTGATGGAACCCCGGGCCTCCTCGAAGTGCAGGGTCTGGCCTTCAGGCAGCCAGCGCTGCGCCATGCGCAGTGCCTGCGCCAGCGAATCGCCGGATCCCATCCACCACAGCAGTGCGAAGGGCAGTGCCAGCAGCAGCAGGAGCACCCCACCCACCCACCAGGGCCAGCGCCGGTGGCGCCGCGGTGGCGTGGCGGGCGGGGAAGTCACGGTGCTGGAAGGCGCCTGTGCGTTCATGCGGCGCCTAGAAGTTGAAGCCCACGCGCAGGTGCAGCCGCCATTTCTCGGTACGCAGCCCCCAGGCCGCGTCCAGTTGCAGCGGCCCCACCGGGCTGTTCCAGCGCAGGCCCGTGCCCACGCCGGTATAGACCACCGGATCACGCAGGCTGTCGGAAGCCGAGCCGGCATCGACGAAGATGGCGTGCTCCAGCGAGCGCGAATCCCCGAACAGCGTCAGCGGCCGTTGCCACTCGATGCTGCCCATGGCCATGTAACGCCCGCCGTAGATGCTGCCGTCATCCAGGCGGTTGCCGATGCTCTGGTAGGAATACCCGCGCACCGTGGTATCGCCACCGGTAAGGAACAGGAGCCGCACCGGGATGTTCACGCCATCATCGGCATGGATGGCGCCGGCCTCCGCCCGCAGCGCGATCCGGTTGCGCTTGCCCACCGGATTGCGGCCGCCGAAGGGCACGAATTGCAGCCCCCGCACCACGACACGCAGGAAGGGATCACGATCGGGCGTGAGGGTGAGACCCACGCCGCTCTCCACGGCAAGACCGCGGCCGCGGGTGGGATTCAGCGGGCTGTCGAAGTAGCGCCCCGTCCAGGTGTAGTTGGCCAGCACCGAGGAGCTTGCCCCCGGCGCATCTCCGCCGAGGGCCTTGCTGGCGTCGTACTGCACGAAGTAGCGGCGCTCGGTGCGATCCGTGTCGCGCATGCGGCCGCCGAGTACCGACAGACTGTTGGCCTTGTAGTCACCAAACTCGGAGCGCGCCACCGAGAGGCCGGTGTACCAGGCCCAGCCGGAGGCCGCGGGCATGGCCGTCCATCGCGTGTCCAGTGACTGCGACTGCGTGCCCACCGCGATCTTGTTCTGCGCGCGCCAGTGCAGCGGCCACATGCGGTTGTGGGTGTGGTCCACCGTGGCGCGCGGCCCGTCATCGGTGCTGTAGCCCACGCCGAACACGACCTTCTGGTAGCGCGCCTCGGTGAGCTGCGCGATCACGGGCGCGGCATCCGGGTTGCCTCCCTCGGTGTCCAGCAGCAGGAAGGCGGAGGCGAAGTAGCCGCTGGCCACCAGCCGCTGCTGGGCATCCAGCAAGGCCTGCTCGCTGTAGTCCTCGCCGGTGGGAATTCGCGCGATGTTGCGGATGCCGGTCGGGTTGTAGCGCTTGAGCTCCTCGCTGTTGATCACCAGGTCCCCGAAGCGGTAATGCTCGCCCGCATCGTAGGTGACGCTGAGGCTGGCATTGGCAGTGGAGGAATTGACGATGGCCTGGCTTTCCTCGATGCGCGCGGTGGGATAACGCTCCCGCTGCAGCACGCGCAGGCCGGCCGACTTGGCGGCGTCCCATCCCTCCTGGGTGAATTCGACGCCGTCCTTCATCAGCCAGTCACGACGGATCTCCCGCCGCTGCGCCTCCCCCCTGGGATCCGAGTCCATCGGGTCGGCAAAGGTGATGTCGTGCGAGAACACGGTTGCGCGTGGACCCGGGTCCACCTCCATCACCAGCCGGCGCGGTTCGTTCGCGCGGCCGCGCCCCTCCTCCGTGCGCAATTCCAGCTGTGGCTGGAAGTAGCCCTGCGCGGCCAGCAGGTCACGCGCGTTGGCTTCGGCGGCGGCCAGCAGCCGCCGCAGCTCATTGGCCTGCAGGTCGTCGAAATCCCTGAAGCGCTGCAGTTCCAGGTGGCGTTCGAGGTGGCGGGCAATGCCGCGATTGGAGCTGACCACGTCGAGCCGGAAGGCCACGGGTGCATCGGCGGCCTCCACGCGGGCGGGCGTCTCCCCGCCCGGGTCATCCGTGCCGCGGGAACTGGCGCAGCCCTGCAGGGCGAGCAGGAAGCCCAGCAAGCACAGGGGACGCAGCCCTGTCAGGCCGCGCCCGCATGGATTTCCGTACGCGGACTGCATCGATGCCGCGCCACTCCATCTTGAGGGTGAGCCCGGCACGACCTTCAACGGCAGCCGGGCCGTACGCGGGATTCGAGCCTAGGTGGCGCCACCCCCGCCGGTCAACGGCGGCGGCCGCTCCGGAAGGGACAGCGCATTCCTACAGGAGATTATTCGGCGTCGACGCTGCGCATCGACAGGCGCACGCGGCCCTGGCGATCGACCTCGAGCACCTTCACGCGCACCACGTCGCCTTCCTTGAGCTTGTCGCTGACCTTCTCGACGCGCTCGTCGGAGATCTGCGAGATGTGCACCAGGCCGTCGCGGCCCGGCAGGATGGTGACGAAGGCGCCGAAGTCCATCAGGCGCGCCACGCGGCCCTCATAGATGCGGCCGACTTCGACATCGGCCGTGATCAGCTCGATGCGGCGCAGGGCTTCGCGGCCGGCGGCACCGCTGACCGAGGCGATCTTCACCGTGCCGTCGTTCTCGATGTCGATGGTGGTGCCGGTTTCCTCGGTGATCTGGCGGATCACCGCACCGCCCTTGCCGATCACGTCGCGGATCTTCTCCGGGTCGATCTTCAGGGTGATGATCGAAGGCGCCCACTCGCTCATCTTGGCGCGCGGCGCCGGCAGCACCTTGTTCATCTCGCCCAGGATGTGCAGGCGGCCCGCCTGCGCCTGCTGCAGGGCGACCTTCATGATCTCCGGCGTGATGCCCTCGACCTTGATGTCCATCTGCAGCGCGGTCACGCCATTGGCCGTGCCGGCCACCTTGAAGTCCATGTCGCCGAGGTGGTCCTCGTCGCCCAGGATGTCGGTGAGCACCTTGAAGCGCTCGCCCTCGAGCACCAGGCCCATCGCCACGCCGGCCACCGGGGCCTTCACGGGCACGCCGGCATCCATCAGCGCAAGGCTGGTGCCGCACACCGAGGCCATGGAGCTGGAGCCGTTGGACTCCAGGATCTCAGACACCACGCGCATCACATACGAGAATTCTTCCATCGTCGGCAGCACGGCGCTGATGCCGCGGCGAGCCAGGTTGCCGTGGCCGATCTCGCGGCGCTTCGGCGAACCCATCATGCCGGTCTCGTTCACCGAGAACGGCGGGAAGTTGTAATGGAGCATGAACGGCTCGCGGCGCTCACCTTCCAGCGCGTCGATGATCTGCGCATCGCGCGAGGTGCCCAGCGTGACCGTGACCAGCGCCTGGGTCTCGCCGCGGGTGAACAGCGCCGAGCCGTGGGTACGGGGCAGCGAGCCCACCTTGATGCTGATCGGGCGCACCGTCTGGCTGTCGCGGCCGTCGATGCGCGGCTCGCCGTTGAGGATGCGCTCGCGCACGATGCGGCTTTCCAGGTTGAAAAGCTGCGTGCCCACGTCCTGGGCGCTCCACTTCGGCACGCCGTCGACCACCGGCACGGCAGCCGCCACGGCGGCCTTGATCTCGCCGACCTTGGCGTAGCGCTCCTGCTTGGCGGTGATGCGGTAGGCCTCCGACAGCGGGCCCTCGGCCTGCTGCTTCACGAAGGCAACCAGCTCGGCATCCGTCGGCGCGGGTTTCCAGTCCCACTTCGGCTTGCCGGCCTCGGCGACCAGCTTGTTGATGGCGTCGATGGCCACCTGCATCTGCTCGTGGCCGAAGACCACGGAGCCCAGCATCACGTCCTCGGGCAGGCTGTCGGCCTCCGACTCCACCATCAGCACGGCGCCGGCGGTGCCAGCGACCACGAGGTCGAGCTGGGAACCTTCAAGCTCCTTGCGGGTGGGATTCAGCAGGTACTTGCCGTCCTTGTAGCCCACGCGCGCGGCACCGATGGGGCCGGCGAAGGGCACGCCCGAGAGGCCCAGCGCGGCGGAAGCGCCCAGCAGCGAGGGAATGTCGGCGGGAATGTCCGGATCGAGCGAGATGACGGTGGCCACCACCTGCACCTCGTTGTAGAAGCCGTCCGGGAACAGCGGGCGGATCGGGCGGTCGATGAGGCGCGAGATCAGCGTCTCGGACTCGGAAGGACGGCCCTCGCGGCGGAAGAAGCCGCCCGGGATGCGGCCCGCGGCGTAGGTCTTCTCCTGGTAGTTCACGGTCAGCGGGAAGAAATCCTTGCCCGGCTGCGCCTGCTTGCGCGATACGGCGGTGACCAGCACCACCGTATCGCCCATCGAGACCACCACTGCGCCATCGGCGAGGCGGGCGAGTTCGCCGGTCTCCAGGGTGACAGTATGGGATCCGAACTGGAATGACTGCTTGGCAATGCTCACGATGACCTCAACTTGCGATGCGATAGACGGGGCGCCAGGCGGCACCCCATAACAAACGGGCCGCGCTGCTTGTCAAGTGCGCGGCCCGGTGGGCTTGTCGGTTAGCGGCGCAGACCCAGCCGCTCGACGACTTCCTGGTATTTCTGCGGTTTGGTCGACTTCAGGTAGTCCAGCAGCTTGCGTCGCTGGTTGACCATCTTCACCAGCCCGCGGCGGGAAGCGTGGTCGCGCTTGTGCGCGTTGAAGTGACCGCCGAGGCTGGAAATGCGCTCGGACAGCAGTGCGATCTGCACCTCAGGGGAGCCCGTGTCTTTCGCGTCGCGGCCAAACTTGCTCAGGATGCCGCTCTTCTGTTCAGTCGATAGTGCCATCGGAGATATGTCTTTGCGTCTTTGGGTCTTTTGGAAAGCGCGGCATTCTACCCGTGGCCCCCCGGGGCCTCAAGTCGAAGGTGGCCTAAATCGTTGAAAAGACGGACCGGCTTCAGGGCCTCGCCGCCCGCCTCCACGCTGCCGATGCCCAGGAAGCGCATTCCCGGGCCATAAAGGCGCACCAGCCCGGGCGCAACCCCCGCTCCGGCGGGTGGCGGCACGACCTGGCCCTGGCGCAGGCGCGTGGCTGCGGGCTTGTCCAGCTCCACGGAGGGCAGCTGCGGCAACGCGGCATCCGGCACCAGCAGGGGCACCGAGGCGGTATCGGCCTCCACCTGCTCCAGGCTCACCAGCCTTCCGGGCGGAAATGGCGCCACGGCGCTGCGCCGCAGGGCCGTCAGGTGCGCGCAACTGTCCATGGACTGGGCCAGGTCTTCCGCCAGGGTGCGCACATAGGTCCCCTTGGAGCAGCGCACCCGCATGCGGGCCTCATGCCCATCAACGCCCAGCAGCTCCAGCTCATGGATGGTCACCGGGCGGGATTCCCGCTCCACCTCGATGCCCTGCCGGGCCAGGCGGTACAGCGGCTGGCCATCGCGCTTGAGCGCCGAATACATGGGTGGCACCTGCGCGATGGTCCCCAGGTAGCGTGGAATGGCGGCCCGCAGCGCGCCAGCCAGGTCCTCCGGCACGTCGCAGGTTTCCACCACCTCGCCCTCGGTGTCCCCTGTGGAAGTGCGGGCACCGAACCGGGCCGTGAACTGGTATTCCTTGTCGCCCTCGAGCAAGTAGCCGGCCACCTTGGTGGCCTCGCCGAGGCAGATGGGCAGCATGCCGGTGGCCAGCGGGTCAAGGCTGCCGGTGTGGCCGGCCTTCTGCTGCCGCCCGAACGCACGGCGCACGCGCTGCACCGCTGCGTTTGAACTCATGCCCAGCGGCTTGTCGAGCAACAGGATTCCATTCGTCATGAGCGCGGGGAGATGGCGGCGCGGATGTGCAGCCGCAACGATCATACAATCAATGAAAATTCATGCGCAGCACGCGCGGGACATATGGCCCGCATTCGCGCGCAGTTGACCAGTCAAATGCGCAACGCGCTACTTTTCGGGCTTCACCGACTGGCTGATCAGCGCCGAGAGATGCGCGGCGCGGTCGAAGGAATCATCGGCGACGAACACCAGCCGCGGCGCATGCCGCAGTCCCACGCGGCGCGCCACTTCGCCGCGCAGGAAACGCGAGGCAGCCTCCAGTCCCTCAAGCTGCTCCTCGTTGCGGGTCGCCACCGCAGCGGCATCCCCCTCCACGGGCATGCCGAAGGGCACGAACAGCACGCGTGCCTGCGAGAGGTCGTTCGCCAGCTCCACCTGGGTGATGGTGATCATGCCGACGCGCGGATCCTTCACCTCGCGCCGGAGCAACTCGGCGAGCACGCGCTGCATCTGCGCTTCCATGCGATGCGTGCGCCCGCCACCACCCCTGCCGGAGGCGTTCATCGCTGCCGTGCCTCAGATCGTGCGGGCAACTTCCACCCGCGAGAAGCACTCGATCTGGTCGCCGACGCGCACGTCCTGGTAGTTCTTCACGCCGATGCCACACTCGGTGCCGGCGCGCACCTCGCCCACGTCCTCCTTGAAGCGGCGCAGGGATTCCAGCGCGCCCTCGAAGATCACCACGCTGTCGCGCAGCACGCGGATCGGGTTGTTGCGCTTCACCGAACCCTCGGTGACCAGGCAGCCGGCGACCACGCCGAACTTGCTGGAGCGGAACACCTCGCGCACCTGGGCCACGCCGACGATCTGCTCCTTGATCTCGGGCGCGAGCATGCCGCTCATCATGGCCTTCACGTCATCGATGGCCTCGTAGATGATGCTGTAGTAACGCACCTCGATGCCGGTTTCCTTCATGGCCTCGCGCGCACTGGCGTCGGCGCGCACGTTGAAGCCGATGACATGGGCACGCGATGCGGCGGCCAGCTGGATGTCGGAGGCGGTGATGCCCCCGACGTTGGCGCCGAGCACCTTGACCTGCACCTCGCTGGTGGAGAGCTTGTTCAACGCGTCGCGCAGCGCCTCGGCACTGCCCTGCACGTCGGTCTTGACCAGCAGCGGGATCACGCTGGCCTTGGCCTCTTCCATCTGCGAGAACACGTCCTCGGCCGTGGCCGACATGCGGCCAGCCACGCGCACGTCGCGCTGGCGGCTCTGGCGGTGCTGGGCCACCTCGCGCGCCTTGCGGTCGCTCTCGACGGCCAGCAGCTCGTCGCCCGCGTTTGGCGCCCCGGTGAGGCCGAGCACCACCACCGGCATCGACGGCAGGGCCTCCTTCACGGCCTTGCCGGTCTCGTCGAACATGGCGCGCACGCGGCCGAACTGCTGCCCGGCCAGGATGGGATCACCCAGCTTCAGCGTGCCGCGCTTCACCAGCACGGTGGCCACGGCGCCGCGGCCCTTCTCCACGCTGGACTCGATGATGACGCCCGAGGCCAGGCCCGCACGCGGGGCCTTCAGCTCCAGCACCTCGGCCTGCAGCAGGATGGCCTCCAGCAGGTCGTCGATGCCGGTGCCGGCCTTGGCCGACACATGGCGGAACATGTCGTTGCCGCCCCACTCCTCGGAGATCACCTCGTGCTTGGAAAGCTCGGTGCGCACACGTTCGGGGTCGGCCTCGGGCTTGTCGATCTTGTTCACCGCCACCACGATGGGCACGCCGGCGGCGCGCGCATGCTGGATGGCCTCGATGGTCTGCGGCATCACGCCGTCGTCTGCCGCCACCACCAGCACCACCACGTCGGTGGCCCTGGCACCGCGCGCACGCATGGCCGTGAAGGCGGCGTGGCCCGGCGTGTCGAGGAAGGTGATCATGCCGCGCGGGGTTTCCACGTGGTAGGCACCGATGTGCTGCGTGATGCCGCCGGCCTCGCCCGCGGCAACCCTGGTGCGGCGGATGTAGTCCAGCAGCGAGGTCTTGCCGTGGTCGACGTGGCCCATCACGGTCACCACCGGCGGACGCGGCAGCTCCTCGGCGGAACCGTCCGTGCCCTGCAGGTCCTCCTCGATCTCGTTTTCCTTGACGATGTGCGGCTCGTGACCCATCTCCTCGATGACCAGCACCGCGGTGTCCTGGTCGATCGTCTGGTTGATGGTGGCCATCACGCCCAGGCCCATCAGCGTCTTGATGACCTCAGTGGCCTTCACGGCCATGCGCTGCGCCAGTTCGGAAACCGTGATGGTCTCGCCGATCGCCACCTCGCGCCGTACCGGCGCGGTGGGCATCTCGAAGCCGTGCTTCTGCTCGCCGTCGGCCGCGGGACGGCCACGCACGCGCTGCACCTTCTTCTTGCGGAAGCGCGCGCCTGCGTCGCCGGCCACGTGCAGTTCCTTGCGCCCGTAGCGGGTGCCGGCCGCATCGCCGGTTTCCGGCTTGCGGTGCTCCGGCTTGTGTTCGGTCTTCGGCGGCCGCGCCTCCACGCGCGGCGGCTCGGCCGGGCGCGGCGGTTCGGCGGCGCGCCGGGCGCGCTCCCGTTCGGCATCCTCGCGCTCGCGCTGTTCCTGCGCGCGGCGGTTTTCCTCGGCCTGGCGGGCCCGCTGCTGTTCTTCCTCGACGCGGCGGCGGTTCTCCTCGTCGAGGCGCTGCTGCTCGCGCCGCTGGGCCTCGGCCTTCTCGGCCTCCACCTGCTGCGCGGCCTCGATCTCCTTGCGCTTCTCGTCGGCCTGCTCCTGCTGCGCCCGCGCCTGCTCCTCGAGCACGTCGCGCTTCACGTAGGTGCGCTTCACGCGCACTTCCACGTTGACCGTGCGCGCCCGTCCCTGGGGGCTGGCCATCTTCAGCTCGCTCTGCGTCTTGCGCTTGAGCGTGATCTTGCGCGGGGATGCGTCATCCCCGCTGCTGCCATGGCTGCGGCGCAGGTGCGTGAGCAGCTCCAGCTTTGCCTCGTCGCTGATCTTGTCGTCAGCGCCGGAAACAGTGATGCCCGCCTGCTCCAGCTGCACCAGCAGCCGGTCCACGGGCACCTTCAATACATCGGCGAATTGGGCGACAGTGACGTCAGCCATCCGTATCTCCTTCGGCCTACTTCTGCGCCTCGAACCAGATCTCGCGCGCCCTCATGATCAGGGCGCCGGCTTCGGCCGCGTCCAGTCCCTCGATATCCGCCAGGTCATCCACCGCCTGCTCGGCAAGCTGCTCGCGCGTGCGCACGCCCAGCTGGGCGAGCTTCAGCGCGAGGTCCGGGCTCATGCCGGAAAGCTGCAGCAGGTCGTCGGCCGGCATCTGGCTCTCCAGGCTCTCCTCGCTCGCGATGGCCTGCGTGAGCAGCACGTCGCGGGCGCGGTTGCGCAGCTCCTTCACCAGCTCCTCGTCGAAGGCCTCGATGGAGGACAGCTCGGACACCGGCACGTAGGCCAGCTCCTCGATGGTCGAGAAGCCCTCCTGCGTGAGGATGGAGGCCACGTCCTCGTCGACGTCGAGCTGCTTCATGAACATCTGCACGACCTTGCGCGACTCCGACTCGCTCTTGGCCTCGGCGTCGGACTCGGTCATCACGTTCAGCTCCCAGCCGGTGAGCTGGCTGGCCAGGCGGATGTTCTGGCCGCCGCGGCCGATGGCCTGCGACAACTTGTCTTCGGCCACCGCGATGTCCATGCTGTGGGAATCCTCGTCGACGACGATGGACTGCACCTCGGCAGGCGACATTGCGTTGATCACGAACTGCGCCGGGTTCTCGTCCCAGGGAATGATGTCCACGCGCTCGCCGGCGATTTCGTTCGATACCGCCTGCACGCGCGAGCCGCGCATGCCAACGCACGCACCCACCGGGTCGATTCTCGGCTCATGGCTGCGCACGGCGATCTTGGCGCGGATGCCGGGATCGCGCGCGGCGGCCAGGATCTCGATGGTTCCCTGCCCGACTTCCGGCACCTCGAGCTTGAACAGCTCGATGAGGAATTCCGGCGCGGTGCGCGACATGAACAGCTGCGGGCCGCGCGGCTCGGAGCGCACGTCCTTCAGCCAGGCCTTCACGCGGTCCTGGGTCTTCAGCGCCTCGCGGGGAATCAGGTCGCTGCGCGGGATGAACCCTTCCGCGTTGCTGCCCAGGTCGACGAACACGCCGTTGCGGTCCACGCGCTTGACCACGCCGGACACCAGCGTGTTCACGCGGTCCTGGAACATGTCGACCACCTGCGCGGGGGGGGGGGGGGGCCCCGCCCACCCCCCCCCCCGCCCCCCCCGCCCGGCCGCGCTGCCGCCGGAGGCCACCCCAGCCCACGGCCGGTCGAGAAAGCCGCCCGCCAACG
>CBFGXE010000032.1:0-35021 GCA_965652645.1 uncultured bacterium | reverse complement strand
ACCCCGATCCAGAGGGACTTCAACAGTCCTTACCTGGAGCTCATCCGGCTGCTCAAGGAAGCCTCCGAGATCGAGCACGACCTGATGGTGCAGTACCTCTACGGCGCCTTCTCGCTGAAGCCCGCCTACACGGAAATCATCGGCGCCCCCGCGCCCAGCACGACTTCCTTCATGGGCGTGTCCATCCAGGAGATGCAGCACCTGGGCGCGGTGAACCGCCTGCTGGTGGAACTGGATGCCTCGCCGGTGCTGACGCGCCAGGACTTCCCCTATGAGTCCGACATCTATCCCTTCGCCTTCGAGCTGACGGCCCTGAGCCCTTCGAGCCTGGCCAAGTTCACCTATTGCGAAGCGGCTCCGGATGCCCTCACCAGGGCGAAGAACGGAGCACCGAAGCTGCTCGACCAGCTGAAGACCACGCTGGGCGGCGGCGTTGCCCCGAACCACGTCGGCCATCTCTACGACGCGGTGATCTACACGCTCGACGAGGTGAAGAAGGCCGGCGCGGCAAAGATCGAATTCGACAAGTGGCAGGAAGACCTGGTCCACATCAAGGACGAGGGCGAGGTCGGGCACTTCAATTTCTTCGAGTCCCTCTACGAGGGCGCGCACCCGCTGTTCAAGCAGACACCCGCCGTGTGGACCGCCCCGGTCGGCGCTGCGAACCATCCCTGCTACCAGGTGCCGACCAACCCCACGGCGTACGCGGGCCACCCGAATGTGATCAAGAATGAGGACCTCAGGAAGCTGGCCTGGCTCGGCAACCTGAACTACTGGATCATGCTGTCGCTGCTGGATTACGGCTATCGCCGCAAGTCGCAGATCGAGATCGCCCTGTCGCAGACCGTGATGCTGGGACCGATCTGGTCCATCGCGAAGTACCTGCCCACCAAGGGCGCGGCGATTCCCTTCGATCCGCTCAGCATGGGCTTCAAGCCCGGACTCAGTGCCGAGGCCGACAAGCAGTTCACCCGGATGCTGCTGGAAGAAACCCGCAGCTACGCCCAGTCGATCGACAAGCTGCTGCCCGGCGACTTCAACATCAAGCTGTACGACCAGCTGCTGGCAACTGTTGGTTGATTGCACTGCCGATGGCCCCTGGCCATCGGCAGTACCCCGCCGTCATCCGGCCGTCCTTTGCTAGACTGGAAGGATTATCAGTCTTTCTGGCGGCAGGGACGGTGACAGCAGAGCTGACCTTCGCGCGGACGCGCATCCAGCCGCCCCGTCTCCGAAGCGACCTCATCAACCGGCCCGGGCTCGATGCCAGCCTGCAGCGCGCCCTGGCCGAGCAGCGCCTCACCCTTATCGTCGCACCCGCGGGCTGGGGCAAGACCTCCTCGCTGGCTCGCCAGCTCGCCGCATTGCCGGCTCGCACCAGCCTCGCCTGGCTCGCCGCCGATGCCGACGATGACCTGCAGCGCTTCCTCACCGGCATCACGACGGCGCTGGCGCCCTTCGAGCTGACCTGGCGCGTGTCGCCCACGGCCTTCGGCACGCTGCTGCTGAGCGAGCGCGGCATCCGCGCGGTGGCCGACGAGATCGTCAATGCATTGTCGGATTCGCCCACCGCCCGCGGCCTGCTGGTGATCGACGACGCGCACCGCTGGACCGAACCGCGGCTGTTCGAGCTGCTCAGCTACCTGATCGAATACCTGCCATCCCACTGGGGTGTGGTGATCTCCAGCCGCGTGGAGCCGCCCCTGCCGATCGCACGCTGGCGCGCGCGCGGCGAGCTGGCGGAGTTCCGGCAATCGATGTTGCAGTTCGGCGTGCACGAGGTGCGCGAACTGCTGCAATCCAGGGGGCTGGATACCGCCCGCGCGCAGGAGCTGCATGAGCGGACCCAGGGCTGGGCGGTGGGCCTGCGCCTGCTGCTTTCCGTGGGGACGCAGGCCGGACAGGCGCCAGGACGCACGCAACGCGATGTGTTCGACTACCTGGCCGCAGAGGTGCTGTCGCACATGAGCCCGGAGATGCAGCAGTTCCTGCTGTACTGCTCGGTGCTGCCGGAGCTCACGGTGGAGCGGTGCTCGCATGTCACCAACTGCCCTTCCACGCCAATGCTGTTCGCGCAGCTCGAACGCGATGGGCTGTTCGTCACCCCCCTGGATGATTCCGGGCAGACGTTGCGCCTGCATGACCTCTTCCGCGATTTCCTGGAGGAGCGGCTGCGGCGGGAATACCCCGACGAACTGCCTGCGCTGCTGCTGCGCGCCGCGGAGCAGGAGCCCAACCTGGTCCGGGCCGTCACCTGGCTCATCCGCGCCGGCGCGATCGATCGCGCCGCGAAGGAGCTGGCGCAGCGCGGCCCCGCCCTGCTGCCGGTGGGCGGGCGGGCCGACCTGATGCGCCTGCTGGACAGGCTGCCGGCCGCTGCCGTCGAGGCCAATCCCGACCTCGCCTTCCTGCGCGGCCTGTGCGCCTTCCAGGTGTTCGACTTCACGCCGCTCACCGACACCATGGAGGCGGCCGAGCGTGGTTTCCTCCGGGATGGCCGCACCGACATGGCGGCCTTTGCCAGCACGCTGAAGCTGGCCGGCTATTTCAACGCCGGACGCGCCGGGGAGGCACGCGCGGGCCTGGAAGCAATCCGCCCGGCGCCGCCCTCGCCCTCCTGCGGCGCAATGGTGGGTTATTTCCTCGCCTATCTCGCCGACATGGAAGTGCGGGTGGACGACGTGGTCCCTGCGCTGGAGGAACTGCTGGCGCACATGCAATCCGTGCCGGATGACCCGGTTTGGGATGACCTGGTGTTCTTTGCGGTGCTGGTCTTCTACCCGGGCGCCTCCGGCATATTCGAGCAGCTCATCCGCACCGCGAGCCTGCATCGCGGCCGCCATGCCGGTGCCTCGCGGCTGGCGGTGAACCACCTGCGGGCCACGCTGGCGCTGGGCCAGGCGCGCCTCGACGCGGCGCGCGACTACCTGGCGGATGCCGACGATGAACTGGAGTGGCTGGGACGCCCGCTGTCACTGCAGGAGGAAAGCAATGCCCTGCATGCATTCATTGCTGGCGCAAGCGGCGATCATGCCGCGGCCCGGCGCGCCGGTGAACGCGCCCTGCTCACACTGCGGCACTCGCCCGGCGTGTACCAGCGCGTGCACTCGGACTTCTCCCTGTCGGTGGCCCTGCGCACTTGCTGGCTGACCGGCGATGCGCAAGGCGTGCGCCACTGCCACGCGGCGCTGCAGGGCGCGGCCAATGCCTGGGAATGGGGCACCGCGCGCGTCGCCCGGTCGCTCGCCGACGGCCTGGTGGCCATGCTGGAGGAGCGCTGGGAAGCCGCCGAAGAAGCGCTGCTGACCGCCGGCCGCATCAATCGCTGGACAAGCTTCTGCATGGGACTGACGGCCCTGGTCATCGCCGCCGAGGCCCAGCGACGCCAGGGGCACCTGGACGCCGCAGCGGGGACGCTGCGCGAAGTGCTGGCCGATCCCTCCATGCCCGGTTCGGCGGGCTGCCTGCTCCTCGCCGGCCCCCCTGTCATCGCCAACCTGGCCGCAGCGAACTGGGGCAGGCACCTGGGTGCAGCGGAGAAGGCCGAACTGCACCGCCTGGCAGGCCTCGTGAAGGGTGAAGGCGTGCCTGCGGCAACCGGTGCCGCCGCCCCACCCGGCCTGCTCACGGAACGCGAAACCGAAGTGCTGGATCTCATCGCCAGGGGCCTGAGCAACAAGCTGATCGCGCGGGAGCTGTCGCTGAGCCTGTTCACGGTGAAGCGGCATGTGGCGAACATCCTCGCCAAGACCAGCATGACCTCGCGCACGGCGCTGGCCACCTGGTGGCTCGGCCAGCGCGCTGACTCGCGCAGGTAGGTCGATACCCCCGCTCAGCGCCGCCAGGGCAGGTCGATGACCTCTCCGTAGGGCAGCCGCAGCGTGCCGCCGGCGGGCATTGCCGCCACATAGCCGGTTTCGGTCTCGGCCACGATCTGGTGCACGGTGTTGGCCGGGAGAATCAGCGTGTCGCCGGGCTGGAAGGGAATTTCCCGCCCGTCCAGGGTCACCCATCCCCGGCCGCCCAGGAAGTGCACCACCTGCTCCGTGTCGTGGACATGCGGTGGCGTGGAGGCCCCGGCGTCCATGCGCGCCACCCACATCTCCACCTGCTTCGCCCCGCGGCCGGGTGTGGCCACCCCGGCAATGTGACTTCCCGAAAGGGAATGAACCTCAGGCCGGCCTTCTCCCGGGGGCGCGGACGGATCGTCCTGCGAGGGTGGGGTCATCGCCAGGTGGCCTCCGGATATTGCCGGCCCATTGCCGGTGATACCCATCATCCGGATCGACGGGAGCCACGCCATCGGCCCAAAGAGCCATTCCAGGACCAGGGGTGACATGGTCCCCCGGCACCCCCGCCCATGGTCCCTCAGGCCGATGAGCCGCCTTGCGCAGCACTCCAGTATGCGCAGCACCGAAGGCGCCGCCTTCATCCGACACGCAGCAAGGAGCTCACGCATGTCCCATCCCGAGAGAATTTTCACCGGCCACATCGCGATGCTGGCCAGCACCGCCACGCTGGCGGTCGCCTCCGCCATCCTGGCCCGACCGGCCGCGGCGGCCACCGCCCCGACACTCACGGTGGCTTATTCCGCCGACCGCCGCGTCGAGGCCGACGGCGTCGAGATGCAGGGTCGCGTCCACGCAGCGCCCGGCATGGAGCGCACCGAGACCCGCGTGGGCGACATGTCCACCGTGCTGATCCTGCGCATGGACCGCAAGCAGGGCTGGACGCTGATGCCGATGCAGAACATGTACCAGGAGGTGGACCTCGGCAAGGCGGCGAGGCAGGCCGGCTCGGTGAATCCCGGGCAGGCCGAACTTGAAGTGGTGGACGAGGAGATCGTCTCCGGCCTGCCGGCGACCAGGTACAAGTTCGTGATGAAGGACAAGAGTGCCGGCGGTTACCTCTGGTACACGGACTCGGGCATCCCCGTGAAGATGGACGTGGTGTCGAAGTCCGGCAGGAAGTCCACGCGCATGACGGTGACGCTGGAGAACATCCAGGTGGAGCCGCAGGACCCGGCGCTGTTCGAGGTGCCGGCAGGATTCAACCGCATGGGAGGCGCGGGGGACTTCGGCGGAGGATTCATGGGTGAGCTCCGCGATGCCATGGCGCGTCCCGTGAAGTCCGAGGCATCAGGCATCAGCAACGACGTCTCGAATGCCGACAAGCTCGTGACCGGCTCGGTGGAACAGACCGTGGCTGCAGAGGTGCGCGAGACCGGCGCCAGGAAAACCATCCGCGACAAGCTTCGATCGGTGGGCGGCCTGCTGCGCTGATCATCCACATCCAGGGAGAAACCCATGAAGTCACTCAAGTTCATCTTCGCCGCCGCGCTGCTGCTGGCGGCCTCGGCACCGGTGTATGCCGACTGCGCGGCCGATGCCTCGGTGCGCGACGTCACCAACTCGTTCTCGAAGGGACAGAATGCCGAAAAGGATGGCGACCTGCGCGCCGCCTTCGGCCACTATGTCGCGGCGCAGGAGTACACCTGCGATCCAAACCCCGTGGCCAGGGCCGCAGCGGAACGTGCGGCGCAGCTGTCAGGACCGCTGGCGCAGGCCGCGCTCGCGAAGGGCGACCATGCCGCCGCGTTCGAGTTCTACGAGGGCGGCGGCCGGTTCCGCGATGCGGACCGCGCGCTGGTCGCCTGGACCGACGCCATGCCCGACGATCCCGCGCTGTATACCAGGGCCGCAAGGCACTTCGAGTACCGGGCCAGCGAGGCCTTTCGCGAGAACGAGAGCGTGCGCCTGTCGGTCACCGGGAAATACGAGCTCGACCCCACCCTGCCGGCGCGTGTGCGCGGCATGCCGCAACGGGGCGTGGAGCGGGCTCTGGCTGCGGAAGCAAAGGCCTTTGACGAGAAGTACCTGCAGCAGCGGCTGGCGCTGTCGCAGTCACGTCCGGAGAGTCCCCTGGACAGTGCCGCCCTGCAGAAGTACACGGCCAGCGCCCAGGCCCTGCAGCGGAACTATCCCCGTGATGGATTCGAAGCGTCGCGGGATGCGCTGGAGCTGGTGAGGAAGTGGGGCCTCGCGACCATGGACCCGCAGGAAGAGCGGCAGTTCGAACAGCGCCGCCAGGAGCGCGCGCTTGCCCGCGTGGCGGCACTGACGGGCCAGTACGCGGCGGCTCCGGACCTCCTGAAGGAGGCCGTGGACTACGTTGCTTATGCCGAAGCCACGGATGAAGGCCGCACGGCGAGGGCCGTGAAGATCCGCAGCCAGGCCGAGAAGCTGGGAGACACCGCGATGGCGCAGCAGAAGCTGATGCTGGCTGATGAGTATTTCGCCATCGCCGGGGCGGAGGAGAAATCCCGTCGTGCAAAGGAGCGGCTGAACGCCAGCCTGCAGCAGCAGATGCAGCCGGGCATCGACGCCGCCCGGAAGGCCGCCGAGGACATGGCCGCGAGCTTCGCCGATCCCGCGAAGGTGGCGGCTCTGCAGCAGCAGGCCCGCGAGATGCAGCGCCAGCTGCAGGAAAGCGCCGCTGCCGGTCGCGGCCCTGCGGCCCGCAAGTCCAGCGATGACCTCGCCAGGGAACTGGGACTGTAGTCATGCACAAGCCCCGCCACATGTGGATGGCCGGCGCGCCGGCCCTGGTCATCGCAGCCTCGGTCGCCGGCAGCGACGCCGTGGAGCCGCCGCCGCTGTACGCATCGGTGAAGGTGGAAGGCAGCAGGATCGGCGGGGAGAACTGCACCGGCGGCGACTGGACCCTGGGATGGACCAGCGCGGTGGCCGTGGAACCCGGGCCGTTGTCGGACCTGCTTTTCAGCTACACCTCGTTCGACACCACCCAGCCCAACCAGGAAGAAGTGGCCAGCGCGAGTTTTGCGTCGAAGGACGTGACCTGCGTGGATGACCGTGGCTCGGTGGTGATGCGCTCCCAGGTGCGCCCGAATGGCAGCAACGACGTGCACTTCACCATCGGGCTGGCCGGCTCCGGCGTGGACGACGAGCCCGCGTTCTCCTTCAGCGCGGATGAGCTGGGAATGTGCCACACCGACTCCGCGGGATACTCGATGCAGATGCCGGTGCACATGAGCATGCATACGGCCGGCACGATCCAGCTGGCGCCCTCGCTGGCGATCACGCTCGAGGACCTGCAGAAGGGCTTCAACAAGAGCTACACCTTCGACGGCACCGTGCTGCATGCCAATCCCATGTGCCTGGGCCATGAGCTCAGGCGGGGCACGCTCACGCTGCGCTACAAGTCCGGCGGGGAGGACCCCACGGTCGGGCTCAATGCCTGCCTGCACCTGGCACGCGGCGAGCAGGCCAACGTGCCCGCGCAGGCGACGCCTTCCGGAGGACAGTTCAGCTTCACTTCGTCTCCAGGCAATGTGCTGGCGGTGCGCTCGCAGGATGGAAACACGGCCACTGTCGCCGGCGCCACGCCCGGCAAGGCCGACCTCACCGTCGAATACACCCGCGACGGCCGGAAGGCCACGGCAGCGCTCAGCGGCAGCGTTGTCGACCTGGTCAGCATCAACAACGGCGCGGCCATTCCCACCCTTGGCCTCTACGCGGCCAATGGCATGCGCGCCACCGGAACCTACGACTTCCCGCTGCGCCTGGATCCGGTCGACGGACTGGTGCAGGTGACGGCGACGGACGACAGCATCGCCAGCGTGGTGAACACCTCGCGCACCGTGCAGATCCAGCCGGTGAAGCTGGGGTCCACGTCCCTGCAGGCGAAGACCCTGTGCGGCACCCCCGTGGGAGGGCCGGTGCGCTTCGAGATCGTGCTATGCGATGACAATGTGAAGCAGCAGCTGCGCACGAAGCAGGCGGAACTGAAGGGCAGGATCGACGCGCTGGTGAGCCGCATCACCAGCCTCACCCGTGACGCGGAGTTTGATCGCGCCGCCAGCAAGATCAAGGACACCACGATCGAGATGGCCACCAAGACGGCCGAGAGCATCATCGGCACCCTGAGCTTCGGCCAGGGCCAGCAGGTGAAGTTCGCCACGGCCCGCGGCATCCCGCTGTCGCGCACCGTCACGGCCAACAACCAGGCCATATCGATCACCACCTTCGCATGGGACAGCATCAGTGCGTCAAACGACGTGAAGGCCGCTGTCGCCGATCCGTCGGACTGGAACAAGGTGGGCAAGGGCATCGTCAGCACGGCCGTGCTGGCCTCGCAGAATGCGGCCGTGGCGCTCGGCAAGACCTATGGCGAGGCATACCTGGCGGCGCAGAATTTCGGCAAGGACCTTGGCATCATCTTCGGGGCGCTGGAGCAGATCGAGATGCTCGAGCCCATGCTCGATGAAGCCATCCGGGAATACATCCGCATCACCACCCGGCTGCAGTTCTGCGAAAGCGGCACGACGCCGCAGCCGCAGCCGCAGCCGCCAAAGCCCGGGGAGGATCCGCGTCCCCGGCCGCCCCGGGAGGACTACACCGAAATTCCCGTGGAGCAGATGCCGGAAGAGATCCCCGTGAACGAGGAGCCCGGGGAGGCGCCACCCCCGATCGTGGATCCGCCCGGGGAACCAGGCAGCCAGGTCATCGGACTGGCCTGCCGCGCCCGGGACCTGCGTGCGCCCGGCGTCGGCCAGCGCCTGCAGGGCCTGCGCGCGCAGTTCATGCCGGGTCCGTCAGGGACTGCCTTCGAGAACCTGGCCGACGCCAACGTGGACACCTACGCGGCACGGGCCGCGGAGCTGGCCGCCCTGCGCGGCCTGGCCAGGGACGTGCGCGCGCTGCAGGAGATGGCCGGTGCCCAGCTGAAGCAACTGGAAACCGCGCAGCAGGAACTGGCCTCCTGGCAACAGGCGGTCAGCCGCTTCCAGTCCCGGGCCAGCGGCTCCACGCCACCCGCCGCTGCAGCCATGGAGGAGTTCGAACGCGCCCGGGATGCGCACCTGCTGGGCATCGGCAGGGCCGGCCTTGCCAGCCTCAACCTGATGATGGAAACGGACGACTGCCGCGACCGGCTCGAAGTGAAGTTCGACCAGGTGCGCACCCGATACAACTGACCCGGTGGCGGACGTGCCAGGGAAGGCGCGTCCGCCGATCCGGAGCCCCACCGGAGGGCTCCGGAGGCGATCGGTTCAGACCTTGAAGGCCTGGCGGGCGAGCAGGCGCCACTCGCCGTTGCGCTTCTGCCAGACCAGCACCAGCGTGAGGTCGGCCTTCGTCACCGAACCACCGGCACCCGCCACCATGAACGTGGCCGTGCCGCGCGTGACCGCCACGTCACCGGCCAAGGTGCTGGACAGCTTCACGTTCTCGATGGAATTGATGACGGACTGCTTGTTGACCAGGGCGTCGACGAATTCCTTGCGGTTCTCCACCTTGCCCGCGGAGTGCCCATAGGTGAGCTCGGGCCAGGTGATCTTTTCCAGCGCCGCCTTGTCGGCAGCCACGATCGCCTTCGAGAGCGCTTCGTTGGCCCTGGCCACCGCGGCCTCGTCGGCCGACTGGGCATGGGCGGGAGCAACCGCAGCGAGCATCAGGGCCGCAAAGGCGGCAAGCAACTTCGACATTCAAACCTCCAGACCGTCCAGTAAAATCAATCCACCGCGCGCAGCAACCCGAGCCGGTAGTGCAGCGCATTGTAGTCACCCCGGTTGTCGGCCTCGCTGATGCCCTGGTAGAGGAACAGCAGGTTGTCCGGATCGAGGATCATGCGCTCGTCGTTGCTGGCGCGGACCAGCTCGCCGTGGCTGACCTGGATGGTCCACGGCTCGACCCCGGGCTCGAACGTGACATTGGCCCGGCCCGCAAATGGCCTTTCCATCGTGTCGAAGCCCTCGACGGGATACCACTCGCCATCGAGCCGGTCGGCGACATAGGCGCGGTAGTAGCGCACGCCCAGCGCCTCGACGATGGTCAGGTACTTGTCGGTACCCTTGATGCGGTAGGTCATGCTGCCTTCGAATACCGTGTTGCGCGTTCCCCGCATGGCCACCACGGGCTTGCTGAAGCCGCGCGGGAACTCGGCGTAGGAGGTGCGGCTGCGGTAGAAGTTGCCGTCATCGCCGGTGAAGAACATGTACATGTGCTCGCCATCGCCGATGAAGTGGTAGTCGATCGGCAGGCGCGGCATGTACTGGCGGTACTGCTCGTCGGTGAAGAATTTCTCCGGCTCCGTCCAGGACTTCGGGTCACCGGGCGTCGCGCTGGTGCTGAAGGCCGGCGCCTGCGTCTGGAAGGTGTAGTACCACTTGTCGTGCGGCGGAAAGTAGAAGAGTTCCGGCGCGCACTTGTAGCCCTCGAAGCCGGCATTGTCCATGTAGAAGAGCCTGGCGTCCGGGGCATCCTTCCAGTCCGCGAAACTCAGGTGGACCATGTTGAAGGTTCCGCCGCGGGCCGGGCGCTGCGCACCGGGCTTGCCGAGCTCCGCGGCCTGCGGGCCCATGATCATGTTGGCCGTGGCATAGACCTGCCACATGCCATCGACGTGGGCCACGGTCGGATCCTTTATCGAGAACAGGAAATGCGTGCTGTCGTGCCGGGGCACCACCAGCGGTCCCGTCGACACCCACTTCAGCGGCTTGCCGAGCCGGCCGGGCAATGTGTTGGGGACCGGCGCGTGGATTTCCGGCAGCGGGCCGAAATCGACGGCCGGCGGCGGTCCACGGTTCGGCCCCGGAGGTGGCGCGGCCGGTGCCGCCGGTGTGCCGGGATTCCCGGCGGGCGCCTGTGCGACCACGCCGCCGGGCAGGCCGGCGAGCCCGCCGAGAAGCAGGACAATGCACGCGCGAGTGCGAATGGCCGGGTTCATGGTCACGGCCAGTTCTTGCGTTGCGTATCGGACCACGGCGCGGTGCAAAGCACGCAGTCGTCACCGAAGAAATACTTCCTGGCTCCCTGGTCGCCATGGATCCAGTACCGCAGCCAGGCGATCATGGCGGGAGCTTCCACGCCCGCCTGCACTCCATCGACTGCGCGCGACGGGTAGCCATGGTTGGCATCCTTCACCAGCGCGAAGAAGGTGGGTACCTGCGAAGCCTCGTAGGTCGGAGCCAGCCACGAGCGGCCATCCCGCATCACGTCGTTCGTGCCGCCAATGAGCAGCAGGGTACCGTGCAGCGGTGCCTCCGCGCTGTGGCCGTGGATCGAGATCACCGTGACGATGGCCTTGTGCGCGCCGATGTCGACGGCGCCGGTTCCTCCCACCGAATAGCCCATGGAGGCGGCTCGATCAACATCGAGCTTCCCCTCGAAGGGGCTGCCGCTGGCGCTGTTCTGCGCGATGAGCCAGTCCAGGCCGGCGATCATGCGCCGGTTGTTCTCGGCATCGCGCGGCGGGCCATCCAGCTGCCTGCCGATGACCACGAAGCCGTGAGAGGCAATCCTGCGCTGCAGGTCTGCCATCGAATCCATCGCGCCGCCGATGCCTGGGCCGAAGATGACGAGCGGGTGCCTGAATCCGTTGTCACCCAGGGTCTGCGGGCGCACGATGGTGTAGGTGCCATCCGGGCCCGTGCCCGTTTCCACAACAGGTGTGAACGGCCCGAAGTCGGTGTAGTTGTCCACGGGCGGGAGTGCCGGCGCACCGGCTGCTGGACCAGTCCGGACACCGGCACAGGCGGCCAGCAATCCCGCCATAAACGCTGCCGCCAGGAGTCTCGTCTTCATGACCGGGCCCTGCCCCTTGGTTCTTGTCGTGTGCGGGTGAGATTACGTTGTAACCCGCCGGATTTGCCACCCGGATCCAATCTTTACAGTTCCGGGGCAGCAGCCCATAGTTCCGGCCCATGTTCTCGGGGGAGGCGGGCTCATGAAGCAGATGTCGAAGCAACAGGCAGCCGCGCCGCAGCGTGCTGCGCCCCAGGCGCCCGCGGCACCCACCGTGCCTCCGGGGCCTGCTCCGGGACCCGAGGGGCAGTCCTGCTGCTTCGCCACCAACTGAGATGCGTTGGCCGCTGCTGCTCGCCAGCCTGCTGGCCACGGGTCTGTCGCCCGCTGCCGAACGATTTGCCGGACCGAACCTGTTCCGGGAACCACCGATCGGCCGCTGGCTGCAGCCATCGTCGGCACCGATTTCTCCCGAGGCACGCATCTTTCTCGTGGCCGGCGCGCGGGACATCGCCAACTTCGCGCAGGAGGTGGTCGACCAGCGTGCGCTCTGGCTCGCCAGGGGCTACACGGCGGAACAGATCGAATGTTTCTTCACTCCCCCGCCGCCGGAACAGACCGATGACACCTGGCAGTTCCTCATCCTGGCCGAAGCCCTGGAGCCCTGTCACCTGGCATCGCCACCGGAAGTACTGGCTGCGCTGAGGCAGGTTGCGCAGGACTATCCCGCGAAGGATTTCTTCCTCTACATCACCAGCCACGGCACGCCGCCGATCATCAACCTGTCGGAACAGGTGGTGAGGTCGATCGATCCCCAGGGAGCCTTCCTGCAGCAGGCCATCTCGGAGGCGCGCGCCGACAGCAACTCGGAGGCCTATCCCTGGGTGGCGCCTTTCCAGGTCTCCATGGAAGGCGTACGCGTGGACGATGGACGCTGGGGCTGGGCCAATTATTTCTCGCGCCTGTACCAGTCGCGGCTCACGCCCGGCATCGACCCGCACGAACACATGTTCACGCCCGCGCTGCTGGCCAATGCCCTCAGGGAGTTCCCTGCCAGGGCCCGCAAGGTGGTCGTGATCCAGGCCTGCTATTCCGGCGGCTTCGTCCTGCCTCGCAAGGAGGCCCCCGGCCCCGACGAGACACTGCGGAACGTGAAGAAGGTGACCGTGATCACCGCCGCGCGCGCGGATCGCACCAGCTTCGGCTGCGACAGCAGTGGCGACACCACCCTTTTCGGGCGCTCCTTCCACAAGGTCCTTGAGGCGCACCCGGACAAGACCGTGCCGCAACTTGACTGGCGCAAGCTGCACAAGGAAGTGACCCGGGAAGTCGAGCAGCTGGAGCAGGAGGCGGGAATCCCTTCCCACCAACGCTCCGAGCCGCAGTTCTTCTACGGTCGCTGAGGCGGCGCAGGCGTCGCCGCCGGGGCCGGCAGGGGCCAGTTGCCGTCATACGGCGGCCAGTTCGGCACGGCCAGGTCCGGCGGTGGATAGAACATCGCCGTGTAGGTGGTGCGGATCTTCGCGTCGTCGATCATGAACCACCAGGCCGATGCCAGCCGCCGCGTGGGCGAACCCGGCCGACGGATGAACACACCTGTGGCCATCACCACCTGCTGCTCTTCGTCGATGAGCGGCATGCGGCGGGCCGCCACCATGACCGCATTGAAGTTCTGCAGGCCGGTGACGCAGTCCATCGTCCCCCCACCGGCAGGCGGCGCACCCGGAGGGCCGCCCTGCCGGCCCGGCGGACCACCCTGCGCACCCGGCGGACCGCCCTGCCTGCCGCCGCCCGGGGGACCCGGAGGACCTGCCTGCTGGCCGGGACGCGGCGGTGCCGGCGGCAGGAAGTCGCCTCCCGGAGCCGGGTGGCCGTTCTCGGCGCGACCGCAGCCCTTGTGGGTAAGCGCTATTGAACCGTCATGCGAGGTGATCGCATCGAAGTAGCTGTCGACAATGCGGCCCAGCGTGGCGCGGTCGACGATCCTGCCTTCCGACGGCGCCCCCTGGCGTGGTGGATGCAGCGCGAGGTATTCGGGATTGTGCAGTACCGGCCCGTTCAGGCCCGGGTCGTTCGCGCGCGCGATGTACCACTCCGCCTCGGTGAGTTCCTTGTTCTCCACCCGCAGCCGCACGGTGACGATGGCGGTTGCATCGCCTTCCATCACGGTGCCGTAGTAGCCGGCCTGCTCCGTCACCGGATCGAAATACCGCCGCTGCACTTCTCCCAGTGCGGTGACGGTCTGCCACACACCCTGCCCCGGCGCCACGTTGATGGCGTTCTCGGTCTGGCGGAAGCCGGTCACCAGCGGCGCCCTGGATGGATCATGTGCAATGACCGCGTCCAGGTATGAAGTGAGCATGCCGTCGAGGCAGGCGCGATCGCAGCCCGTGGCATCAACCGGTGCCTTGCTGCAGCCCGCGACGGCGAGCAGCGCTGCGCCTGCCACCAGCAGCTTGAAGTGTTTCATCATCCCCCTCCCCTCCTGTTCGAGCTTCTTCTACTTCACCGGATCCGTGGACGGCCAGTATCGCGCCGTAGCCATCTGCAGGCCCTTGAAGAACGCATTGATGGAATGGATCTGCCCACCCCACACCTTGAATGCCTCGAAGGTCACCAGCGCGTTGCCCTCGCCGTAGGAATTGCCGGTGAGGCCGAAGTTCATCCACAGCAGCACCACGCCGTTCTCCTCGTCCACCGCCGCCACGCTGGCGATGATGCCCGGATGCAGGATGATGTTCTGCGCATACAGCCCGCAGTCGGCACGGCCGCATCCGGGACCTGCCGTGATCATGCCATTCTCGACGCGGTAGGTGCCGGGCGCGAAGGGCGTGCCGGCATCGGTGAAGTTGCCCACGCGCAGCCCCTCCGTGTAGGTGAGCGCGATGCGGATCATTTCCTTGCGCGACTGGCGCTGGCCGCGGGGAACCGGGTCGTCCATGCCACGCACCGGCTTGCCCAGCTCGGTGGGCTGGAAGCGCGACTCGGGGGTGATGCGCTGGACCAGGGTCTCGATGCCGGCGATCCTGCGATCCTCCACGTGCAGCAGCACGGAGAGCAGCGCCTGGGCCTGGCCCTCGAGCACCACCACGTGGCTGGCCGCCACCTGCCTGGTGGTGTCCAGGTAGTCGTGGCGGAAGGTTCCCTTGCCGGTGACGGTCTTCCAGAGCCCGTCTCCAAGGCGGATGTCCCTGGAGTCCTCGGTGATACGCACCTTCTCCGCCAGGGGCAGCCGCGAAGGATCACGGGCCACGAGGGCGTCCACATAGGTGCTGAGCAGGTCGGCCAGGCAGGAGCGGTCGCAGGACTGTGCCGCCGCCGCTGGCTGGGAGGCTGCAGTTACGAAAAGCGCAAACAGTGCGAGCAGAGGCCTGGTTGCCGGCCTGTTGTGATCTGGCATGAACCCCCCTTCGTCTGGCTTTACGGCACGCGCGCCATCCAGTCGCGTACAGCATAGCCGGTCTGCATGCCTGCCCGGTCGGCTCGTACTGCGGTTCGTGAAGGCCCGGCCGCCATCGCCCCGCTTCACCAGGCTGCCCCTCATAACACCCAGCGAATCACCCCCACCCGGTACGACGCGCATCGTCGCCACAAATGCGTCGAGAGGTTCTTGAGGGGTATCCTGCCGCCATGACCAGAACAATGCTCCGGAACAGATCCACATCACTGGTGGCAATCGCACTCTGCGCCCTGGCGCCACAGGCTTTCGCCCTGCCACCCCCTCCCTATGCCGTGCTGGATATATCCCGCTCCCGGGTCGGACTGGATTCGACGGGGATCGAGGAAGCCGGATTCCAGCCCACTGGTCGCGACCGCAGCGCCACCGGCTTCGGGATCACGATCGGATGGCGGTTCACTGATCACCTGGCCGTGGAAGGCGCATTCCTGGATCTCGGGGAAGGCAGCTACGACATCGAGAACCAGCTCAGCCCTCCCGTCACGAATGCAAGGATCGGCGTACAGTCCAGCGGTGTGCTGCTTGCGCTGGCCGGAACTTGGCCGGTACATGAAAGGCTGTCGATCGAGGGGCGTGCCGGTGCCTTCATCGGCAAGACTGAAACCAGGATCAGGGGATCCGTAACCGGCAGCCTGGGATTCAACAACCTGCTTGGCACCGATTCCCGCACCAGCCTGGCCGCCGGAATAGGCGCAGTGGCATCACTCAACGACGCCTGGGCCCTGCGCGCGGGTTACGACTACGTTGACAAGGCCTTCGGAAAGGACGCCCGACGGATTTCGTTCGGGGTTCGTTTCAACTGGCCCTGAGCTCGCCAAGCCGCCACGACATCAACCGGCCTGCAACGGCCGGATCAGGCTTTCCCTTAATTTCCCGGAATTGCCGGCTGGCTTCGCCGGGCCCTCTCCCGGCACTCCCTAGAATCCCGGATGCAAACACCTCCAGTGAGGTTTCCGGGACGACACTTCATGCCGAACAGTCCGCGACCGCCAGCGTCCAGCGCACGCGCTCCGCTACGCAAGTGCCTGCAGCCGGCAGCAGCCCTGGGCCTGGCCCTGGTCTTCGGGTTGCCCGCCCACGGACAGGCGCTGCGCGACCTCACGGTCCTGTCCCTCGAACAGCTGCTTGAACTGAAGATCGTCGGCGCCTCGAAATATGCCCAGGCGCAGGGCGAAGTCGCCGCAGCCGCCGTCGTGATCACGCGCCAGGAGATCCAGGCATTCGGCTGGCGCACGCTGGATGAGGCACTGGCCAGCCTGCCCGGCATCCACACCACCAACAACCGCCAGATCACCTCGCTGGGTGCCCGCGGATTCGGCCTGCCGGGGGACTTCAACACGCGCCTGCTGGTGATGATCAACGGCAATCGCGTCAATGAGCCGATCTACGACAGCGGCGTTGCCGGCCAGGCTTTCCCGATCGACATGGACCTGATCGAACGGATCGAGTTCATCCCCGGGCCAGGTGGCGCCGTGTATGGCCAGAACGCGATGTTCGGCGTCGTCAATGTGATCACGCGCCCGGCGCGCGACCTGGACGGCGGCGAGATCTCCGCCACCTACCAGCACCCGCAGTCCCTGCGCGAGGGTCGTGCAAGCTGGGGCAAGCGGTTCGACAACGGCGTGGACCTGCTGTTGTCGGTGTCCGGCATGAACTCCGCCGGCGAGGACCTGTTTTTCGACTATGGCGCCGCCGGGATCTCGGGCGTGGCGGCCGGCATGGACGGCGAGAAGACCCGGCGCCTGTTCGCGCAGGTGGGACGCGGCCCGTGGGCCATCGAGCATTCCTACGGTTCGTGGCTGAAGCAGGATCCCACGGGCGCCTTCCGCTCGGACCCGCTCACTCCCGGCCAGTACATTGAATCGAAGCTGGCGGTGACGCAGCTCCAGTACGAGGATCGCTTCGCTGGCGACCGGCTCACCCTTTCCGCGCGGCTGTTCCGCAGGTCTCTCCAGTACCGCACGCTGCTCTGGTACGGCGGCGAAGACTTTGCCTCGGATACGCAGAGCCGTCTCTATGGTGGCGAACTGCGCGTCCTCTACACCGCATTCGACCACCACAAGTTCCTGGCCGGAATCGAGGGGCAGGAGTCACCCCGTTCCGAGCAGGTGGTTCCGGTGACGGGAGACCCGGCCGACAATCTCCTGATCAGCAGCCCCGGCTATCGCCTGGGCGTTTATGCCCAGGACGAATGGGCAGTCTCGCCCCGCCTGACGGCGACGCTGGGACTTCGTCTCGACCGCAATGACCTGACCGGCACGGCCGCCAGCCCGCGCACGGGACTGATATGGCAGGCCACGCCGGCGACCACGCTCAAGGCTCTCTACGGGCGCGCGCACCGCGCACCCAATGCCTACGAGCGCGACTATGACGATGGCGGGTCGCTGGTGGGCAACCCGGCCCTGCGCGGCGAGCGCATCGACACGCTCGAGCTGGTGGCCGACCATCGCCTCGACCAGGCGACGACGCTGCGCGCGTCCCTCTACCAGTGGGACATGAGGCATCTCATTGCGCTGGGCCTGCACCCGGACAACGGGATTCCGCAATACCAGTCGGGCGAGCAGATCACGGCCCGCGGCGCGGAATTGTCAGTGGATCGCACCTGGGCTTCCGGCGTGCGCCTGCGCAGCAGTCTTTCGCTGCAGGACGTGGCCTACCGTAGCGGCGCCGCGCTGGTCAATTCACCGGATGTGCTGGCCAAGGTCAACCTCTCCGGCCTGCTGCCCTGGGGCGGCATCCGGGCCAGCTACGAACTGCGCCACGATTCCAGGCGACTGACCAATGACGGCAGCCACGTCGGTGGTTACACGGTCTCGAACTTCTCGCTGGGCCGGAGCGCGGCGCGCAAGGGACTCGAAGCCTCCCTGGTCATCTACAACCTCTTCGACAAGCACTACGCCACGCCAGGCTCGCGGTCCAACTGGCAGAACGCATTCGAGCAGGATGGGCGCAGCGCCAGGTTCGAGCTGGGCTACCGGTTCTGAAGGCCATGCGTGCCGCAATCCTGCTGCTGGGCGCGCTTGCGGCCGCGGTTCCCGCGCGTGCCGCCGCGCCTTCCGAATACCAGCTCAAGGCGGCCTTCCTCTACAACTTTGCACTGTTCACCGAATGGC
The DNA here is from genome assembly GCA_965652645.1 of uncultured bacterium. GTDB lineage: Bacteria > Pseudomonadota > Gammaproteobacteria > Steroidobacterales > Steroidobacteraceae > ZC4RG30. Next base: position 16,908 of record CBFGXE010000032.1, on the reverse strand, counting down.
CGGCCGAGGTGGGCAGCACGCTCAAGGTGTGCATCCATGGGCGGGATTCCTTCGGGCCCGAGCTCGATGAACTCGAAGGCAAGGCGGTGCACCACCGGCAGATCGCCATCGAACGCACGCCACGGGCTGATTCCCTCGACACCTGCCAGATTGTCTTCATTTCCCGATCGGCAGCCGGCGACCTGCCGGGCATTGCCGAACGCCTGCGCGATGTCCCGGTACTGACCGTTGCGGAAAGCGTGGGCGCCACCAGCCAGGGCGTCATGCTCAACATGACCGTCGCCGTGGACAAGATCACCTTCTCGGCCAACGTGAAGGCTGCGCAGCAGGCGCAACTCGGCCTGAGCTCCAAGCTGCTGAAGCTGGCAACGGAGGTCGTGCGGTGAAGACCCCCTTCACGCTGGCGGGGCGCCTGCATCGCATCAACCGCCTGAGCCTGGGCATCTCCCTGGGGCTGGTGGCCGTGCTCTTCGTTTTCAGCAGCAGCGTGCTGGGACTCATCTCCCTGCTCAACACCAGTCGCGTGCAGGCAGGGATCCTGGCCGAGAACAGCACGGCGGCGCTGGCATTCGAGGACGCCGCCGCAGCCGATGCCCTGCTGCAGTCCCTGCGCAGCTCCCCGGATATCGCTGGCGCAGTGCTCTATCGCAGCGACGGCCGCCCGCTGGCCAGCTTCCAGCGCCCGGGATTTGAACTGCCGGATCCCGACCCGATGGCCATCCACGACCTGTCGATCGGCTTCGACTACCTGCTGCTGGGCCAGGAGGCGCTGATCCAGCCCGGCGTGGCCGGACGGCTGGTCCTGGCCGTCAGCATGGCCAGGCTCAAGGCGCAGACCGCATGGCAGCTCGCCGCGACCCTGGGTGTTGCCCTGCTCGGCCTGGCCGTGAGCGGTCCACTGGTGCGGCGGCTCAACGCATCGCTGCTGCAACCCCTGAACCGGCTGAACGAATCGATGGAGCGGGTGTCCGGGCAGGCCGATTACGGCGTGCGCATGCCGGCCAGTGGCATCATCGAGCTGGACTCCCTCGGCCATGGCTTCAACACCATGGTGGAGCAGCTGCAGGAACGCGACCGCCGGCTGGCGGCGCATCGCGACCAGCTGGAGAACGAGGTGAAGGTGCGCACCGCGCAGCTCCAGCATGCCAAGGACGCCGCGGAAGCCGCCAGCCAGGCCAAGAGCGAATTCCTGGCCACCATGAGCCATGAGATCCGCACGCCCATGAATGGCGTGCTCGGCATGAACGAGCTGCTGATCGCCAGTGAGCTGACGCCACGGCAGCGCCAGTGGGCCGAGGCGGTACAGGTATCCGGGCGCCACCTGCTGGACGTCATCAACGACATCCTGGATTTCTCACGCATCGAATCCGGCCAGCTCACGCTGGAGGACGTCGACTTCGACCTGGGCGTGGTCGTCAGGGAGGCCGTGTCGATGTTCGCCCAGCCGGCAGCCAGCAAGGGACTGGAGCTCATCACGCGCCTGGTGCCCGAGGATGCGCACCTGGACGTGCGGGGCGACCCGTTCCGCCTGCGGCAGATCGTGAGCAACCTCGTGAGCAACGCGGTGAAGTTCACGCACACCGGCCAGGTCACCGTGCAGGTGGCACTGCTGCAGGAGACGGCATCAGACCTACAGGTCTCGATCAGCGTGGAAGACACGGGCATCGGCATCCCCGCCGCAGCCCAGGGCCGGATCTTCGAGCAGTTCTCCCAGGCCGACGGCAGCACGACGCGCGAATACGGCGGCACGGGGCTGGGACTGGCCATCTGTGCCCGACTGGTGGGCATCATGAGGGGCAGCATCCATGTGGAGAGCGCGCTCGGCCGGGGTTCCAGGTTCCTGGTCGACCTGCGCCTCGCGAAGTCGCGGGCCGCGCCGTCCGACTTGCGGTCACGCGGGCTTCAGCCAGGTTCTGCCACGGCACAGGCCGCCAGCGGCCACCAGGTCCTCCTCGTCGAGGACAACCGCATCAACCAGCTTGTTGCCCAGGCCATGCTCGAGAACCTCGGGCTGGCCGTGGTCGTGGCCTCTGGCGGTGCCGAGGCAGTCCGGCTGGTCCAGGAACAGCCCTTCAGCCTCGTGCTGATGGATTGCCAGATGCCCGGCATGGATGGATTCGAAGCCACGCGGCGCATCCGGGAACGGGAAGCGGCCACCCAGGCCCGCCCGTCCACGCCCATCATCGCGCTGACGGCCAATGCCATGCCCGGTGACCGGGAGGCCTGCCTTGCAGCGGGCATGTCCGACTATCTTGCCAAGCCGCTGACGATGGCCGCGCTGGAAAAAGTGGTGACCTCGTATCTTGGCGCCGTCGAGCAGTCGGGGACCCTTACGTAATTCCTCTGACCCGCGGCATGGCGACCGGAACAGCAGGCGCGCGGTAAAGTAGCCTGATGAAGAACAACTCGCTGGCCTTGTTGATCGGCATGGCGCTTGCCAGCGCCCCGGCCCTGTCGCAGATCGCCGTGAATCCCGCCGCGCGTCCGGCTCCGCTGCTTGCGCAGGAACTCTGCGTCGGTTGCCACGGACCCAATCTTGCCGGCGGCAGCGCGCCCAGCCTGACCGATCCGGTCTGGGTCCATGGTTCCTCCGATGAGGAGATCCGCAAGAGCATCCGCGACGGCTTTCCCCAGAAGGGCATGGCGGGTTTCGGCAGCCAGCTTTCCGACGCGGAGCAGACCGCACTGGTCGCCTTCATCCGTGCCCAGGGCATGCGAATGGCCTTCGGGCAGATACCCACCGCCCCTCCGCCGGATGTCGTGGTCGTCAAGAGCGAGAAGCACGAGTTCCGCCTCGAAACCGTGGCCGGTCCGCTCGACAACCCGTGGGGCCTCGTGTTCCTGCCCAATGGCGACATGCTCGTCACCGAGCGTCCCGGCACGCTGCGCCTCATCAGCCAGGGCAAGCTGGGAGAACCCATCCGCGGCACGCCGAAGCCCTATGTGCGCCAGGATGCCGGATATTTCGATGTCACCATCCATCCTGACTACGCGAGCAATGGCTGGATCTACCTGGCGTACTCCGATTCCATCGGCGAAGCCGCCCCCGGCACCAGGCCCCCGTCGATGACGGTGATCGTCCGTGGCCGCATCCGCGATGGCGCGTGGATCGATGAACAGACCATCTTCCGCGCCAGCCCCGGGTTCTATTACCGCGACGATACCCACTACGGCTGCCGCTTCTACTGGGACAGGCAGGGCCACCTGTTCTTCACGCTCGGCGAGCGCGGCAAGGCCCTGGACGCACAGGACCTGAAGAGCCCGCTGGGCAAGATCCATCGCGTGAAGGATGACGGCAGCATCCCGCCCGACAATCCCTTCGTGAACCAGCCCGGCGCCGTGGCATCGATCTGGAGTTATGGCAACCGCAATCCCCAGGGACTGCAGGAGCATCCGGTCACCGGCAGGATGTGGGCCACGGAGCATGGGCCTGCCGCCGGCGACGAGCTGAACCGCATCGAACCCGGTCGCAACTACGGCTGGCCCACGATCTCCCGCGGCACCTCGTTTGCAGGCGAGGTCATCGAGGGCACGGAGCGCGAGGGCATGGAACAGCCGGTGGTCTGGTGGACGCCCACGGTCGCGCCCTCCGGCATCACCTTCTACACCGCAGACCGCTTCCCCGCGTGGAAGAACGACCTGTTCATTGCCACGCTGGCCGGCCGCTCGTTGCGTCGCCTGACCACCGATGGCGACAAGGTCACCCACCAGGAAGTCGTGTTTGCCGACATGGGGCGCGTGCGCACCGTGGTCCAGGGTCCGGACGGCTTTCTTTACGTGCTGCTGGCAATCCCGGGCCGGGTCGCGCGTCTGGTCCCCGTCGCAGCCGCGAACTGACGCCGGGCACCTGCCTGCCTCAGAACAGTTGCGGCTGTTCGGGCGGATAAGTGATCCGCCCGCCCTCCGCACGCGCAAACGGCGTGAGCTTGTGCAGTCGATGGCTCGTCGCCGAGAGGATTTCAACCGCCGGCACGCCGTGCACGTTCAGCGCGTCGGCGACCAGCGACCGGTGGCAGCGCCAGGGCACCGACTCGGCGCACATGATGGCCGAGCGCTTTTCCCGTCCCAGACGCATCAGCTCTTCCAGTGCGGCATCAAATGCCGCTGTCTGCATGTAATCGGCATATCCGCGGAAGCTCGCGTTGCGCCAGCCGGTGTTCGGGGAGTCCTTGCGTGGATGCCGCAGTCCGCCCAGCGACTGCATGGGAATGTATTCGATGCCTTCCGCAGCAAGGCTGCGGGCAAGCGCATCGGCATTGAACTGGGGATTGTGGCGTGAGCGGGGCACGGTGCGGACATCCGCCAGCCGCTCGATGCCATAGGCCTTCAGCAGCGCGATGAACTGTTCGATGGGCAGCGTGGAATGCCCGACGGTGAAGATGGCACCTTCGGGCCAGTCGGCGTGCTTGCTGGGGGCTGACCGCGCCATGGCGGCCAGTGTACTACCCTGAACACCGATCGCCCCTAAGGCGCAACGAAGCTGCCATTGATCAGCACCAGGTCCCCGCTGTAGTCCACTATCGCCAACCCGTCGCTGCCCCACCGCAGCGGTGGCGGGAAATACTGGCCTCCCGTGAGGCCGGGAATCCAGGCCGTAGCGATCTCCTTGCCCGTCCCGATGGAATAGGAGCGCACGTCCGTGCCGGTCGTGAAGACGCGGCCCTGCAACGGGTCGCGGGCCACCAGGTGGTCGCAGCAGTAGTCGAACCAGTTGTTGAACGTGCCCGCAACCGGATCAAAGAGCGTGCCGGAGCTGAAGTAGAGCAGGCCGGACTCCATGAACATCTGGCGCGCATTGCCGGTGCCGCCCGGAGCGGCAATGTCCTCGATCAGCTCCAGCCCGGCTGGCGTCACCGCCCACCGGGACAGTTGCGAACCATTCGTTCCGGCCGCATAAAGCTCCGTGCCGGTGGCATTCCACGCCATGGACGTGCCGGCAAGTGCCTCCTGGCTGCGCTTCACCGGGCCGTCATAGATTGCGATCGAATTGTTCGCCGCGGCCATCGTCTGCAATACCGCGATGGTCCCCGGCGCGCCGGGGGCAACAGCGATCATGCGAGCCGTTCGCATCGGCTCCAGCGTGACCTCGCCTTCGAGCTGCATGTCCGCCAGCCGGACGCGATAGACGACCTGCGGATGGATGGAAGCCACGTAGGCAAATTGCCCGTCGTCGGACAGCGCCATCATCCTGGCCTCACCCGGGAGTACCGCGGAGGGTCCCGTGGTTCCGGTCACCGGGTCCACCTCGGTCACGGCGCCGTCACCGGTCGGGAAGACCTGCAACACATACAGCTTTTCCCTGACAGGATCCCAGGCGGCCCAGGCGGCATTGAGGTCCAGCTTCCGCATGGTGAATTCCCGCCCTTCGGATGCATACACCACGTAGCTGACCCTGAACGTGTCCCGCGCGGTGGGCACAGGCATCGTGCAGGCGGCATCGAAGCACAACCGCACCACCAGGTCGGATTCGTAACGGCCGGGACCCAGCGCAACCGGGGCTGCGAGCGTCACGGTGTAATTTCCCGACCCGGTGCCATTGGGGCTGATGTAGCCGGATTCCTCGAACTCCACGCCGGTCACCAGGTCCGGCGTTCCCTCGGCCGGCTCTTCCAGGAGCCGCACGTACACACCCTGCGGAGGAACATCGAAGGCGGTGATGTGCAACTTCAGGACCTTCGCGCCGGTGTCGCCGGACAATTCCTCGAACTGTGTTGCCGTGGTCGGAACCACGTTGAAGGTGGTTGTCGGAACCGGGCTGCCCGTCACCGTGTAAACAACCGGCAGGGCCTCCTCCACGATCAGGTCTTCACAACCCGGGTCGCCGCAGACCAGGAAGTGCACCATGTCGACGTAGGTGCCGGCGCCCAGCTGGTTCGGCGCCCAGAACGTCAGCGCGATGTTGCCCTGCTGCGCCGTAACGAGATCCGCGTCAGCCACGGCTACGGCGTCGCCATCGGCCCAGGCGCCATAGTAGAAATCCTCCGGCGGATTCGTGATCGTGACGGCGATCGAGCGGAAGGGTCCCGGAGTTCCCGTTGCTGCGGAGACCGTAAGCACCGCTGGCGATAACGTCACGCCGGGAAGTGGCGGACCGGGGGGTGGAGGCGGAGTAACCGGCGGATCGTTCCCCGGGGGCGTCCCGTCACCGGAGCCGCCACCGCAGGCCGACAGCGCCAGGCCAGCCACCGCAAGCAGCAGCACGCACCAGGGGCGCACGGAGCGCACCGCCAAATCCCTGAAAGGCACTACTCCCCCCTGTGCGGGCTGGTGCCGCACGCCAGGCCGGAGGTTTTCTCCGGCCTAGTGCATCTCGCGCAGCTTGCGGACCTCTTCGGCCGTGATCGACGACGGCCTGGCGCCGAAGCGCGCGATCACGTAGTTGGACACGTCGGCGATCTCCTCGTCCGTCCAGGCCGCGGCAAACGCCGGCATCACGGCGATCTCGCCGGACTCCGGCAGCGTGCTCGCGCCGTGCAGCACGGCCAGCGCCACGTTGGTGGCGGTGGGATCGTTCACGGCGCGGTTGCCGGTGAGCGTGGTGTGCGGCACGTAGCTGCCGGTGCCCGTCCAGGAGTGGCAGCCCGCGCACATGCTGGCGAACATCAGGTGGCCGCGGGGGTTGGATTCGGCCACCGCATGCTCCGAAGGAATGGCCGAGGCAGCCTCGAGCTTCGGTGCGGGCAGGTCGGACGAGGAGACCGGTGGCACGCTGCGGATATAGGCGACGATGGCCTTCACGTCCGACCCGGTGAGCTTCTGGAAGCTCAGGTGCACGGCCAGCGCCATCGGGCCGAAGGCCGTGCCGTGCTCCGGCGAACGCCCGGTCTTCAAGTATTTCTCCAGTTCCTCCGCGCTCCAGGCCCCGATGCCCGAGGTCTCGTCGCTGCTCAGGTTGTATGCGCGCCAGCCGTCGGCCACGCCGCCAGCGAACTTGTTGCGGTTGTCGAGGCCCTGCAGCGCATTGCGCGGGGTGTGGCAGTCACCGCAGTGCCCCAGCGCCTCGGAGAGATAGGCGCCGCGGTTCCACTCGGCCGACTGGCCGGCCACCGGCTGGAAGCGCTCGTTCGGGTTGTACATCTTCGACCAGATGGCCATCAGCCAGCGCTGGTTGTAGGGCCAGCGCAGGTCAGCCTTCGGCGGCGTGTTCTTCACGGCGGGGATGCTGGACAGGTAGGCCTTGATCGCCAGCACGTCCTCGTCGGTGAGGTAGGTGTAGGCGGCATAAGGGAACGCCGGATACAGGCGCGTGCCGTCCTTCGAGACACCCTCGTGCATGGCACGCAGGAAGTCCGCATCGCTCCAGGCACCGATGCCGGTTTCGGAATCCGGCGTGATGTTCGAGGAGTAGATGGTGCCGAATTCGGTCGGGAAGGGACGTCCGCCCGCGAACGGCGTTCCGCCCTCCTCGGTGTGGCAGGCCTGGCAGTTGGCGGCGATGGCCAGGTACTGGCCCCTGGCCACCAGGTCGCTGGCCTCGAAATCCGCCGGCACGCCCGTGGGGCTGCCCTCGTAGTCTGCGAGGGCCACTCTCCTGCCCTCGGCAAAGGCCATCGGGCCGGGCTGCAACAGAACCCATGCGAGCACCAGCCCGACAAGGACCACGATGCCGCCGACGATGCCCCAACGCCTTGCCTTCATGTGTTTTCCCCCTGAAATGGCGCCTGCGGAGACTGTGGTCCGCCGATGACTGCGCCCGATGGCCTGACAAAATATCCCATCTGGACCCGGGGGTCTGCAAACTTCGGGGCCAATTTGCGCACCGCACCGGCCCCGGGGTGGCCAACAGTCCCGCCGGGTGCAGTAAACTGCGCCACAGGGGCTGTCTGGACGGCCGCAAGATCAGGCTTCGCGCGGGCTCCTGCCGCGCATACCGAGGTATCGCATGAGCCAAACCATCAACGTCAACGGCAAGCCGCAGACCGTGGAGGTCGAGGCGGACACTCCACTGCTCTGGGTGCTGCGCGACGAACTGGAACTGAAGGGCGCCAAGTTCGGCTGCGGCATGGGCCTGTGCGGAGCCTGCACAGTGCTCGTCGACGGCAAGCCGGTACGCTCCTGCGTCACGCCGGTTTCCGCCGTCGGGGACGCGAAGATCACCACCGTCGAGGCCATCGGCGAGACCGACATCGGCAGGAAGGTGCAGGAGGCCTGGCTCGCGCTCGACGTGATGCAGTGTGGCTACTGCCAGAGCGGCCAGATCATGGCGGCCACGGCGCTGCTGGAACGCACGCCGAAGCCCACCGACAAGGACATTGACGATGCGATGAGCGGCAACATCTGCCGGTGCGCCACCTATGTGCGCATCCGCGCCGCCATCAAGCAGGCCGCCGGCCTGCCCACCGAAGACACGAGGGAGATGGCGTGATGTCACACCTTGCCCAGAAGAACGGCGTTTCCCGCCGCAGGTTCCTCACCGCCAGCGCCGCCGTTGGCGGCGGCCTGATGCTCGACTTCAGCCTCCCCGCCTTCGCGGTGGGCGGCAAGGGTCCGGCGTCGGCCACGCTCAACGCCTACATCTGGATCCTGCCGAATGGCGAGGTCCACATCGTCAACAAGAATCCCGAGATCGGCCAGGGCATCAAGACGGCCTTCCCGCAGATCATTGCCGAAGAGCTGGACGTCGCCTGGAAGGACGTGCGGGCCGAAGACGCCGAGGTCGATGCCGCGCGCTACGGCGGCCAGTTCGCCGGTGGCTCGATGTCGATCCCGATGAACTATGACACGCTGCGCCGCGTGGGCGGCGCCGCCCGCCTCATGCTGGTCACCGCCGCAGCCCGTTCCTGGGGCGTGCCGGTGGACCAGTGCGAGACCTCCGAGGGCGTGGTCTACCACAAGGCCAGCAACCGCCAGGCCACCTATGGCCAGCTCGCCACTGCCGCCGCCAGGATCGCACCGCCGAATCCGGCCCAGGTGAAGCTGAAGGACCCGAAGGACTTCAAGATCATCGGCCAGCCGCACGGCGGCGTGGACAGCCCGCGCATCGTGCGCGGCGAGCCGATCTTCGGCATCGACGTGACCGTGCCGGGCATGAAATATGCGGTGTACGAGAAGTGCCCCGTGTTCAACGGCAAGTTCGTCAGCGCGAACCTCGATGAGATCCGCGCGCTGCCGGGCATCCGTGGCGTGTACGTCATCAAGGGCAACGTCACCGAGCTCGACGCCGGCCTCTACAACGGCCTGACCGATGGCGTGGCCATCGTGGCCGACAAGTGGCACCAGGCGAACCGCGCGCTGGACAAGCTGAAAGTGCAGTGGGACGGCGGCGAAACGGCCACGCGTTCCACCCAGGGCTTCATCGAGCAGGCGGCGAAGTTCGCCCAGGAAAAGCCGGCCCAATCGATCAAGGCCGAAGGCGACGTGGACGGTGCGCTCAAGGGTGCCGCCAAGGTGCTCGAGGCCCGCTACGAGGTTCCCTTCGTGAACCATTCGGCCCTCGAGCCGATGAACACCACCGTCGCCATCAGGAACGGCAAGGTGGAGATCTGGTCGCCGACGCAGATGCCGGGCGGCGGCCAGACTGCGGTGGCCAAGCTGCTGGGCGTCCCCGAGAAGGACATCACCCTGCACGTCACGCGCAATGGTGGCGGCTTCGGACGCCGGCTCTCCAACGACTTCATGGTGGAGGCTGCCGCCATTGCCAAGGCGCACGGCGAGCCCATCAAGCTGCTGCGCAACCGCCGGCAGGACGTGCAGAGCGGCACGTTCCGCGCGGGCGGATTCCACCACTTCAAGGGCGCCCTGGATGCCCAGGGCAAGCTGGTCGCCTTCCGCGACCACTTCGTGACCTACTCCAACAGCGGCAAGCCGGCCGGCTCGGCGACGATGAACGCCTCCGAATTCCCGTCCGGCTACGTGCCGAACCTGGACCTCGGCTTTTCGATGATTCCGCTGGACGTGCCCACGGGCCCGATGCGTGCCCCGGGCAGCAACACCCTGGCGTTCGCGTTCCAGTCATTCCTCGACGAGCTGGCGCATGCCGCGGGCAAGGACCCGCTGCAGTTCCAGCTCGACCTGCTGGGCCCGGCCAAACAGCCGGAAGTCTCCCGCGGGGCGTTCGGCCCTTCGGCGGGCTTCGACAACGGCCGCATGGCCGGCGTGCTGAAGGCCGTGGCCGAGAAGTCCGGCTGGGGCAAGAAGAAGCTGCCCAAGGGCACCGGCATGGGCATTGCCGCCTACTTCAGCCACCAGGGTTACTTCGCCGAGGTGGTGCAGGCCTCCGTGAGCAGCAAGACCGGCGAAGTGCGCGTGGAGAAGGTGTGGGTTGCCGGCGACGTGGGTCGCCAGATCGTGAACCCGAGCGCGGGCGCCAACCAGGTGGAAGGCTCGGCGATCGACGGCATCTCGCAGGCGCTGAACCAGGCGCTCACGTTCAGGAACGGCGCCGTGGAACAGAGCAACTTCCACGACTATCCGCTGCTGCGCATGCACCAGGCCCCGCAGGTCGACGTGCAATTCGTGATCACGGACAACAACCCGACGGGCCTGGGCGAACCGGCGCTGCCGCCGGTGGTGCCGGCGCTGACCAACGCCATCTTCGCGGCAACCGGCCGGCGCGTGCGCACGCTGCCGATCAAGGCCTCCGAGCTGAAGGGTTTCGCCTAACCCTCCCCGGCAGCTTCCATGAAATCAACCGCCCCCACGTCAGCGACGTGGGGGCGGTTGAAATTCATCACATCCAGGTGCAGGGGATGCTGCTGGTAGCGGCGCAGGGATTCCACCGAGTCGAAGCGCATGTCCAGCACCAGGTCCCAGCTGCGCGCCTCGCGCAGGATGTCGCGCCCGATCCGGAGCGAGCGGATCTGTGGAACCGGTTCCCGCAGGGCCAGCATGCGGCGGCAGAACTCCGCCACATGCTCTTCGCTGGTGCCGGCGACATAGCGGATGAACACGTAGTGCCGCAGCATCGCTGTCTCCTGGCTTCAGCCGATCCTGGCGCCCGGCGGAATGGTCGGGGGCGCCGCATTGAGCCTGGCCACGGCGAAGCCGGCAGCCGCACGATAGCGCTCCATGAACTCCTCCAGCTCGGCGCGCGGGATCACGTCGTCGATCCGGTCGAAAACGCCACCGCAGCGCTCATCAAGGATGTTCAGGATGCCGAAGGGACCCGCGCCCCGATTGCGCAGGATCAGCGGCGAGATCTCCGGGCAGAGCCTCGCGTCATAGGCCTGCAGGGCCTGTTCGGTGACGCCATGCTCGAGCAATGAGGCACCCAGCACGCGCGCATCGATGATGGCCTGGCTGGCGCCGTTTGAGCCGGTGGGATACATCACGTGGGCCGCATCGCCCATCAGCGCCACCCGCCCGTCACGCCAGGTGGGGATGGGATCCCGATCGATCATCGGGTATTCAAAAACGTCGCGGGCACCACGCAGCATCGACGGGACGTCGATCCAGTCGTAATTCCAGCGCTCGAAGTGGTGCACGAATTCATCGTGCGTCACGCGCCGGTTCCAGTCGCCATTGCGCCAGCCGGCACTGTTGTCCACGGTGAATTCGGCAATCCAGTTGATGTCCGCCAGCCCGGTGTCCGGGTCCGGCTGCGAGATCGGATAGAAGACGACCCGGTGGCGGTGCGTGCCGAGGCCGACGAAAGACGCCCCGGTGCGGATGGGAACCCCGCGGGTCACGCCGCGCCACATGATGGCGCCACCCCAGTGGATGGGTGGCTGCGCCGGGTGCATCTGCTGGCGTACCGCCGAATGCAGGCCATCAGCGGCGATCAGCAGCGATGCCTCGAAGGCATGGGTCATGCCGGCCTGGTCCTGCGCGTGCACGGTGACGCCGTTTTCGTGGTTGCGGTAGCCGGTGACCTTCATGCCCGTGCGCACGGCCTCCTTGCCCAGCCGTGCCTGCGCCGCGCGATACAGCATCATCTGCAGCCGGCCACGATGCACCGAGTATTGCGGCCAGAGGTATCCCGCCCCCTTGCCGCGCGGCTCCGAATAGATGTCGTTGCCGTTCAGGCCGACGAGCGCGAACTCCCTGGTCTGGACACCAATCTGGTCCAGCGCTTCCGGGCCGAAGTCCAGGGCATACAGCTCACGCACCGCGTTGGGCTGGAGGTTGATGCCCACCCCCAGCGGCAGCAGTTCAGGAGCCGCCTCCAGTACGAGGCAAGGGACACCCAGCTGGTGCAGGGTGAGCGCCACGCTGAGGCCACCGATGCCGCCACCGGCGACGATTACGGGCAAGGTCATTGATTGTCAGGTCCGCAAAAAACGCGCAGGGTATCCGATATGGCTTTGTCCCTGCCAGTGACGCTATGTCACATGCGCGGGGGGCGCGCACGGAAGGACTTTCAGGCGATCTGGCTCAATGCCACGCCCATGCGCCGGGCGGTCAGTTCGCGGGTCCGCTGCCAGGCCGGGCGGGCCAGGGCGCGCCCCGCATAGTCCCGAACCCCCGGATATGCGGCCGGAAACTCCATGTCGCGCGCCTCCCGGAGCACGCCGGCCAGGGCGATGTCGGCAACGGTGAAGGCGTCGGCGGCAATCCACTCCCGCCCCTGCAGATGCCTTTCGAGGCTGTCGAACCAGCGGCGCACCAGGCCAGCCCAGAAGTCGCGGGCCGTTTGATCCTGGCCTGTGAAGCCGGCGTCGAACATGGCCACGCCCGCGATCGCAGGAGACATCTCTTCCAGGGCCCACTGGACCCGCATGTCCTTGGTTTCCCCGATGCCGCCGGGGAACATCGAGGAGAAAGCATGGAGCGTGATCATGGCCGCACCTCGGGTCTCCGGGCTGCGCGGACGCGGGTCTCCTGCGACCTTACCCGATCGCCGCGACCTTGAGGGCGCGCTCGGGCGGGGCGTCCTGGAGCCTGTTCCATGCCCGGTAGATCGATGCGGTCGAGATCGAGCGCGAATCAGGTTCAACGGCCTGCGCGAGGACCCGTTCCGCATCCGCACTGCCCGCCAGCCGGGTCGCCAGCAGGCGCGCCTCCGCCAGCGTGAGCCGACGGATATCCACATTGGCGAAACAGCGGCCGGGTCGCAGCAGCGCCTCGTCAATCGCACCCGCGTTGGGCACATTGGTGGTGAACAGCATCTTGCGACCGGATGCACGCACGACGCCGTCGGCCACCATCAGGAAGCGATGCAGGTCCTGGTTTCCCTCGGTACGAGGCTGCAGCAGGTAGTCGGCATCCTCGATGACAAAAGCATCGTGCGTGCCGGTCATGAAATCAACGAAGATGTTGTCGGACTTCAGCACCAGCTTGTCGGCCGTGTAGAGCACCTCGGCGCTGTCACCCTTCCGGCGCGAGAGCGCACCGAGAATGGCGCGTATCAGGCGGGTCTTGCCGGTACCCGGCGGCCCCATCAGGATCAGCACGGATTCCGGGGCGCGAAGGTAGCGGTCGATGAAGCGGTACACCGGTTCCCCGAGCATGGGGTACGCCTCGTCGAGCAGCTCGTCGTCTGCCAGTTCCTCGAAGGTATTGGACTGGGTGATGCCGTGGCGGTTCACCACCCGCCAGTCGACGACAAACATCTGGTCGCGCACACGCTCGTCACCCACCACGGCGAAAAGCCTGGCACGCACTTCTTCCGCGCGCTCGATGCTGGTGGACCAGATGTAGAACACGCAGGAGCAGTAGTCGGCCTTGCGCCGGCCCTCGGCCTGCACAAAGACGCCGTCACCATCGAGCAGCAGCGACCCGGAATTCAGGCGCTGCGCCGTCAGGCCGGACTTCAAGGCCAGGTCGTCAAACACGCCCTCCAGCGGACGCCGGGCGGCGCAGCGCACCAGCCGGTGGATGGGGTAGTTGGCAACCGCACTGTCGAAGGCCTGCACGACGCGTGACTGGACCACCGCATCGGCCAGGTCGATCGGTTCGTAGTGGAAATTGACACCCACGGCGAAAGGGCGGCGCGAAGACGGCCTGTCCTGCGCGGATCCGGGCTGGTTGTTGTTCGAATTCATCGGCGATTCCATCTCCATGTGCCCCGCTGCTCCCCCATGAACGAAAGCCCCGAGTGGCGGTGCCATCGGGGCCTCTGGAGGAACCGAAGGGTCGCCACAGCGACCCCTCTTCATGAAGAAGGGTCAGCTGGTCTGCGCGGGCAGATCGTCCTTTGCCATGCGGACAAACACGCTCATGCGCGCGGGCAATTGATGCCGCGCACAGATCACTAGCTTGTCCTGGAGCCGGTAATTCATAGGGGCGCGCACTTTACGCGAGAAAAGACGTGTGTCAACACTTGCCGGGGCACCAAAACCCGGCAGAGATAATGCATAGCGAATGACGCAGGCCATGACTCTTTCCGGCCCCCGTTTCCGGGAGTGGGCCAGGAGGTACCATCCGGCAATTCAATGCCGGGGGACAGACATGAGGACCACAATGCTTCCCGAATGGACCGTCGCCGGATTGCTGGGCATCGCATCGTGCTGCACAGTTGCGCTGGCTGCAGGGGCTCCCGACACCGTGCCCGCCCCCGAGGCGGCAAATTGCGCCGCATCCCGACCCGTGGATGTGAAAGCCGCTGGCAGCGGACCGCACCCGGTGGTCATCGAATACAACTGCTCGCCCGGCATCAGTACGGGCACCATCTACCGCCCTGCCGACCTGAAAGCCGCCGGCAAGCTGCCGATCCTCGTGTGGGGTGAAGGCGGCTGCTCGCAGAACGGACTGTCGAACCAGGCAGCGATGAGCGAAATCGCCTCGCATGGCTATTTCGTGGTGGCTGATGGCACACCGACGCCGGAAGGCCGCGGCCGGAGCCCGGGCATGGGCAATGGCGACATGAGCGCGCAGGGCAAACCCCTGCTTGGCTACATCGACTGGGCGGTCGCGGAGAACAGCAGGCCCGCCAGCGCGTACTACAACAGCCTCGATACATCGAAGATCGCATCCAACGGCTTCTCCTGCGGCGGGCTGATGGCCATCGGCACGGTGGGCGACAAACGCATCACCACCTGGGGTGTCACCAGCAGCGGCATGAAGCGCGTGAACGAGGACTTCTACAAGCTGGTGCGCACCCCGGTGCTCTTCATCGAAGGCGGCCAGGGCGATACGGCATATGAAGGCGGGCAGATGGGCTATGCAGCCATCAGCAAGCTGGGTGTTCCCGTGATGTGGTTCGACAAGGCCCTCGGGCACGGCGGCGATCTTTCCCGGCCCAACGGCGGGGACTTCACGAAGATCCACCTGGCGTGGCTCAACTGGCATCTCAAGGGCGACCTGTCGGTCACTGGCAAGGGGTTGCTGGTGGGGCCGGAATGCCCGTATTGCAAGGACAGCAGCTGGGACGTGAAGTCGGCGAACATCAGGTAGGGATCTTGCGGACTGGAACCAGAAGCTACTTCCAGCGCGTGCCCCTGGTCCTGGTCTTCACCCGCAGGATGTAGTTGTCATTGGTCATGTAAAGGTACGAACCATCCGTCCCGCCGAAGGCGGTGTTGGAGAGATTCTGGTTCGTCTCCACCTCGATGCGGCCCAGCACCTTGCCCTGCGGCGAAATGATGATCACTCCCCCGGGGCCGGACGACCAGATCGTGCCATCGGCTGACACCTTCAGCCCGTCAGGTCCCCCACGGCCGCTCAACCCGGCCTCCTGGGCGTTCAACAGCACACGGCCGTTTGCAATGGTGCCGTCCGCCTTCACGTCAAAGGCCTTCCAGATCGGCTGGCGGAAGCTGGATTGGGCGATGTAGAGGGTCTTCTCGTCAGGCGACAGCGCGACGCCGTTGGGAGCCTCGAACTCGTCGGTGAGCAGCACGACCTCACCGCTCGGGCGGACCAGGTATACCCCGTTGAACGCAAGCTCCTTGACGGCGGGATCCTGCGGCAGGCCGTAGCTGGGGTCCGTGAAGTAGATATTGCCGTTGGATGCAACCTCAACGTCATTGGGACTGTTGAAGCGCTTGCCCTGGTAGTTGTCGGCCACCGTCTTCTTGCCGTAGCCGGGCTTCATCACCGAGATGCGCCGATCCCCGTGTTCCGCAAAATAGATGTTGCCGTTCTTGTCGACCGTGAGGCCATTGGAACCGCGCTCCCGGCTGTAGGTACCCAGGCCCGTGTAGCCGGAGTGTTCCATGTAGACCACAGGGCTGGTGTCCTGCCCTTCCACCCACTTGAAGATCCTGTTTTCGGGCACGTCGGACCAGATCAGGAATCCACCCCCGGCCACGGTGCTGTCCTGGACCCACAGCGGACCCTCGGACCAGTTGTAGCCCTCGCTGATGATTTCGATGGGAGCGTTCTCGTCAATCAGGTTCCTGAGGGCGGGATCCATGACGGTGATCTTTCCCGTCGTCTTGTACTTCGGGGCCTCCTGCGCCACCGAAGGGCCGGCAACAACAAGGGCCAGAAGAATTGCAGCAAATGATCGCATGGCGGGCTTCCTCGATCCTGATTCCAGTCTTTGAAAATTCCTGCGCACGAGAGCGTTCAACTCCCGCAGTCACTGCAGAATGGTATGACATTTCCAGATTCCCGTCGCAATCCGGGAAGGTGGCTGCGCGCACGTTCCCCTGGAATCCGAGGACGGCGAGCATGAGGGCCGCAATCCACATGCCATGTCCCCGATGTGCAAACCTGAACATTCCCACCCCCGTACCAGTATCTTCGTCACTCCCGCGCCAGGGCATCAACAGGATCCAGTCTTGCCGCATTGCGCGCCGGCAGGAACCCGAATCCGATGCCAATGGCCGTGGAAAACGCGAACGCGGCGATCACCGATCCCGCCGACACCACCATGGTGAAGTCGCTGACCATCGCGGAGATGATCAGCGAGGCGACCGCCGAAATCCCCATCGCCAGCAGCACGCCCAGCGCGCCACCCACCATGCACACCAGCACCGCCTCGATCAGGAACTGCTGCAGGATGTCGCCCTGGCGGGCACCCACCGCCATGCGCACGCCGATCTCGCGGGTGCGCTCGGTGACCGACACCAGCATGATGTTCAT
>CBFGXE010000031.1:0-35218 GCA_965652645.1 uncultured bacterium | reverse complement strand
CACTTCCTTGACATGGAAGTGGTCGGTGGTTCGATCCCACTCGCGACTACCAACCTCTCCCGGCAGTGCCTCCTCCCGGCATTGCCCGCCTCCCGCACCGGATTCATCGAGTAAGCTTGCCGGCAGGTCGCCAGGCAGGGACATCCATGACTTCCAATCAGGATCGGGCCGAGGAAGAAAGAACCATCCTGGGCCACCCGCGCGGGCTGTTTGTGCTGTTCTTCGCCGAGATGTGGGAGCGGTTCTCCTACTACGGCATGCGGGCGCTGCTGATCTTCTACCTGGTGCAGCACTGGCTGTTCCCGGACCAGCAGGCCTCGGTGATCTATGGCGCCTACACCGCGCTGGTCTACATCGCCCCGGCCGTGGGTGGATACCTGGCCGACCGCTACCTGGGCCAGCGCAAGGCCGTGCTCTTCGGCGCAGTGCTGCTGGTGATCGGGCATTTCATGATGGCCTTCGAGGGGGAGGGCGGCCAGGAGAGCGCGGCGCAGAACGTGTTCTGGCTGGCCCTGTCGTTCATCATCATCGGCAGCGGTTTCCTGAAGGCCAACATCTCGGTGATGGTGGGCCAACTCTATCCGCGCACCGACGTGCGCCGCGACCCGGCGTACACGATCTTCTACATGGGCATCAACCTGGGTGCGGCGCTGGGCGCCGGCCTTGCGGGATACCTGGGACAGACATATGGGTGGAAGTACGGCTTCGGCGCCGCCGGGGTGGGCATGCTGCTGGGCCTGGTGGTGTTCGTGCTGGGCAGGCCGCTGCTGATGGGACGGGGCGAGCCGCATGATCCGCAGCTGCTGCGCACGCGCAAGGCGGGCATTCCCTTCGAGTGGGTGATCTACGGCATCAGCGTGCTGTCGGTGGGCGTGGTGTGGTTCCTGATCCAGCACCAGAAGCTGGTTGGCTCGCTGCTGGGCCTCTCTGGTGCGCTGCTGGTGGGCTACGTGCTCTATACCGCCGTGTTCAGGCTGCCGAAGGAGGATCGCGACCGCATCATTGCGGCGCTGTACCTGATCATCGCGCAGATCCCCTTCTGGGCGCTGTTCGAGCAGGCGGGGGCCTCGCTCAACCTCTACACCGACCGTTCGGTGGACCGCACCTTGTTCGGCTGGACCGTGCCCGCCTCAATGTTCCAGTCGCTGAATTCCATCTACATCGTGACCCTGGGTCCGCTGTTTGCCTGGCTGTGGGTGGTGCTGGGTCGGCGTGGGCTGGAGCCGTCGGCACCCACCAAGTTCGCCCTTGGCGTCGTGCAGGTGGGCCTTGGCTTCCTGGTGCTGGTGGCCGGCGCCAAGGCCGCCGGCGCGGACAACCTCACGCCGGTGATCTTCATCTTCCTGCTCTACCTGATCCACACCACCGGCGAACTGTGTCTCTCGCCCGTGGGCCTGTCGGCGATGAACCGCCTGGCCCCGGCGCACATGGCCAGCCTCATCATGGGCGCCTGGTTCTTCGCCTCGGCCACCGGCAACTTCGCCGCCGGCCTGATCTCGGCGGCCACGGGCGGCGAGGGCGCCGGGCCGGAGCGCGTTCTCGATGTCTACAGCAACGTGGGCTGGCTGGCGATCGGCCTGGGCGTGGCCATGCTGCTGATCGCGCGCCCCGTCCGGCGGCTGATGCACCTGGACACCCTGCGGGACGAGCAGCAGCAATAGGCGGGCCTCGGGTACAATCGCGCTCCGTTTTCGTCACCCGCCTGACACATGCCCGTCATCACGCTGCCCGATGGCAGCCAGAAAACCTTCGACCATCCGGTCACCGTGGATGAAGTCGCCGCCAGCATTGGTGCCGGCCTGCGCAAGGCCGCCCTGGCAGGCCGTGTCGACGGCAGGCTGGTCGACACCTCCTTCCGCATCACTTCCGACGCGAAGCTGTCCATCGTCACCGAGAAGGATCCCGAGGCGCTGGACCTGATCCGCCACTCCACCGCGCACCTGCTGGGCAATGCGGTGAAGCAGCTGTTCCCCGAGGCGCAGGTGACCATCGGCCCGGTGATCGAGGACGGCTTCTATTACGACTTCTCCTACTCGCGCCCCTTCACGCCCGAAGACCTCGCTGCCATCGAGCAGCGCATGCGCGAGCTGTCGAAGGCCGACCTGCCGGTGCATCGCCGCGAACTGCCGCGCGACGAGGCGGTGAAGCACTTCAAGTCGCTGGGCGAGCACTACAAGGCCGAGATCATCGCCGGCATCCCCGCCGGTGAACCCATTGGCCTCTACGGCCAGGGCGACTGGGAAGACCTCTGCCGCGGCCCGCACGTGCCTTCCACCGGTCGCCTCAAGGCCTTCAAGCTGATGAAGGTGGCCGGCGCCTACTGGCGCGGCGACCACCGCAACGAGATGCTCCAGCGCATCTACGGCACGGCCTGGACCAGCGAGAAGGACCTCAAGGACTACCTCACGCGCCTCGAAGAGGCGGAAAAGCGCGACCATCGCCGCATCGGCAAGGAGCTCGACCTCTTCCACATGCAGGAAGAGGCCCCCGGCGCGGTGTTCTGGCACCCGAAGGGGTGGGGCATCTTCCAGCGGCTGATCGCCTACATGCGCCAGGCGCAGGAGAAGGCCGGCTTCCAGGAAGTGAACGCGCCGGAGATCATGGACTCGGTCCTCTGGCAGCAGTCCGGGCACCTGGAGAAGTTCGGCGAGAACATGTTCCTCACGCGCACGCCGGACGAGCGGCTGTATGCGATCAAGCCGATGAACTGCCCGGGCCACATCCAGATCTTCAAGCAGGGCATCCGGAGCTACCGCGAGCTGCCGCTGCGTTTCGCCGAGTTCGGCAAGGTGCACCGCTACGAGCCCTCCGGCGCGCTGCACGGCCTGATGCGCGTGCGCGGCTTCACGCAGGATGACGCCCACTGCTTCATCACGCCGGAGCAGATCACCGACGAGTCCGTGCGCATCATCCAGCTGCTGCTGTCGGTGTACCGGGACTTCGGCTTCGACGACGTGAAGGTGAAGTTCGCCGACCGCCCGCCCAAGCGCGTGGGCGAAGACGCGGTCTGGGACCAGGCCGAGGCAGCGCTGAAGGCAGCAGCCGCTGCCGCCGGCATCGAATACATCTACAACCCGGGTGAGGGCGCCTTCTACGGCCCCAAGCTGGAATTCGTGCTGCGCGATGCCATCGGCCGCGACTGGCAGTGCGGCACCCTGCAGGTGGACCTGAACCTGCCCGGCCGCCTGGGTGCCCACTACATCGACGAGCAGGGCCAGAAGCAGGTGCCCGTCATGCTGCACCGCGCCATCTTCGGTTCGCTGGAGCGGTTTTTCGCTATCCTGCTCGAACACCATGCCGGCCGGCTGCCCAGCTGGCTCACGCCCGTGCAGGCGGTGGTGATGCCCATCACCGAAAAGCAGGATGCCTACGTAGAGGGCGTGGTGGAATTCCTTTCAAATCAGGGATTTCGCGCCATCGCCGACTTGCGGAACGAGAAGGTGGGCTTTAAGATCCGCGAGCACACGCTGCAGCGCGTCCCGTACCTGTTGGTGGCCGGGGACAAGGAAATTGCAGCCAACCTGGTTTCCGTGCGTACCCGCAACGGCAAGGACCTGGGCACGATGCCGCTGCAGACGTTCGCTGAACGTCTGGGCATCGAGGTCTCAAGCCGCGGACGCACCTGTCTGGAGGATTGATTTTATAGCTACAGCAGCAGCGAAGCGCGTCCGGCGCAACGAAGAGATCACCTCGCCGCAACTGCGGGTGATTGGCGCGGATGGCGAACAGGCGGGAGTGATGTCGCGAGCCCAGGCGCTGCAACTCGCCTCTGATGCCCAGCTGGACCTGGTTGAAGTCTCGCCCACGGCCGACCCTCCTGTCGTGCGCGTGATGGACTTCGGCAAGTACCTGTTCGAGCAGAACAAGAAAGCCCACTCTGCCAAGCGCAAGCAGAAGCAGATCCAGGTCAAGGAAGTGAAGTTTCGTCCCGGTACGGAAGAGGCGGATTACCAGGTCAAGCTGCGTAATCTCACCCGCTTCCTGACCGAGGGTGACAAGGCCAAGGTAACCCTGCGTTTCCGAGGCCGTGAGATGGCGCACCAGGACATCGGCCGCAAGCTCCTGCAGCGCGTGTCTGGCGATCTGGCGGAAATTGCCGTGATCGAGCAGAACCCGCTGATGGAAGGCCGGCAGATGGTCATGGTGTTTTCGCCAAAAAAGAAGTGACCGCAAAGCGCCGTTGAGGCGCGATGTGGTCCGCCCCTAGCGGGCACGGTGCAGCAATGCAGCGTGCCTTGCGACCGGAAGCTAAAAACTGGAGTTGATGTCATGCCTAAACTGAAGACCAATCGGGCGGCCGCCAAGCGCCTGCGCAAGACCGCCAAGGGATACAAGTCGTATTCCGCCGGCCGCCGCCACAACCTCGGCCACAAGCCTCGCAAGACCAAGCGCCAGCTGCGCTCCGGTGGTTCCTCGCTCGTGCACAAGAGCGACGTGGGCCGCTGCATCGCATTGCTCCCCAACAGCTAAGCGCCACACAGTCACGAGGTAAACGAACATGGCACGAGTCAAGCGTGGCGTCATTGCCGGACGCCGTCACAAGAAGGTCCTCGCCAAGGCGAAGGGTTATTACAACGCCCGCCGCAAGGTTTTCCGCGCCGCCAAGCAGGCGGTCACCAAGGCCGGGCAATATGCCTACATCGGCCGCAAGCTCAAGAAGCGCGATTTCCGCGCGCTGTGGATCGCCCGCATCAATGCGGCGGCCCGCGTGAACGGCCTGTCGTACAGCCGCCTGATCAACGGGCTGCTGAAGTCGGGCGTCGAGGTGGATCGCAAGATCCTCGCCGAGCTCGCCGCGCACGAACCGGCAGCGTTTGCCGCCCTCTGCGAACAGGCCAAGGCCCAGCTCCAGGCAGCCTGAGCCCGCTGGGCTCGGCATCAAAGGGGGCTGGCCATGGAGTCGCTTGCCGACCTGACCACGCGCGCGCTGGCGGAAATCACCGCCAGTGCCGACCTCGCCCGCCTCGATGAGGTGCGGGTGGCGTGGCTCGGAAAGAAGGGCACGCTCACCGAACAGCTGAAGACGCTCGGCAAGCTTCCCGCCGCCGAGCGTCCCGCCGCGGGCGCGCGCATCAACGAGGCCAAGGCCACCGTGCAGGCGGCCATCGACGCGCGCCGCACGGAGCTGGAAGCCGTCGCGCTGTCGCAGAAGCTGGCCGCCGGCCGGGTGGATGTCACCGCCGACGGCCGTGGCGAGACCAATGGCGGCCTGCACCCGGTCACGCGCGCGCGCCTGCGCATCGAACGCCTGTTCCGGGAGGTGGGTTTCGAGGTGGCGCAGGGCCCGGAGATCGAGGACGACTTCCACAACTTCACCGCGCTGAACGTGCCGGCCAACCATCCGGCGCGTGCCATGCACGACACCTTCTACCTGGAGCACCAGGTGGATGGCGAGCGCGCGCTGCTGCGCACGCACACCTCGCCGGTGCAGATCCGCGCGCTGCGCGCGGCACGCGACCGGCTGCCGCTGGCGGTGATCGCGCCGGGACGCGTCTACCGCATGGATTCAGACGCCACGCACACGCCCATGTTCCACCAGGTGGAAGGGCTGCTGGTGGACGAGGTGGTGAGCTTTGCCAACCTGAAGTCCATCCTGCATGGCTTCATGGAAGCCTTCTTCGAGCGCGACCTGGCGATGCGCCTGAGGCCTTCCTATTTCCCCTTCACCGAACCCTCCGCCGAGGTGGACATCACCTGCGTGGAGTGCGGGGGCTCCGGTTGCCGGCTGTGCAAGCACACCGGCTGGATCGAGGTGCTTGGCTGCGGCATGGTGCACCCGAACGTGCTCACGGCCTGCGGCGTGGATGCGGAGCGCCATACCGGCTATGCCTTCGGCATGGGCATCGATCGCCTCGCCATGCTGCGTTATGGCGTGAATGACCTCAGGCTGTTCTTCGAGAATGACCTGCGGTTCCTGAAGCAGTTTCGCGGAGGGTGGTCATGAGGCTGCCGCTCTCCTGGCTGCGTGACTGGATCGACCTGCCGTGGGATGCGGCGGAGCTGGCGCGCCGCCTCACCGCATCCGGGTTCGAGGTGGAGGGTTTCGAGGCCGTCGGTGACGATGCGGTGCTCGAACTGAAGACCTACGCCAACCGCGGCGATTCCATGTCGGTGCTGGGCGTGGCGCGCGAAGTTGCCGCGCTTACCGGCAATGCGCTGAAGGCTCCTGCCATTGCCGCGTCGCAGTCCACCGGTGCTGCCTGCCCGGCACCCATCGTGGAGGCCCCAGCGGCCTGTCCGCGCTTCCTGCTACGGCGGATCGAGGGCATCGACAACACGCGGCCGGTGCCGCGGTGGATGACCGAACGCCTGGAGCGCGCGGGAGTGCGCAGCATCAGCCCCGTGGTGGACGTCACCAACTACGTGCTGCTCGAACTGGGCCAGCCCATGCATGCCTATGACGCGCACCGCGTGTCGGGCACGCTGCGCGCGCGCCTGGCTGGCGCCGGGGAGACCCTGCAGCTGCTGGATGAACGCACCGTGGAGCTGGCGCCCGACGTACTGGTGATCGCCGATGATGCGGGTCCAGTGGGCCTGGCCGGCGTGATGGGCGGGTTCGGCACGTCGATCACCCCCGCGGCCACAGCGGTGCTGCTCGAGGTGGCCTATTTCCAGCCCGATGCCATCGCCGGGCGTGGCCGTCGCTATGGCCTCACCACCGATGCCGGCCAGCGCTTCGAGCGCGGCGTCGATCCCGAAGGACAGCAGCGCGCCATGGAGCGCGCCACTGCGCTGCTGCTTGAACTGTGCGGCGGCCGCGCAGGTCCCGTGAGCGAGACGGTGCACCCTGCTGCGCTGCCCGCCCGTCCGCCCGTGTTGCTGCGCCGGATGCGCCTCGCGCAACTGACCGGCGCGCGCATTGCCGATGACCGCGTGGTGGCCAGCCTCACGGGGCTGGGCCTGGCTGTCGCCGGGCATCCCGAAGGCTGGCAGGTCACGCCGCCGTCCTGGCGTTTTGATCTTTCGATTGAGGCCGATTTCATCGAGGAAGTGCTGCGCATCGTCGGCTTCGAGGCCGTCGAGGAGGCGCCCATGCGCCTGCCGCAGCGGTTCGCGCGTCGCAGCGAGTTGCGCATCGACGAACGCGCCGTGCTCGACGCGCTCACCGCGCGCGGCTACCAGGAAGCCATCAACTACGCCTTCGTGGACCCTGCGCTGCAGGAGCGGCTCTTCCCCGGACAGCCGGCAGTGCGCCTGGCCAATCCCATCGCCTCCGACCTCGCCGTGATGCGCGTGTCGCTGTGGCCGGCGCTGTTGAAGGCCGCGCTGACCAATCTCGCACGCCAGCAGGACCGCGTGCGCCTGATGGAGCAGGGCGCGGTGTTCCTGCCTGAGGGTGGCGCACTGCGCGAGGTCCCGCGGATCGCCGGCATCGCGATCGGCACGCGGCATCCTGAGCATTGGGCCGGTGGCCGGGAAAGCGTGGATTTCCACGACCTGAAGGCCGATGTCACGGCGCTGCTGCAGCTGGCCGGCACCGCCGCGCGATTCGCGTGGGAGCCATCGGATCTTCCCTGCCTGCACCCGGGCCGTGCCGCCAGCATCCTGCGCGACGGAAAGCCGGTGGGCCGGGCAGGGGAACTGCACCCGCAGCTGGCCGCGGAGCTGGGCTTCGCCAGCCCGGTGATGCTGTTCGAACTGGACATAATCCCCGCACTGGAAGCGCCGCTGCCGGTCCTGCAGGCCATCTCGCGCTACCCGCAGGTGCGACGCGACCTGGCCGTCACCGTGCCGGTGGCGACGCCTTTAAGCGCCATCCTCACTCATGCTAGTGTTGCCGCAGGGGAGCTGCTCCAGGACCTCAGGGTCTTTGACATCTACCAGGGCGCAGGCATAGAACCAACTCGAAAAAGCGTCGCTTTGGGATTGATTTTTCAGGACAAAAGTAAGACGCTCACCGACGGTGATGCGGACGCACTGATGGCCGCCGTCGCCCGGGAACTCGGTGAAAAGCTGGATGCAAGGGTGCGAAGCTGAATGGCGCTGACGAAGGCTGAAATCGCGGAAGCGCTGTTCAACCAGCTGGGACTCAACAAGCGCGAGGCACGCGAGCTGGTCGACCTCTTCTTCGAGGAGGTGCGCGGCGCGCTGTCGGCGGGCAGCCAGGTGAAGCTGTCCGGCTTCGGCAACTTCGACCTGCGCGACAAGAACCAGCGGCCCGGTCGCAATCCCAAGACCGGCGAGGAAATCCCCATCAGCGCGCGGCGTGTGGTCACGTTCCGCCCTGGCCAGAAACTCAAGGCGCGCGTGGAAGCCTATGCTGGAACCCCGGAACAATAACGAGCTGCCCGCCATCCCGGGCAAACGCTACTTCACCATCGGTGAAGTGAGCGAGCTGTGCGGCGTGAAACCGCACGTGCTGCGTTACTGGGAGCAGGAGTTCCCGCAGCTGAAGCCGGTGAAGCGGCGCGGCAACCGCCGCTATTACCAGCGCCAGGACGTGATCATCATCCGCCAGATCCGGAGCCTGCTCTACGAGCAGGGTTTCACCATCGGCGGCGCGCGCCAGAAGCTGGAGGGCGAGGAGGCGCGTTCGGACGTCAGCCAGAGCCAGCAGATCGTGCGGCAACTGCGTATGGAACTGGAGGAGATCCTGCGTATCCTCAGGCGCTGATACGCACCTGCCATCCTCCCGGGGGAATCCCATGCACAAGTCGCCGCGTGCCGCGCGCTGCATCGCCGCCGCCATCGCCTTGCCCCTGCTGCTGCTCGGTGCCGCGTGCACGAAGCCGCAGGCCGCGCCCGCCACCACCGCCTCGCTGCCGCCGGGCCTTGCGCCCGCCGCCAGCATCCTCGACCTGATGCACGATCCCATCGACCGCAGCGCCAATGCGCTGTGGCAGGCGGTCTATGTCTCCGGCTCCGGGGACGGCAGCGACGACGTCCTGCCGGCCAGCGACGAGGAATGGCTGGGGCTGCGCCGCCAGGCGCTGGTGCTGATGGAGGCCGCCAACCTGCTGGTGACTGAAGGCCGCCCGGTGGCCAGCCCCGGTCAGGACCTGGAAGGCGGCGCGGGCGAGGGCGTGCTTGCTCCCGCCCAGGCGCAGGCCGAGATCGACAACAACCGGCAGCTGTTCAACGCCTTCTCGGCGGCGCTGCAGGGCGTGGGCGCCTCGTTTGTCGCAGCCATCGATGCGCGCGATGCCGAACAGTTCATGGCCGCCGGCGATGCGCTGCAGGGCGCCTGCCAGGGTTGCCACCAGCGCTTCTGGTATCCGGAGCAGGCTCAGCCGGCGCCCTGAGCATCCGCCGGCAGCGGCTCCATCTGCCAGTCGTTGACCAGCTTGTAGCGCGCGGCCTTGATGTGCCGGAAGCGGCCATCCTCCACCCAGTAAAGCCCGAAGCTCACCACGCGGAACACTTCGCCGGCCTTCAGCGGCCGGCGGAAATAGTTCGGCTCGTCCCAGTCGCGGTACACGCGGAACTCCGTGGGCAGTTCCGCGGCGATGCCGGTGGCATCGGCGATGTAGTGCGTGACCTCCACCTTCTCGTGGATGTGCGCCTTCACCTCGGCGTAGAAATCGCGGATGGCCGTGTCGCCCTGGATGGTCGAGGCGCCAAGTTCCAGTACCACGTCGGGATGGTAGAACTCGATGAAACGCGGGTCGTTGGCGTTGAACCACTCCACGTACTGCATGTAGCGCTCGCGGGACATGCCGGACGCCGGGGCAGTGGTGGCGTCCGGGCGGCTGCTGCAGGCGGGCAGGGCGAGGCCCGCGAGTCCGGCTGCGGCGCCCAGGGCACCGGTGGAGAGCAGTTGGCGGCGGCCGGTGGGTTTTCCGGACATGTGCATTCCCCCCTATCTGGAATGCAGGGAATGTATCGCGCCCGGGCTTCAGGCGGAAAGCGCGCTTCAGCGCGCCATCGCGTGCGACTTCATGTCCAGGGCGGTCACCGGCCGCTTGCCTCACCGATGGACAGGCGGGCGGCCACGCGTTGACGCAGGGTCCTGATTCGTCGGCGGGAGAAAGTGGCCACCGGGGGCATGACGAGCCGGCCCTCGTCACGATCCAGGTACTCGAGGAATGCGCGGATGAACTCCGCCTCGGTTCCCTGGCTTCCTGCCGCGGCCCTGCACCCGGATTCCAGGAACTGCCTGAGCCAATCCGGAAGCGCGTACAGCCCATCCAGCGCCGCGACGGATTCCGGAAGTGTGTGGCCGCGCGCCATTGCATCCACTACGGCATTGACGATGGCCGCGCGCAGTTCCCTTGTCAGTGGCGGGCAGGGCGCCTGGTCCGGTCCGCGGCGCAGGGCCTCCGGGGTATCCACCGGTGGCGTGCCGGGGGCGTCGTCGGACGCGCGGCGCAGGAATGCCGGGATATCAAGGAGACTCTCCAGCTTCGACTCCGCACATCGAGCGGCGTGGCCCCGGTCGCGGGCAAGCCCGGAAACCGATGGCATCGCCAGGCCCATGAAGGCATTGGCCTCACATCCGACTCCGCCCCACCCGGCGGCCAGCATCTGGGGCACGGCGATCGTTTCGGGCAGTTGCTGCACCTTGTCCTCGTCAGCACGTGCGGCAACGAGCACCAGGCTGGTGTACTCCGACACCAGCTGGTAGCGGATTGCCAGGTCGCGTGCGGCATCCCCGGGCAGCTCCGCGAGGCGCTGCGCGGCGGCCAGGCGCGCGAGCACGTCGCCGGGAACGAGCTGCGCCGCCATTGGCAGCGTGAGCGTCGACTCCGCCGCTCCTTCGCCGGCAAGCGTTACCGGAACGGCGGCCGCAGGACGCTCCCTGAAGCCGGCGAGGAAATGAACGGTATCGTTCGGGAACACGGCACCCGGAATCGGCGCAACCCAGTCCGGCTTCACGGGCCAGTCGACCTTGCGAACCGTGCGCGGCGTCGCGCGCAGGCGCGAGAACATGCGCAGGATTGCCGCTTCCACGGGTTCGCCGGCGGCCAGGAAGTCGCAGGCACCGCCGGTTCGCTCGCTGACCCGGCGCGCAAGCGCCTCGTTGGGCGCGGCGCCGATGGCCACCACGAACAGGCGATGCCCGGATTGTGCAGCGGCCTCCACGACCCGATCGACATTGTAGACCTCGCCGTCGGTGATGAGCACGATGTCGGCGCCGGTTTTCGCGGGCACCGGAATCGCGATCGTTGCCGCGATGGCTTCCGGCATGTTCGTACCCCCCATGTCGGCAGGCATGCGCTGTACGAGCTGCATGACCGGCTTGATGGAATGGGCATCGGCGGGTTCAAGACCCTCGGTTACATGCTGGACATGCGTGCCGAAGCGCGTGAGGCTGAACTGGTCAGCCCCGGTGAGCCTGTCGAGGATCTGCACCAGCGCGCGCCTGGCGGCATCGATGCTGTCGCCGGCCATGGACCCTGAACAATCGAGCAGGATTTTTGCAGACAGCGGCCTGCATTCCGCTTCGGTGGCCGGCAGCACCGCGCTGGCAAGCGCGACAAACCCGTCGCCATCTGCCGCGACCAGCGTGCCGGCAAGTGCCCCGGGGTGATCCAGGGTCAGCACGAAATCGCGATCGAGGAACCCGGATCGGGCGATCCCGACTGCCAGTCCGTTTTCTGTGGGTGTTGTCGAGATCTGGTGCGAAGGAGACGTGACGCGGGCGGCGTCCTGGATGCCAGGCAGTTCAATCCGCAGGCTGAACGGGTATTCGACAAACAGGTCCGCACCGGGAATCGCCGGGCCTTCCAGCCTGGCATCCAGCGGATTGCCGTAGCGCGGGGCGATGACGGTCGGCAGGTTCAGTCGTACCTGGCTGCCGTGGGCGTGCAGCAGCATTGCATAGCGATAGCGCACGATGGCCGACTCGCCCGGCTTCAGGTTCGCGACCGTGGCTGTATACAGGCCGTTGCCGTTGTGCACGAGCAGTGCCGCCGAATTGCCGTCGTCGATGGCGTTTTCGTACCGGCGTTCGGCCTGCTGCCGGGCAAACGCGGTGGCGATGTGGCGTGTGCCATGGAGATCGAGTTCGAAAGCCAGCAATACAGCCTTCAGGGGCAACGGAAACGTGTAGACGGTCTCGATCGCCGATTCCGAGGTATTGCGGTAGTGTTGTTCGACCGTCAGCCCGAAAAGCAGCCCATCGAGCCTGCCAACGGCGGAGCTGCCGACCAGGGGGACGGGCATGCCCTCCCGGGTTCGCAGGCCAGGATGCGATCCTGAATTCGCCATGCGGGTACTGCTCTGTACAGAAGCCGGGACAGTCTTGATGTTCCTGATCATGACGGGGCTATTCCTTGGCATGGCTGAGGCGCTCGTATGCGCGGAGGACATCTCCCGCAAGAGTGCGCACTTGTTCCGGGGAAAGATGGGCGAGACCGGGGTCAATCAGCAGGGACAGGCCGGCAGCCAGGTGCACCTGGCTCTGGATCGAGATCGTGCCGGGAGCAGGAGTTGCTGCCACTGGTCCGGGACCGGGCGCACTGAGCATCTGGCCGATCTGGCCCAGCGAGTAACCCTGTCCGGTCCACTCGCGGATGCGCAACAGGCGGCTCAGGTGCTGCCAGCCGTAATGCGCGGCCCGTGTCTCGCCAATCGGCCGCTCCAGCAGTCCGAGCTGGATGTAGTACCTGATGGTGCGCCGGGGCAGCCCGCTGAGGGCTGCCAGTTCATCCGCCGAGTAGGTCTGGTCGCGGGTGGAATCATCCTGCATGGATTGATACTGCCAGTACTTTATAACACCAGCAAGTGTCATAAATGCGGGGCTGCGTCAACGCGCCGGGTACCCCCGGGCGAGGGCTCCTCTCCAGGGACCTCCGGATTCAGCCAGGGGTCTTCCACCTTGTTCCACTTTCTGCCACCATGCGCCGCCCGGTCTGTCTCTGTTGTTGAAAACCCCATTTAAAAACAACGGGTTATACGAACCGGGACCCCTGAAGCAAGGGGGCGATGTGTTAACATCACGAAGTTTCTACGGTCGGGGCGTGGCGCAGCCTGGTAGCGCACTTGCATGGGGTGCAAGGGGTCGGAGGTTCAAATCCTCTCGCCCCGACCAATCCAATCTTCTCCAGACGTGCTGCCTGCCCGTTCCAGGCGGCCTGCGGCGGGTCGTTATGTGACACCGTCCGCGAGGGTGGGCGCCTGGCAGGGCGACAATGCCCATCGGGGATTCCCCCGGCGCGACCATTCCAGGCATGGCCGCGTATGCGTTCTGGGAGCCTGAGATGGGCCATGAAGTCGTCCGTGACAACGTGACATCGACGCAGCGCCTGATCAGCCTGCGCCACTACCTGGTTGCGCTCGTGCTCACG
Organism: uncultured bacterium; assembly: GCA_965652645.1. Lineage (GTDB taxonomy): Bacteria > Pseudomonadota > Gammaproteobacteria > Steroidobacterales > Steroidobacteraceae > ZC4RG30. The sequence goes on along the minus strand of CBFGXE010000031.1, from coordinate 21,989 downwards.
GCCCTGCTGCCCACCATCGCCCTGGTCGCCATGGCTGTCTGGAAGGCGGGCACCACGCTGCGCACCACCTCGACCGAATTGCTGCTCGACAGCGCGCGTACCATGGCCGGGGCCATCGAACGCGAACTGGACAGCAGCGCCGCGCTGCTGCAAACCATCGTGCAGTATGGCGGCCGCATGGACCGCCTGCCCTCAGGCACGGGAGGGCGCCTGCTGGTGGTCAGTGGCCATGCGGACGGCGCGCCGCCTGCGCAGGGCAGCGGCCCCCACGGCCTGCCTGCCGACCTGTTGCAGGAAGTGCGCGCCAGCGGAAGGCCTGCCATTTCCGATCTGTTCTATGGCCCGGACGATGACAAGGCGCAGGTGGCCATCATCCGCCCCGCGCCCGTGCCGGAGGATCCGGGGCGGCTGCTGGCGCTGGCGGTCTCGCCGCAGCAGCTGATCCAGGCCCTGCAGCGCGAGGGCGCGCGGTTGTCCTCGGGCATCCTCGTGGCCGTGACCGATGGCAGCGGCCACATCGTCGCGCGCTCCGTTGATGCGGAACGCGTGGTGGGGCGGCGCGCACCGGACTGGGATGCCCTGGTGGCGCTGGGCACCGAAGAGGGCACGTTCAATGCCATGAGCGCGGAAGGCGTGCCCATCTACTTCGGCTTCAGCACGCTGCGCAACGCACGCGGCTGGACGGTGGTGGTGGGCGAACCGCGGCGGCAGTTCGATGCGCGCTGGAAGGAGCCCATGTGGAGCATGGCGGCCGCCAGCGGCATTTCCATCCTGCTGGTGTTGCTGGCCGCCGGCGGCATCGCGCAGCGCATCCTCCGGCCCGTGAAGGCGCTGGCCGACAATGGCCGGCGCGTGATCGCCGGCCTGCCGGCGGATGGCACGGCGGACTTCACCACACCCATCCGCGAGTTCGAGGACCTGCGCCAGAGCTTGCGGGGCGCCGAAGCCACGCTGCGCCAGCGCGCCGAGGCCGAACGCCAGACGGCGCTGGAGCTGGCGATCAGCGAGCGCCGCTATCGCGCGCTGGCGCAGGTGGGCGCGCTGGTGTTCTGGCGTCGTGCGCCGGACGGTCGCGTGCTGTCGGCAACCGGCTGGAAGGAACTGACCGGTCGCCCTGAAGAGGAAGCAAAGGACAGCGGCTGGCGCGACCGGGTGCACCCGGATGACCAGGACGCCGCCGACCGTGCCTGGGCGGCCGCATTGGCGGGCGAGCGCGACGGCATCATCGACGTGGAATTCCGCGTGTGCACGGCCTCGGACACCTGGCACTGGGTGCGCGCCCGCGCCGCCCCCATGCGCGACGCGGACAACCGGCCGCTGGAGTGGGCTGGCGTGCTCGAGGACGTGAACGAGCGGCGCCAGGCGCAGGCGCGCATCGCGCACATGGCCCACCACGACGTGCTCACCGGACTGCCCAACCGCCTGCTGTTCAGTGAACGGCTGCGCGAGGCGTTCCGCCACGGCGGCGGTGGCCGCAGCAGCGGCGTGGCGCTGATGTGGGTGGACCTTGACCGCTTCAAGGAGGTCAATGACACCCTCGGCCATGCCGCGGGCGACCACGTGCTGCGCAGCGTGGCCGAACGCATCAGCAGCGCGCTGCGGGAGGGGGACACCGTGGCGCGCCTCGGCGGTGACGAGTTCGCCGTGATCCAGGCACAGGGCAACCAGCCCGGCGCGGCGGCGGCGCTGGCAGGGCGGCTGATGGAGCTGCTGGGCGAGCCCATCGTGGTGGGCGGGCAGGCAGTGCAGATCGGCGTGAGCATCGGCATCGCGCTGCCGCGTGATGGCGCGGGCACTCCGGATGAACTGATGCAGCAGGCCGACATGGCGCTGTATCGCGCCAAGGACCTGGGTCGCGGCAATTTCTGCTTCTTCGAACCGCGCGGGGCCTAGGGCCAGACTTTGGGCGGTTCGCCCCGTTCCGGATGCACCATCCGGACCACGCAGAAACGGTGGCCGGTGGGTGCTTCCATCACCCACCACTCGCGCACCCATTGCACGCGCCGCGCACCCAGCTTCTCCAGCCGCGCCACCTCGGCCTCGATGTCATCGGTTTCGATGTCCAGGTGCACCCGCGACGGGTGCGCGACCTTCTGCACCTCGATGTGGAGGTCGGCCGGCGTGCCATCCAGCACCGCATACAGCCCCAGGCCCTGCTCGTCGTAGTCGCGCACCGGCATCCCGAGTGCCTGGCCCCAGAAATCGGCGGCCTCCCGCAGGCTGCCTTGCTGGCTGTCGATGATGAATCCCGCGAGTCGGCTGCGATGGGTCATGGTGAGCGCTGCTCCCTGCGGCGCAACTTCAGGCTGGAAGTGAATCGCTGCTCCAGTGCATCATGAACGTCTGGTTCTGCGGCATCCAGCCCCAGCCATTCCAGCCGCAACGCCTCCCAGGCACGCTCGTCGGCCTGGCGGACCTGGCCCAGGCCCTGGCTCAGCAGCTGCAATTCCATCTCGCGGCGCAGGCCGGCATCTTCCGGCGGGGTGATCCTGCCCCCCAGGATTTCGGCGCGGATGCACAGCCTGCGCAGTGCCTGCTCGCGCGCTGCATCATCCCCTTGCGCAAACTCTCCCTGCTCGGCGCGGGAGATGCCCTGCCGCAAGGCCTGCAGGATCGCCTTGCCCGGCCAGCGCGCCACGCTGTCGAGGTATGACACGGCTGCGGCCTTCAGCGCATCGCGGTCGGCATCACCACGCAATACGGCGCGCTGGTAGGCACGCACATGGCGCGCAGCGGTGAACACACTGGCTTCGGCGGCCTCGGCCTCCCGCTGCGCCAGCCCGTTGATCAATGCCGAATATTTCGCCACGGCGCGCTGGTAGCGGTCACGCAGGCTGCGTGCCTCGGCGCGCGGCAGCTCGCCCAGCGCATTGAAGGCATCCTCCCATTCGCGCAGGCTGGCTTCACCGGAAGGGCGGTCCGCCGGCCCCTGCCCGCAGGCCTGTTCGATCTGCCCGCACAGCTCTTCTGCCGCGGCCTTTGCCTGCCCGAGCGTCTCGTTGAGTTGGGCGATCTCCTGCTGGCGGCGCGCGAACACTGCATTGCAGGCAGCACGGAATTCATCCCACATGGCCTGTGAACGGGAATGGGGCACCGGGCCGATGGTCTTCCACTGCGCCTGCAGGCGCTTCACCTCGTCGATGGCGCGGGACAGGTCCGCCTGGGCAGCCAGTTGCGTGGCGCGCGTGATCATTCCCTGCTTGGCGGCTGCATTCTCCTCGTGCCAGGCGTTGACCCTGGCGCGCAGCCCGTCGAGCCTGCCGAAGAACTCCACGTCCAGCGCGCGGCCCGCATCCCGCTCGACGGGGGAATGGCGCCGCCACTCCTGCGGGGCTTCACGCAGCACGCGCGCCATCGCCGGATGGTCGGGACGTTCCGCATCCAGCCCGGCTTCGAAAGCCTTCACGCGCTCCAGCACCTGCCGGCGCGCTTCCAGGTTGTTGCGACGGATCGCCGCCTGCTCGGCGAGCCAGGCCTGGCAGGGCTGGAACGCCGCCGCATAGGCGGCCTCGAAGCGTTCCGATTCCGCGGTGGCTTCAACATCGATGCCCTTGTTGATGGTGCGCCATTCCTGGCGCAGCGCACGCAGGTGTTCCACCAGCGATTCGGGCGGCTCATCCACCCCGATCAGCGCCTCGACTTCCTCGATCAGCTCGATGCGCTTGGGTGCGGCGGCGAAGTCCTTCCACTGCCGCAACTGGTTCAGCCGCGCATCCAGCTGTTCCAGGCTGCGCGCCAGGTGCGGCGGCAGCGGGGGCGCCTCGGCCACCGCGGTCTCGATGGACTGGCGGAAACGCGCGGCCTTGCGCGACTCGCCACGTCCCAGCGCCGCACCGCACAGGCGGATCAGGCTGAGGATCTCGCCATGCGCCTGGGATTCGGCCGCCTGCTTCTCGCTGAGCGCCTGCGCGGCCGCCTGCGCCTCGGCCTCGCGGGACTGCTCCGCCGCTGCCTGCTCGCGTGCCTGCGCCGCCGCTTGTTCCTCTGCCGCACGCTGCTGCGCCTGCAGTTCTGCCTGCTGCGCCGCCAGGCGGGCTTGTTCGGCCTCGCGCTCGGCGGCCAGGCGCGCGATTTCCTGCTCGTATGCGGCGAGGCTCTCGCGGCAACGTGCCAGCGCCGACTCGCCACGCTGGCGCAGGTCGGCATCCAGCTCCGGCACAGCCTGCCAGCGCGCCGTGAAGGCGGTCAGCGACGCGGCAGAAAGGGAGTCATGCAGCTTCGTGGCGAAGCGTTCCATGGAAGCACAAAGGGCCTCGGCTTCGCTGCGCACCTGTTCCTGCCGGCGCTGTTCGGCAAGCTGCGCATCCACGCGCCCCTTGACCAGCTTGTAGGCTGCCTTGTCACGTCCCCTGAGGCGCGGCAGCAACGCCTGCCACGAGGCCGGATCGTTGACCGCCGCCGCAGCGGCTTGCCGGATGCGGGTGGTCTGGCCTTCCACGGCAAGGCGCATCAGTTCGGCCGCATCCACGGCACCGGACTCGATCGCGCGCAGCAGGCGTTGCTGCTCCTCTGGATCCACCGGTGGCGGTGCCGGTTCCGGTGGCGGAGGAGGTGGCTCGACAACCATCGCGGCAGGCGCAGGCGCGGGGCGGAAAAAGCGGGACAGCAGTTTCATTGCGGAAAATGATACAGGTAGAATCCGGCGCGGCAGCAAGGTTCTGCCGCCGTCTTGCGGCATAACGAAAACCGGGGCAGCACCGTGCACAGCAAGTTCCCGCGCCTCTTCGGCATACTGGTCCTTCTTGTCCTTGCAGGCTGCGCCAGCCTGCCGCATGCCGGCAGCAGCCAGGACTGCGATCGCGCCTGCCTGCTGGGTGCCGTCGATGATTACCTCGCCGCAGTGGTGGCCCACGATCCTGCTCGCATCCGCCTCGCCAACGGCTTTCGCGAAACGCAGAACGCAGTGGACTCCAGTCCGGGCTCCGGCATCTGGGCGTCGGCGCAGCGCCTCGGGCATGGGGTGCGTCATGCCGACCCGGTTGCCGGAGAAGCCGGTTTCTTCGGCGTGATCGAGGAGCAGGGCGGTCCCGCGCTGGTCGGACTGCGCCTGAAGCTCTCCGGCCGCGCCTTCACCGAATCGGAATGGATCATCGCGCGCAAGGGCGCACCGCTCTACAAGCTGGAAGGTTTCCTTGCCGGACTGCCGCCCACTTCCCGCCTGCCGGGCAATGCTGCCGCGGATCGCGGCACGGCCATCCGCGTGGCCAACAGCTACTTCGAAGGCATCGACGAATCCGATGGCGCGCTGGTCATCGAACACCCGGAATGCTTCCGCATCGAGAACGGCACGCAGATGGTCGGGCGCCGTCCATACCAGGCGCCGCACACGACAGATCGTGCGGCCGGAGACGGCCTGACCGGTCCGACCTCGCGCGGCATCAACCGCTGCACCGAGGGTTTCGCCCAGACCGGCTCGCGCACCGAGGACGTGATCGACCGGCGCTTCTTCTACGACAGTGAAGCCGGCGTGGTCTGGTCACATGGCACCTTCACGCGCGTTCCCGGTGCCATGTCGCGCGGTGAACCCCTGAAGTGGCTGAACTTCTTTGAAGTGTTCGAGATCGAGGACGGCCGGATCCGCGGCATCCATGCCGTGATGGACTACCTGCCGCCTGAGATCACCGGCTCGGGCTGGGGCGGGGCGGACGAATGATAGGGCCGCCGCCCGTCGGAATCGGCTGACCGGCGGCACCGACTTCTGCACATTCTGCCGCGGCAGGCGCCGGGCTAGGCTGCTCGCGTCCTTCAAGGGAGAAGAATAATGGGCATCCTGAAGATTCTCGGCGCGCTGATCATCCTGGTGTGGCTGGTGGCATGGCTGGCCCTGAAGGTCACCACGGGCCTGGTCCATCTGCTCGTGGTGGTCGGCATCGTGATGCTGGTGATGGGCTTCCTGAAGCGCTGACAGCTCCCACGGCTGGTTCCAGACCGCCTGCACCTGCCAGGGCCAGCACCCACGGCAGGGCCGCGGGTGCGGTGCCAGGGCCGGTCAGCGACGCGACAGCAGGAACCCGACCAGCAGACCGGCGCTGGCGGCGACGCCGATGGCAGTCCAGGGGTTCTCGTGCACGTATTCGTTGCTGCCGTCCACCGCGGCACGGGCGCGGTGCATGGCGCTCTTCTCGATGGTGGACAGTCGTGCCCGGGCCGCCGCCAGTGACTCCTTTGCGCGTGCCCTGACTTCCTGCACCTTCTCGCCAGCCTGGCTGGCGGTCGCCGAAAGCAGCGCCTCGGCGTCATCCACCACTGCCTGCATGTCCCGGTAGAGCTTGTCCTTCGTGACGCCCATTGCTGCTGCGTTGCTAGATGCGGCCATTGGTGTTCTCCGTTTCACGTGATCCTGTGTCCATGCTAGCGCCTGTGCCCCGGCTGGCACTGTCAGGGCCGGCACTCCTCGCGTAGGACATTGCCGGCCTGCATGTCGGCAAAGCTCCGACTCTTTTCCGCAGCGTGCGGTTGCCCAATGCCCCTCTTGATCCAGGAGGGACCGCACATGGCATACCAGGGCAGATGGAGAGAAGAGGAGCGCTACCGGCTCGATGACAACGAGCGCTTCCGGTGGAACGCCTGGCGCGACGAGGCGGACCACGGTCGCTCGATGCGCGACCGCGGTTTCACGGACCACATCCCCGGCAATGGTTCTGCCTGGTCCGGCCATGCAGAGGCGGGGCGCCGGTCAGCCGGATCCGCGAATGACCGGCGCGGCCTGGGCCCGCGTGGTTATGTGCGTCCGGAAGCCCGCATCCACGAGGATGTGTGCGACCTGCTGAGCGAGGACCCGCTGGTGGATGCCACGGACATCGAAGTCTCGGTGGCAGGCACGGAGGTCACGCTGGCCGGCACCGTGGAGACGCGGCGCGAGCGGCGGCGCGCCGAGGACTGTGCCGAGCGCGTATCCGGCGTCACCCATGTGCAGAACAACCTCAGGGTGGCGCGCGAGCAGGCCGAAGGCGCGGGCATCCCGGCGCCCACGCCGCCGTTCATCTGAATTGCCCGTCCATCAAAGGAGGAATGCCATGGCTGACGAAAGCAGGTGGAGCGAGGATGACCGCTTCGGTCGCAGGGACGAGCGCTGGTGGCGATCGGACTCCGGCCCCCGGGGCGAACGCGAGGAATGGCTGCGTTACGGCCGCGACTACGGCGAGCCCTACCGCGGCTTCGGGCCCGACCGGGAAGAATCCTGGCGCGACCAGGGACGTGAATCCGGATTGCCCCGGCGCGGATCGAGCCGGGATCGCGGTGAGTACTGGCGCGGCAACGAACGCGACGCCGGCCCATCCTACCGCGAGTTCCGGCGTGACGCCGGTTACGGCGGCCCGGGTGCGCGGGACCGCTACGGGCGTGAGGAAAACCGCGGCTGGTTCGAGCGTGCCGCCGACGAGGTGTCCTCCTGGTTCGGCGACGACGAGGCGCAGCAGCGCCGCGAGCACGATGCCATCGCCGGTGGCAACCGCGGCCGCGGCCCCAAGGGCTACCTGCGTTCGGACGAGCGGATCCGCGAGGATGTCTGCGATCGTCTCACCGACGATTCGCTGGTGGACGCCTCCGACGTCGAGGTGGCGGTGATGGGCAGCGAGGTGACGCTGTCAGGCACGGTGCAGAGCCGCGAGGAGCGGCGGCGCGCGGAGGATTGCGCCGAGCGCGTGCTGGGCGTGGCCCATGTGCAGAACAACCTGCGCATTTCCCGGGCCGGCACCATGCAGGGCAATGCATCCGGCCTGGGCACGGGCAATGCCATGCCGAAGGGGACGGGACCGGGACGCGCCGCGCATTGATCCTCACGGCGGAAGGACGGCCGGTCGAGGAACGGCTGCGGGCAGCGCTATAATTTCCCCATGTCCCGCAGCCTGATTCTTCGCCTTTCCGCCACCTGCGCGCTGGTCGCGCTGCTGGGTGGCGCCTGGTGGGGCGGGGCGGCGATGTCCGCCCAGCCTGCCGCCACCGCCACGCCCCGCACGCCCACGCCGCGGGGTCCGCTTGGCGCCGACGAACGCGAGACCATCGCGCTGTTCGAGCGCGCCCGCGGCGCGGTGGTCTACATCGCTCCCCGCCAACGCGTGATCGACTACTTCTCGATGAACGCGCTGGAGGTGCCCAGCGGCACCGGCTCCGGTTTCATCTGGGACGACCGTGGCCATGTGGTGACCAACAACCACGTGATCGAGGGGGCCAGCGGCGCACAGGTGCGGCTGGCCGACGGCCGCTCGTTCGATGCCGACCTGGTCGGACGCAGCCCCTACCATGACCTGGCCGTGCTGCGCATCACCACCGGCGCCAACCACCCGCCTGCGCTGCCCATCGGCACCAGCGAAGACCTCAAGGTCGGGCAGAAGGTGTATGCAATCGGCAATCCCTTCGGCCTCGACTGGACGCTGACCACCGGCATCGTCTCGGCGCTCAACCGCGAGTTGCCCACGAAGGAAGGCGTGGCGATACGCGACCTGATCCAGACCGATGCGGCCATCAACCCGGGCAATTCCGGCGGCCCGCTGCTGGATTCCGCCGGGCGCCTGATCGGCGTGAATACCGCCATCTTCAGCCCCTCCGGTGCCTATGCCGGCGTGGGCTTTGCCGTGCCCGTTGATACAGTGAACCGCGTCGTGCCGCGCCTCATCGCCACGGGCCGCTATACCCGCCCGACGCTCGGGGTCTCGGCCCGCTCGGACATCAATGCCTGGCTCACCGAACAGAACAAGGTCAAGGGCGTCTACGTGCTCGGCGTTGAGCGCGGCACGCCCGCGGCAGCTGCCGGCCTGCGCAGCGCCAGGGTGGGCTCGCGCGGCAGCGTGGCCGTCGGCGACATCATCCTTTCGGTGGGCGATCGCCGCACCGAGAAGGTGGAGGACCTGTACGATGCGCTGGACCGTGCCTCGCCGGGCGAGCGCGTCGTGCTTACCGTGCAGCGCGGCCGCGAGCAGGTCCGCGTGCCGGTGCAGCTTCGCTGATCCCTCCTTCTCTCCCGGTGCGTTCCATGTCAGCCAGTCATGTCTTCAAGGTCATGTTCCTGAACCAGGGCAAGGTGTACGAGATCTATGCCCGCAAGGTGGAGCAGGGGCGGCTCTTCGGTTTCGTGGAGGTGGAGGAGCTGGTGTTCGGCCAGCGCTCCACCGTGGTGCTCGACCCGGGCGAGGAGCGCATCAAGAACGAGTTTGCAGGGGTCCGCTGCACCATGCTGCCCATGCATTCCATCCTGCGCATCGACGAGGTGAAGAAGCAGGGCGTCAGCCGCATCAGCGAATTCGAGGGCGCCAGCAACGTCACGCCATTCCCCGCGGGCATGTTTCCGCCCACGGGCGAGGGCGGCTCGCGCAAGTAGCAATGGGAAAGAAATACAGCGAGGAGATCAACCGCTTCCCGGCGCGCGACGCCGAGGGGCGCGCGGTGGAAATCCTCGAGCGCATCACCTGGGCCCGCACCATCGGCAGCGACGGACGGGCCAGGGGCCGGCCGGTGGAGATCAACCGGCGTTACGACCTGAAGACCGGCGAGCGGCTGCTGCGCCTCAGCGGCACGGAATTCCAGGACGACGAGACCGGCGCCCGGCTCACGCTGGACGCCTGACCGCCACGCCAGCTAGAAGCGTACCCGGGCCTCGATGGCGATGGCCCGCGGCGGCTCCACGAAGCCGTAGTAGCTGCGGGCGCGGAACAGCGTGAAGGCAAGTGGCACGTCCGCGGCATAGGTGACGGTGGTCTTGTCGGTCAGGTTGCGTCCGACCAAGGCCACTTCCCACAGCCCGTCGCCATGGCCCAGCGACAGCCGGGCGTTGAACTTGGTGTAGGCATCCTGCACCAGCACCGGATCCAGGTTCAGCGACTGCAGGTAGTCCTCCGAATAGATCATGTCGGCACCGGCCGTGAATACCAGGGCGCCCAGCGGCCAGGCATATTCGGCCGACAGCACGCCGCTGACCTTGGGCGCGAACTGGTTGGTGCGACCGCGGTAGTCGGCATTGCCGTTGGCACAGCCGCCGGCTTCGCCCGCCAGCAGCAGGTCGTAGCTGCACTGGCCGCGGTATTGCTTCCAGTTGAACTCCAGCACCGCCATGGAGGCCTGCAGCAGCAGCGAGCGCACCGGGCGCCAGCGGCCTTCCAGCTCCACGCCGCGCACCTCCGCGCTGCCATTGCCCACGTTGAAGCCGATGCGGCCGTCGAAGGCACTGGTCTGCAGGTCGCGGTAGTCGGTATGGAAGGCGGCCACGCTGAGTTCGGCGCGGCGACCCAGGTCGGTCTTCACGCCCACCTCGAAGGTGGTGGCGCGCTCATCCTCGAACTCGAAGGTGCCCGGCTGTTCATCCGGCGGATTCGGGTTCGGATCCTCGTAGGAGGGCGAGCGGTTGGAACGCGCATCGTAGCCGCCGGACTTGTAGCCCCGCGACAGTGACACATAGGCCATCGAACTGGCCGAGGGACGGTACTGCAGGTTCACCAGCGGCGAGAAGTTGGTCTCCTTGCGCGAACCACGGACGTCGTGCGCGGAGATACCCAGCACCGTGTCGAAAAGGCCCAGCGCCAGCGGGTTGGTGATCTGCGCGCCCCCCGCATTGGTGAGGTAGGTGTAGCGACGGCCGTCCTTCTTCTCGTGGCTGAGCCGGCCGCCGGCCGTCAGGCTCCATTTGTCATTGAAGGCGAAGCGACCCTGCAGGAAGGCCGAATACATCGTGCTGTCCTGCGAGAACTCGCGCGGATTGGAGGAGCCGCGGTAGAAACTGTCGACCACGCCCTGGGCAATCGCCAGGCACTGCCCGGCGTCAAGTCCATCGCACGGGCCGCCGGCCTGCTGCAGCGCCGGCACCACCAGCGGCGCCGCCATCTGCGCCACCAGGCCCGGCACCAGGCTGTTCATCGGCACGGTCAGGAAGTCGAATTCATCCAGCTCGTACTTCTGGAAATACAGGCCGCCGATCCACTGCATGCGGCTGTCGGTGCTGGAGGCGAGGCGCAGCTCCTGGCTGATCTGCTTGTATTCCTCCTCGATGCCCGCGGTGATCAGCGGGGCAGCGACGAAATCGCAGTCGCATCCCTCATCCAGCTTGTATGAGCTCCAGGCCGACACCGAGGTGAGCTGCGCGCCATTGTCGAAGAAGTAGTCGAGCGTGAGCGCCGCCTCGCGGCTGTCGTTGTTGCTGTAGTTCGCGCTGCTGGAACCGCGCACATGGTTGACGGAGGGACCGCCGGGTTCGAGCAGGCCCGGCGGCGGCGTGCCGCCACCTCCCTGGATGACATTGGCGAGGATCTGCGAGTAGGTGGCTCCGGGAATGGGCGCACCGGCAGGCGCGGGCGTCTCGCCGAAGATCTCGATGTGGCGGCCGTCGGAATCGAACTTGCCGCCCTCCACGCGCAGCGTGGCCACCAGCGAGCTGCCCAGGTCCGCCTGCAGCATCAGGCGCGCGCCGACGTCGTTGCGGCGTGGTTCGCGCGTGCCGAAGGTTTCATTGCGGATGTAACCCTCGGCATTGCGGTGGAATACCGCCATGCGCCCGCGCAGGGTGTCGGTGAACGGACCGGAAAGCACCAGCTCCGCCGTGGTCTCGTCATTCTCCACGTCGCGCGCCACGCGGCCGGAGGCGAGGAATTCACGGGAGGGCGTGTTCGCCACCATGTTGACCGCGCCGGCGACGGCGTTCTTGCCGAACAGGATGGGCTGCGGCCCGCGCAGCACCTCCACGCGCGCCAGGTCGAGGAAGGGCATGCGCGACTGGTGGCCGCGGCCGCGATAAACGCCATCCTGGAACAGGCTGACGGACTGCTCGAAGCCCTGGTTGAGGCCGGAGCCGATGCCGCGGATGTAGATGTTGTTGGCGATGCCCGTCTCGCTCATCTGCAGGTTGGGCACATAGGCCTTCAGGTCATCCAGCCTCAGGATGCCCACGTCGGCCAGCTTGTCGCCGAGCACGGCCTCCACCGAGATCGGCACGTCGCTCAGCGACTCCTCCACCTTCTGCGCGGTGACCACCACCTCCTCGAGGACGATGTCCTCGTCCACGTCCATGCCGGCGTCCTGCGCCGTGGCGGCCAGCGGAAAGGCGCCAAGCACCACGGCAAGGCGTACGCAATGACTGACCCTGGTGTTCATGTTTCCCCCACGGATGATTGCCCCCGGCAGAGGTTCATTGTGCGCCGAAGCATGGGGCGGCTCAACTGGTGGCCTGCCGCGATGTCTTGCTGCGCCGCCGCGAGCAACTGCGGGAGCGAAGCTCCGAGCCGGCGGTCAGCCGGCGGAGAGCGCAGCCGCGCCGGCGGCCGCGACCTGGCCGTCCTGGCTGGACTGCACGCCAGAGACGCCGATGCTGCCCACGATCTCCCCGTCCACGGTGATGGGCAGGCCGCCCTCCACCGAAGTGATTCCCGGCAGGGACATCATGTGCACGCGACCTGACAGCACAGTGTCTTCGAGCATCTTGGTCGGGCGCTTGAACATCAGCGCAGTGCGGGACTTCTCCTGCGCCACGACGATGGAACCGAGCTGCGTGCCGTCGGCGCGCTCCAGGTAGAGCAGGTGGCCACCGGCATCGTGGATCGCGATCACCACGTTCCAGCCTTCGGCCACGGCCTTGGCCGAGGCGGCGGCGGCGATCTTCCTGGCATCGGCCAGCGACAGGGTCTTGCGGGTGAGCATGATCCGGATCCTCTCAATTTCGGGCGCGGCGCAGCTTCGCCTCGCGGCGGCGGCTGTGCAGGATGAATTCGGTGTAGCCATTGGGCTGCGTGCGTCCCTGGAAGATGAGGTCGCAGGCCGCCTGGAAGGCGAGGCCGTCAAAGCCGGGCGCCATGGGCTGGTAGCGCGGGTCGCCGGCGTTCTGCCGGTCGACCACGGCGGCCATGCGCCGCAGCGTCTCGCGCACCTGGGTCTCGCTGCACACGCCATGGTGCAGCCAGTTGGCCACGTGCTGGCTGGAGATGCGCAGCGTGGCGCGGTCTTCCATCAGCGCCACGTCGTCGATGTCGGGCACCTTGGAGCAACCCACGCCCTGGTCGATCCAGCGCACCACGTAGCCCAGGATGCCCTGGATGTTGTTGTCGAGCTCGCGCTGCACGGCAGCCGGATCAGGCAGCGCATCCGCCAGCGGCGGCGTCAGCAGGGCATCGGTGCCGGGTATCGTGCCGCCGGCAAGTCCGGCCTGCACCGCCGCGACGTCCACGCGGTGGTAATGCAGGGCGTGCAGCGCGGCGGCGGTGGGCGAGGGCACCCAGGCGGTGTTGGCGCCGGCCTGCGGATGGGCGATCTTGGTCTTCAGCATGGCGGCCATGTGGTCGGGCATGGCCCACATGCCCTTGCCGATCTGCGCACGCCCGGAGAAACCCATGGCGAGGCCGATCTGCACGTTGCGCTTCTCGTAGTCGCGGATCCAGGGCCGGGTCTTCACCGCTTCCTTGGGCAGCACCGGGCCGGCTTCCATGCAGGTGTGGATCTCGTCGCCGGTGCGGTCGAGGAAGCCGGTGTTGATGAACACGATGCGATGGCGGGCTGCCGCGATGCAGGCAGCGAGGTTGGCGCTGGTGCGGCGCTCCTCATCCATCACGCCCATCTTCACCGTGTGGCGCGGCAGGCCGAGGAGGTCTTCCACGCGGTCGAAGAGGTCGTTGGCAAAGGCCACTTCCTGCGGGCCGTGCATCTTCGGCTTCACCACGTAGATGGAGCCGGCGCGGCTGTTGCGGCGCGCGCCCTTCACGTCGTGCACCGCGATGGCCAGCGTGATGCAGGCATCCAGCAGCGTTTCGTACAGTGGCTGGCCGTCGAGCTTCACGGCATCGGTGAGCATGTGATGGCCCACATTGCGCACCAGCATCAGGCTGCGGCCGGGCAGGGCGAGCGGGCCTGCGTCGCTGTTGTATTGCCGGTCGTCGTTGAGGCGGCGGGTGATGATGCTGCCGCCCTTGCTGAGCTTCGCGGTGAGATCGCCCCGCATCAGTCCCAGCCAGTTGCGGTACACGGCGGTCTTGTCGGCGGCATCGACCGCGGCGACGGAATCCTCGCAGTCCATGATGGTGGTCACGGCGGCCTCGATGACGAGGTCCGCGATACCCGCCGCATCACCGGCGCCGATGCGATGGGCGCGGTCGATCAGGATCTCCAGGTGCAGCCCGTTGTTTTTCAGCAGCACCGAGGAGGGCGCGGCGGCGTCGCCGCGCCAGCCCGCGAAGCGGCCGGGAACGGCGAGGCCTGCAGTGCCGCCGGATTGCAGCGTCACCTGCAGCTTTCCGCCCGGTGCGGCGTATCCGGTGGCTTCAGCGTGGCTGCCTCGCTCCAGCGGGGCAATCTCGTCGAGCAGGCGGCGGCCGAATGCGATGACGCCGGCGCCGCGCGTGGCGTCGTATCCCTTCGCGGCCGGGTCGACGGGCGCAATGGCGTCGGTGCCATACAGCGCGTCATACAGGCTCACCCAGCGCGCATTGGCGGCATTGAGCGCATAACGTGCGTTGTCCACCGGCACCACGAGCTGGGCGCCGGCCACCTGCGCGATCTCCGCATCGACGTTGGCCGTGTCGATGCGCACATCCGTCGGCTCGGCCACGAGATAACCGATGCGGCGCAGGAATGCGGTAGGGGCCTGCACATCGACGGCCTGGCCCTTGTTCGCGCGCCACCAGGCATCGATGGCCGCCTGCAGCTAATCGCGCGGCGCGCGCAGCGCGCGATTGCGCGGCATGAACTCCGAGGCGATGGCCTGGAAGCCGGCCCAGAACCGCGCCGGGTCGATGCCGGTGCCGGGCAGCGCCTCGTTGTCGACGAAGGCCTTCAGTCCCGCGTCGATGGCCAGCCGGCCGAGATTGACGGTATCGCTCACTGCGCACGCATCCCAAACGTCATAGACTCCGGTCATTCTAACCAACCCAGGCGGGGGCGGGATGACCACAGTTCGGGCGGTGACCCTCGACCTGCTGCGCAGGCTCGGAATGCGCCGGGTGTTCGGCAATCCCGGTTCCACGGAACTGACGTTCTTCCGCGATTTTCCCGAAGATTTCGCTTATGTGCTGGGCCTGCAGGAAGCGGTGGCCGTGGGCATGGCCGATGGCTTCGCGCAGGCCACCCACAATGCTGCACTGGTCAACCTCCACTCGGCCGTGGGTGTAGGACATGCGATGGGGAACATCTTCACCGCTTTCCGCAATCGCACGCCGCTGGTGATCACCGCGGGGCAGCAGTCACGCTCGCTGTTGCCGCTGGAGCCGTTCCTGTTTTCCTCGCAGGCCACCGAATTGCCGCGACCCTACGTGAAGTGGGCGGTGGAACCCGCGCGTGCCGCGGACGTGCCACGCGCGATCGAGCGCGCCTACCACGTGGCAATGACACCGCCGCGCGGGCCGGTGTTCGTATCGGTACCCATCGATGACTGGGATGCGCCCTGCGAGCCACTTGTGCCGCGGGCCGTGGCGCCGGTGCAGCGTGCCGACCCCTCGGCACTGGCGGGCCTTGCCGCGGCACTGGGCCGGAGCAGCAAGCCGGTGTTCGTGGTTGGCGCGGCCGTGGATCGCGACCGCGCCTGGGATGACATCGTGCGCCTCGCCGAAATGCATGGTGCGCTGGTCTGGGCCAGCCCGCTGATCGGCCGCTGCGGGTTTCCCGAGGATCACCCCTTGTTCGCCGGCTTCCTGCCTGCATTCCGCGAGCAGATCCACCGGCGCCTGGCGGGCCACGACCTGTTGCTGGCGCTGGGCGCGCAGCTGTTCACTTATCACGCTGAGGGCAGCGGTGCGTACGTCCCCGACGGGATTGCCGTGTACCAGGTCAGCGAGGATCCGGACTGGGCGGCATCGGCCGTGGCCGGACAGTCCATCGTGGGCAGCGTGGGCCCGGCGCTCAGGGACCTGCTGGCCACGCCGCGCAAGGCGCCACCGGCCATGCAGCAGGGACGCACGCCGGCGCCGCGGCTGCCGCTGGCCGATCCGGTCACCGACAGCCTGCTGCTGCAGACACTGGCCGAGCTGCGCACCCCGGATTCCATCGTGGTGGAGGAGGCACCCAGCTCACGCGAGCCCATGCATGACCACCTGCCCATTCTCCGCCCCGAAACGTTCTACACCTGCAGCAGTGGCGGCCTCGGTCATGCATTGCCGGCAGCAGTGGGCGTCGCGCTGGCGCGACCCGGGCAACGTGTGATCGCCCTGCTGGGCGACGGCTCGGCGATGTACTCCATCCAGGCGCTGTGGAATGCCGCGCAGCTGAAGCTGCCGCTCACCGTGATCATCGTGAACAACGGCGGTTATGCCGCATTGAAGTTCTTCTCGCGCCGCTTCGGCATCGCATCGCCGGTGGGCACCGGGATCGCAGGCCTCGACTTCGTGCAGCTTGCACAGGGCATGGGCTGCCAGGCGCGGCGCGTGACGCGGGCCGCGGAGCTGCATGCCACGCTGCGCACCGCACTGGAGGCCACCACGCCGATGCTGGTGGACGTGCAGGTCAGCTGAGTGGCGGCGATTCCATGGCGCAGCTCCATGGCGCGGCGCGCGTGCCGCCACAGGCGGCCGGCTGCCCCGCCGAAGTCCAACTGCTAGAATTCGCCGGATGCCAGCCTCCGGGCTGCTCCCGTTTCCTGCTACCAGACCTGGAATCCATCCATGAAAAAGAAATCCGTACGCATCCTGGCGGTCATCGCTGTCATCCTGCTGGGCCTGGCGTACTGGGTGTTCCACCTGCCCGCGGTTGGCAATCCGGTGATCCCGACCGATGCCGACAGCATCGCGCGCGGTGCCTATCTCTACAACGCGGCAGGCTGCGGCAGCTGCCACCAGGAAGAGGGCGCCGAGGCACCAACGGGCGGGCACCAGCTGGAGTCCCCGTTCGGCGGCACGTTCTCCGTGCCCAACATCACGCCCGACAAGGAAACCGGCATCGGGGGCTGGAGCGGACGCGACTTCGTGCGCGCCGTGAAGCATGGCCGCTCCCCGGGCGGCGGTTTCTATTGGCCCGCGTTCCCCTATCGTTCCTACGCCAACATGACCGACAAGGACGTGCTCGATGTCGCCGCCTACCTGATGTCGTTGCCGCCTGTCCGCCACGTGGTGCCCGCGCATGACCTGCCCGGCTGGCAGTTCAGCTGGATGATGGCCGGCTGGAACAAGATGGCGAACGTGATGGAAGGCACTGCCCCGGCCGTACCGGATGATCCGCAGGTGCAGCGCGGCGCCTATCTCGCGCGCGCCCTCGGCCATTGCGGGGAATGCCACACGCCGCGCAACAGCCTCGGCATGATGCAGCTCGACAAGGAGTTCACCGGCTCCGACATCGTGGGCGCCAACATCACCCCGCAGGGGCTGGGGGAATGGACCGAGGATGACTTCCTGGGCCTGCTGCAGATCGGCATGACCGCCAGCTTTGACTACGTGGGCGGTGAGATGGCCGACGTCATCAAGCACACCAGCCTGCTGACCGAGGAAGACCAGAAGGCCTACGCCGCCTTCTTCCTCCGCAGCACCCGGTAAGCCGCTGTCGGGAAGCCGTCGGGCCCGACGGCCTGCCGGCAAAAATAAACGCCCCGCGAAGGGGCGTTTTTCGTTCCGGACGGCGCCGCCCTGCGGCGGCGCCCGACGGATTACTGCGCAGGGCCCCGGAAGGGGTCGTGGCAGGCGCCGCAGGCGCGGCCGATGCCCTGCAGCGCGGTGCGCGTGGCGTCGGCATTGCCGGACTTGGCGGTTTCGGCAGCCGCATTGGCGGCGGCCACCAGGCCATCAGCCTTGCTCTTGAAGTCGGCCTGGCTGTTCCAGATGGTGTCGAGCGCGCGCGTCTTGGTGGCCGTGAAGCCGCGGGTGTCCACCAGGTAGGCGTCCGGGATCTTCGCTGCCAGCTCCGCGATCTTTGCGGCATTGGTGGCAACCACTGCGGTATCCACGGGAGCCGAGCGCATCATCGGGCCCAGCGCCCGGTTCAGGTCATTGATCTCGCTGAAAATGGCCTGGCGGGCCTTGATGGCCTTGTCGGCATCAGCCTGCGAAGCGGCCTTGGTCACAGCCTGCGCAGCAACGGCAGCCGAGACCGCCGCCAGTACAGCCGCCACGCCAATCCGGGTCAAACGATTCATCTTGATAGTCTCCCGAGTCACGGAAACAGAAGTGGAAAAAACCGCCAGAAGTCTACGCTGAAATCCGGGGAATCAACCACCTGGGGACCGAGTATGGCAGCCCTCCCTGAATCGCCCCTGAACCCGCTGCAAGGGCCGGCCCGCCGCCGGGTGTACGATGACCCGCACCGGCGCCGCTCCGGCTGCCATCCACCCGAGGATATTCCAGCCATGGACTACCTGCCGACCCGTTCCTGTGCCGCCACCACGCTGGCTGCCGCATTGCTGGGAGTCGCGGGCTGTTCCCGCGGAGACGACGTGGCGCGGACCACCGAAGCTGCAACTCAGGAAATCCCTGAGGAGATTTCGATACCCGGCGAAAGGGTTTTCCCGGAGAGCATCACCTCGACTGCGGATGGCACGCTCTACATCGGCAGCGTGGGCCAGTCGCAGATCTACCGGGTGCCGCCGGGCGCCACCACTGCCGAAGTATTCATCCCGCCCGGAACGGGTGGCATCAGGCAGGTGTTTGGCGTCCTGGCCGACGAGGCCGGCGGCACACTTTGGGCTTGCAGCAACCTGCTGGGCGAGGGACCTCCGGGTGCGACGCCCCCGGGACCCAGCGCATTGCATGGCTTCGAACTGGCCACCGGCATTTCCAGTTCCAGCCACGCGCTGCCCGCCGGTGCCATGTGCAATGACATCGCGATGTCTCCCGGTGGCGATGTGTTTGTGACCGACAGCAACGGCATGCTGGTGCTGCGCCTCGCCCGGGGCACCACGGCGCTGGAAAGCTGGAGTCCTCCCGGCGCGTTCGGTCCGCCAGGTGGCGTGCTCGACGGCATTGCCATCGTGGGCAATCGCGTGATCGTCAACGCGCTGCTGACCGGCAAGCTGTTCGCGGCGGAGATTGCCGGTGACGGCAGTGCAGGGACGGTGCAGGAGCTGAAGCTGTCAGCCCCGCTTGACGGGCCGGATGGCATGCGCGCCTACGGCAGCAATGGCGTGCTGGTCACCGACGGCACCGGCAAGGTGCAGCACGTGACGATCGAAGGTGACGCCGCCACGGTGACCACCGTGAAGGATGGCCTCGACGGACCTGTGTCAGTCACCGCAGTGGGAAAGGTTGCCTATGCGCTGGAAGGACAGCTCGACGTGATGTTCGGCGGCGGGCAGGCGGAAAAAACTTTCCGCGCCGTGGTATTCACGCTGCCCTGAACGCTCAGTCCTTCAGCCTGATCAGCGACAGGAACTCGCGCCGCAGCGAATGATCCTTCAGGAAGGCGCCGCGCATCACGCTGGTGGTCATGCGCGCATCGGCATCCTTCACGCCGCGCCAGTGCATGCAGAAATGGTCGGCTTCCATCACCACCGCAAGCCCGTCGGGGCGCGTCTTGGCCATCAGCAGGTCGGCGAGGCGCGTGGTGGCTTCCTCCTGGATCTGCGGGCGCGTCATGATCCATTCGGTCAGTCGCACGTACTTGGAGAGGCCGATAAGATTCGAGCGTACACTGGGCATCAGGCCGATCCACACGCGGCCGATGATGGGGCAGAAGTGATGGCTGCAGGCACTGCGCACCGTCACCGGGCCCACGATCATCAGCTCGTTGAGCTTTTCGGCATTGGGGAAGTCGGTGACCGGTGGCGACTTGAAGTAGCGGCCACGGAACACCTCGGTGACATACATGCGTGCCACGCGCCGGGCAGTGTCCTGCGTGTTGTGGTCGCTGTTGGTGTCGATCACCAGTGCTTCAAGCACGTCCTGCATGCGCGCGGCAACTTCATCCACCAGCGCATCGATCTCGCCGTCCTCGATGGCCTCGGCGATGTTGTCGTTGGCATGGAAGCGTTTGCCTGCCTGCTGCAGCCGTCGCCTTATGCGGACAGATACTGCATCTGCATCCGTTGCCGTTGTTGTATCAGTGCGTCGTTTCATTGGCCCGGCAGTCTATGGCCATTGCGACAGGTCGGCCAGTGCGTAGTGGCCTTTGCAGGGGCTGTGATACCCTGTCGGGCCATCAGACCCCCGCAATTCGTGAGGCAACCATGACCACCAAGCTCGAACGTCCCCTGAAGCGCGAAATCGTCGTCGACGAAAAGCCCTACACGCTGACGATCGACGCCAATGGTCTGAAACTGGTCGAGAAGGGCCGTCGCAATGGTCAGGAAGTCAGCTGGAAGCAGATCCTCTCCACGGCGGCTCCCTCTGCCTGATCCAGTGAGGCGGCTTGCCTGGCTGGCCGTGGCTGCAGTCGCCGCGGCTGCCAATGCCACGGTGTTCGAACTGCCTGCCAGCGGCGGCAAGCTGCTGGGTCGCGAAGAGCGCGTCATCACGGTCTACGAAGACACGCTCTACGACATCGCGCGGCGGTTCAGTTTGGGTTCCGAGGAGATGATCCGGGTCAATCCCGGCATGGATCCCTGGGTGCCCGGCGCGGGCAAGAGCATTGTGATCCCGGGGCAGCGCGTGCTGCCGCCCGGCCCGCGGGAAGGCATCGTCGTCAACCTGCCCGAACATCGGCTCTACTACTATCAGCCGGCAAAACCCGGCGAAACGCAGCGCGTCTACACCTGGCCAATCAGCATCGGCAAGATGGACTGGCGCACGCCGCTGGGCACCACGAAGATCACCGACAAGCGCGAGAAGCCCACGTGGTACCCGCCTGCCTCGGTGCGAGCCGAGCATGCTGCGCGCGGTGAATTCCTGCCCGCCGCCGTGCCGCCCGGGCCCGACAATCCCCTCGGTGCGCATGCCATGCGGCTGGGACTGCCCGGCGGGGCATACCTCATCCATGGCACCAACAATCCCCGGGCCGTGGGCATGGCGGTGACGCACGGCTGCATCCGCATGTATCCGGAAGACATTGCCGAGCTCTTCCCCATGGTGAAGGTGGGCACCCCCGTGCACCTCATCAATGAACCGGTGAAGGTGGCTTTCGTCGATGGGGAGCTGCTGCTGGAGGTGCACCCCCCGGTGGACGCCCAGGGCCAGACCACCAGCTTCGACCTGACGGTATTCGAGGACCGCCTGGAGGAGATCCTGGGGGACTCCACCGTGGCCATCCACTGGGACAAGGCCCGTTCGGTGCTTTCCGCGGCCCGGGGGATGCCCGCCGTGGTGGGCTTGGTGGCCGATCTGACGGCCGAAAGTCCGTAAAGGCCTTATACGCCCCTCGCCAGTTGAATGGCTGGCGGAATCCGCTATAGTTCGCTGCCCAAACCTGAGGCAGATTTGGGCCTAACTTGCTGATTTAGCGAACAAAAGCGCAATTCCAAAATGTCCGAACGCGACTCCGAACGATTCGATATCGACGACGAATTCCTGTCCGAGCAGGAAGACGGCAACGACTACGATCGCCTGCTGGACCGGGTGGACAAACGCACGCGCGACAAGACGAAAAAAACCGGGAAGGCCGCCTGGAGCAAGCTCGAGGAAGTGCTTGCGGAGCGCAAGCTCAAGCGCGACCTGTCCGACTACGACGACTACGAAGCCTGACCTGACCTGATCGCCCCCGGCCCGCCCGCCGGGGTGGGAGCATCCATGACTACGCGCAACCCGCGCTGGATCGTGCTGAAGTTTGGCGGCACGAGCGTTTCGAACCTGCCCAACTGGACCAACATCGCGGCGGTGGCGCGCAAGCGTGGCGCGGACGGCGCCAACGTGCTCATCGTGCATTCGGCCGTGAGCGGCATCACCGACCGGCTGGAGAAGCTGCTGGGCGCGGCGCTCACCGGCGAACACGCACCGGTGCTCGAAGGCATCATCGCGCGGCACCGGCAGCTCTGCGATGAGCTGGGCGTGGGCGTCAGCCCGCAGCTGGAAGGCTACTTCTCCGAACTGGGCGTCCTGGCGCAGGGCATCCACCTCACGCAGGAATTGAGCGATCGCACGCGCGCGATGGTGATGTCCACCGGCGAGCTGATGTCCACGGAGATCGGCTCGCGCTTCCTCGCGCGCCAGGGCCTTGCCGTGCGCTGGTGGGATGCACGC
>CBFGXE010000030.1:0-35345 GCA_965652645.1 uncultured bacterium | reverse complement strand
CGGCGTACTCCTTCCAGCCCTCGGCCTCCGATCCCGATGGCCAGACGCTGACCTACAGCATCACCAACAAGCCGGCGTGGGCGAGCTTCAGCACCAGCACGGGCCGCCTCTCCGGCACGCCTGGCGACAATCACGCCGGCACCACGTCCGGCATCGTCATCACGGTGAGCGATGGCACGTTGAGTGCTTCGCTGGCGGCTTTCTCCATTACGGTCGCCAGCACCAACCGTGCCCCGACCGTCTCCGGCACGCCGGCGACGACCGCCACGGTGGGCGCCACCTACAGCTTCAAGCCCACGGCCAGCGACCCGGACGGGGATGCGCTGAGCTGGTCGATCACCGGCAAGCCGTCCAACGCCACCTTCAGCACCGCGACGGGCGAGCTCACCTGGACACCCACTGCCGCGGGCACTGCTTCCAACATCGTCATCCGCGTGACCGACAGCAAGGGCGCCTCGGCATCGCTGCCGGCGTTCTCGATCACGGTTGCGGCGCCCCCCGCCACGGGAAAGGCTACGCTGAGCTGGACCGCGCCCTCGCAGTACACCGATGGCAGCCCGCTGCCCGCTGGTGAGCTCACCGGCTTCCGCATCTACAGGGGCACCAGCGCTTCGAACCTGACCGTCTTCGTGGAAGTGGATTCCCGCACCACCTCCTTCTCGGTGGAGAACCTGGCATCCGGTACGCACTACTTCGCCGTGACCGCACTGGCGGCGGGTGGCGGGGAAAGCGCCAAGTCGTCGGTGGGAAGCAAGACCATTCCCTGAAGGAACTCCCTGGGGCGGGCCGGCGCGACGGTGCGCCGGCCTTCGCCGTTTCGCGGCCACCCTGGTCACGATTCAGGGTTTCCCCTGCCCACCATTCCCCGTGTTTAAGGGAACGGCTGACCCGCCCCCGCGATACAACTGCTCCGTACTTTGGCAAACCCGCCGCGAGGCGGGGACGCAAAGCCTCCGGTCTGTCGGTCCAGGATCAGCAGATAGCGGGGTTGCCGGCCGGCTCGTGGCAGGGAAGCCGTCGTCAACCTTCGCTCGTGCGCGATTCCGGTCCGCCTCTCCAGGCAATGCGTGAATTCTGGAGAGAAGAACATGAACAGGAAGTTGCGCATCGCCATTCTGGCCTCGCTGCTGGGCGTGGCCCTCGCCGCCTGCGGCGGCGGATCGGATTCCGGATCAGGCTCCACGCCCCCGGGCGCATCGGCGCCGCCCGCCAGCCCGACGCCGCCCACCGGCAGCCCGCCGCCCCCCACACCGCCCTCCGTGCCCGGGGAAGCACCCAACTCGGCCCCGGTGATCGCCGGCATGCCCGCCACCGTCCTGCTGGCCGGCGCCGCATACAACTTCTCCCCTTCCGCCAGCGACGCGGACGGCGACAACCTGACCTTCTCCATCACCGGCAAACCCGCCTGGGCCAGCTTCAGCGTGGCCACCGGACGCTTGACCGGCACCGCGCAGGCGGGCAACTTCCCGGACATCGTGATCTCGGTGACCGACGGCGCCGCCACCCGCTCGCTGCCGGCGTTCAGCATCACTGTCACGGCGCCGGTGACCACGGCCTCACTGAGCTGGGTGGCCCCGGAGCAGTTCACCGACGGAAGCGCGCTCACCCCGGACCAGCTGGCCGGCTATCGCGTCTACCATGGCAGCAGCCCGGCTGCGCTGAAGCCCTACCACGACATCGAAGGCTGGCAGATCACCAGTTATGTGGCGCGCGACCTGGCGCCGGGACAGCACTGCTTCGCCATCACCGCAGTCGCGGCATCCAATGTGGAAAGCGCGCTGTCCGGCGCAGGCTGCAAGAAAATCTAGCAGCGGGCCAATTGCACCGTCCCGGGTGGTGCCTCGTGCGCCACCCATATCCCCTCCCTCCGGCACGCGGGTGACACCCAGGCCCACGGCCGCCTGCCGGACCGGCATACGATGAGGCCGGAGCGCATCTTCCCCATGCGGATGCTGCCGCAGACGGCCTGGCTGTTGCCGGCGTACACGTAGCCGACCATGTCCATGCCTTCACGGCAGGCCTCGCGCGCGGCGGTCAGCACCAGCGCCGCGTAGAGCCCCCGGCCGCGATGCGCGGCGCGGGTCTTGGCCTCATGGCCATAGATGTGGTCGGGCGGCACGTTGATGGTGAGGCCGGGAAGCAGCGGCCCGCTGCGCGCACTCCAAGTGCAGGACACCATGCGTCCGTCGAGGAAGGCGGCCATGCACCGCTCACCGCGCTCCAGCGCCGCGGCGACGCGGGTTGCGTCCATCCATTCCGGTTCGCTGTCGGCGGCTGCGGCCAGCACCTCTTCCGGCGTGGCCCAGCGGAAGGTGTAGGGAGCGACATGGGGCGCGGGCAGCCCCATCACCCAGTCGCGCTCATGGGTGCTGACGATGAAGGTGTGGATCCCCACCCGGTAGAGGATCCGGTCCACCAGCCAGACGGCGGCATACGCAAATCCTGCGTGTTTCCACACGCGCCGGCCGTTGGCTAGGGGATTGCGCACATTCCTATCGCTTCCTGAGCTCCACGTAATCGCGCCGGGCCGGCCCCGTGTAGAGCTGCCGCGGCCGTCCGATGCGCATTGTCGGATCGGAAATCATCTCCTGCCAATGCGCCACCCAGCCTACGGTGCGCGCGATCGCGAACATCACCGTGAACATGGAGCGTGGTATGCCCAGCGCGCTGTAGATGATGCCGCTGTAGAAGTCGACGTTCGGGTAGAGCTTGCGCTCGACGAAGTACGGATCCTGCAGCGCGATCTCCTCCAGCCGCACGGCCAGCTCGAGCAGCGGGTTGCTCTTCTGGCCGAGGCGCTCGAGCACCTTGTAGCAGGCGGCGCGGATGATGGTGGCGCGCGGATCGAAGTTCTTGTAGACGCGGTGGCCGAAACCCATCAGGCGGAAATGGCTGGACTTGTCCTTGGCCATGGCCACGTACTTGGGGATGTTCTCCACCGTGCCGATCTGCTCGAGCATGGCGAGCACGGCCTCGTTGGCGCCGCCATGGGCCGGACCCCACAGGGCCGACACGCCGGCGGAGATGGCCGCGTAGGGGTTGGCGCCGGTGCTGCCGGCCAGCCGCACGGTGGAGGTGCTGGCGTTCTGCTCATGGTCCGCATGCAGGATGAACAGCAGGTCGAGCGCCTCGGCGGCCACCGGGTCCACATGGTAGGCCTCGCAGGGCACGGCGAAGAACATGTGCAGCAGGTTGGCGCTGTACGAGAGGTCGTTGCGCGGATACACGAAGGGCTGGCCCAGCGAGTGCTTGTAGGCCGCGGCCGCGACGGTGGGGATCTTGGCGATGATGCGGTGGGAGAAGATCTCCCGGTGCCGCGGGTTATGGATGTCCATGGAGTCGTGGTAGAACGCGGACATCGAGGCGATCACCGCCGACACCATCGCCATGGGATGGGCGTTGTGGTGGAAGCCGTTGAAGAAGCGCAGCAACGACTCGTTGATCATCGTGTGATGACGGATGTCGTCGTTGAACTTGTCGAGCTGCTCCTTGGTGGGCAGCTCGCCGTTCAGCAGCAGGTAGCAGACCTCCATGAAGCTGGACTTCTCGGCCAGCTGCTCGATGGGATAGCCGCGGTGCATGAGCACGCCGGCGTCGCCGTCGATGTAGGTGATCCTGCTCTCGCAGGATGAGGTGACGCCGAAGCCCGGATCGAACGTGAAGACATTGTGGTCCTTCGAGATCGCCGAGATATCGAGCACATCGGGCCCGATCGTGCCGGACTTGACGGGAAGGACGCTCTTCTTGCCACTCGCGGGGTTGGTCAGTTCGAAATTCTTGTCGGCCATGGTTCGATCCTGGGAGGGGTCCGGAAAGCCTACACGCTCCCGCCATCGAATCACAGACTTCCGGGCGGCCGGCCGCGCACGGGAATGCGCCCCGGCCCGGCAGGCCGGACCTACTCGACGACCTTGATGTATTCGCCCACGGGCAGGGGCTTGTCGGGATAGACGCCGTTGATCAGTTCGAGCTCTTCCTCGCGGTATTTCTGCGCGGGAATCTGCTCGGCATATTCGGCCAGGCGGGTGCTGGCGGTGGCCCGCAGGATCTTCAGCCGGTAGGGCTCGGCCAGCGCATATTCGGCCGGCCGCAGGTCGCGCATGGTCTCGGCCACGGAGCGGAACAGGCCATCGGCCTCGGGACGGCCATCACGGGAGGAACGGCTGGCGCCGGCGATGGTGAACACGCTGCCGCCACGGTAGAGCGCAATGAAACGGATGGGACCTGAACCGCGGTCGAGCGGCGAGCCGTCGCGCGTGAGCACGGCATATCCTTCCATGCCGTTGATGTTCACCGGTTCGCCACCGCGCAGCGTCGCCCCCTTCAGCATGCGCAGCAGGAAATCCCGTGGCGAAAGGTCGCTTGGCCGCGCCTCCACCATGATCTGCATGATGGTTTCCTGGTTGCGCGTGTAGGCGAACAGCCGGTCGCGGTGGTTCTCGATGATCCAGCCCTTGGGGAAGGCCATGGTGATGCCCATGTCCGCGTGGTAGAAGCGGTTGTCCCGCACCACGCCCTGGGAGCGGCTGGAGCCGAAGGCCAGGCCGTCGATGGCCTGCATGTAGAGGTTGCGGTTGATGGCAAAGCCATCCTCCGGCTGCATGGCCGCCGCGGCGTTGCGCGCGGCCGCGATGGCGCGCGCGTCCGGCGCCGGGTGGGAGGAGAAGATGCCGTGGTAGATCTGCGGCTGGCGTCCCTCGGCCCGGGCGGTGTTGATCTCGAAGGCCTCCTGCGCCTTGAAGGTCTCGAACACGCTGCGCGCGGCGCGCGGGTCGTAACCCGCCCGCACCATGTATTTCATGCCGATGGCGTCGGCCTCGGTCTCGGCCTCGCGCCCGTAGCCCTGCACCCAGGCGGCGGCGCCGATGTTGGCCATTTCGGCGATCGCCGCGTTGCCGGTGAGGATGATGGCCGCGAGCATGCCCAGGTTCGCGCCGACGCTGCGGCTCTGGCCGCGCGCGGGGTGGCGGGCGGTGACATGGGCCACTTCGTGCCCCAGCACGGCCGCCAGCTCGGCCTCCGAGTTCAGGTAGGACAGCAGTCCCCGGTGCACATAGACGTAGCCGCCGCCGGTGGTGAAGGCATTGATGGAGCCCTCGTCGATCACCACGAAGGTCCACTTCATGTCGGGCATGTCGCTGTTGCGGGCGATGCGCTGGCCCACCGCGTTCACGTACTCCTGGACCGCCTGGTCTTCATAGAGGCCGTAGTAGCGGATGATCTCGTCATGCCAGCGGCGTGACTGCTCCAGCTCCCCTTCCATGGTGGTGAACACCACGTTGCGGCCACCCGTGGCCGGGTTGCTGCCGCAGGACACCAGCGCCGCGGCCAGCAACAGCGCGGCGGCGCAGCGGGTCAGGGTACGGAAGGGATGCTGCCGGAACATGGCAGCATTCTATGCCCGGGGGGCGGGATGGGAAGCCGCAGGGACGCGGCTTCCGGCACAGGGCCTCAGCTGGCCGCGGCAGCGCCCTTGGAGGCGTACTTGCGGCGGAACTTGTCCACGCGGCCGGCCGTATCCACCATCTTCTGCTTGCCCGTGTAGAACGGGTGGCAGGAAGAGCAGACCTCGATCTGCAGGTCCTGGCCCAGGGTCGAGCCCGTCTTGAACGTGTTGCCGCAGGAGCAGGTCACGGTGATCTGGGTGTAGGCAGGATGAGTATCGGCTTTCATGGCGACGGGCGCTCCACAGGGGGCGCGCAGTCTAGCGGCAGGCGGGCCCTTCGGCAACACGATTTGACCCCCTGCCCGGGCAGCCGTTCAGTTATCCCCAATTTCTGTGGATAACTCTGTGCATGACCTCACCCCCAGCGTGCCGAAATAGCCGAAATATTGCATTTCTGCGCGATTGATCAAAATATGACCAGCGAATTTCCCCTTGTCTAATCAATCGGTTAGAAGGGATACATCGCGTTCTGTGACGCGATTCGCATGTAATTCTTTCAATCTCGGAAAACACCTGAGTGCTGTGGATAGATGGGGTGCGCCGCGGCGCAGAATCCCCTAACTGCGCGCCTGTATTGGCGAAATTTCGCCCGGCAGGAAGCGCTGCAGCACCTCGTTGAGGAACTGGAAGCCGCGGGGGGTGGCGCGCCAGCAGCCGGCGGCAGTGGTCTCGAGCAGGCCCTCCGACGCCAGCGCGCGCAGCTGCGGTTCGATCGTCGCGGCGGCGAGGCCGGTGGCGGCGCTGAAATCCTCCAGCCGGAAACCGGCCGTGAGGCGCAGGGCGTTCATCAGGTACTCGAAGGGCAGGTCCCCGTCCGGCACGGGGCGCCAATCCGGGCCTGTGGCCGCGCTGGCCAGGTAGCGGCGGGGTTCGCGCAGGTGCGTGCTGCGCGCCGCCTGCCCGTCGGTGAGCTTGCCGTGGGCACCGGCGCCCAAGCCCAGGTAGTCGCCGAAGCGCCAGTAGTTGAGGTTGTGGCGGCTCTGGCAGCCGGGGCGGGCGTAGGCGGAGACTTCGTACTGGGCATAGCCGTGTTCGGCCAGCAGGGCCTGGCAGGCGAGCTGCATCTCCCAGGCCGCATCGTCATCGGGCAGCGGCGGCGGCCGGGCGGCGAACAGGGTGCCGGGCTCCAGCGTGAGCTGGTAGTGGGAGACATGCGCCGGCTGCAGCGCCAGCGCCGCGAGTACGTCGTCGAGTGCGCCCTGCCGGTCCTGGTGGGGCAGCGCGTACATCAGGTCGAGGTTGAAGTTGGTGAGGCCCGAGGCGTGCAGCTCTTCGGTGGCGCGCAGTACATCCTCGCGCCGGTGGATGCGGCCCAGCACCTTCAATGTTCCATCATCGAAACTCTGGGCACCCAGGGAGACCCGATTGATGCCGGCAGCGCGATATTCCGCGAAGCGACCGCGTTCCACCGTGGCCGGATTGGCCTCGAGGGTGATCTCGGCCCCGGGGTCGATGCGAACCTGCTGGCGCAGCCCGTCGAACAGCCGGGCCAGCGCGTCCGGCGCAAACAGGCTGGGCGTGCCGCCGCCGAGGAAGACGGTGGTGATGGTGCGCCCGGCGACCCGCGGCGCCTGCACGGCGGCATCGGCCAGCAATGCATCGACGTAGCGTGCCTCGGGCAGCGCGTCTTTCAAGGCGTGGGAGTTGAAGTCGCAGTACGGACACTTGCTCACGCACCAGGGGAAGTGGATGTACAGCGACAGCGGCGGCGTGGCGGCACTCATCGCATCAGTCCGAGCAGCCCGGCCAGCGCCTGGCCGCGATGGCTCACGGCGTTCTTGGCGGCGGGATCCATCTGCGCGGCGGTGATGTCCAGTCCCCGCGGGATGAACAGCGGGTCGTAGCCGAAACCACCGCTGCCGCGGGCAGTGGTGGCGATGCGGCCCTCCCACGCGCCCCGCGCCAGCAGCGGCGCGGCATCGTCGGCGGATCTCACGAATGCGATGACGCAGCGGTAGCGGGCAGTGCGCGCACCTTCGGGCCGGCCGGACAGCTCCGCGAGCAGCAGGGTGTTGTTGGCCGCATCGTCGGCGTCAGGTCCGGCGTAACGCGCGGAGAACACGCCCGGGCGGCCTCCCAGCGCATCCACCTCGATGCCCGAGTCATCGGCCAGCGCCGGCAGACGGGCGGCAGCGGCCGCGTGGCGTGCCTTCAGCAGGGCATTGGCCTCGAAGGTGTTGCCGGTTTCCGCGGCCGGCGCAATGCCCAGCGACGCCTGGGAAACCACTTCCCATCCCAGGGGTGCCAGCAGGGCGGAGAACTCGCGCAGCTTGCCGGCATTGCCCGTGGCCAGCACCACGCGGCGCGGCGTGGCCATGGGTCCCTATCCCGCCAGTGCCGCGCGTTGCAGCGCGAACAGCTCGGCCGTGCCGCGCGTGGCCAGCTCCAGCAGCGCGTCCAGCTCGTCGCGGCGCATGGCGTGGCCCTCGGCCGTGCCCTGCACCTCGATGAAACCGCCGCCGCTGTTCATCACCACGTTCATGTCGGTCTCGGCGCTGGAGTCTTCCACGTAGTCGAGGTCGAGCACGGGGCGGCCGCCCACGATGCCCACCGACACCGCCGCCACCTGGCCGTGCAGCGGGTTGCTGATGCCCTTCTCCGCCACCAGCTTCGCGCAGGCGTCGGCCAGCGCCACATAGGCGCCCGTGACCGAGGCCGTGCGCGTGCCGCCATCGGCCTGCAGCACGTCGCAATCCAGCGTGACCGTGCGCTCGCCCAGCGCGGCCAGGTTCAGCGCCGCGCGCAGCGAGCGGCCGATCAGCCGCTGGATCTCCTGCGTGCGGCCGGATTGCTTGCCGCGGGCAGCCTCGCGACCGCCACGCGTGTGGGTGGCCCGCGGCAGCATGCCGTATTCGGCCGTGACCCAGCCCTGGCCCTTGCCGCGCAGGAACGACGGCACGCCTTCCTCGATGCTGGCGGTGCACAGCACGCGCGTGTGGCCGAACTCCACCAGCACCGACCCTTCCGCATAGCGGGTGAAGGAACGGGTGAACTTCACCGGCCGCAGCGCATCGGCTGCCCGGCCGTCGTGGCGCGGCGCGCTCACAGCACCCTCAGCGCGACGGCGGTGGCGTTGTCCGCGCCGGGACCGGCGCGGCGCACGGCGAATTCACTGACTGCCTGCAGCGCCACCTGCAGCTGCACGCCGGAATACATGGAGGCCGCCACGTCCTCGTCAAGCAGGTTGGCCCAGAAGCCATCCGAGCACACCAGCATGATGTCGCCCGGCAGCACGGCGACCTGCCGGCCCACCTGCATCTCCGGCAGCATGGCATCGCCACCCAGGCAACTCTCGACGAAGTTGCGCATGGGATGGCTCTGCGCCTGCTGCGCGCTGATCAGGCCCTCCTGCACCAGCAGCTCCACGTGGCTGTGGTCGCGCGTGCGGGTGAGCACGGCGCCATCGCGCAGGTGGTAGATGCGGCTGTCGCCCACGTGCACGCACCAGGCCGAACCATCCTGCAGCAGGCAGGCTGCGCCGGTGGCGCGCGGCCGGTGCTCCAGCGGCAGCTGCGCGCCCAGCGCCACCATGTCGGCGTGGGCCGCGCCCAGGGCCATGTGCATGAAGGCCAGCGGATCGAGCACCGGATGCGGCGTGGCATTGAAGCGCGACAGCACGGTCTGGCGCGCCAGCTCGGCGGCACGGGCGCCATCGGCATGCCCGCCCATGCCGTCAAAGACCGCGACCAGGGCCGTGCCGCCGTCCACGGCGGTGGCGATGCGGTCCTGGTTCTCCTCACGCGCACCGATAAGGGAGATTTCCGCCAACTCGAATTGCAAAACCGGCCCCCGGGGCGTTTCAGATAGACTGCCGGCCATTATGCATTGCGCCCCCAATCATGGGGCAGGTAACTGACTGATGATCGCCAGCATGACCGGCTTCGCCAGGTGCGAGGCCAGTGTCCCCACCGGCTCGCTGGTCTGCGAACTGCGCAGCGTGAACCATCGTTTCCTCGAGGCCTCGCTGCGCCTGCCGGAGGAATTGCGCGGCCTCGACCCCGAGCTGCGCGCGCGCCTGCAGAAGGAACTGCGACGCGGCAAGGTGGACTGCACTTTTACTTATCGCATCGGCAGCCAGGCGGAACGGCCGCTGGAACTGGACGCGCCCCTGGTCGAACGCCTGCAGCAGGTGATGGTCCGGTTGGGGGATGCCGCGCGCGGCACCGGCGCCGCGCCGCAGGTGAACCTGGTGGACCTGCTGCGTTACCCGGGCGTGCTGCGCGAGGCAGCTGCTGATCCGGAGGCTTTGCTTGCCGCCGGCCGCGACCTGTTCGGTCGCGCGCTGGCGGAACTGAAGGCCATGCGCGCACGCGAGGGCGCCCGGCTGAAGGAGCTGCTGCTGCAGCGCTGCGGGCAACTCGCGGCGCTGGTGGCGCAGGTGCGCGCGCGCCTGCCCGAGGTGCAGGCGGCGATCCGCGCGCGTTACGCCGAACGCATAACCGAGCTGGGCGTCGCCGTGGATGCCGATCGGCTGGAGCAGGAAGTGGCGCTGCTGTCGCAGAAGATGGACGTGGCCGAGGAACTCGACCGCCTTGATGGCCACATCAGCGAAACACGCGGCATCCTCGACGCGCCCGAAGCGGCCGGCCGCCGGCTGGACTTCCTGATGCAGGAGTTCAACCGCGAGGCCAACACGCTGTCATCCAAGTCGCAGGACCTCACCACCACGCGCGCCGCGGTGGACATGAAGGTGCTGATCGAGCAGATGCGCGAGCAGGTGCAGAACGTCGAATAGCGCCGCCGCTCAGCGCGTGAGCTGCAGCAACCCCGCCACAGTGGCCACCAGCTCGCGCGCCTCGATGGGCTTGGACAGATGCGCGTGGTAACCCGCCACCAGCGACCGCTGGCGATCCTCCGGCCGCGCATAGGCGGTGATGGCCACTGCCGGCAGCGGCGTGTCGCGCTCCCGGTCAAGCTTGCGTGCGCCACGGATCAGCTCGTAGCCATCGGTGCGCGGCATGCCGATGTCGCTCAGCAGGATGTCGAAACGCGCGGCCTTCAGCATCTCCAGCGCCTGCTCGGCGCTGTCCGCATCGCTGCAGTTCGCCCCGCGGTCGGCGAGGATGCGCACCAGCAGCGTGCGCCCGTCCGCCTCGTCGTCCACCACCAGGATGCGCGCGCCTTCCAGTGACGGCAGCTCCATGGTGTCGAGCGCGGTGTCGATGCCATCCTGCGTCGGCGGCACGCGTTCGGGCGCCGGCCGCACATGGGGCAGCGGCAGGGCGACGATGAACGTGCTGCCCTGGTTCTCGCCGCGGCTTTTCACCCGCACGTTGCCGCCATGCAGCTCGACGAGGTTCTTCACGATCGACAGCCCCAGGCCCAGGCCGCCGAACTTGCGCGTGGTGCTGGCATCGGCCTGGCGGAAGCGGTCGAAGATGTAGGGCAGGAAGTCCTGGCGGATGCCGACGCCCGTGTCTTCCACCGAGATCTCCACGTGCGAGTTCACCCGCTCGAGCACCACCTGGATGCGCCCGCCGGACGGGGTGAACTTCACCGCGTTGGTGAGCAGGTTCCACAGCGCCTGCTGCAGCCGGTTCGGGTCTCCCCGCACGAAGCCGATGGAGGTGTCGAGCATGGTGTTGATGCGGATGTTGCGGGCCTCGGCGGTGGGCTTCACCGTGTCCACGGCCGCCTGGATCACCTGGTGCAGCTGCAGCGCCTGCACTTCCAGCGCGATCTTGCCGGAGACGATGCGGCTCATGTCCAGCAGGTCGCTGATGATGCGGGACTGGGCGCGCACGTTGCGCTCGATGATCACCAGCGCCTCCTTCTGCTGGTCGGTGCTCGGCCCGCGCATCAGCAGGTGCGTCCAGCCCTGCACGGCATTCAGCGGCGTGCGCAGTTCGTGCGAGAGCGTGGCGAGGAACTCGTCCTTCAGGTGGCTGAGCCGCTCGGCCTCGGCACGCGCGGTGCGCTCGGACTGCAGGATGCGCTCGCGCTCGGAGAGCAGCTGGCTGAGCGTGGACTCGCGGTCCTTCAGCGCCTGCACCAGCCGGGAGTTGTCGATGGCAATGGCCGCCTGGCTGGCAATGCCGGCCGCAAGCCGCTCGGCACGTTCGTTGAACCGCCCGCGCTCGCCATGCACCAGGAAGAGCCCGCCGATGAGCTGGCCGGTCTTGGAAGTCACGGGCAGCGCCAGGTAGCTGGCGATGGACAGCCCGCCGGGCGACGTGGCCGCGGTGGTGCCCGCGAAGCGCGGATCGACGCGGATGTCATCGCTGCGCACGCTGGCTTCGCCGCGGAAGCCCTCCGGGAAATCCGCCGGCATGGGAAAGGCCTCGCACTGCGGGCGCCCTGCCCCCGAGGTGGCATAGAGCCGCCAGCCCTGGCTGCCCTCGCCGCTGGCATGCTCGAAGAAGGCTCCGCAGGAGGCCCCTGAAAGTTCGGTGGCCGCATCGATCACGCGCTGCACGATGGTGTCGAGGTCGAACTCCGAGGCCACGCTGCGCCCCACCTTGCGCAGCGTCTCCAGTGCATGGCCTTCCTCCGCCAACGCCACCAGGGCCGCTTCGGCGCGCCGCCGCTCGGTGATGTCATGCGCGATCTTCGAGGCGCCGACGATGTGGCCCCGCGCATCCCGGATGGGCGAGATGGTGAGTGAGACATCGAACTGCGTGCCGTCCTTGCGGCGCCGCGTGGTCTCATAACGCTCGATGCGCTCGCCGGCGCGCACCTTCTCCAGGATGTGCGTCTCCTCCGGGTGCAGGGCATCGGGAATCACCCGCAGGATGGACGTGCCGATCATCTCCTGCGCCGTCCAGCCGAACAGCCGCTCGGCCGCCGCATTCCACGACGTGACCTCGCCCTGCAGCGACTTGCTGATGATGGCGTCTTCCGACCCGGCAATGATGGCGGCGAGCAGTGCCCGATCCATGTCCGCTGCGTTGTCCGCCAAGTTCCCCCGCTCCACGCCGGATTCCTCCCCTCGTATAGCACGCACACCCCGTGCTGTATGCAGGATCGCGCCGCGGCCTGCGCCCGTAGGATGGCTCCGACCATCGCCAAGCACGCGCAGCCGATGGAGCGGAGGTGCGCCGGGTGCCAGCCTGCACCCAGGGCGCAAGACATGCGCCAGGCACCTGGGAGACCTCGTCATGAATGGTGTGATGGGACGAATACTGTTGGTGACAGCCGTTGGCATGGGTCTGGTGGCGCTGGCCTGTCGCGCCAACAGCCAGTGCCGCCGGCAGCACACGGAAGAGGTGCTCGACGATGCGCTGCAGGACACCTTTCCTGCCAGCGACCCGACGGCTTCGCAGGACTTCGCGATCCCGGTCAATCGGCAGTAGCGCGGTTCACCTCCCGGATTTCGGTGCCTTGTCGATGGCTTGCAGCGCCTTGATGGCCTTCGCCAGGCCCTGGCGGGACTTCTCGTAGTTCCGCCACGGGCCGTTGCCGATATCCAGGCGCTCCTCGAAGGAAGCCACGCTCCACTGGGCCGAACCCTGCAGCCGGGGCAGCTCCTTCCAGTCCAGCGGCACGGAGATGCCCATGCCGGGGCGCGCCCGCGCGGACCAGGCCGCCGCGGTGGTGGCGCCGCGGCCATTGCGCAGGTAGTCCACGAAGATGCGCCCGACGCGGTTGGCCGGGCCGCTCTTCGCGACGAACCGCTGCGGGATCACCCGCGCCAGGTGCCGCACCACGTCGCCGGAGAATTTCTTCACCGCATCCCAGCCCAGGGCGGGTTCAAGGGGTACCACCACGTGCAGTCCCTTGCCGCCGCTGGTCTTCAGGAAACTCTGCAGTTCCAGCTCATCAAGCAAGGCACGCAACAGGGTCGTGGCCTCGCGGACCTGCTGCCAGGACACGCCGCTGCCCGGATCCAGGTCGAACACCACGCGGTCGGGCTTGTTGATGGCATGCCGCGTGGCATTCCAGGTGTGCAGCTCCACCATGTTCATTTGCGCCGCGGACAGCAGCCCCTCCACCGAGGAAATGGCCAGCAGCGCGCCATGGCCGGGATCCAGCGAACGCGGCAGGCGCTCGACCTGCGGCAGCGTGCGCGCCTCCGCGTGCTTCTGGAAGAACATGGCGCCCTCCACGCCGGAGGGCGCACGCAACAGCGCCACCGGGCGATCCGCCAGGTGCGGCAGCAGCAGCGGGGCAACGCGCGCGTAGTAGGCCACCAGCCCGCCCTTGGTCACGCCGCTTGCCGCGTCGATCACCCGCTCCGGGTGGGTGATGCGCATGTCCGGCAGGTCCACAGGTGGGCCCGCCGCCTTGCGCCTTGCCGAAGGCGCCGGTGACTTCGCGGCCTTCTTCCCTGCCGATGGTCCCTTGCGAGCAACGCCTGTGCCCACGGCGGCGGGCGCCTTTGCCTGCTCCACCGTGATCTGCTCCGGCGGTTTGTCCTCCCGCAGGCCATGGAACACGGCCTGGCGCACATGCCGGCCGGCGGTCCAGCCGGCGAAGGAGACTTCGGCCACCAGCTTCGGCTTCACCCAGTGCGGCACCGCGCGGCGCGTGGTGCCCACCTTCTGCGGCCCGTCCTCGAAGGGGCTGGCCGCCGTCTCGATGCGCGAGAGTTTCTGGTGCAGGTTCGCCAGCGTCTTGTCATCGAAACCGCTGCCCACGTTGCCCGCGTAACGCAGCGCGCCGGAGTCATCGTGCACGCCCAGCAGCAGCGAACCCAGGCCGGTGCGCGAACCCTGCGGATCGGTGAAACCGCCGATCACGAATTCCTGTCGCTGGCCGTTCTTCAGCTTGATCCAGTCGCGGCTGCGGCCGGAACGGTAGGGGGCATCCGCCCGCTTGCCGATCAGCCCCTCGAAGCCGGCGGCGCGCGAGGCCGCGAGCAATTTGCCGGGTGCACCTTCCAGCGTGGCGCTGAAGCGCACCAGCGCCCCGCGCCGCTCCGGCAGCAGCCGGCGCAGGCGCTCCCGGCGCGCGGCCTGCGGTTCATCACGCAGGTCCGCCCCATCCTCGAACAGCAGGTCGAAGACAATGTAGCGCAGCTCGGCGGTGCTGCCCCGGTCGAAGGCGTTCTGCAGCATCTGGAAATGCGGCACGCCCTCCCCGTCCAGCGCCACCACCTCACCATCCAGCCAGCAGGGAGGCAGCTTCAGGGCGCGCACCGCGGCGACGATGCGCGGCAGGCGGGATGACCAGTCGTTGCCGTTGCGGGTGTAGCAGCGCACGTCGCTGCCATCCACGCGGGTGAGCATCCGGTAGCCGTCCAGCTTCAGTTCGTATTGCCAGTCGCCGGCCTTCGGCGGGGAGCTGACCAGCGTGGCCAGCTGTGGTGCGAGCAGGGGAGGCAGCGCGGCACGTGATTGCGTGGCGCGTGGTTTCGACGTGGACTTCTTCGCGGTCTTCCTCGTGTGCCGCGAAGCAGAAGGCCCCGTGATCACGCTGTCCCCCAGCTCCTCGACCACGTCGAATTCCGCCGTCGGTCGCGCGAACCCGTCCTTCTCCTTGATGAGCAGCCACGAAACCTGCCGCTCGTCATCCCGCCCGCGCATGCGCACCAGCGTGAAGCCGCCGCGCAGCTTCTCGCCCTCGAGCGTGAACTTGATCCTGCCCTCGCGAAAGCCCCGCGCCGCATCACCCACCGGCGCCCACCGCCCGCGGTCCCATACGATCACGGTCCCTGCGCCATACTCGCCGGGCGGGATCACGCCTTCGAAGTCCCCGTACGAGACGGGATGGTCTTCCACCTGCACCGCCATGCGTTTCACGGACGGGTCCAGGCTCGGCCCCTTGGGCACGGCCCAGCTGCGCAGGACGCCCTCCCACTCAAGCCTGAAGTCATAGTGCAGCCGGCGCGCCGCATGCTTCTGCACCACGAAGCGACCGGCACCGCGCATGCCGGTGGACTTGCCCGGCGGCTCCGGCGTGACGCGGAAGTTGCGCTTGCGGTTGTAGGTGGCGATGTTCCCGACGGCCATGGCTCAGGCCGCGCGGCTGCTGCGCCGCCGCGGCTTCGACTCGCGGGCGCCGCGGGATTCCTTCGGCTTGTCCTTCAGGCTGCGCTTGAGCAGCTCGGTGAGGTCGATGATGTCCGCCCCGCCCTCCGGCAGCTCTTCCTCCGGCTCGCTCACCGCATGCGTCTTGCCCGCCTTCGCGCGCCGGGCCACCAGTTCCATCACCTGCTCGCTGAAGCGGTCGGTGAAGTCTTCCGGATTGAAGTCACCGCTCATGCTTTCGATGAGCTGCTCCGCCATCTGCAGCTCGCGGGTTCCGACGCCGGAGGCCTTCACGCCCTCCCCGGGAATGCCCAGTTCGTCGAATTCCCGGATGTCCGAATGCCAGCGCAGCAGGTTCAGCACCAGCACCGGCCCCGAGGGCACCAGCGCGGCAAAGTGCTGCTTGGTGTGGATCACCACGCGCGCCAGTCCGGCGCGGCCGCTCTTCTTCAGCGCCTCGCGCAGCAGCGCATACACCTTCTGTCCCTTGCCCGTGGGCGCCAGGTAGTAGGGCCGCTCGTAGTAGAGGAAGGGGATGTCCGCCACCGGCACGAAACTCTCGATCTCCACCATCTGCGTGGAGCGCGGATACACGTCGGCGATCTCCTTGTCGGTGAGCACCACATAGTTGCCGTTGCTGTGCTCCACGCCCTTGACGATGTTTTCCTTCGAGATCTCCTCGCCGGTGCGCTTGTTGATGCGCCGGTAGCCCACCGGGTCCATGCTGCGTTTGTCCAGCCAGTCGAAGTCGATGCCGGTCTCGCCCGAAGCCGGGTGCAGGCTGACGGGAATGTGGACCAGTCCGAAGCTGATGGCGCCTTTCCAGATGGCGCGCTTGCTGCTGGCCTTGGGCTTGCTGGCCATGGCGACCTCCTCTCGCAGGGACAGGCGGTCACCAGATTAGGAGCCGGTGGCGCGGGCGTGGATAGCCCGCGCGACAGAACCCCTGTGGGAAGACGCCTACGGACTTGCCGCAGGCGCCACGCTCACCAGATGGTGACGCGCTTGTCCCCGGCGTTGACCAGTGGATCGGAGTCCTTGCAGCCGAATGCCGCGGCGAACGCCGGGTGGTTGGTCACCGGTCCGTTCACGCGCGTCACCGACGGGGCATGCGGATCGGAGGCCAGCTGCACCTTCAGCGCCTCCGGCCGGTCCTGCTGGCGCCACATGGCAGCCCAGCCATGGAAGAAACGCTGCTCGCGGGTGAGGCCGTCGACCAGCGGATCCGGCTTGCCTTCGCTGGCCCGCTGCAAGGCATCCCAGGCTATGGAAAGACCGCCGAGGTCGGCGATGTTCTCGCCCAGGGTGAGGTTGCCATTCACCTTCATGCCCGGCGCCACCTCATAGGCGTCGTACTGCTTCACCAGCTGGCCGGTGAGCGCCTTGAAGCGCTTCTCATCCTCGGGCGTCCACCACTGCTCGAAGTTGCCGCCGGGCCCGAAGCGGGATCCCTGGTCGTCGTAGCCATGCGTGAGCTCATGCCCGATCACGCCGCCGATGGCCGCGTAGTTCACCGCGTCATCGGCCCCGGGGTCGAAGAACGGCGGCTGCAGGATGGCCGCCGGGAACACGATCTCGTTGAGCAGCGGATGGTAGTAGGCATTGACGGTCTGCGGCGTCATGCCCCACTCGGTCTTGTCCACCGGCTTGCCGATCTTGCTGACCATCCAGCGATAATTGAATTCGGCGGCCGCCACCGCATTGCCGAAATAGCTGTCGCGCGAGGTGGCAAGGCCCGACCAGTCGCGCCACTTCGACGGATAACCGATCTTGGGCGTGAACGCGGCCCACTTCTCCAGTGCGCGCTGTTTGGTGGCATCACTCATCCACGAGAGGTTCTCGATGCGCGTCTTCAGCGCGGCGGAGAGATTGCCCACCAGCTCGTCCATGCGCGCGCGCGATTCCGGCGGAAAGGCCACCTGCACATACAGCTGCCCCATCGCCTCGCCGGCGGAAGTCTCCAGTGCGGCCAGCACGCGCTTCCAGCGGGGCCGCTGCTCGGCCTGTCCGCGCAGCGTCTTGTTGTAGAACTCGAAGCGCTGCTGCGCGAAGGCGTCACTGAGGTAGGGCGAGGCGCCATCCACCAGGCGGAAGCGCAGGTAGCTTTGCCACTGCGCCACCGGCACGTCGGTGATCATGCGGCCCACCTCGCGGTGGAATTCCGGCATGGCCAGCGAGAATTTCTCCGGCGCCGGGATCTCCTGTGCGGCAAAGAAGCTGCTCCAGGAGAAGTCCGGCGCCAGCTTGTCGGCCTCGGCCAGCGTCACCGGGTTGTAGTACAGCGATACGTCGCGCGAGATTTCCTCCTGCGACTTCGACACGCGCGCCAGGCGGGTCTCGAAGGCCATCACGTCGCGCGCCTGCCGCTCCGCATCGGCGGCCGGCAGGCCGGAGAGCTCCAGCACCCTGGCCACATGCACCACGAAGGCGTCGCGGATGTCCTTCTTGTCCGCATCGAAGTAGTAGGTGCGGTCAGGCAGGCTGAGCCCGCCCTGCATGGCATAGCCCATGTTCATGGTCGAGTCGTTGAAGTCCGCCTCGGGCCCGAAGTCGAACAGCGGGTTCTCGCCCCGCGCCGCCACCTTCCTGAGGTGGGCCGCCACCGAAGCACCATCGGCAAGCGCCTCGATCTCGGCCAGCCGGCTCTCCAGGGGCTTGATGCCGTCGGCATTGAGCTTCGCCTCGTCCATGCCCGTGGCCCAGATGTCGGCGATGAGCTTCTCGATGCCCGCCGGCGACGCCCTGGCCGCCACCTGCGCGGCGATCTGCCGCTGCACCTGCAACGAGCGCTCGGCCAGCAGGCTGAAGGCACCCCAGCGCGTCTGGTCCGCGGGGATGGGATTGGCCTCAAGCCACTTGCGGTTGGTGTGCGCGGCCAGGTCCACGCAGGCATTGATGGCCGGGTCGAGGTCGCTGGCGCTGAAGCGGATGGGCTGCAGCAGCTGCCCCTCGTCCAGGCGGAAGGCGGGCTGCGCGGCGGCCGGGCTGTCCTGCTTCTGGCAGCCCGCCAGCGCGAGCGCCGCGGCGGCCATTGAAAGGAGAAGGGGACGGTTGGATGGGGACATGCTGGTACTCCCTGGCGGATCCGGCGGGTGGGGCAGTGTAGCGGCTCGGCAGGAGCCTTTGCGCCATGGCCCGGCGCCGGCCATGCCAAAATGCCGCCCCTCATGAATTCACGCCTGTTCGTCATTTCCGCACCCTCCGGCGCGGGCAAGACCAGCCTGGTGAAGGCCCTGCTGGAGCGGCTGCCGGAGCTGCGGGTTTCCACCTCGCACACCACCCGCCCGCCCCGCCCCACCGAGCAGGAGGGCCGCGAGTATTACTTCGTGGATGTCCCCACCTTCCGCAGGCTGGTGGACGCCGGTGCCTTCCTCGAGCACGCCCTGGTGTTCGACAACCACTACGGCACCAGCCGCCACCAGCTCCGGGAAAAACTGGCCGCCGGCCATGACGTGATCCTGGAGATCGACTGGCAGGGCGCCCGGCAGGTGCGCGAGGCCCTGCCCGGCTGCCAGAGCATCTTCATACTCCCCCCCTCCCGCCAGGCCCTGCGCCAGCGGCTCAACGCCCGGGCCACCGATACCCCGGCGGTGATCGAGCGGCGCCTGGCCGACGCCGTGGCCGACATGTCCCACTGGCAGGAATTCGACTTCGTGGTGGTCAACGACGAGTTCGGGCGGGCCGTGGACGAGCTGGCGGCGATCATCGGGGGACGGGGTGAAGCCCTGGCTGCCCGGCGCCCGGAACTCGCCCCGGTGCTGGCGAATCTGCTAGAATTTCCAGTCCCTTAGACCCCATTTCCCACCCGGAACACCATGGCCCGCGTAACCGTCGAAGACTGCCTGCCCAACGTCGAGAACCTCTTCCAGCTGGTGCTGCTGGCTGCCGCCCGCGCCCGCCGTCTCGCCAATGGTGCCGAGCCCACCGTGCCCGTCGACAACGACAAGGTCACCGTGATCGCGCTGCGCGAGATCGCCGAGGGCAACATCACCCCCGAGATGCTGGTCGAGCCGGAGCCGGTGCCCGAGCCGGTCGTGAACGACATCGACGCCCAGCTCGAGAATTTCCGCGCGCCGCAGTTCGGCCTGGTGGGGGAATAAGACCGCCGCGCATATGGACTATGCGTCATCGCTGCTCGGCCTGATCCCAGGCACCAGCGCCCGGCGCACCCCCGGTCTCAAGGAGCTGCTCGCCAAGGTCGAGGTCTATCTTCCTCCCGAGCAGGTCGACCGCATCCGCGACGCCGCCGACTTCGGCGCCGCGGCCCACCAGGGCCAGAAGCGCCTTTCCGGCGAACCCTACATCGCCCATCCGCTGGCGGCCGCGCAGCTGCTGGCGGACCTGCACCTGGACGCCGACACGATCATCGGGGCCATCCTGCATGACGTCATCGAAGACACGCCGGTCGCGAAAGACGAGATAGAGCGCCGCTTCGGCAAGGACGTGGCCGAGATCGTCGACGGCGTCACCAAGCTCGACCAGATCAAGTTCAAGAACCGCGAGGAAGCGCAGGCGGAATCCTTCCGCAAGATGCTGCTGGCCATGGTGCGCGACCTGCGCGTCATCATGGTCAAGCTCGCCGACCGCACGCACAACATGCGCACCATCGGCGCCATGTCGGTGGCCAAGCGCCGCCAGGTGGCGCGCGAGACGCTGGAGATCTATGCGCCGGTGGCCGAGCGCCTCGGCCTCTACAAGATCAAGCTGGAACTGGAAGACCTCGGCTTCCGCGCGCTGTATCCGCAGCGCTACCGCGTGATCGAGCGTGCGCTGAAGAGGGCGCGCGGCAACCAGAAGGAATTCCTCGGCAAGATCGAGAAGGTGCTGCGCGAGGCGCTGGAGAAGGCCGGCATCCAGGCCACGGTCGAATCACGCGAGAAACACCTCTACAGCATCTACAAGAAGATGCGCCGCAAGCGCTCGCTGCTGGCGCAGGTGGTCGACGTGTATGGCCTGCGCATCCTGGTCGACACGGCCGACACCTGCTACCGCACGCTGGGCGTGGTGCACGCCACCTACCGGCCCATGCCGGGGCGCTTCAAGGACTACATCGCCATCCCGCGCGTGAACGGCTACCAGTCGCTGCACACCACGCTGTTCGGCCCCAATGGCGTGCCCATCGAGGTGCAGATCCGCACCGGCGACATGCACACCGTGGCCGAGGCCGGCGTGGCCTCGCACTGGAAATACAAGGCCGGCGCGAAGACCGGCGGCGCCGACTCCGCGCAGCAGGAGCGCGCGCGCGCCTGGATCAGCCACCTGATGGAGATGCAGTCCAGCGGCAATGCCGAGGAGTTCATCGAGAGCGTCAAGGTCGACCTCTTCCCCGACAAGGTCTACGTGTTCACGCCCAAGGGCACCATCCTGCGCCTGCCGCGCGGCGCCACCGTGGTGGACTTCGCCTATGCCGTGCACACCGACATCGGCAACCGCTGCGTGGCCGCCAAGGTCGACCGTCGCCTCGCGCCGCTGCGCACCGTGCTGCGCAATGGCCAGACCGTGCAGATCATCACCGCCAAGGGCGCCTCGCCCAACCCGGCGTGGGTGAATTTCGTCGCCACCGCCAAGGCGCGCAGCGCCATCCGCCACTACCTGAAGGCGCTGCAGCGCTCCGAGGCCATCGAGCTGGGCGCGCAGCTGCTGAACTCCGCGCTGGAGGAATTCGAGCTCAGCGTGGACAGCATCGAGCCGGCGGTGATGCAGCAGGCGCTGCAGGAGTTCAACATCAGGGACCGCGACGAGCTGCTGGCGCAGCTGGGCCTGGGCGAGCGCCTGGCGCCGCTGGTGGCCCGCCGCCTGCTGCCCGGCGGCCACGACGACAAGGGCAAGATCACGCCGCTGACCATCGCCGGCACCGAGGGCC
Source organism: uncultured bacterium (assembly GCA_965652645.1). Taxonomy (GTDB): domain Bacteria; phylum Pseudomonadota; class Gammaproteobacteria; order Steroidobacterales; family Steroidobacteraceae; genus ZC4RG30. Next base: position 14,128 of record CBFGXE010000030.1, on the reverse strand, counting down.
TGCTGGTCACCTACGCGCGCTGCTGCCGGCCGATTCCCGACGATCCCATCATTGCGTACCTCTCCGCCGGGCGCGGCATCGTCATCCACCGCGAGGCCTGCGGCAACGTGGAGGATTTCCACAAGCACCCGGAGAAATGGCAGCCGGTCACCTGGCAGAAGGGGCTCAACCGCTACTTCAGCGCCGAGGTGCGCATCGAGGCGGCCAACAAGATCGGCATGCTGGCCAGCGTGTCCGCGGCCATCGCCGGCACCGACACCAACATCGGCCAGGCCTCGGTCGAGCAGCGCGACGGCGAAGTGTCGCTGATCAAGCTGGAGGTCGAGGTGAAGGATCGCAGGCATCTGGCGCGCATCGTGCGTACCATTCGCCAGATGCCCGAGGTGCTGCGCGTGACGCGCCACCTGGCATCACGACGCAGCCGCGAGGAAGAATGAAGCAGGTCATCAGCACCCCGAACGCACCCGCCGCCATCGGCACCTATTCCCAGGCCATCAAGGTCGGCAACACCGTCTGGTGTTCCGGCCAGATCCCGCTCGACCCGGCCACCGGGCAACTGGTCAGCGGCGACATCGACGCGGAGATCGCCCGCGCCTTCGACAACCTGAAGGCCGTGGCCGGGGCCGCCGGCGCCAGCCTCGACCAGGCGGTGAAGGTGAACGTCTACCTCACCGACCTCGCCCACTTCGGCAAGGTCAACGAAGCCATGCAGCGCTATTTCTCCCAGCCCTACCCGGCCCGGGCGGCCATCCAGGCCGCGGCGCTGCCGCGCGGCGCCCGCGTGGAAGTGGAGTGCGTGCTGAGCCTGTAGCGGAAGCGGCCGCCGGCGCCGACCCGCTCTTCCTGCTGCCGCATCGTTACGAGGACCGCACGCGCGTGACGGCCGTGGGCGCGCTGCTGGCGGGCATGCGCGCGGTGGTGGAAGGCGAGGTGCAGCTCGCCGACGTGGTCTACCGCCGCCGCCGTTCCCTGCTGGTGAGGCTTTCCGACGGCTCCGGCTTCCTCACGCTGCGTTTTTTCCATTTCTCCCGCGCCCAGCAGCAGCAGCTTGCCCGCGGCACGCGCCTGCGCTGCTTCGGCGAGGTGCGCCGCGGCCCGCAGGGGCTGGAGATGGTGCATCCGGAATACCGCCGCATCGGCAGCACGCCGGAGCCGCTGGATGACCGGCTCACGCCCATCTATCCCCTGCGCGAGGGCCAGACCCAAGGCCGCGTGCGCATGCAGGTGAACCGCGCGCTGGATCGCCTGGCGGCCAACCCGGCCGTGGACCTGCTGCCCGCGCGCATCGTCGGGCAGATGAACCTGCCGCCGCTGCGCGCGGCGCTGGAATTCATGCACCACCCGCCTGTGGGCACCTCGCTGGAGTCGCTGGCCGCCGGCCGGCAACCGGCGCACCGCCGCCAGGCCTTCGAGGAGCTGCTGGCGCACCCGCTCTCCCTCGCCCAGCTCAAGCAGCGCATCCAGTCCGAGCCCGCGCAGCCGCTGCCCGATGCCGCCGGCCTCGCCGCGCGCTTCCTCGCCTCCCTGCCGTGGAAGCTCACCGGCGCGCAGCAGCGCGTGCTGGCCGAAGTGAACGCGGACCTCTCGGGCGCGCGGCCGATGATGCGCCTGGTGCAGGGGGACGTGGGCTGCGGCAAGACGGTGGTGGCCGGGGCGGCTGCGGCGCGTGCCGTGGGCAGCGGTGCGCAGGCGGCGCTGATGGCGCCCACCGAGCTGCTGGCAGAGCAGCACTGGCGCACGCTGGATGCCTGGTTCCGCCCGCTGGACATCACCGTGGTGCTGCTCACCGGCTCGCAGCCGGCGCGCACGCGGCGCAGCGCGCTCACGGCCGTGGCCAGCGGCGAGGCACACCTCGTGGTCGGCACGCATGCGCTGTTCCAGGAGGGCGTGCGATTCCACCAGCTGGCGCTGGCCATCGTCGACGAGCAGCACCGCTTCGGCGTGCAGCAGCGCATGCAGCTGAAGGAAAAGGGTGAAGGTGACGGCCGCACCCCGCACCAGCTCATCATGACGGCCACGCCCATCCCGCGCACGCTGGCCATGACCGCGTATGCCGATCTCGACGTATCGGTGATCGATGAGCTGCCGCCCGGTCGCACGCCCATCCGCACCATCGCCGTGCCCGAGGAGCGGCGCGGGGAGATCGTGGCGCGCATCCACGCCGCCTGCCAGGAAGGCCGCCAGGCCTACTGGGTGTGCACGCTGATCGAGGAATCCGAGGAACTGCGCGCGCAGGCGGCCGAGGAAACCGCCGCCACGCTGGCCGCGGCGCTGCCCGACCTGCGCATCGGCCTGGTCCATGGCCGCATGCCCGCCCGCGCCAAGGATGGGGCCATGCAGGAATTCAAGTCCGGCGCCGTGCAGCTGCTGGTGGCCACCACCGTGATCGAGGTGGGCGTGGACGTGCCCAATGCCAGCCTGATGGTGATCGAGAACGCCGAGCGCCTGGGCCTCGCCCAGCTGCACCAGCTGCGTGGCCGCGTGGGCCGCGGCGCGGTGGAATCCACCTGCGTGCTGCTGTTCCGCGCGCCGCTGTCGCAGCTCGGGCGCGAGCGGCTGGCCATCCTGCGCGACTCCACCGACGGTTTCGTGATCGCGCAGAAGGACCTGGAGCTGCGCGGCCCCGGCGAGCTGCTGGGCACCCGCCAGACCGGACTGGCCGAGCTGAAGGTGGCCGACCTGATGCGCGACGCGGACCTGCTGCCGCAGATCCGCTCGACCGCCGAGGAGCTGCTGCGCGAGAATGCCGCCTGCATCGCGCCGCTCAAGCAGCGCTGGATCGGAAACGCCGGAGCATATGGCCGCATCGGCTAGGCAAATCCTTCATGGCTGGCCGGGCGCCCCGCTGCTGCGGCGCCTGGAACGCTACGCGCAGCTGATGCGCCTGAACCGGCCCATCGGCATCGGCCTGTTGCTGTGGCCCACCCTGTGGGCGCTGTGGGTGGCCGCGCGTGGCTTGCCCGACGGCCCGCAGGCTCCTTCCGCAAAGCTGCTGTGGGTGTTCATCGCCGGCACGGTGGTGATGCGCTCGGCCGGCTGCGTGATCAACGACTTCGCCGACCGCGACATCGACCCGCATGTGCGGCGCACCCGCGAACGGCCGCTGGCCCTGCGTCTGGTTTCCCCCCAGGAAGCCCTGGCGCTGTTCGCCGCCCTGGTGCTGTTTGCGCTGTGGCTGGTCACCCGGCTCGACTGGAAGACGGTGCAGTTCGCCTTCGTCGGCGCCGCGCTCACCATCAGCTATCCGCTGATGAAGCGTTTCTTCCCGCTGCCGCAGTTCTACCTGGGCGCAGCCTTCGGCTGGGCCGTGCCCATGGCCTTCGTCGCCACGCTGGGGGGCGTGCCCCAGCTCGGCTGGCTGCTGTTTGTGGTCACCATGCTGTGGGCGGGCGTCTACGACACGCAATACGCCATGGTCGACCGCGAGGACGACCTGAAGATCGGCGTGGAGTCCACAGCCATCGCCTTCGGCGACATGGACCGCGTGCTTATCGGCGCCATGCAGATGATGGTGCTGGCAGGGCTGGCCTTCACCGGCCGCGCCCTGCTGCTCGCCTGGCCCTACTGGCTCGCGCTGGCCGGCGCCGCCCTGCTGTTCGCCTGGCAGCAGTGGCTGATCCGCGACCGGGCGCCCGCCGGCTGCTTCAAGGCATTCCTCAACAACAACTGGGTGGGAGTGCTGGTGCTGGCGGGATTCATCGCCGGCTGAGCCTCAGTTGAAGTAGCGGGTGAAGCCCAGGTACCACTCGCGTGGACGACCCGGCTGTCCTTCCGTATGCGGCTGTCCGAATGCCGTCAGGTCGAACTTGTTGAGGAAATACTGCTTGTCGGTCACGTTGGTGGCACCGGCCGCGATGGTCCAGGTGCGGCCGGGGTTGGCCCACTCCACGCGTGCATTGAGGAGCCCGTAACCGCCGGAGCAGCTGGGGCTGGTCGAGTTGGTGCAGATCCGTGACTGGCCATAGAGGTCCACCCGCGGTGTCACCGTACTGCCGCTGGCGAGGTTGACCGCATAGGAAACACCCAGGGACCAGTTCGAATCCGGCACGTAGAAGGGTGTTCCGGAACTGATGTCATCGGATTTCCAGTCCAGCACGCCATAGACGCCGCTCACGGTGAGCGCCCTCAGGGGCTGCCACAGGAGCTCCACTTCTGCCCCCGTCACCTTGCCCGGCTCGTTGTCGTAGAAGGTGCGGGAGAACGTGGCCGTGCACCAGTTGCCCAGCGAGTCCTGCACGGCGTCCGGTGTGCCCGGATCCACCGTGTCGTACACCGGTGGCGGGCCGGCATCGAGCACCGGGCACTCGGTGCCTGATACCGGAAGGATGCGCGCCTTCCAGTCCGTGTGGAAGACCGCCGCATTGACCCGCAGGCGCCGCGCGAAGAAGTCCGCCTTCACTCCCGCCTCGAGCGCCGTTGACTCCTCCTGCTCCACGGCAACCACCTGGGTCACCTGGAATGGCCGCGGGTTGTAGCTGCCGGGACGATAGCCCGTCGAGGCGCTGACGTAGGTCATGACGTCATCAGTGATCTTGAGGTCCAGTCCGATGCGCCAGTCAAGCTTGTCGCCCTGCACCACCACGCGGGGGTTCTGGACCTGCGAGTTGTCGAAGGCCACGACCTTCTTGTCGTCGGAATGGCGCAGACCGCCGGTCAGCGACAGCACATCGGTCAGTTGCCACACCGCGTGTGCGAATGCCGAGTAGTTGCGGCTGTCGTGCACATTGTGTGCATTCACGAAGGGCTGGCTGGGATCGTCGGGCTCGACGCCACCGAGGCCGCTCAGGAACGGAATGCTCACTATCTGGTCATTGACCGCATCGCCGCCGTAGTAGAAGCCGCCGACTGTCCAGTCGACACGATCCATCGCCCTGCCTCCCAGGCGCAGTTCCACGGTATGGAAGTCGATGGTCTGGATGCCATAGGTCTGCTGCACGTTCAGCGGCGAGGCGTCGGCATCGGAGACCAGGGTGGAGGTCATCTCGGTGTAGGCGCCGATCAGCGATGCGCGCACGCCTCCGCCAAGATCCCAGTCGGCCCTGCCGGAGAAGAACTTCTTTTCCAGCCGGTTGCGCGGCTCGAAGGTCAGTCCGCTGAGCGGATCGTTGTACGTGGCGTAGGTGACGTAGGGATTGGGCGGCAGGAACCGCGCATCGTATGGCACCAGCGGATTGGCCGCCCAGGCGCTGTCTTCAACCACCATGAGCAGCGTGTCGGCCTTCGGTTCGGCATCGGACTTGAGGAATTCCGCCGTGAGGCTGGCTTCGAATGTATCCCCTGCCAGCCAGGTCAGGGTGCCGCGGCCGCCCAGCACCTCTTCCCCGCCCTGGGTGCCGAGCTTGCAGCCCCTGCCGCGGTTCACGGGCATCACCGGCAGGTCGCCCGCCTGGTCGGGGTAAGCGCAGGCAAAGTCGATCACGTCCTGGTAACCGCCACGGCTCGCGGACACCCCGGTGACCCGCGCGAAGAGCTTCTCCGACAGCGCGAAGTCATAGGAGGCCCTGAGGTCCAGCCTGTCGTACCCGCCGACCGTGAGGCTGATCGACCCGGTGTCATCGCCACGCGGCTGCTTCGTAACGAACCGCACCGCGCCGCCGATGGAGCCACGCCCGAACAGCGTGCCCTGCGGGCCACGCAACACCTCCACACGCTCCAGGTCCAGCAGTTCGATGGAGGAACCGAGCGTGAAAGGGTGGTACACGTCATCCACGTAGATGCCCACGCCCGGCTCGAACGCGAAGTCGAAGTCGTTCTGGCCGACGCCGCGCACGAAGGCCGTCATGGTGTTGCCGAAGGCGGCCTGCGCGGGACGGAAAGAGGCGTTGGGCACGGTGTAGGCCACCTCGTAGGCCGAGGTCACCGCGCGGGCCTCCAGGTCCTCGGCCGTGACGGCCGTGATGGCGATGGGCGTCTCCTGCAGCGATTCCTCGCGGTACTGCGCCGTGACGACGATCTCCTCCAGCTCGACCACTTCCGACTCCGCCGCGGGTCCCACCGCCGGAAGCAGCATGCCGGCCAGGGCAAGGCCGATGCCCTGCCGGAGGATGCTGCGGCGCGCAAGGCCGCGGCGGAGAATGGCGCGGATGCAATTGTCGATCTTGCTGGACATGGGTACCCCCCTTTCCTGTTCGAGTTCGTGTTCAGCCAGGCATGTTGTGGATTCCTAGAACCTCAGGCGCACTCCTGCCCGGTACGTGCGCCCGAGCGTGTCGTAGAAGACGCCGTTGACCCCGCCGATGCCGCCATTGGAGAACGGCGGCTCGCGACCCAGCAGGTTGTTGATCGAGACATACACCTGCGAAGACGTGGCATGGCGCAGCGGCAGGTCCACCGAGGCGTTGAGCCCGAACACGAAGTAGTTGCCCACCGTGTTGTCATCCACGCTGCCAACCAGCGCCGGATCGTAGTCCGGGTCATCCGGACCCGTCCACGGCACCTCGTTGTTGAGCTTGCCGGCGCCGGTCCACTGCGACTGCAGCGTCACCGTCACGGGTGCCAGGCTGTAGGTGGCCGAGAAGGTGCCCACCCACTTCGGCGTGGGCGCATAGTCGGCCAGGAAGCCGGCGCTGCCCACCTGCCCCACCACGTCGCGCACCTCGTAGTTCGGGTACTCCAGGTACTCCAGCTGCGTCTTCAGCGCATTGGTGACGGAGGCCCTGAGGAACACGCGCCCGGCGCCATTGCTGAAGAAGCGGTTCAGCGGGGTGGCGTAATCCCAGGTGATGTCCAGGCCCTCGGCACGGTAGGGACGGCCGTTCTCGTACGGCGCGCGCAGCGAGGTGATGTCGAAGAAACCCAGGCTGCCGTCCGGCCCCGGGATGGTCACGCCCGGATCCCCCGGGGTGCCCGCCACGCCGGGCGTGCCCTCGATCAGGCTGCAGTAGAAGGCATCGCCGTTGTAGCAGTTGGAGATGGTGCGCTGGATGAGTCCGCCGGAAATGCCATTCACCAGCTTGATGCGGTACCAGTCCACGGAGAAATGCATGCCCGACGCATTGCCACCCGGGCTGAGCACGAATCCTACCGTGGTGGTGGTGGCCTTTTCCGGCCGCAGCGAGGAATTGCCGGACAGCACCACCACTGCCGGATCGAAGGGATCGCCGAAGGGACCATCGGGCAGCCAGGGATTGGTGGCGCCGCCGAAACCGAAGCCCGTGCCCGGCGGATCCGACGGAATGCTCTGCGAGTAATACAGCTCGCGGAAGCCGGCCGCACGCAGGTCGCGCGAGCGGCTGCCGCGCAGGCGCAGCCAGTTCACCGGATCCCACACGCCCGCCACCTTCCAGGTGGTCACGTCCACCTTGGTGTCGGGATTGACGGAAACCAGGTCGTCCTCGGTCTTGTAGCTGGTGCGGCGCGCCGCGGCATTGAGCTGCAGCGTCTCGGCGAATCGCACGCCGGCCAGCAGCGGCATCTCCAGCTCCAGGTAGCCTTCACGCACCTGCGTGGTGCCGGCGAAGGGATCGCCGTACTGCGCGGCGAAGTCCGTGCGCTGGTAGAACGGCAGGTCGGCGGCCTCGTTGGTGAGCTTTTCATGCCGGTATTCCACGCCGGCCGCCACCGACAGCGGGCCATATCCCCATCCGCCCCACAGCGGGCCGGAGACATTCAGGGCCACCACGTTCTGCTTGATGACGTTCTGCTCGTACAGCTCACCGAAGGCATAGTTGCGCTGCGCGTCCGTGAGCGGCTGGTTGCCGAACAGGTTCAGCGGCACGCAGCCCTCCGCGAGCGCCACCCGCGCCGGATCGATCTCGCCGCCCGGCGGCGCGGTGACGCCGTCGCGCGTGACACGGCAGACGATCTCGCCGTCGTCCAGCACCGCATCCAGCGCCATGTCCATGCGCTTGCTGGTGTTGTTGTCGTAGAGGATCTGCGTGCGTTTGGTGCGGCCGAACTGGTAGTAGGCATCCCAGCTCCATCCCGAGCCACCGAACTGGCCGGCCAGGCCCGCCACACCACGCCAGGTCTTCGTGTCGGTGGTCACGCGGCGGTTGATCTGGGAATACCAGTCCTTGCGCACCAGCGTCTGGTCACCCGTGCAGCCGTCACCGAAGGGTGGCGCGGGCCGGGTGTCATTGCCCGCCGCATTGGCCACGGCAGTGCCGAAGTCGCCGGTGAGATAGGCGTTGTCCGGCCGCACGCAGTACGTGGTGAGCACGAAGCCCGGCCCGCCCTGCGTGACATAGCCGTCCACGTTGCCGAAGGAGCCCTCCACGAAGGCCTGCAGCGAATCGGTGAGGTCGAAGCTCAGGTGTCCGAAGGCGGTCTTGCGTTCGACGTCCGGATACAGCGAGGTGATGGCCGTGGTCGGCACGCCATCGCCGCCGATCACGGTCCGCGTCGGGCTCACGTCGCCGTACTGTCCGATGGCGAAGCTGCCGAGGCCGGTGCCGGTGGCGTCGGCGGAAATGGCGGTGGCCGCACCGGGCACCCCGTTGAAGATCACGCCGTAGGGATTGACCTGGTTCACGCGCAGGTTGGAGGCGCGGAAGCGGTACGGCCGCTCCGGGTCGATGGGCGTGTAGGGGCTGCCCTCCACGTCGAAGGGCCCGCCGCCGTTCTGCAGCAGGCCGGTGGAACGGCCGCACCAGGCGCGCGCCATCGAGCAGTCATCGATGGACTCGGAGTTCTGGTACTCCGCGCCCAGCACCAGGTGTCCGCGGCCCTCGAACAGGCTGGTGCCGAATGCGGCGCCGAAGTTCTGGTTCTCGCCATCGCCCTCCTCGGTCATGCCGAGGCTGGCATCGAACTTCCAGCCCGTGAGGCGCTTGTCCAGGATGATGTTCACCACGCCCGACACGGCGTCCGAGCCATAGGCCGCCGAGGCGCCGCCAGTCACCGTCTCCATGCGCTGCACCAGCACGGTGGGAATGAAATTCAGGTCGACGCTCTGTCCCTGGTTGGTGGGCACGAAGCGGCGCGAATCCACCAGCGTCAGCGTGCGCGTGCCGAAGTAGGGATTCAGGCCGCGCAGGTTGGCCAGCGTGGAGCCGACGAAGAAGGGATTGCCGCCCTGGTTGGCCGGCTGGAAGCTGGAAACGTTCACCGGGATCTGCGCCAGCGCGTCACCGAGGTTCACGATGCCGAGCTGCTCAAGCTGCTGGGCGTCCAGCGTCTGCACGGGATTGGGCGAGATGTAGTCTTCGCGGCGGATGCGCGTACCGGTGACCTGCACTTCTTCCAGCTCGACCACGGAATCATCTTCCGCGTCCGCCGCCCGCGCCGCGGGCGCAAATGACGTGACGATGGCGGAGCCGAGGACGGCAGCGACGGCCACCCGGACCGGATGGCCGGCATGTTGCGTGTGGATCGACATGTTCCCCCCGAATGGCCAGGACGGGAGTCGACGCCCCGTCGCAGCCCTGATTGCTGGGCAGCAATGAGCCTCGCCGCGTTGCCAGGGAGCGGAAAGCACACAACGGGCAATAAGGCCGTAGGAGTGCTCCGTCGGAGCATTCCCACGGGCAATGCTGTGGATGGGCTACGCCCTGCGCAGCGCGCGGTTCAGCGCCAGCGTCGCCAGCAGCAGCAGCGCCGCTCCCGCGTTGTGCGCGGTGGCCAGCCACAGCGGGAAGCCACGCAACACCATGAAGATGCCAAAGGCCAGCTGCATGGCCAGCGCGGCCAGCACCAGCGCTGCCGCCACGCGGCTGTTGCCCTCGCGCCTGCGCACCAGTGCGGCGATGGCCGCCACCAGCAGCGCCAGCGTGGCGACAATGGCGCCCAGGCGATGCGTGAAATGGATCGCCACGCGCGCGGGGTGATCCAGCACGCCACCCTCGTAGTTGATGCCCAGCCCACGCCAGAGCACGAAGGCTTCGCCGTAGTCGGCCTGCGGCCACCAGGTGGCCTGGCAGCGCGGGAAGTCCGGGCACGCCACCGCGGAATAGTTGCTGCTGGTCCAGCCTCCGAGCAGGATCTGCACCGCCAGCGCGACCAGGCCGATCAATGCCAGGCGACGCAGTCCGTGTGGGGCCGGCAGCAGCAGGGCCGCGGCGCTGCCGCCGCCGCGCGCCTTCACCGTGCCCGACCAGGGGTTCGAGGAACGCCGGCGCAGCGTGAGCCACAGCCACCACAGCATCGACAGCGTGAGCATGCCGAAGGTGAGGTGCAGCGTGACGATCAGCGGCTTCAGCAGCAGCGTCACCGTCCACATGCCCAGCAGCCCCTGGAAGCACACCACCGCCAGCAGCAGCCATGGCAGCACCACCGGCACGCCGGCGTGGCGGCGCCAGCGCAGCGACAGCACCGCCAGTGCCACGATGAGCAGTCCCAGCGTGGAGGCGATGTAGCGGTGGATCATCTCGTTCCACGCCTTGGCCGCATGCACCTCGGCATCGAGGCGGCCGGCGGCCACCGACTCCACTGCGCCGGCCGGCGTGAAGTGGCCGTAGCAGCCGGGCCAGTCGGGGCAGCCCAGCCCGGCGTCGGTGAGGCGCACGTAGGCGCCGAACACCACCACGCAGAAGGCCAGGATGGTGGCGGCGAGGGAGAGTCGGCGCAGGATGACGATGCTGCGATGCATGGCTAGCCTATGTGCGAGAGCTTCAGGAGCTTCTTCAGGTCATCGAGCAACCCGCGCGGGTTCTCGCGCGTGTCGAAGCGCATCACGATGTTGAGTAGCGGGTCGACCACGAACAGGTCATGCGCATGGTCACCCGGCGGCAGCAACGCCAGCAGTTCCGCGCGCGCGGCCGGCTCGCTCACGTCGAACACCTTGATCCCCAGGTGCTCGGCATCGAGGAAGGCCAGGTCGCAGCAGCCGTCGGTGGCCAGCAGCGCGCGGTTCACCCGGTCGATGTCCTTGTTGAGCAGCAGGTGGACCTGGCCTGCGACCTGCAGCGCATGGCGGCAGGACTCCCTGCAGCTGCCGTCGCCGACGTAGACCAGCGACCACTTGCCTTGCAGCGCCTTTGCATCAGCCGGCAGCTGGCGCAGCGGCTGGACAAGCTCGCCATGGTTGGTGCCGCCGGCGGGACGCCAGCCGCTGAAATACAGCGTGATGGAAGCCGCCAGCGGCAGGAAGAACACCGCCAGCAGCACGAACAGCATGCGGCGCTGCGGCTTCACGGGAACGCTCTCAGTCATCTCTCTTCTTCAGGTTCACGCCAATGAACAACCCGGCCAGCAGCACGGCAAGTGCCCACCACTGCACCGCATATCCCACGTGCCGCTCCGGCGGCAGTCCCGACGGCGCCCATTCCCGAAGATACCCGGGGGTATCACCGTCATCCAGCAGCAGCACCACCGGCAGCAGCGGCGCGCCGTAGGCCGCCTCCAGCTGCTCCCGCGTGGGGAAACTGGCCACGCGCGGCCAGCGTCCCAGCAGCGGCGGGCCCATCCGGCCCGAGGCCAGCCCCGCCACCGGCAGGCTGCCCACGCGGCCGGTCACCTGCCACGAGGCCGGGGAGCCTTCGGGCAGCCGCACATCCGGCAACTGCTCGCGGAAGCCGGTGAAGGGCACCCAGCCCCGGTTCACCAGCAGCCGGCTGCCCTCCGGCAGCCTGAGCACCGTGAGCACGTGGTATCCCGGCGCTCCCCGATGCGAGATGTTCTCCAGCAGGAACTGCCGCTCGCCATCCGGCACTCCCTCGATCCGCACCCGCGCGTAGCGTGGCAGCTGCGCCAGCGAGGCCGCGCTCGCCTCAACGGCCGGCGCATCACCGCGCGCGAATTCGTCCCACTGTGCCTGGCGCGCCTGGCCGCGGTTCCACTGCCAGGACCCCAGCGAGATGAACAGCGGCAGCGCCAGCACCGTCAGCAGCACCGAGTACCAGCGGGGCGTGAAGCGCCAGGCCATCCTATAATCGCTCCATGGATGCACGACTCATCGTCATCGCCGTACTCGTGCTGATCGTGGCATCCCTGGGTTCGGCCCTGTTCCAGCTCGCCCGCGGCGGCGATTCCCGCAAGCTGCTTCGCGCCCTCACCTGGCGCGTGGGACTGTCAGTCGGCCTGTTCGTGACGCTGCTCGTGCTGTGGCGGATGGGTGTCATCCGCCCGCACGGCGGTCCCTGACCTGCGTCAGATCCAGTAGACGAACACGAACAGGATCAGCCAGACCACGTCGACGAAGTGCCAGTACCAGGCCACCGCCTCGAAGGCGAAGTGGCGCTCCGGCGTGAAGTGGCCGCTCATGGTGCGACCCCAGATCACCGTCAGCATGATCGCGCCCACCGTCACGTGCAGGCCGTGGAAGCCGGTGAGCATGAAGAACGTGGCGCCGTAGATGCCGGTGCCCATCGTCAGCCCCAGCTCGTGCCAGGCGTGCATGTATTCGGTGGCCTGCAGGTACACGAACAGGAAACCCAGCATCCAGGTGGCGGCCAGGAAGGTGTTGAGCACCGCGCGGTTGCCGGCGCGCAGCGCATGGTGCGCGATGGTGATGGTCACGCCCGAGGTGAGCAGGATGATGGTGTTCCACAGCGGCAGGCCGAAGGCCGGGATGGTGTCGAAGCTGCCGTCGGCGTGGCCACCCACCGTGGCCGGGCCGTTGGTCGGCCAGGCGGCGTCGAACTCCGGCCACAGCAGCAGGCCGTTGAAGATCTTCACGCCCTCGCCCGACAGCCACGGGATCGACAGCTGGCGCGCATAGAACAGTGCCCCGAAGAACACCGCGAAGAACATCACCTCGGACATGATGAACCAGATCATGCCCATGCGGAAACTGCGGTCGACGTCCAGGTTGTAGAGCCCGCGCTGGTTCTCGTCGATCACGGTGCGGAACCAGAAGAAGAACAGCGAGGCCAGCAGCAGCGCGCCGGGGATGAACGACCAGGCGCCGGTCCAGCCGTTGAGGAAGCCGACGACGCCGAACATCAGCACGAACAGCGTCACCGAGCCATAAAGGGGCCACGGGCTGCTGTGCGGAACGTAGTAGCGGCTTGCGTCGTGCGCTTCGGTATGTGTGCTCATGTCTCTGTCGTCTGTCGGCGGAAAGGATCAGCGCGCCGCCACCGGCGCCTGCGTGTCGTAGAAAGTGTAGGCCAGCGTGATGCGCTCCACGTGCTTCGGCAGACCCGGGTCGACGAAGAAGCGCACCGGCATGTCCCGGCTCTCGCCCACCGCGAAATGCTGCGGGGTGAAGCAGAAGCATTCGGTCTTGCGGAACCACGCGCTGGCGCTGGATGGCGCCACGTCGGGCACGGCCTGGGCCCAGGTATCGCTGCCCGTGTTGTTCACCGCGAGGAAGTTGGCCTCGTAGAGGCGCCCCGGGTGCACCTGCATGCTGCGCACCTGGGGCTTGAAGTCCCACTTGCCCACGCTGGGCAGGTTGGCCACGAAGTCCACCGTCACCGTGCGCGACTCGTCCACGGACGCCGGCAGGCTGGCGGCGGTCACGAGGTCCTCGCGGCTGCCCGCCCCGGTGATCTCGCAGAACACGTCGTACAGCGGCACCAGCGCGAAGCCGAAGGCAAACGCGCCGGCGGCCACCAGCCCCAGCTTCAGGGCGAGGTTGCGGTGCGCGGCAGGCTTGCGGTCAGGCGTGCTCATCCGTTGCGGTTGATGAAGGCGATGATGAAGGCCACGTAGACGAACACGGCGAACAGCGCCAGCTTGATGGCCGTCGAACGGGCCCGCTTGCGGCGGGCCGCGATCGCTTCCGGGCTCATGTCGGGCTGCGTCGCCATGTGCATGCTCAATGCGCCGTGCCCTTGGTGCCGCGGGCCACCATGTCGGCGCTGGGCGGATCAGACCAGGAGTGGTAGGGCGCCGGCGAGGGCACTTCCCATTCCAGGCCATAGGCGCCTTCCCACACGCGGTCCGCGGCCTTCTCGCCCTTCTTCAGGCACTGCAGGATGGCCAGCGGGAACAGCAGCTGCGACAGGCCGAAGCCGAACGCACCGATGGACGACACCATGTTCCACTCGGAGAACTGCGTGGAGTAGTCCGGGATGCGGCGCGGCATGCCCGCCAGGCCCAGGAAATGCTGCGGGAAGAACAGTACGTTCACGAAGATGGCCGACAGCCAGAAGTGCGCCTTGGCCAGCTTCATGTTGTACATGCGGCCGCTCCACTTCGGCAGCCAGTAGTACACGCCGCCCATCAGCGAGAAGATCGCGCCCGGCACCAGCACGTAGTGGAAGTGCGCCACCACGAAGTAGGTGTCGTGGTACTGGAAGTC
>CBFGXE010000029.1:0-36736 GCA_965652645.1 uncultured bacterium | reverse complement strand
GTGCCGCGCTTCAGCCAGGGCCAGGAATCCACCGGGAACTCATAGGCCGCGCCGAATCCCACGGTGTGGCCGGTGAGCGCGGAGGTTTCCTTGTCGCGCGCCATGAAATTCTGCGCGTCCTGGAAGGGGAACAGGTCGCTGAAGAAGTCGGCGCTGTTCTGCTTGTAGAAACGGTAGGAGCCGCTGAGGGTCCAGCGCGGGGACTGCTTCAGCGGATGCGTGTATTCCAGGCCGGCGGTATGCGCGCGCAGGCCCCAGGTGTCGCCGTAGAAACGGTATTGCACCTCGGCGGCGGCGCGCCAGGGCAGGTAGTGCTTCAGGCGCGCGGAACCCGCATTGCTGGTGCGCGTGCCGGGAAAGGTCTCCGGCGCGGGCGTCCAGGTGTCGCTGAGGTTCACGTAACGCATGGAGCGGTAGGGGTTCTGCAGGTAGCCTTCCTCGGTGACCGTCTCGAAGTTCAGCGACAGCAGCGCGTTGCGGCTGAGCACCTGTGTAAGGCCCACGCGGTAGTTGCGCCGTTCCAGCGAGCGGCGGAAGTCCGGGTCGAGCATCTTGCCGCCAGCCGGATTGTCGATGGTCTTGCGGATGTGGTCCTTGCCCTGCGAGTAGCCGAAGCTCACGGTCGTGAGGTCGCCGAACATGTCCTGGCTGACGCCCAGCGACCAGGTGCTGGCCTTGTAGTCGTTCTCGGAGGATTCCATGTAGAACGCCGACCACATCGATTTGCCGCGCAGGTAGTCGAGCCCCAGGCTCTTCTGCTGGCGGTTTTCCTTGTACTGGCTGGCGCCGGTCACCACCACGTCCACCGACGCGCTGGTGATGGCGTCCACGTAATAGTTGGCCGTGGCCGAGAGCGACTCGCCCAGGCTCTTGCGCACCAGCACCGAGGGACCTTCGACGGTGAGGCCGCCGCCGGAGTAGCGGTGGTACATCAGGTCGGCGCGATCCTCGGGCAGCACGGCGGCACGCGGGGCCGACGCCGCCAGCGCCAGCACGGCCAGGGTCGCCAGGCGTGCCACGCGCGCCATCAGTTGCAGCCGCAGCCGCCGCCGGCACCGCCGGTGGCGCCGCGCGCGCCCTCGCGAACCTCGAACACGTGGTCCATGTACGAGGAGGAGACCGGGTCGGGATCGAGCACCATCACCGGGTCGGCGAGGCGCTCGCGTTCATAGGGCTTCACCCAGGGCTCGATCGGCTTGCAGGCCGCCGTCGCCAGCAGTGCGGCGGCAGCGGTCAGCAGCAGGGGAGCCCGGGTCAAGCGTGTCACGTTGCCTACTCGCGCAGCATCGCGCGGATCTGGTTCTGGTACTCGTTCTCATCGCCGGGCTTGTAGCCCTTGTGCACCCACCGGAGGTTGCCCTTGCGGTCCACGATGGCGGTGCTCGGCATGCCGGCGACCTGGTAGAGCTTACTGACTTCGCTCTTCAGGTCGAGGAGTATCGGAAAAGTGACAGGGGTCTTCTCGAGGAAGCCCGTGGCCAGCTTCGGGTCCGGCTCCACGTTGATGCCCAGCATCGTGAAGCCCATGGGCTTGTATTTGGCGTACATCTGCTCCAGCAGCGGCATCTCCTGCCGGCAGGGGCCGCACCAGCTGGCCCAGAAGTTGATCATCACCACCTGGCCCTTGAACTGGTCTAGGCTGACCTGCTTGCCAGCCAGGCTCCCGAGGCTGAACTTCGGGGCCGGGCCCTGCGGCGCCACCGCCAGCGCGGGCAGTGATACCAGCGCCGCCAGCAGCAGCGCGCGTGCGTTCCCCATCATCCTGCTCATCTTCATGCGGCCTCCGGCACCATGTGTCAGAAGAAAACGGTCACACCCAGGTGCGCGCCGAAGTTGTTGGTGAGCTTGTCCACTCCCAGCAGGTCCGACTGGAAGATGCGATCCTGCACGTCGATGTGGATCGCCAGCCAGTCGGTCGGCAGGAGCCGGTAGCCGGCACCGAAGTTCAGCGTCACCCGCTGGTCACCCGCAAACTTCGTGCTGCCGATCCCTCCCAGCACGTACAGCGAGCTGTTCATGGCGAGGCTGCGACCGATGTACACCTCTCCAGGAAACAGGTTGTACCCCAGCGACAGGCTGTAATACGTGAAGCGCCTCTCGGAAGGCGTAAGCAGCTGCACGTCGCCGCCCAGCGTTTCATAGCTGGTACGGCCGGCGCGCGAGCGGCCGAAAGCGGCCTGGAAGAACAGGTCTTCTGTCACATGGTAGGCGGCGGTGAAGCCGTACACCGGGTTGGTGCCGAAGTCCTCGATGGACAGCGAGCCGTAGAAGGCGCCCAGCTCGATGTTCTCCGCATCGATGCGCGCCACCTTCACCTCGCGGCGCTCCACCTCCGGCTCGATCACCCGCGGTGGCAGGTCCGACGGCTCCTCCACGGAGTCGGTTACCACTGGCTCTTCGGCCGCGGCCGAGCGTGCCTCGCGCCCGCCCCACAGCGAGGCGCAGCCGGACAGCATTGCTGCCAGCGCGCCTAGAAGAAGAACGCGAAAGAGAGCTTCCATTCCTCGATCTCCTCATTCTGGTTGCGGCTGGTGAACACCATGTGGTGCCGGTATTCGCCGCGCAGGAAAAATCGCCGCGTCAGGTAGAAGCGGGCGCCGGCGCCCGCATAGGCGGTCTGGTCGAGGCGGTCCTCCGGCAGCACCAGCGTGGACTTGGGCGTGATCCTGATGATGCCGGTACCCAGCGTCAGCAGCGGCGAGAAGCGCCACTCCGGCCGGTAGACATGCGCCAGGCCCAGCTCGGCCGACCAGCCGTTGGAGGCATTGCCCAGGAACTGCGAGCCGGTGAGCTCGGCCTTCAGCTGGTCGTTGAACGAGAACGAGGCAAAGGCACCGATCAGCGTTGCGCCGCCGTAGTCGCCCACCGAGCTGCCGATCTCCCAGCGATGGGATGTGAAGCCGGCGCGGTCGCCCAGGTTGATCGTGAAGGGGCTGCCGTCGGGCAGCAGGGTCTTGAGCACTTCGCGCTCATGCGCCCATCCCTCGACGCCGCGGCGCGTGCGCACGCGGAACCACTCGGTGCGGCGATAGAGCACCTCGAAGCTGTCGCCGCGGGGCACGACCTGGGTGACTGCATAACCACGACCCGGCCCCTCGTGCAGTTCGAGGTAGGCCTGGGTGACCACCAGTTCCGTGAGCTGTACCGGCGCATCGGCTGCGGTCGCAGTGTGGACATTGCACATCGCGGCCAGGCAGGCGATGACCGGCAGCGCGCTAGTTGAGCGGAACGTCGGGGTCGAACGGGTTGTTGAAATACTGTGCGCCAATGTCGACCCACTCGGAGATCAGCCTCAGCTCGGAAGGCGTCAGGAATCCATTATGGTTAACCATACCACCTGTGCCCTCGGGATCGCCGGTCGCACATGTGCTGTCGCCCGCAAAACAGGCAAAGAAACGCGAGCCGCGCGCGTTGCCCGGCACCAGGGGCCGGGATGCCGTGATGGTCTGCTGTTCGATGATGGGGTCGCCGGTATCAGGATCAGTGCCGACGACCACGTCGAAGGTGCGGTCGGTCAGCGAGACTCCATCGAAGTCCTGCACGGCGTCGGCGAAGAAAAGCTCGCGGTACGACACCACGTGCAGCTGCTCCTCCCCGGACGGGCCGCCGGTGAGGTCGAGCTGGCCACCCGGGAGTTGTACCGCGCCGTTCCCGTCCTGCGGGGCATGGCAGTTCGTGCACGTGACGTTCTCGCCGCCCACCATGCGATCCGCGGTCCAGATCGGCTGGATGTGCTGCACGTAGTTGATGATGATGCGGCAGGTGCTGGTCCAGTTGCTGATGCAACCCGGGCGCACCGGTGCAGGGGTCGACAGGCCGGGCGAGCCGTAGGTCCAGGCGAAGGATTCATCCGCGTCGCGTCCGGCGGCCACCGGGTCGGTCCAGGCGTCGTCGAAGATGACGTTCACGCTGGGCTTCTGCGAGCAGGTAGTGCCCGCCACGCAGCTGGTGCGCGCGCGCGCCTGTGCCATGGTGTCCCCGCTCATCGCGTTGGCAGCGGTCAGGGGCAGGGTGTTGGGGAAGGGCGCGCCGGAAAGTGAGGCGCCCCAGCTGCTGTCGGCCACGTAGCTGGTGCCGTCGCGGCCGTGCGAGAGATCCTGTTCGCCCACCTGCTGGTGGCAGCCATTGCAGCGCCGGATCTCGCCCGGCCGCACCTGCAGCCACGCGCGATGCTGCGGGAACAGCCGCCGGCCATTGCCGTCGAGCACCGAGATCACGAACGCGACGTTCGAGGGCACCTGCACCGACACGGAGCCATCCGGCTCGATGGGCACATAGCCGATGATCTCGCGCATGAAGTTGGACGCACCGAACGCCTGGTTGGCGATGTCGGGGAAACCCAGCTGGTCATCGCCCAGCGACACGGCCTTCTCGATGCGCAGGAAACGCGCTGCGCGTTGTGCCGCAGTGCGCGAGGCGGGATTGGCGAGCGTGGCGGTGTCGGTGGCGGCGGGGACTCCCGTGAGGCCCAGGTTGGTATTGCGCAGCGAGCCATCGAAGTCGTAGACGTTGCGGATCTCCAGCACTCCCAGCCCTTCACCCACCAGCGACGGGTCGAAATTGATGCCGGCGGTGGCGCGGTCGGGAATGTGCTGCTGGGGCGCTCGGGGCTGCGCCGCCACCAGGTCGGTGATCATCACGCCTTCCTCGGGCTGGAATAGCGGCTTGAAGGTGTTGTCCGCGGGATCGAAGACGAAGGCACTGTACAACGGCGGCGCCGCCTCATAGCGCGTCTCGAAGGTCGGATCGTTGAGGCGGTCCTGGGTGCAGGGCACGAGGGCGGCGGGTGCCTGCGAGTTGTCGCGCAGCCGGCACAACGACCAGCTCACCAGCAGCCGGTTGCTGCCGTCCCACAACGGGAATGCGGAGCGGAAGCGGCCACCCACCGAAGGGCCTTCCACCAGCGACACCTGGTTGGGTGTGGCGCGCGACTGCGCCGTGCCGGCGGTGCCGGCATGCGTGGCCAGCGCCTGGGTGTTTTCCACGAAGGTTTCGGTGTTGATCAGCACCAGGTCGCCGCCGAAATCGCTGTCACTGAACGGCCGCACCAGCGTGAGGATGCGCCGGTCCTCCATCTCGCGCGGCCGCGTGAACTGGATGGTGGTGGGGCCGCCAGGCCCGGGCGTGCCGGTGTTGTGGCTGCGCGCCCCGTAGAGCAGCTGCAGGTCGGTGCCATCGGGATTGGCGGTATAGAGATGCATGCCCCGGCCCGTGCCGCCATCCAGGCGCGTGAAAATCACGCGCCCACTCGCCAGTACCGAAGGCCACAGGTCATGGCTCTGGTTGAAGGTGATCTGGCGGATGTCGCTGCCGTCGGCCTCCATCACGTGCAGCAGGAAGGCGCTTTCGTTGGCTCCCTGGGCCTGCAGTTCAAAGCCTGGTTTGCCCTCGTCACGCAGGATGGCCTGGGACTGGCGCTGGCGAGTGGACGTGAAGAGGATGCGGCCGTCCGGCAGGTACTGCGGCCCGATGTCGTGGCCTTCGGAATCGGTGGTGGCGGAGGCGATCACGCGGCGCAGCGTGTCGCTGCCGATCTCGTACTCCCAGATGTCCCAGCTCGGCGGATCGCGCTCGTCCTGGTCCTCCTCCAGCGGGCCGCGCATCGCGAACACGATGCGGCGGCCATCCTGCGACACGTCCACGTCCTTGATGTCGTAGAGGTCATTACCCGTGATGCGTCCGGTGATGTCGATCTCCACCGAGGAAGGCGAGGCGCGGTTGCGCATGAAGAGGTCGGCATCGGGCACGGCGTCGCGCTGCTGGCGCAGGTCGTCCTGTTCCAGGGGGATGGTGCGCTTTACATAGGCAATGGGGAAATCCACGGCGCCCGGGTCATTGCCCTGTCCGCCGCCTATGTTCACGCTGCCACCGCTGCTGCAGGCGCCAGCCAGCACCATTGCACAGGCCGCCATTGCGCGGACCAACATCGTCGCAGATCTCTTCACGTTTACCTGCCAGGCCCGGCTTCGGGCATCAGGAGACTAAGTAGTTGGTGACAGCCCGGAGTGACTGTGACGCAGCTCCCACATCGCGGGGGAAATCATAGCTTTGGGATCTGAAACCGGCTGTTGTCGTTGCGCGGCGACGTCGTCTGATTGAGACATTACGGGCCACGCTCGCGGGCCGCTAGATTGGCCGCCAACCAGAACCAGGACAGGTCTCATGAAGCACATGTACAGGATCAACCGGATCGCCGCGGCGATCGGTGTGGCGCTGGCGGTATGTGCGGCGGGTGCCCAGGCAGGACCCGCCGAGCGCGCCCAGGCCAAGCGCATCCATGACCGCATCGCGGGCGTGCCGCCCAGCGCTGCCGTGCTCAACCAGATGGAGCAGGACATCCTCAACGGGCAGCCCGAGCAGGCAGCGCGGCGCGCCATGGAGGCCCCGAGCTTCTACACCACCGTGCTGAAGAACTGGGTGACACCCTGGACGAACCGCGAGCAGACGGTGTTCGCGCCGCTGAACGACTACACCGCCACGGTGATCGGCATGATCCGCGACGACGTGGATTTCCGCGAGGTGCTGTCGGGGGACATCCTCTACGTGGGCGGCAACGGCATGCCCGCCTACAGCAGCAACAACAACAACCTCTACGAATACCTGGAAAACAACGACCTGAACCTCGGTGACGAGGCGGTGCTGGTGAGGAGCACGCAGTCCGGGAACACCGGCCTGCCGTCCTCGGCCACCGCGGGCGTGATGACCACGCGCGCGGCGGCGCAGTCCTTCTTCGTCGCCGGCACCAATCGCGCCATGTTCCGTTTCACGCTGATGGCGCACATGTGCAGGGACATGGAGCAGGTGCACGACACCCAGCTGCCGCCGGACCGCATCCGCCAGGACGTGAGCCGCTCGCCGGGCGGTGACAGCCGCATCTTCCTGAACAACTGCATCGGCTGCCACACGGGCATGGATCCCCTGGCGCAGGCCTTCGCCTACTACAACTTCGACGAGACCAGCGGCCAGATCCAGTACACGCCGGGCCAGGTGCAGCCGAAGTACCTGATCAACTCGGACAACTTCAAGCCGGGTTACGTCACGCCGGATGACGGCTGGGCCAACTACTGGCGCGAGGGCGCCAACACCGTGATGGGCTGGAGCCCGGCGCTGCCCGGGTCCGGCAACGGCGCGAAGTCCATGGGAGAGGAGCTTGCCAACAGCGAGCAATTCGCCCGCTGCCAGGTCGAGAAGGTGTTCCGCACCGTGTGCCTCAGGCCCCCGGTGAATGCGGCCGACCGGAACGAGGTCAACCGCGTGATGGGCATCTTCCGCGGCCAGGGTTACCGCGTGAAGGACGTGTTCGCCGAAACCGCGGCGTACTGCAGGGGCAATTGAGGAGAGGATGATGCACAAGCTTCGGGCCATCCTGATTGCCACGGGTCTTGCCGCGCTCACCGCCTGCGGTGGCGGCGCGCCGACCACGTCCAATCCCAATACCAACCCGCCGGTCGTGAACGACTACACCGGGCCGGCGCCGCAGAGCGCGGACGTGCAGGCCTTCCGCGTGGCCTTCTGGCAGAACGTGAAGGCGAACAACCGCTGTGGCGGCTGCCACAACGCGACCACGCCGGGCCAGCCGCCGCGCTTTGCCCGCAATGACGACGTGAACCTCGCCTATTCGGAGGTGCTCGCGCATATCGATACCACGCAGCCGGACCAGTCGCCCCTGGTGGCCAAGGTGGCCGGCGGCCACAACTGCTGGATGGCCAGCACGCAGGCCTGCGCCGACATCCTCTCCACCTGGATCCAGAACTGGGTCGGTGGCGTGGGGGGCGGCGGCACGCAGATCGAGCTGCAGGCGCCCGACGACGTGGAGGTGGGTGCCACCAAGACCTTCCCTGATTCCCCCGCGGCATTCGAATCCACGGTGTGGGCGCTGCTGCGCGGCGCCGCCAACTGCTCGCGCTGCCATTCCCCGGGCGCCGCGCAGCCGGCCCCCGGCAACTTCGCCAGCCCCGACGTGAACGAGGCCTATGCTGCCGCGCGCGCCAAGATCAACCTCGACGAGCCTGCCACTTCGCGATTCGTGACCCGGGTGGCGCCGAATGCCGCCGGAGGCGATGCGCACAACTGCTGGACCAACAGCTGCGCCAACGACGCCGCGGACATGTTGCAGGCGATCCAGGACTTCGCCGACCTGGTGGAAGTGACCGAGATCGACCCGGCCTTGCAGGTGAGCCGCGCGCTGACGCTCTTCAACGGCACGGTTGCCGCCGGTGGCAACCGCTTCGAGCAGTTCACCATTGCCAAGTACCAGTTCAAGGATCTCATCGAAAACA
This sequence comes from uncultured bacterium, assembly GCA_965652645.1. GTDB lineage: Bacteria > Pseudomonadota > Gammaproteobacteria > Steroidobacterales > Steroidobacteraceae > ZC4RG30. The sequence continues at coordinate 28,457 of CBFGXE010000029.1, read as the reverse complement.
CCGTCGTCGACACCAGCGGTGTCGAACCGCAGCTGAACCTCACGACCACCGGCGACATCACGCACATGGGTGGCTGGGGCATCAACATCGGTGCCGGCGGGGGCAAGGCGCAGGCCACCACCACGGCCAGCGCCAAGCTGGCCAACCGCATCCAGGCCACTGGCGAATACGCCATCGAGGTATGGGCCGCGCCGGCCAACGTCACCCAGGAAGATGCGTACATCGTCAGCTACTCCGGTGGTGCGATGGCGCGCAATTTCACGCTCGGCCAGAGGGCCTACCAGTACGAGGCGCTGAACCGTTCCAGCACCACCGGTGCCAATGGCGCCCCGGCGCTGCTGACCAATGACGACGACCAGGATGCGCAGGCCTCGCTGCAGCACATTGTCGTCAACTACGACCCGGTGAACGGCCGCCGCATCTACGTGAATGGCAATTTCACCGGCGACCTCGACCCCCGCGACGGTGGCTCGCTGGCCGACTGGGACGACACGTTTTCGCTGGTGTTCGGCAACGAGACCTCGAACAATCGCCAGTGGCGCGGCGTGATCCGCTTCGTCGCCATCCATGAGCGTGCGCTTACGGAGGAGCAGGTGCAGATGAACTTCGCCGCGGGGGTCGGCGAGCGTTATTTCCTCCTGTTCAACGTAACCGCCCTCACCGGCGTGCCGCAGAGCTACATCATGTTCGAGGCCAGCGTCTACGACAGCTACGGCTACCTGTTCACGAAGCCGACCTTCATCAGCCTCGACCCCGACGCGGAGCCCGGCGCCATCCCCATCGAGGGCATCCGCATCGGCATCAATGGCGCCGAGGCGCAGGCCGGCCAGGCCTATGCGAAGCTGCAGTCGACGCTGAGCGCTGCAGCCTACTCGCCCGATGCAGGCCAGCGCCTGTCGGACATCGGCACCGTGATCGGCCTGCAGAAGGGCCCGGCCACCGATCAGTTCTTCCTGACCTTCGATCGCATCGGCAACAACACCTATGCGCGCACGCCGCTGGCCGGCGCCACGCCCATCCCGGTGGACCTGCCGGCACAGCCTGACATCGGTGTGCGCACCTTCGAGCAGCTCAACCAGAGCATGTCGCGAATCACCGGGGTGCCCACCACCAACAATGGCGTGCGCCAGACCTACCTGCAGGTGCAGCAGCAGCTGCCGCCTGTGCCCAGCATCGAGGCTTTCCTGGCTTCGCACCAGACGGGCGTGGCGCAGCTGGCCATCAAGTATTGCTCGGAGATGGTCAACAACGAGGGCTATCGCACCAGCTTCTTCGGCGAGGACTTCGACGTGGATGCGCCCGCGGGCACCCAATTCGACGATGACGCCGGCAAGGACCTGCTGGTCGGCCCGCTGCTGCAGAAGGTGGTTGGCAGCAACATCGCCTCGCAGCCGGAGGATGGCGTGGTCCGCACGGAGCTGCATGCACTGATCGAGCGCCTGCGCACCAAGCCGGTTCCCCCTTCCAGTGCCAACGTCGCCAAGGCCGCCTGTGCTGCCGCCCTGGGCAGTGGCGTGCTCTCGATTCTGTAAAGGAAGCGAACATGCGTTACATCCGCAAGATCCCGAAGGGACGTGGCATCAACGAGCCCATCCTGCACGGCGACCATCGCCGGCCGGTCACCCGGCGCGAGATGCTCTCCGCCGGCCTCATCACCGGCGCTGCCTCCGTGGTGATGCCCACGCTGGCGGGTCTGCTGGCCCCCGGCCGGGCGCGTGCCGACGTGCTGGATGACCTCAGCCACATCGGCTCCGCCGGCTGCGGAATTTCCGGCGGCAACGGCATGGTTCCCTTCATCGCCTTCGACCTCTCCGGCGGTGCCAACATCGCCGGCAGCAACGTGCTGATGGGTCGGCAGGGCGGCCAGATGGACTTCCTGTCCACCGCCGGCTACTCGCGCCTGGGCCTGCCCGGCAACATGACGCCGAACCTGCCCAACCAGGTTGATACGCAGTTCAACATCGCCTTCCATTCCGACAGCGCCTTCCTGCGCGGCATGCTGCGCCGGGCGCAGCTCGCCACCGCCGCCAACACCGACGGATGCATCATCGCGGCGCGTTCGGAAAATGACACCGGCAACAATCCGCACAACCCGATGTACGGCATTGCGAAAACCGGCGCACGCGGCGAACTGCTCACGCTGATCGGGTCGGTTTCATCCGAGTCGGGTGGCAATTCGGTGGCGCCGATCTCCATGGTCGACCCCACCATCCGTCCCACCAAGGTGGACCGCGCCAGCGACGTGACGGGCCTGGTCGACACCGGCGAGCTCGGCACGCTGTTCCCCGACGCGTCGGACGCCGTGGCGGTGATGGAATCCATGGCCGTGCTCACGCACCGCAAGCATGGTGCCGTGAACACCTTGCTGGGCACGGCCACCGACGAGGACCTCAAGCGATTCAACAAGTGCGGCTACATCAAGTCTGCCTACCTGGCGGAGCGCTTCAACGATCCGGCCTCGCTGAACCCAGGGCTGGATGAGCGCATCGTCGGCGCAAGCGGCATCTGGACTCCGGCCGAGTACAACGGCGACGGCGAATTCCGCAAGACCGCCGCGGTGATGAAGATGGTGATCGACGGCAATGCGGCCGCCGGCACCATCCAGATGGGCGGATTCGACTACCACACCGGCGAGCGTGCCACCGGCGAACTGCGCGACCTGCGTGCCGGCGAGTGCATCGGCGCCTGCCTGGAGTACGCCGCGCGCGTGGGGCGGCCGCTGATGATCTACGTGTTCAGCGACGGATCGCTGTCCTCCAACGGCATGCTCGACAATTCGGCGAATGGCCGCGGCAAGGGCGTGTGGACGGGCGACAACCAGGCCACGGCGTCGTCATTGATGCTGGTCTACCGGCCCGGTGCTCCGCCGGTGATGCGCACCATGACCGGTGGTGTTCCCAGGCGCCAGCTGGGCTGGTACAGCGCCGAGGGTTCAGTGGTGACGTCATCGCACCCTGGTGCGAACGCCGTGAACCTGCTGGTGGAAGAGGTGATCCTCAACTACCTGGCGTTGCATGGGCGTGAAGGCGAGATGCAGTCGTTGTTCCAGATGCACGGCCTCGGCGCCAACCTGGACAACCACATCGCCTTCGGCCCAGTGTGACGGGTGTCGTTGCCCCGTCCTGCCTGCGCGCTATCCTGTTATTGTTAACTGGTCACAGGCGCGTAGGACTGCTGCTGTGCGAAATCCGTGGCGTTCACTGATCGGGCTCGCGCCGGGATGCGCCGCAGCCCTTCTCCTGCAGGCGGCTGAGCCGTCCTACAGGCTGCAGGGGCTCACGGCCCCTGATTTCGCGCTCAAGGCCACCTCAGGCACGAACTTCCGTCTCTCCGAATACCGCGGCGAGGTCGTGCTGCTCACTTTCTGGGGCAGCCGCTGCGGGCAGTGCGGTGCGCAATTGGCGGCCCTGAGCCGCCTGGTGGACACCTACCGCTCCGCGGGCCTCACTGCGCTGGCCGTGAATGTGGACGACAACCAGCTTGCAGCGGCCGAATTCGCCATTGCCCACCCCGTGAGCTTCCCGGTGTTGCTGGATCCCGACAAGGCGGTCGCGCGCACCTATCGCGTGGACAATCTGCCAATGCTGCTGCTGATCGACCGCGCCGGCACCGTGCGCCACGTGCACCGCGACTTCCGCAGCGGCGATGAGCGCAAGTTCGTGGAGCGGATCCGGCCGCTGCTGGACGAATAGGCATTCCCAAGGACTTCACCCAGGGCCCAACGACATGAAGCGTTCCAAATCCCCGTTCGTCCTGCTGCTGTTTGCGCTGGGCGCCATCACCGGTGGCGCCACCTGCGCCGCCGAGGATGCCGATGCCCCCGACACGCGCGCGCTGGACGAGGAGATCCAGGCCATCAAGCAGGACGTGGTGAACCTCAATCGCGACCTGTTCATCCTGGAGGAGGAACTGCTGTTCCCCGCCAACACCCAGGTGGCCGTGTTCCTGTCGATGGACGTGGGCGAGTTCTTCGCCCTCGACACGGTGGAGCTGCGCATCGACGACAAGCAGGTGGCCAGGCACCTCTACACCCCGCGCGAGGCCGAGGCGCTGCTGAAGGGCGGCGTGCAGCGGCTCTACCTCGGCAACCTGCGGGTGGGCGAACACGAGCTGGTGGCGCTGTTCACCGGCAAGGGCCCGCAGGGGCAGGACTATTCGCGCGGTGCGAACCTGCGTTTCGAAAAGTCGGTGGGCGCGAAGTACCTGGAGCTGAAGATTTCCGACCGCAAGGTCAAGCGGCAGCCCGAGTTCATTGTCCGGGACTGGGAGTAGGCCGGCCGCATGCTGCGTGTTGCCGCCATCTCTGCCTGTCTCCTCGCCATGCCCGGCCTGCTGGCGGCCGCCGGGGTCGACAAGCTGCCGGTGACGCGCGTGCAGGACCTGCACTATGGCGACGTGCTGTTCACCACTTTCGTGGGTGATGATTTCGAGGCGCTCACCCGCCTGGAGGCCTACAACCACTGGCAGCTGATGCCGCATCACCAGGGCGAAGCAGAGCTCCTGGCTGGCGGGCTGTATCTGCAGCTCGGCATGCACAACGAGGCCGGGCGTCGATTCGAGTCGCTGCTGACCGAAGAAATCCCCGGCAGCGTGAAGGCACGCGCCTGGTTCTACCTGGCCAAGGTCTGGTATGCGCGCGGCTACTACGAGCGCGCCATCGACGCGCTGGGCCGCATCAGCGGATCACTTTCCCCGGCCGAGGCCGCCGAGCGCGTGCACCTGCACGCCAACGCGCTTCTGAACCTTGCGCGCTACGACGAAGCCATCGCCGTGCTGGGCGCCTGGAAAAGCAGCAGCACCTGGATGCAGTACGCGCGCTTCAACCTGGGCGTGGCGCTGGTGCGCAGCGACCGCCTCGCCGATGGCGCGCGCATGCTCGATGCCGTTGGCAGCATCGTCACCGACAACGAGGAGATGCTGGCGTTGCGGGACAAGGCCAACCTCGCGCTGGGTTTCGCATGGCTGCAGGCCAACCAGCCCGAAAGTGCCATGCCTTTCCTGCAACGCGTGCGACTCCAGGGGCCACAGTCCTCGCGTGCGCTGCTGGGCATGGGCTGGGCGCTGTCGGCGCTGGGCCGCCATGAAGAGGCGCTGACGCCGTGGCTTGAACTGCAGGATCGCAACCTGCTCGACGCGGCCGTCCAGGAGGCCTGGCTCGCCGTGCCTTATGCCTTCGCGCAGCTCGGCGCAAACGGGCAGGCCGCCGAACACTACGAGAGGGCGCTGGATTCCTTCGCCGATGAGCGCGGGCACATCGACTCCGCCGTGGCCCGCATCCGCGAGGGCAGCATGATGCGCGAGCTGGTGGGAGCGGATGACGCCGGCTCGCCCCAGCGAGGCTGGTTCTGGCAGCTCTCCGAACTGCCGGATGCCCCCGAGTCGCGCTACCTCTACCCGGTGCTTGCCGGCCACGATTTCCAGGAGGGACTGAAGAACTACCGTGACCTGGCCTACCTCGGTTCCACGCTCGCCCGCTGGGACGAGAACATGGCCGTGTACGACGACATGATCGAGACCCGCGAGGCGGCACACGCCGTGCGCATCCCGCGCGTGGATGGCCTGCTGGCCAGCAACGCACTGGCGGGGGCAGAGGCACGCCGCAAGGAGCTCGAGGGGCGCATCAACGACATCGTCAATGCCGGGGACGTGGCGGCCCTTGGCACCGCGGAGCAGCGCGCCCACTGGCGCCGCGTGCAGGCCATCGAGGCGGCGCTGGCCGGCCAGCCCGATGACGAGGAATCACGTGCCGCACGCGAGAAGCTGGCGCTGGTGAAGGGCGTGCTCTACTGGGACCTGCACCAGGCGTACCGCGAGCGGCTCTACCAGCAGCGGCGGCAGCTGCGCGAGCTGGACAAGGCCCTGGCGGAGGCGAACACGCGCTGGCTCAGGGTGCAGCAGGCGAGGGCCAGCGCACCGGTGGCCACGGGGGAGCAGGCTGAACGCATCGCCGCGCTCACGCAGCGGCTGAAGGCACTGCGCGCACGGCTGGGCGCCGCCGCGGACGCGCAGCAGGAACTGCTCGCCAACATCGCCATCCACGAACTCGACCAGCAGCGCGAGCGGCTGGAGGACTACGAGGTGCAGGCCCGCTTCTCGCTGGCGGCCATCTACGATCGCGCGGCCGGGACCACGCCGGAAGGTGGGCCATGAGCCTGTGGCGAGGCCTGAATCCGGTTGCCCTTGCCGTCGCGCTGGCGCTGGCCTCCGCGCAGGCCGGCGCGGCCGGCAAGAAGGAAGCCGCCACGCTGAAGGACCTGCCCCAGCGCAAGGTGGAGATCCGGCGTGATCCGCCGTCCGACGTCAATGCGGACAAGGCCGCCGAGAACTACCGCCGCTTCCTGGAACTGCAGGAGGTGGATCCGGCGCTGCGCGCGGAGGCGCTGCGCCGCCTCGGTGACCTGTCGCTTGAAGGCGGCGAGATGGAGCGCATGGATGCGGAAATCTCGCGCCTTGACGAAGGCGGCGCCGAAGCCATCCGCCTCTACACCACGCTGCTGCAGGCGCATCCGGATGCCCCGCGCAACGACCGCGTGCTCTACCAGCTGGCCCGCGCGTACGAAACGACGGGCCAGCCTGAAAAGGCATTGGAGGCGCTGGATGATTTCGTGCGGCGCTTCCCGGCATCGCCACAGCTGCCGGAGGTGCAGTTCCGTCGCGGCGAGCTGCTGTTCTCCGCGCGCCGCTACCGCGATGCCGAGCGTGCCTATGCCGAGGTGACCCGCGCGGGTAGTGGGGAGTTCTACCAGCAGGGCCTCTACAAGCAGGGCTGGTCGCTGTTCAAGCAGGGTGACAACGCCGGCAGCCTGCCCGTGTTCGCGCGCCTGCTCGACCTGCAGTTGCGCGACCCGGCCGCACCACAGGGATTCCGTCCGGTGGAGTCGCTGCCGCGCGCCGAACGCGAGATCATCGACGACACCCTGCGTGCGATGACACTGGTGTTTTCCTACCACGAGGACGTGGAGCCGGTGAACCGGCTGGTCGACGGGCTTGGACGACCACCTTATTCCTCGCTGCTGTATTCGCGCCTTGGCGACCTGCACGTGGAGAAGGAACGCTTCCAGGACGCGGCCTCGGTATACCGCGCCTTCGTCGCGCGCGAGCCCAACAGCGAATTCTCGCCGGGCCTTTCGACGCGGGCCATCGAGGCCTACAACAAGGGCGGCTTCGCGCAGCTGGTGCTGGAAGGCAAGCGCGAGTACGTGGAGCACTACAACCTCGGCACGGCCTTCTGGCAGGGCCGCAGCCGCGCCGACTATCCCGGCGTGGTCAACGAGCTGAAGACCCACCTGACCGATCTTGCGGCCTACCACCACGCCGCGGCCCAGAAGAACCGCCGTACCGAAGATTATGACCAGGCCGCGCGCTGGTACCGCCTGCACCTGCAGGCCTTCCCCGACGATGCGGATTCGGCACAGGTGAATTACCGCCTGGCCGACATGCTCTACGAGGGCGGTCGCTACGCCCAGGCGGTAGCGGAATACGAGCGCACGGCGTACGCCTATGCGATCAGCCCGGATGCCGCGAAAGCCGGTCATGCGGCGCTCTCGGCCTACCAGAAGCAGGAGGCGCTGCTGCCTGAAGCCGAGCGCGCCGCGTGGCGCATGCGCGCCACGGAATCCGGCGTGCGGTTCGGCCAGACCTTTCCCTCGCATCCGGAGAGCGCCGTCGTGCTCACGCGCGCCATCGAGGACCTCTACAAGTCCGGCCAGCTGCCGCGCGCCATCGAGGTGGCCGGCTCGCTGCTGGCGCGCCAGCCGCCGGCCACGCCGGCGCAGCAGCGCATTGCCTGGAGCGTCACCGGCCAGGCGCAGTTCGACCAGGCGAAGTTCGCCGAGGCCGAGGCCGCCTGGGTGCAGGCGCGTCGCCTGGCCAGCGGCGAGGAACAGAAGGACCTCACCGAACGGCTGTCGGTGGCCGTGTACCGCCAGGGCGAGGCCAGGCGGGCGGCCGGCGACAGCGCCGGCGCGGTGGAGGACTTCCTGCGCGTGAGCCTGGTGGCGCCGGGCGCCGCGGCGGTGGAAACCGCCCGTTACGACGCCGCCGCGGAATTGATCAAGCTGGAGGACTGGCCGCGCGCCATCGGGGTGCTGGAAGACTTCCGCCGCGACTACCCGCGCAGCACGCAGCAGTCCGACGTCACGCAGAAGCTGGCCGTGGCCTACATGCGCGCCGGCCGCGGCGAGGCGGCCGCGGCGGAGTTCGAGCGCATTGCCGCGGCGAAGGACCAGCCGCCGGCCGTGCGGCAGGAAGCCCTGGAACTGGCCGCCGAGCAGTATGAACAGGGCGGCAACCTGGCGCGCGCCATCCCGCTGCTGGAGCGGCTGGTGGCGGAATATCCCACGCCGGTGGCCGACCGCATCGAGACGCGGCAGAAGCTGGCCGAGCACGCGGCTCGCGCCGGCAATGCCGCGCGCGTGACCCACTGGCAGCGCGAGATCGTGAAGGCGGATGCCGCGGCTGGCTCCGCGCGTACCGACCGCACCCGTTTCCTTGCCGCAAAGGCGAGCCTCGCGCTGGCCGAGCCGGCGCGCGACGCCTTCCGTGGCCAGCGTCTCACCGCGCCGCTGTCGCGGTCGCTGGCACCCAAGCGCAAGGCGCTGGACACCGCACTGGCGGCCTACCAGGCCGCCGCGGCCTACAACATCGCCGAGGTGACCACGCAGGCCAGCTTCGAGATCGCCGAGCTGTACCGCCAGCTCGGCGCCGACATCATCGCCTCGGAGAAGCCGAAGAACATGGACGCCGACACCCTGGAGCAGTACGAGCTGCTGCTGGAGGAGGAGGCGCTGGAGTTCGAGGAGAAGGCCATCGAGCTGCACGAGGCCAATGCCGCGCTGGCGCGCGAAGGCGTGTTCGACACGGGCGTGCAGGCCAGCTTCGAGGCGCTGGCAAAGTTGGTGCCTGCCCGCTACGGCAAGACCGAGATGTCACTGGCCTACAGCGCCACGCTTGGCCTCACCGAGGAGTCGATTCCTTCCTACCGCCGCGGCGAGCAACTGCGCGATGCCGGCGACCTTGCCGGTGCCGCCGAGGCATTCAACGATGCCGTGCAGTTGGATCCGGCCAACCCGGCGCCGCTGAACGAGCTCGCGCTGGTGCAGCGCCGGCAGGGACAATTCTCCGCGGCGGCCGCATCGCTGGAGAAGGCACTGGCGCTGCAGCCCGACCATGCGGCTTCGCTGCGCAACCTCGGTGTGCTGCGCGACCTTTACCTGGATGATCCCGCCGGCGCCATCGAGCCCTACGAGCGCTACCGTGCGCTGACCGGCGAGGACCGGCCGGTGACAGGATGGATCGCCGACGTGCGCCGCCGTTCCGGCGTGTACGAACCGGTGGCGCCACCACCGGCCGGGCAGGCCGGCGAAACAGCCGCGGAAGCCATCGCGGAGCCCGCCGCGGAACCCGTTGGTACGGCCGGGGCCACTCCACCCGCCGCCGGGGAGGAACCATGAAACATCCAAGCCTCTGCCTTGCCGCCAGCCTGGTGCTGGCATTTCCGCTGCTGGCAGCGGAGCCGCCGGAGGGACCGGCCGTGAACACCTCGCCGGCACGACCGGCGCAGCCGGAGGATGGCCGCGCACCACCGCGGCGACCCCAGGTGGGCCTGGCACCGGAGAACGCAACTCCGGCGAGCGAGACACCAGCGGCTGCTTCCACGGCGTCGCCAACCACCGCATCCCCGCGCGCGGCGAGCGCCGATCGCATCGAGCTGGGCACCACCCAGATCACCGGCAATTCCGAATTGCCGCGCGTGATGTACGTGGTGCCATGGAAGCGTGCGGAACTGGGCGACCTGGCCGGCCGCCCGGCCAGGAGCCTGCTGGATGAGGTGCTGGCGCCGGTGGACCGTGACGTCTTTCGGCGACAGAACCGCTACTACGAGGCACTGCGTCCGGACGCGGCGCCGGGGGAGCCTTGAGGCCTGAGAACCAGGTCGCGGCAATCGCGCCGCGAACCTTTCATCGTGCACAGAAGGCCTGCCGGGACGGCAGGAGTGGAGATTCGAGATGTTCAGCACAATTGTCCGTTTCATGCAGGAAGGCGGGGCATTCATGTACCCCATCGCCCTGGTGCTGCTGCTGGGCGCCGCGATCGCGATCGAGCGCTGGCTGTACCTGACACGCATGCGATTCAGCAACCAGTCCCTGTGGAAGGAGCTGGAGCCTCTGCTGGCCGCCGGCAATTTCCGCCAGGCCGCGCAGCTGTCGTCGCAGTCCAGCTCCTCGATGGCGCAGGTGCTCAACTACGGCCTGGCACGCATCCAGAGTGCGCGCCGCCGTGATGACATCGAGAAGGCCATGGACGAGAGCCTGATGGGCATCGTGCCGCGGCTGGAGCGCCGCACCCACTACCTGGCCAGTTTCGCCAACGTGGCGACGCTGCTCGGCCTGCTGGGCACCATCATCGGCCTCATCCAGGCCTTCCAGGCGGTGAGCGCCGCGAACCCGGCGGAGAAGGCGGACCTGCTGTCCGCTTCCATCTCGGTGGCCATGAACACCACCGCCTTCGGACTGATCGTGGCCATTCCGCTGCTGATGATGCACTCGGTCATCCAGTCCAAGACCAGCCAGCTCATCGACAACCTGGAACTGGCCTCGGTCAAGTTCCTCAACTCGATCACCGAACGCGCTCCCGCCCAGCAGTAGGGGCCCAGGGATGATCTCGCGCAGCTACCGTGCCCGACACCGCGTCGGCTCGGACGAACTGAACATCACGGCCTTCATGAACCTGATGGTCGTGCTGGTGCCGTTCCTGCTGCTCTCGGCGGTGTTCTCGCGCCTGACCATCCTGCAGCTGAACCTGCCGGGAGACTCCACCCCCGTCGTGGAGACGCCGACCCTGCAACTGGAGATCATCGTCCGCAAGGACAGCATCGACGTGGCCGACCGGCGCACCGGCCTGCTCAAGCGGCTTCCCCACCTGGAGTCCGGGCTCGACTACCGCGGACTCAATGACTACCTGCAGGCCGTGAAGGCGCAGTATCCGGACAAGACGGACGCGACCATCCTGCTGCAGCCGGAGACCGAGTACGACATCGTGGTGCAGACCATGGACGCGGTGCGCTCCTTCACGGCCGTCGAGGGCGGCACCGCGCGCATGGCCGAGCTCTTCCCCGAAATCTCCATCGGCGACGCACCGGCATCATGAGTTCCGCGCGCATCAAGAGGATGGAGAAGCACAGCAAGCGCAGCCGGCCGGCCACGCTGTCGCTGGTGTCGCTGATGGACATCTTCACCATCCTGGTGTTCTTCCTGCTGGTGAACCAGTCCGAGGTCGCAGACCTGGACGTGCCGCAGGACATCAAGCTGCCCGAGTCGATGGCCACACAGCTGCCGTCGCAGACCGTGGTGGTGATGGTCACGCCGGAGCATGTGCTGGTGCAGGGTGAGCCGGTGGCTACCGTGGCCCAGGTCGACAGACAGGAGGAGCTGATCATCGCGCCCCTGCGGGACGCCCTGAAGCGCCAGGCCGACCGCATCCTGCGCGCCAGCGCGGTGGAGGCCATCGAGGATCGCGAGATCACGGTGCTGGGTGACAAGTCCGTGCCCTATCGCATCCTGAAGAAGGTGCTGGCCACCTGCACGGCTGCCGACTACGGCAAGCTTTCCCTGGCCGTGGTGCAGAAGGAAGAGGCCATGAACATGGCCGGGGCGGGAGGGTAGGGCGGTGAGCTATTCGCTGGCCCCGTACTACCGCTCGTTCCAGATCTGGGACCAGGACCTCGAGCAGGAACGGCGTTACCGCAAGCTGTGGCTGACGCTGCTGGTGGCCGGTGCGGTGTTCGCCCTGCTGTTCACGTTCATCCCGCTGCCCGAGCGCTCCTCGCTCGTGCAGGAAACAATCCCACCGCGGCTGGCGAAGATCGTCATTGCGCGTGATCCCCCGCCGCCACCGCCGCCGCCGCCGCAGCCGGTGGAAGAGCCCGAGCCCGTCGAGCAGCAGCCGACGCCCGAGCCCGTGCCACAGCCGCCCGAGCAGCGCCAGGAGCAGGCGCGTCGCCGCGCCGAGGCACAGCTGGCCAACGTGCGTGACGAGCTGGCCAGCATCCGCCAGGCGCTCTCCGACCAACCCGTGCAGTCGCGCAACCTCACCGGCACGGTGGGCGCGGAAAGCCGCTCCGAACGTTCGCTGATCACCTCGCGCGCCGGTACTGGCAGCGCGGGTGTGTCCTCCGCCGACACCAGCCGCGGTTTCGGTGCTGGCGCCGGCACGATCTCCGAACATTCCACCGGCACGGTGGAGTCCGCCGTGGCCAGTGCCAGCGCCAGTGCCAATTCCGCGGTGAACCGCGGCGGCAGCGGCAAGCCGGGCCGCAGCGCGGAGGAAATCGAACAGGCCTTCGACAATGCCAAGGGCGCGATCTATGCGCTCTACACCCGCGCCTTGCGCGAGCGGGCCGACCTGCAGGGCAAGGTGGTGCTGGAGTTCACCATTGCGCCGGAAGGCGCGGTGACGGCCTGCCGCGTGGTATCGAGCGAACTGGACCATCCCGAGCTCGAAGGCCGCATCTGCACCCGCGTGCGCGGCATCCGCTTCCCGGCGCGCGACGTCGCTCCGATGACCACTACCAAGCCCATCGACTTCTTCCCGCAGCGCTGATCCCGGCGCGCCGCACCGCGCCGCCCCGCGGGGGGCTAGAATTGGCCCGCCGTGGACCGCCAGCAGATCCAGTTTCCGCCCAAGCACCTGGCACTCCGCGAGGACGTGCACCAGCTGGGCGTGATGGTGGGCGAGATCCTGCGCGAGCAGGGCGGCGAGGATCTCTACACCCTGGTCGAGGGAGACCGCCGCACTGCCATCGAAAGGCGTGCCGGCGGGCAGTGCGAGCCGGAACCCCTGGCGATGCGCGTGGCCGGGCGCCCACCCGAAGTGGCACGCGACCTGGTGCGCGCGTTTTCCACCTGGTTCCAGGCAGTCAACCTCGCCGAGAAGGTGCACCGCATCCGCCGGCGGCGCGAATATTTCCTGGCCGACGGCGGCAAGCCGCAGCCCGGCGGCATCGAGGATTCGCTGGCGCGGCTGAAGGCCCGCGGGCTGTCACTCAACGACACGCTGGAGCTGCTGGGATCGCTGCGCATCCATCCGGTGTTCACGGCGCATCCCACCGAATCAACGCGGCGCACGCAGCTCAGGCGCCAGCGCCGCATGGCCGAGGCGCTGCTGGAGCGGTTGAATCCCAGCCTGGACCCGCAGGAACAGCGGCATGTCTGGGCGCGCCTGCGCACCGAACTGACGGCCGGCTGGCAGACCGAGGAGCATCCGCGCCAGAGCCTCACGGTGGCCGACGAGCGCGAATACGCGCTGTTCCACCTCGCGGAGGTGATGTACCGCATCGTGCCGCGCTTCTATGAGGAGATCGGTGCCGCGCTGCACAGCCTGTATGGCCAGGATGTCTCCGACATCGACCCGCCGGTGGTGCTGAGCTTCGGCACCTGGGTGGGTGGCGACATGGAGGGCGCCGCGGACGTCAATGCCAAGACCATCCGCGAGACGCTGGCGCGCCAGCAGCAGGTCATCGTCAACGAATATTTCACCGACTGCCAGGAACTCTCGCAGCTGCTCTCGCAGAGCGCCAGCCGCGTCGGCACCACGCCGGAACTGCGCCGGCGCCTGGATGAATACACCATCCTGCTGCCCTCGGCGCGGGCCGTGGCGGCCGCCCGCCACGACCAGATGCCCTACCGCACGTACTTCGCGCAGCTCGCGGAGCGCCTGCGCAAGACCTGGGAGGGAAGCGCCGGCGGTTACGAGCGCGCCGCGCAGTTCCGCGCCGACCTGGAACTGGCGGCCACGAGCCTCAAGCTCAATCGCGGTGTGCATGCCGGCTACCAGCTGGTGCGCCGGCTGCTGCTGCGGGTAGATGCCTTCGGCCTGCACATGGCCACGCTGGAACTCAAGCAGCGCGCGGACGTGCACCATCGCGTGGTCGGGCAGGGCATCGATGACGCGCAGTGGATGAAACACCCGCGCGAGGAGCGTGCCCGGCTGCTGGCCGATATCCTCAAGCGTGACGCCGGCCCGGCGGCGCCGCTGGACGCGCTCTCCCGCCGCACCCTGGCCGTGTTCGAGGCCGCTGCGCAATGCCGCATGCGTTACGGCACGCAGGCCATTGGCGACTACGTCGTTGCTGCCACGCAGGGTGAGGACGATATCCTGGCGCCGCTGGTGCTGGCGCGCTGGGCCGGTGTGGATGACCGCAAGTCCGGCAGCGTGGGCCTGGATTTCTGCCCGTTGTTCGAATCCGGCAGCGCGCTGGGCGAGGCGGGCGCCACGCTGCAGGCGCTGCTGGCCAATCCTTCCTACCGCGAACACCTGCAGGCGCGCGGCCTGCCGCAGCCCGTGTACATTGGATATGCCGAGGCGGGCCGCGATGGAGGCTACCTGGCGATGCGCTTCGCCGCGCATGGCGCGCAGCGCGCCCTGTCGGAGGCGGCGCAGGCTGCCGGCGTACCCGTGCGCATCAACCATGCGCGGGGCGGCAGCACGGCACGTGGCGGCGCCCGGCTCGATGCCATCGTGCAGGCCATGCCGCCGGAGACCGTGGACGGCGTGCTGCACGTGACCGAACAGGGCGAGACCATCAGCCAGAACTACGGCCTGCGCTCCAACGCACTGCGTTCGCTGGAGCGCGCATTCGGCGTGCTGGGACTGGCCAGCGAAGCGCGCTGCAGCGGCAAGCTGGGCTCCCCCCCGGAAGGTGCCGCGGAGCTGGCTGAATTCCTCACCACCCGCAGCCGCGTGCTGTGGCGCGCGCTGTGCGTGGAGGACATCACCTTCCAGGACTTCTTCCGCTCTGCCACCCCCATCGACGTGATCGAACGCATGCAGATCGCCTCGCGCTCGATCTGGGAGGGCGGCGGCACCGGCGCGCTGGCCATCCGCTCCACGCCGTGGGTGTTCGCCTGGTCCCAGGCGCGCTTCTTCCTGCCCGGCTGGTACGGCGCCGGCACCGCGCTGGGCGAGGCCGTGGCCACCCGCGGCGTGGCGGCCCTGCGCACCCTGTACGGCACCTGGCCGCTGTTCCAGCTGGTGGTCGATGACATCGAGGCGCAGCTCGCCCGCGTGGACTTCGCCATCGCGGGGCGTTATGCGGCGCTGGCCAAGCCCGGCCAGCAGGGCTACCTCGCGCTGCTGCGCGAGGAACATGCGCGCTGCCGCGAGGCCGTGCTGGCGATCAAGGACGCCGCGGAGCTGCTGGACGGCGATGCCACGCAGCAGCGCGCCATCCAGTTGCGCAATCCGTACGTGGATCCGATGAACCTGATGCAGGTGGACCTGCTGCGCCGCTGGCGCGCCACGGCCCGGGAGGACGAAGACCTGTTCCAGGCACTGCTTGCCAGCGTCAGCGGTATCGCCCAGGGGCTGCAGACCACCGGCTGACCCGCCGGGCGCAGGGGGGCACGACGACCGCTCTGGCAGGCCGTCCCGGCCGTGCCGCAGGCGCTTTTCCCGCTGTCATATAACCCCGGCGCAGGTCAAAATAACGCCCCGCCGCCGCATCCCGGCGGCTCCCATGGATTAGAGTCTCCCGCGTGTACCGATACGACGAAATCGACGCCACGCTGGTAGCGGAGCGCGTCAGCCAGTTCCGCGACCAGACCCGGCGTTTCCTCGCCGGCAAGCTGTCCGAGGATGAATTCCGCCCGCTGCGCCTGCGCAACGGCCTCTACATCCAGAAGCATGCGCCGATGCTGCGCGTGGCCATCCCCTATGGCCTGCTGTCCACGCGGCAGCTGCGCAAGCTCGCGTTCCTGGCGCGCAAGTTCGACCGGGGCTACGGCCACTTCACCACGCGGCAGAACATCCAGTACAACTGGCCGAAGCTGGAAGACGTGCCCGACATGCTGGCGGAGCTCGCCAGCGTCGAGATGCATGCCATCCAGACCAGCGGCAACTGCATCCGCAACACGACTTCCGACCATTTCGCGGGCATCGCGCCCGACGAGATCGAGGATCCGCGGCCCTACTGCGAGATCATCCGCCAGTGGTCCACGCTGCATCCCGAGTTCAGCTACCTGCCGCGCAAGTTCAAGATCGCCGTCACCGGCGCGCCCAATGACCGTGCCGCCACCGAGGTGCACGACATCGGCCTGCACATGAAGCGCGACGCCGAAGGCCGGCTGGGCTTCGAGGTGCTGGTGGGCGGTGGCCTGGGCCGCATGCCCATGCTGGGCAAGGTGATCCGCGACTTCGTGCCGCGCGAAGACCTGCTGTCCTACCTGGAGGCCATCCTGCGCGTCTACAACCAGGAAGGCCGGCGCGACAACATCCACCGCGCCCGCATCAAGGTGCTGGTGAAGTCCAAGGGCGTCGAGGAGTTCCGCAAGGTCGTGGAGGCCGAGTGGGAGCTGATGCGCGATGATCCCGCGCTGAAGCTGGATGACGCCGAGATCGGGCGCGTGCAGGCATTTTTCCAGCCGCCGCCCTACGAGAAGCTGGCCGACATCGACGCGACCGCCGGCCAGTCGCCGGAGTTCCTGGCCTGGTACCGCTACAACACCCGCCAGCACAAGGTGCCCGGCTACCGCGCCGTGGTGGTGTCGCTGAAGGCGCACGGCGAGCCGCCGGGCGACATGACCGCCGCGCAGATGGACGCGGTGGCCGACCTCGCCGACCGCATTTCCGGCGGCCAGGTGCGCGTCACGCACGACCAGAACCTGGTGCTGGGCGACGTGCGGCAGGTCGACCTGGTGGAGACCTGGCGTCAGCTTTCGGCGCTGAACCTCGCCACGCCCAACATCGGCACGCTCACCGACATGATCTGCTGCCCGGGCCTGGACTTCTGCTCGCTGGCCAATGCCAGCTCGATCAGCATCGCAAAGCAGATCCAGGACCGCTTCAGCGACTTCGACTACCTCTACGACCTCGGCCACATCGAGATCAAGATGTCCGGCTGCATGAACGCCTGCGGCCACCACCACGTGGGCAACATCGGCATCCTCGGCGTCGACAAGCACGGCATCGAGTGGTACCAGATCACCATCGGTGGTTCGGCCACCGGCACCAGCTCGCTGGGCGAGGTGATCGGTCCTTCGGTCGGCAAGGAGAATGTCGCCGAGACCATCGCGCGCATCCTCGACGTCTACGTCGAGCAGCGCGAGGATGGCGAGGACTTCCTGCAGACCGTGCGCCGCATCGGCGTCGAGCCGTTCAGCGACAGGGTTTATGGCAAGACTCATTAAGGGCCGCGCCCTCGCGGACAACCAGTGGAAGGTGGCGGGCAGCGAAGGCGCGGAAGGCGCAACGCACCTGATCCTGCCGCTCGAGGACTACATCAGGGCCATCGAGGCCGGTGAGCCCGCAGACCGGCGCGCACCGTTGCTGATGGCCCAGCATGTGGATGTGGCGCCGCTGCAGCCTTACCTCGGCAAGGTGCCGCTGGTGGCCGTGAACTTCACCACCACCGGTGATGGCCGCGGTTTCACCCAGGCGCGCCTGCTGCGCGGCCGCTTCGGTTACCAGGGCGAGCTGCGGGCCGTGGGCAAGATCCGGGCGGACCAGATGTTCTTCCTCGCCCGCTGCGGCTTCGATGCCTTCGAACTGCTGGACGACGAGGACCCGGAACTGGCCATTGCCCAGCTGGACCGTTTCAGCGTGGCTTACCAGCCGGGTTCCGGAGAACTGACCCACCCCCGGCGTCGGATCCGCCAGGGCGCGTGACCGGCGGCGGGCGGCGCACCGCTTGCCCTGGCGCCCCCTGCTGGCGCAGAATCCGCCCCCCGCCATCCTCCATGGCTTTTTCACGGGAGGGCACGAAGATGACCACATCCTGCATGCGTCTCCCGCCAGCGCGCTGACGGCGAGCTGATCGCCGCGCGGCCCGGCCGCCGGCTGCTTTCGACCCTTTCCATTTTCCACGGAGCGGCGCTGCAAGGCGTCGTGACACCATGACCCGTTCCAACTCACAGGGCTCCTGGGCCCTGCGGCATGTCCTTTCATTCACCTTCGCGCGCTGGTGGCAGCAGCGGGGCCTGGTGGCGCGCGTGGCCATTGCCATGTCGCTGGCCACGTTCACCGAAGTGCTGATGCCCGTTTATGCCGGCCGCCTGGTCGATGCGCTGGCCACCGGCCGGGAAGCCGCCGGCATTGCGCTCGCCGCATTCGGGGCGATGGCCGCACTTGGCCTGGCGATGGTCGTGCTGCGCCATGTGGCCTGGTCGGGCATCGTGCCGATGACGCTGACCATGATGCGCAATGTGGCGCGCGAGGCCTTCGAGCGCGTGCAGCGTTTCTCCACCGACTGGCATGCCAACAGCTTTGCCGGTTCCACCGTGCGCAAGATCACCCGCGGCATGTGGGCGATGGATACGCTCAACGACGTGCTGCTGCTGGCGCTGCTGCCCTCGCTGGTGGTGCTGGTCGGCACCGTGGTGGTGCTGGGGCAGCGCTGGCCGGTGATGGGGTTGGTGATGGCCGCGGGCGCGATCGCCTACGTGCTGGTGACGGCGCTGCTGGCCACGCGCGTGATCGCGCCGGCCTCGCGGCTTTCCAACGCGCAGGACACGCGCATTGGCGGCACGCTGGCGGATGCGCTGGGTTCCAACGCGGTGGTGAAGGCCTTCGGTGCCGAGCATCGCGAGGAGCAGCGCCTGGCGCGCGTGCTCGACAAGTGGTCGCGCCGCACCCGCCGCACATGGATGCGCCACACCTGGGCGGGCAGCGGCCAGCTGCTGCTGCTGTGGGTGGTGCGCGGGGTGGTGACGGCCGCCGGCCTGATGCTGTGGTGGCAGGGGCGGGCCACCGCTGGCGAGATCACCTATGTGCTCACGGCGTATTTCGTGGTGCACGGCTACCTGCGCGAGATCGGCCAGCACGTGCACCAGCTGCAGCGCTCGGTGAACGAGATGGAGGAGCTGGTGCGTTTGTTCGGCGAGCCCCTGGGCATTGCCGATGCGCCGGGTGCGAAGCCCATCGTGATCGGTGCCGGCCGCGTCCGCTTCGAGAACGTGGCCTTCCGGTATCCGGGCCAGAGGCAGCCGCTCTACCAGGGCCTCAATCTCGTCATTGCAGCTGGCGAGCGCGTGGGGCTGGTGGGCCGCTCGGGCTCGGGCAAGACCACCTTCGTGAAGCTGATCCAGCGGCTGTACGACGTGGGCGCAGGCAGGGTGGAGATCGACGGCCAGGACGTGGCCCGTGCCACGCAGCAGTCGCTGCGCGCGCAGATCGCCATCGTGCAGCAGGAGCCCATCCTGTTCCACCGTTCGCTGTCGGAGAACATCGCCTATGCGCACCCCGAAGCCTCGCAGGAGGAGATCGAGCGTGCCGCGAAGCTGGCCAATGCGCACGAGTTCATCGTGCGCCTGCCACGCGGCTACCAGACGCTGGTGGGCGAACGCGGCGTGAAGCTGTCAGGCGGCGAGCGCCAGCGCGTCGCGCTGGCACGCGCCTTCCTCGCGGATGCACCCATCCTGATCCTGGATGAGGCCACATCGAGCCTGGACTCGGAGTCCGAACACCTGATCCAGCAGGCCATGGAGCGGCTGATGAAGGGACGCACCTCCATCGTGATCGCGCACCGGCTGTCCACGGTGCGTGCCATGGATCGCATCCTGGTGTTCGACCAGGGCCGCATCGTGGAGCAGGGGACGCATGAATCCCTGCTGGGGCAGGAGGAAGGGCAGTATCGCCGCCTGTTCGAGCGCCAGTCCGGAGAGCCGGCGTGGGAGCCGGCCCTGATGGCGTGACGTGAGTACCGGCGTGGACGAGATTGACTCGTCCATGCTGGCCGGAGCGCTAGAATCCCCGCAAAGATGCCGGCAAACGGCGCAAAGGGGGGACGCATGACAAGGACGATGTGCGCCGCGGTGCTCGCGGTATTGCTGGTGGCGGCCGCTCCCGCGGCCGCGGCGGATTGCAAGCTGCTGCAGTACGCTTCCGCCGACCTGGTCATGCCGCCGGGCGGCCCGGTGCTGGTGCCCGTGAATATCGGTGGACACGAAGCGCTGATGACGCTGCAGATGTCCTCCGGACTGGCCCTGGTCGCGCCCGCGGCGGTGACGCAACTGGGCCTGCAGACCGGGTATGTGAGGACGGACATCAAGATATCCGTGGGCAACCAGCAGGTCGACCGGGAGGTCAAGGTAGAAAGCCTCATCATCGGCGGCGCGAACTTCGCGGGCTGGAAGCTTTATGTGGATCCGGGACCGGCGCGGCCCCTGCCCATGGTGCAGGGCCGTCCGGTAATCGGCTCCCTGTCCTCGAACTTCATGAATGCCGTGGACATGGAGCTCGACCTTGCGCGCGGCAAGATGAACCTGTTCCAGCATGCCCGCTGCAAGGGCGGGCAGGTGTACTGGAGCGACCAGTACGCCACGGAATACCTTTACGTGGACCCTTCCGGGCTCCTCTATTTTCCCGTCGGCCTGGACGGCAAGCGCATCGAGGCGTCCCTCAACACGCAGGGCCCGCGTACCCGGCTCAGCGAGGCGATTGCGAAGCGCTTCTTCGGCTTCCGGCGCGACGCTTCTGCAACACCACCGGCTGCAGGCAGCGGACCAGGCCAGATCGTCGGCACGCGCCTGATGGGACTGAATTCCCGCAAGGTGTCATTGTCCGAGGTGCAGGTCCACGTCATCGACGACACCCATCGCGACTGCGACTACGCGCAGTCGGCGCGGGGTTCCAACGCGATCAGCTTCAGCAACTGCTTCGGCATCGTGCCTTTCGAGATCGGCACTGACCTGCTGAAGCAGATGCGGATCTACCTGGCGTCCAGGGAGGAGCGCGTGTACTTCACGCTGAACGCGGCGTCCAGCGGCCCTGCTGCGGGCGATTCCGCGACCGCTGGTGCTGGCCGGGGCGCTGCTCCGGGCGGCGGTGGCGGTGCTGGTCCTGCCGCTGACCCTGCTGCTGCGGCTGGGCCTGGCCCTGCGCAGGACGAGGCGCCGGCTCGCTGACGGCAAAGGCCGGCAGCGGCAGGCTGGGGATGTCCCTGCCCAGCAGCTTGACGATGTCCTTGAGGAAGGGCGCCTCGTCAGGGGATACCAGCGAGATGGCCTGGCCGGTGGAACCGGCGCGGGCCGTGCGGCCGATGCGGTGCACGTAGTCCTCGGGGACGTTCGGCAGCTCGTAGTTGACCACGTAGGGCAGTTCCTTGATGTCGAGGCCGCGCGCGGCCACGTCGGTGGCCACCAGCGCCACGATGCGGTTGTCCTTGAAGTCATTGAGCGCACGCACGCGCGCGTTCTGGCTCTTGTTGCCATGGATGGGCGCGGCGGGAATTCCGGAACGCGAGAGGTGCTCGGCCAGGCGGTTGGCGCCATGCTTGGTGCGCGTGAACACCAGTACCTGGTGCCAGTTGCCCTCGTTGATCAGGTGCGCGAGCAGGTGCCGCTTGTGTTCTTTCGGCAGGCGATAGCTGACCTGCTCCACCTTGTCGGCGGTGCGGTTCGGCGGCGCCACCTCGATGGTGAGCGGGTCACGCAGCAGGTTCTGCACCAGGCGGCGGATGTCCTCGGAGTAGGTGGCCGAGAACAAGAGGTTCTGCCGTTCCTTCGGCAGCAGCGCGCGCACGCGCTTGATGGCGTGGATGAAACCCATGTCGAGCATGCGGTCGGCCTCGTCCAGCACGAACACCGAGACATCCGCGAGGTTCACCGCCTTCTGGTCGGCGAGGTCCAGCAGTCGTCCCGGCGTGGCGACGAGGATGTCGCAGCCCCGGCGCAGCGCCTCGATCTGCGGGCGCTCGCTCACGCCACCGAAGATCACCACCGACCTGAGGTCGGTGTTTCTTCCGTAGTCGCGCACGCTGTCGGCCACCTGGGCCGCCAGTTCGCGCGTGGGCGTGAGGATCAGTGCGCGCGGCGTGTGGCCCTTGCGCGCATCCAGGCGCTGCAGGATGGGCAGCACGAAGCTGGCCGTCTTGCCAGTGCCCGTCTGGGCGCCGGCGAGCACGTCGCGGCCGGTGAGTACGGCCGGAATCGCGGCCTGCTGGATGGGAGTGGGAGTGGAATAACCCTTGTCGGTGACAGCAGCCACCAGCCCGGGCGCAAGCCCGAGGTCGGAAAATTTCATGGATACCCTTGGTTTGGGGGGCACCGGAGCTCGCGAAACCCGGAACCCGGTCGTGAATCAGACCGGTCGCGATCCGGCAGAACAGGCGCGACTATAACACGCCGATGCTCGGCCCGCCCCGCGCATTCGCAGGGCAGGGGTTTCCCCTATGCCTGTGTTGCGGGCCGGGTGGTGCCGACGCGTCGCGCCAGCGCCGGCATCAGCGCGTGGAAGGCAAAGCCCGCGGCCGCGACCCCCAGCGCCAGCGCCGGCTGCTGCTTCAGCCACAGCGTGCTGGTGCCGACTGCCAGGACGACGAAGGTGAGCACCAGCACCTGTGCCCAGAACGCGGCTTGTGTACCGCGGATCACTGCCACGCCGCGCGCGATCAGCAGTATGGCGCTCAGTATCGTGCAGCATACGGTGAGGATTGACAGCCACGAACCCTGCATCAGCAGCGCCGGGTTGTAGGCCCAGAGGAAGGGCAGCAGCGAGGCCATGATGGACATGCGCATGCCCAGCCAGCCGGTGCGCCACATGTCGGCATTGGCGATGCCCGCTGCCACGTAGGAAGACACCGCCACCGGCGGGGTGAGGAAGGACAGCACGCCGAAATAGAGGATGAACAGGTGCGCACCCATCGGCGTCACGCCCATCTTCACCAGTGCCGGCGCGATGATGGCTGCCAGCAATACGTAGATGGCGGTTGTCGGCATGCCGAGGCCGAGCACGATGCACAGCAGCGCGGTGATCGCCAGCATGGCCAGCAGGCCCCAGTCCGTCCCGATCTGCACCAGCACCACCGACAGCGACTGGCCCAGTCCCGTCAGGTTCATCACGCCCACGACGACGCCGGCTGCGCCGGCCACCAGCACCAGTGGAATCAGGATGCTGCCGCTGCCGAACACGAACTCGGCCCATTCCCCGCGGGTGCGCAACCGGCCGCGCAGCAGGCACAGTGCCAGCAGCGCCAGCGAGGCGGCGATGGCGGCGTACTGCGCGCCCAGTCCTTCGAAGAACAGCAGGTAGATGAGCAGTGCCATCGGCAGCACGAAGATCCAGCCGGCGCGCACTGCCGCGCCCAGGAGGGGCAGCTCCGCGCGTGGCAGGCCCGACAGGCCCTTGCGTGCGGCCACGGCATCCACCTGCATGTAAAGGCAGAGGAAGTACAAGAAGGCCGGCAGGGCGGCAGCCAGCGCCACGGCGCCGTAATCCACGTTCAGGAACTCGGCCATCAGGAAGGCGGCGGCGCCCATCACCGGTGGCGCCAGCACGCCACCGGTGGAGGCCGTGGCTTCGACCGCGGCGGACTCTTCGGCCGAAAAGCCCATGCGCTTCATCATCGGGATGGTCACCACCCCGGTGGACATGATGTTGCTCACCGGCGAGCCGGTGATGCTGCCCATCATGCCGGAGGCCACCACGGCGATCTTGGCCGGGCCGCCGCGGCGACGGCCCATCAGCGCCATCGCGGTGTCGGTGAAGAAACGCGTCGCGCCGCTCACCTCCATCAGCTTGCCGAACACCACGAAGGCCAGCACCACCGAGGCGATGATGCCCAGCACCTGGCCGGGAATCGCGCTGGTGTCCGAATAGAGGTACATCACCAGCAACTCGGGGGAGATGTCATCGGCCTGCATCGGGCGCGGCAGCAGGTAGCCCAGCAGTGCATAGGCGAACATGACCAGCAGCAGCACCGCGATGGCGGTGCCGCAGGACTTGCGCACGCCTTCCACCATCAGCGCGATGCCCAGGGCGCCGGGGATGAACTTGCCCAGCGTGTAGCCGTCGATGTCGAACATCCAGGATGCGTAGTTGATGGCCAGCCACAGCCAGCAGCCGATGGCGGCGAAGCCCAGCAGCGCATCCCGGGTGCGCGCCTCGCCGCCGCCGTAGGGCCAGCGCAGCAGCGCCGCAGCGGTGGCCACGCCGAGGTAGGGACCCAGCCACTCCGGTTCGATCAGCACCATGCCCAGCCGCGACGGCACGTCCAGCGCCCACAACAGTCCGCCCACCAGCAGCACGAATGTGTAGGCACGGTAGAGGATGGTCAGCGGCTTCGAACCCACCTTGACCGGGTTCTGCTCCTCGTCGAGCGCCTTGTCCACCACCTCGCTCATGGTCCGCCCCCCAGCAAGGCCCGCTGGCGCGCTTCATGCGCCTGGGTCCACAGGCCCGCCTCTCGGAAGTACCGGATTGCGCCTTCATGCCAGGGATGGCCGATGTTCACCGGCACGATGTCCCCGGCAGCCACGCTGCGGAACGCCGGCAGCGATTCCTGCAGTTCTGCCCAGTGGCGGTGGATGGTCGAGACAACCTGGTAGACGTCATCATTGCTCACCAGCACGCTGGAATTCAGGTAGACATCCATGCGCGCCACGCGCGTGGGTTCCGAAATGCCAGGTGACGCCGGGCCCGGCTGCACTTCGATGGCATCGAATCCCGGCATCGACGTGAGTGCTTCCTCGTTGGGACCCAACGGCAGGATGCGCAGCCCGCCGGGCACGGTGGCATTGGCCTCGCGGAAGGCCGGGATGCCCAGCAAGGTGCTGGCCGAGGCCACGCGTCCCTCCACCAGTGCGCGGATGGCGTCGGGCACGCCGGCCACCGTGACGGGCGTGACGTCGTCCAGCGTGAGGTCCGCCGTGGCCAGCGCGGCGGCATTGATGATGTCGAAGGGCACGTTGGCGCGGAAGCTGGTCACCACGGGCTTGCCGCGCAGGTCGGCCATGCTGTGGATGCCGGAATCCCCGCGCACGAAATACTGCAGCGGCGAGCGTGCCACCAGCATCACCGCGCGCAGGTTGTCCAGTGGCCGCGAATACACCAGCTGCCCGCGATAGGCTGCGGCGGTATCGGTTGAATTGTTGAGGCCGAATGGCAGCTCGCCGCGATGCATCTGCGGGATGTACAGCGAGGAGCCGGTATGGGGGCGGGCCGTGGAGGCCTTGTCCAGCTCCCGCTCGATGACGGTGCTGAGGGCGGTGCCGATCTGGTGGTACTGCGTGCCGGTGGGTCCGGTGGCCAGCGTCACGCGCCTGAGGCCGGCGCCGGCTTCACGTTCGGCACAGCCGCTGGCCAGCACCAGTGCCAGCAACGCCGGCAGGGCCAGGAACAGTCTCAAGGTGGGACCCCCGTCCGCTTGCGATTCGATCAGGGGGTATTGTGCGGCAGTCGGCAATGGCGCGCCACGCGGAAAGCCACCGCGTGACGCCCATTGCGCCTTCGCGCCCCTCAGGCCAGGGCGGCACGCAGCTCGCGCGCCAGCGTCTCCACGTGGTCACGGCCGTGCGCGGCGGACAGGAAACCGACCTCGAAGGCGCTGGGCGCAAGGTAGATGCCCGCATCCAGCAGTTTGTGGAACACCGGCCCGAAGGGTTTCGCGGGCGTGGCCTTCAGCGACGACAGGCCGCGGATCGGCCCGGCCTTGTCGGCCAGGATGGGCCAGAACAGCGAGCCCACGCGCTGCACGGTGATACCCGGGATGGCACCGACCTGCTCGTCGAGGTATTGCCCCAGGGACTCCAGCTCCCGGTACACATTGCCGTCGGCCAGCTGTTCCAGCGTGGCGAAGCCGGCGCACATGGCCACCGGGTTCGCCGACAGCGTGCCGGCCTGGTACACCGGGCCCACCGGCGCCACCAGTTCCATGTATTCGCGCTTGCCGCCGTAGGCGCCCACGGGGAAACCGCCGCCGATGACCTTGCCGTAGGTGACCAGGTCCGGCTCGAAGCCATGCACGCCGGCAAAGCCGCCGAACCCCAGGCGGAAGCCGCTGATCACTTCATCGAAGATGAGCAGCGCGCCGTGCCTGCGGCAGAGCTTCTCCAGGTGGCGCAGGAATTCCGGTCGCTGCGGCAGCAGGCCGTAGTTGGCCGGCAGCGGCTCGATGATGGCCGCGGCGATCTCGTGGCCATGCTTCGCGAACACGGCGTCGAGCCCGGCCTCGTCGTCGAGCTGCGCCACCAGCGTGCCGTCGAGCACGCCGCGGTTGAGGCCCGCGCTGTCCGGCTCGGTGGCCTCCGCCAGTCCCGAGCCCGAGCGGATGAGCATGGCATCGGCATGGCCGTGATAGCAGCCGTCGAACTTGAGGATGACTTCGCGCTTCGTCGCACCGCGCGCCACGCGCAGCGCCGACATCACGGCCTCGGTGCCCGAGTTCACGAAGCGGATGCTCTGGACCCACGGAATGCGCTGGGTGATGAATTCCGCCAGCTTCAGCGAATACGGCTCGGCCGTGCCCAGGCTCCAGCCGCGGCGGATGGCCTCGATGGCCGCCTGCTGCACCGGCTGGTTGTTGTGGCCCAGGATCAGCGGCCCGAAGGCCATGCAGAAGTCGACCAGGTCGCGGCCGTCCACGTCGCGGATCATCGCGCCGGTGCCGCCCACCATGAAGCGCGGCGTGCCGCCCACGCCCTTGAACGCACGTACCGGCGAATGCACGCCACCCGGGGAAACGCGCCGCGCGCGTTCGATCAGGGAATCCGAATAACCCATTTCTTATCCCAGCCATTCCCGCGCGTGACGCGCGCCGTAACTGATGATCATCGAGGCACCCGCGCGCACGAACCCGGCCCAGGCTTCGCGGTGCGCGCGCACGCGATCGGCAAGGCCGGCTTCGGCCATCAGCTCGATGCCCGCGTATTCGCCGCTCACTTCGTAGACAGCCCAGGGCAGCGGGAACTGCCGCGACAGGTCCGCGAGGATGTCGAGGTACGGCATGCCGGGCTTCACCATCAGGATGTCCGCGCCCTCGGCCACGTCCCGCTCCACCGACAGCACGGCATCGTTCGCACGCGAGGGATCGATCTGGTAGCTGGCGCGGTCGGTGAGTTTCAGCTCGCCCTTGGGCGCGGAATCCGCCGCCACCCGGAAGGGGCCGTAGAAGCTGGAGTGGAACTTGGCCGCATAGCTCATCAGCACCGTGCGATCCAGGCCATTGGCGTCCAGGATGCCGCGGATGGCGCCGATGCGGCCGTCCATCATGTCGCTGGGCGCCACGCAGTCGGCACCGGCCTGCGCGTAGGCGAGGGCGGCGGCGGCCAGCTCGCGCACGCTGGCCATGTTGTCCAGGTGGTCGGCGGAATCATTCAGCACGCCGCAATGGCCATGCGGCGTGGCCGAACACAGGCACACGTCCACGGCCAGCCACACGCGGTTGCCGAAGCGCTGCTTGATGGCCGCGATCTGCCCGGCGGTGAAGGACCAGTCGATGTCCTTCTCCTGGTGCGCGGCCGGCACGCCGAAGAGCAGGAACTTGCTCACGCCGGCCGCAAGGTCGGATTCGATCTGGGCCAGCAGCGAGGCTGGCGTGTCGCGGTACACCCCCGTGAGGCCGGGGATGGGCTCGCGGTCCCTGATGCCCTCCACGACGAACAGGGGCTGGATGAACTGCTCCGGGTGCGCGCGGGGGCCGCGCGTCAGGGCGCGGATATGCTCGTCCTGCCGCAGGCGGCGCAGGGTGATTCGGCTCATGGCGTTTCCAGGTGCGGGCGCGATGTTGCAGTGCGGCATCACGCCGCGGTACGGCCAGCATCCTGCCATAAATAACGCCTCTTATGCGTGAGGCGGTGCCGTGATAGTCCAATGTTATGAACCGGGTGGGGAGAATGCGTCCCATGCCTACCGAT
The DNA here is from genome assembly GCA_965652645.1 of uncultured bacterium. GTDB lineage: Bacteria > Pseudomonadota > Gammaproteobacteria > Steroidobacterales > Steroidobacteraceae > ZC4RG30. Next base: position 834 of record CBFGXE010000029.1, on the reverse strand, counting down.
GCCCAGCAGCTGGAAGCCAGCATTGCCACCAAGGTCGAAGCCACGATTGCCCAGCTCAGGGCTGCCGTGCGCGATTACGGGCGGGTGGTGTATTCCAGCAGCCTGGGCGTCGAGTCCATCGTGCTCACCGACCTGATCTGGACGCATGTGCCGGAGATCGAGATCTTCACGCTGGACACCGGCCGGCTGCATGAGGAGACGCTGAACCTCATCGAGCGCCTGGAGCGCCGCTACAACAAGCGCCTGAAGGTGGTCTATCCGGATCCGGCGGCCCTTGAGGCCTGGGTTGCCGGGAACGGCATCAACGGTTTCTACAACAGCATCGAGGCGCGCCAGGGCTGCTGCCACGTGCGCAAGATCGAACCCTTCCGCCGCGCCATCGCCGGCGCCGGCGCCTGGGTCACCGGCGTGCGGCGCGAGCAGTCCAGCACGCGTGCGCTGGCGCAGCCGGTGGAGAAGGACGAGGCCAACGGCGGCATCGCCAAGATCAGCCCCATCCTCGACTGGACCCACGAGGAGGTCTGGCACTACATCAAGTCGCGCCGGCTGCCCTACAACCCGCTGCACGACAAGGGTTTCCCCAGCATCGGCTGCGCGCCCTGCACGCGAGCGGTGGAGCCGGGCGAGGACAGCCGCGCCGGCCGGTGGTGGTGGGAGAACAGCGACTCGAAGGAGTGCGGGCTGCACCCGCGCATCCGCTCCAAGCCTGCGGCCTGAATCCGGGCGCGGCATGGACTACCTGCCGATCTTCCTCGACCTTCGCGACCGTCTCGCGGTGGTCGTCGGTGGTGGCGTGGTCGCGCACCGCAAGGTCGAGCACCTGCTGAAGGCCCA
>CBFGXE010000028.1:0-37664 GCA_965652645.1 uncultured bacterium | reverse complement strand
GATGTTCGACGGCTCCTCCATCGCCGGCTGGAAGGGCATCAACGAGTCCGACATGATCCTGATGCCGGATGCCTCCACCGCGGTGCTCGATCCCTTCTATGAAGAGACGACGCTGAACCTGCGCTGCAACGTCATCGAGCCCGCCACCATGCAGGGCTACGAGCGCGACCCGCGCTCCCTGGCGCTGCGCGCCGAGGCCTACCTGAAGTCCACGGGCATTGCCGACAGCGCGATGTTCGGACCGGAGAACGAGTTCTTCGTGTTCGACAACGTGAAGTGGCACAGCTCGATGAACAGCACGGGCTACACCATCGATTCGTATTCGGGCGCGTGGAATTCCAACTCGGATTTCTCCGACCGCACCAACCTGGGCCATCGTCCGGGCGTGAAGGGCGGCTACTTCCCCGTGCCGCCGGTCGACGCCTTCCAGGACATCCGCAGCGCCATGTGCAACGCGCTGGAGGAGATGGGCCTGGTGGTCGAAGTGCACCACCATGAAGTGGCCACGGGCGGCCAGTGCGAGATCGGCGTCGGTGCCGGCACCCTCACCCGCAAGGCCGACGAGGTGCTGATCCTCAAGTACGCGGTGCAGAACGTGGCCCACCAGTACGGCAAGTCGGCCACGTTCATGCCGAAGCCCCTGGTCGGCGACAACGGCTCGGGCATGCACGTGCACCAGTCGCTGCAGAAGGAAGGCAAGGCGCTGTTCGCCGGCGACAAGTACGGCGGACTCTCGGAGCTGGCCCTGTATTACATCGGCGGCATCATCAAGCACGCCAAGGCGATCAATGCGTTCACCAACCCGGGCACCAACAGCTACAAGCGCCTGGTGCCGGGCTTCGAGGCGCCCGTGATGCTGGCCTACTCGGCCCGCAACCGTTCGGCCTCGATCCGCATTCCCTGGGTGTCGAACCCGAAGGCGCGCCGCATCGAGGTGCGGTTCCCGGATTCCTCGGCGAATCCGTACTTCGCCTTCGCCGCGATGATGATGGCCGGCCTCGATGGCATCCAGAACAAGATCCACCCGGGCGATCCGGCCGACAAGGATCTGTACGACCTGGAGCCGGAGGAGGAGAAGGGCATTCCGCAGGTCTGCCATTCGCTCGACATGGCACTGGAGAACCTCGACAAGGACCGCGAGTTCCTCACCCGCGGCGGTGTGTTCACCAACGACCTGATCGATGCCTACATCGGGCTGAAGATGCAGGAAGTCACGCGCTACCGCATGAGCACCCATCCGGTCGAGCTCGACCTGTACTACAGCCTCTGAACGGGGCCTCAAGGAGAGGCGCGGCGGCGAACCCGCCGCGCTTCTTGAAACGGCAGGAATTGGGACTATGCTGATCCCTTATGCGCCTGATTGCCTCATTCCTGTTGTGCTGTGTCGCGTTGTCGGCCGGTGCGGCCGAGATCTGGCGCTGGCGCGACGCCAATGGCGCGGTCCACTACTCCGACAAGCCCATGCCAGGAGCAGAGCGCATGGGGCTGAGCATCCCGGAAGCGGGCGACCCGCCAACGGAGCAGGCCGCGGCGCCGGTGGAGGAATACCAGCCATCGGAGCCACCGCCGCCGCGCGCGCAACCCTTTGCCTACAAGGCCTGCGTGGTCACCGCGCCGGCGCCGGACGAGACCTTCCGCGGCGTGCAGCCGGTGGACGTGCAGCTGGGCATCGATCCGGAACTGCAGCCCGGCCACACGGTGCGCGTGCTTTACGACGGCAACCCGGTGGCGGACTGGCCGGCGGAAGCCACCCGGTACACCCTGCCGGAAGTGTTCCGCGGCAGCCATACGCTCACCGTGCGCGTGATCGACGAGAACGGGCGTTCGGTGTGCGCGAGCCCCACGATCACCTTCCACCTGCACCAGGCCAGCGTGCTGCCACCGGCCGGGCAGCCACCGCGGCCCACGCCGCGACCGCGGCCCGCGCCACCTCCCGGACCCGTGCCCGGCTGATACCGGCGGCGCTGCCGCAGGCAGCGCCTGCCCTGGCGCCATCGCGGGAGGTGCACCCGCCATGATGCGCGATCCGCAGTGGTCCTCCCCGCTCTCGCATTTCGAGCCCACGGAGCTGTTCGACACGCTGTCCACGGGCATCGTGGTGCTGGACGCGCAGCTCTGCCCCATCTACGCCAATGTCAGCGCGCAGGACTTCATGGCCGCGAGCCTGCGCCATGCGCGCGGCCGGCCCTTCTCGGAGCTGTTCTACGATTCGCGCCAGCTGGTGGCCGTGCTGCGCCGTTCGCTGGAACACCTGGAGACCTGCACGCAGCACGAGCTGGTGCTGAAGGCCGTCGGTTCGGTGGCCAACCGCGATCCGGCGCTGATCGACCTCATCGTCACCCCGCTGGAAGGCCAGGCCACGGGCACCTACCTGCTGCTGGAGCTCACCGATGCCACGCAGCGCCAGCGCATCTCGCGCGACAACCAGATCCTCGCCGACATGGACGCCAGCCGCCTGATGGTGCGCCAGCTCGCGCACGAGGTGAAAAATCCGCTCGGCGGCCTGCGCGGGGCCGCACAGCTGCTCGACAAGGAACTGGCCAATCCGGCGCTGCGTGAATACACCGCGGTGATCATCTCGGAGGCCGACCGCCTCGCCGCGCTGGTGGATTCCATGGCCGGCGGCAGCGGCCCGCTGCGCAAGGACCTGATGAACATCCACGAGGTGTGCGAGCACGTCGTGAAGCTGATCAGCGCCGAGGCGCCGCCGGGCGTGACGCTGGAGCGCGACTACGACCCCAGCCTTCCGGATGGCCGCTTCGACCGCCACCAGATCGTACAGGCGCTGCTCAACGTGGCGCGCAACGCCATGCAGGCGGTGGGCAGCCATGGGCGCATCGTGGTGCGCACGCGCGCGCGCAGCGGCGTGAACATCGGCAAGGCGCGCCACCGCCTGGTGGTGGTGATCGAGGTCGAGGACAACGGCCCGGGCGTGCCGCCCGACCTGATCAAGACCCTGTTCCTGCCGCTGGTCACCGGCCGCAGCAATGGTTCAGGCCTCGGCCTCGCCGTTGCGCAGGATCTCGCCACCCGCCACGGGGGCATCATCGAATTCACCAGCCAGCCGGGGAGGACCGTGTTCTCGCTGCTGCTGCCGCTGGAAGGCACACAGGAGTAATACATGCTGCGGGTCTGGCTGGTCGACGACGATGCTTCCATCCGCTGGGTGCTGGAGCGGGCATTGAAGAATGCCGGCATGTCGCCCCGGCTGTTCGAGGCCGCGGAATCGGCACTGGCCACGCTGGGCAGCGAGGTGCCTGACGTGCTGATGACCGACATCCGCATGTCGGGCAAGTCGGGACTGGAGCTGCTGCGCAATGTGCACGAGCGGCACCCGGAACTGCCGGTGATCGTGATGACGGCGCATTCGGACCTGGGCAGCGCGGTGTCGGCCTATGAGGGCGGTGCGTTCGAATACCTGCCCAAGCCCTTCGACGTGGACCAGGCGGTGGACCTGGTGCGTCGCGCCGCGCAGGCCGGCGAGAAGCCGGTGTCCGAGACCGCGCCACCGCCACCGCCGATGCCCGAGCTGCTGGGCAAGGCGCCGGCCATGCAGCAGGTGTTCCGCGCCATCGGGCGCCTGTCGCGTTCGTCGGTGAACGTGCTGGTGACGGGTGAGTCCGGCACCGGCAAGGAACTCGTGGCGCGCGCGCTGCACGAGCACAGCCCGCGGGCGAACAAGGCCTTCATCGCGCTGAATACCTCGGCGATTCCCGGCGAGCTGCTGGAGTCGGAGCTGTTCGGCCACGAAAAGGGATCCTTCACCGGCGCGGATGCGCAGCGCCGCGGCCGCTTCGAGCAGGCCGACGGCGGCACGCTGTTCCTCGACGAGATCGGCGACATGAACCTGCCGCTGCAGACGCGGCTGCTGCGCGTGCTCGCCGAGGGCGAGTTCTACCGCGTGGGCGGGCAGACGCCGATCCGCGTGGACGTGCGCGTGATCGCCGCCACGCACCAGAACCTGGAGGAACGCGTGGCGCGCGGGCAGTTCCGCGAGGACCTGTTCCACCGGCTCAATGTGATCCGCATCGAGCTGCCGCCGCTGCGCGCGCGGCGCGAGGACGTGCCGTCGCTGCTGTCGCACTACCTCGGGCTGGCGGCGAAGGAGCTGGGTGTCGACACCAAGACGCTGTCGCCGGGCGCCTTGGAGGTGCTGGCGCAGTACGCCTGGCCGGGCAACGTGCGCGAGCTCGTGAACCTGTGCCGGCGCCTTACCGTGCTCGCGCCGGGCAGCGAGGTGCACGTTGATGACCTGCCGGTGGACATCACTGCCGCCGGGCCTTCTTCGACTCCGGCCGACGACTGGGTATCAGGCCTTGCCGGCTGGGCCGATCGCTCCGCGGCCAGCGGTGGCAAGCCCCTGCTGGATGAAGCGCTGCCGCAGTTCGAACGCACGCTGATCCGCGTGGCGCTGAAGCACACCCAGGGGCATCGGCAGGCTGCCGCCAAGTTGCTTGGCTGGGGAAGGAATACGCTGACGCGCAAGCTCAAGGAGCTCGGGATGGACGACATCCCCGAGTAGATCCGATGAGAAAGCGCGGCCACACGACTTCAACTCGCGTGGCCGCCTGCAGGTGTTACCCGCGGACTTCCTTGACGGCCAGCGAGAGGCGGCGGATGCCTTCGTCGATCTGGGCCGGCGTCAGCGCGCAGAAGGGCAGTCGCAGGAAACGTTCGCCGCCCCCATTGGGGAAGAAGGCGAGGCCGTCCGCCAGGTTCAGGTTGTGCTTCGTGGCCGCGGCGCGCACCGCCGTGGTGGAGGTGCCTTCCGGCAGCGTGAGTGACAGGAAGAAGCCGCCGTTGGGGCGCGTGGCCACGGCATCGGGAATGTACTTGTCGAGGGCGGCCAGCGTGGCATCCAGGCGCGGGGCGTAGAGCTGCTTCAGGCGCTCGATCTGCGGCTGCAGCCTGCCCTCGCGGCACCACTCGGCGGTGACGCCGTGGGCGAAGTAGCCCGGGGAGATGTAGGTGTCCTCGGCGACCTTGCCGATCCTGGCGAGCGTGGCGGGCTCGCCCAGCATGAAGCCGGTGCGCACGCCGGGGGCGATGAGCTTGGTGAAGGAGCTCATGTGCAGCACGCGGTGCGGTGCCAGCGAATACAGCGTGGGCTCGTCGCTGCCGCGGTAGCGCAGCAGGCGGTAGGGCGCATCCTCCAGCAGCAGGAAGTTGTACTGCTCGGCCAGCTCCACGATGCGGCGGCGCTTGGCCAGCGAGCAGGTGGCGCCGGCGGGGTTCTGGAAGTCGGGGATCACATAGAAGAGCTTTGGCACGCGGCGGCGCAGCTGCGCTTCCAGGGCCTCGATGTCCGGGCCATCGGCCTGCAGCGGCACGCCGTCCACTTCCGCGCCATTGCGGCGGAACAGCGTGATGGCGCGGTCATAGCTCGGCGCCTCGGTGAGCACGAAGTCCCCGCGCGAGAGCAGCGCGATGCACAGGAACTCCACCAGCTCCAGCGAGCCGTTGCCCGTGAGCACGCGCTCCACCGGCACCTGCTGCCACTGCGCCAGCCACTCGCGCAGCGAGGCGAGGCCGGCCGCCGGCCCGTACTGCAGCACGGCCACGGCCTGCTTCTCGAGCACGCGCTGCGCGCAGGCAGCCATCTCGGCAGAGGGGAAGGATTCATTCGCGGGCACGCCGCGCGTGAAGTTGATGGTCTCGGTGGCTGGCATGGGAGTCCCGGGAGGGGCTGAAAAGGTGCGCAATTCTATGGAAAACGCGCCCGTTCATCCACGGACCATTGGATGGGATAACCTGCACGCATGCGGGGGATACGGGAAATGACAGGGATGAAGACAGCACATGTTGCGCGCCGGTCGCTGCCCGAATGCCTGCGCCTGGCCTGGGGCGGCCTGCTGCTGGCGCTGGCACTGGCCGCCTTCCCGGCGCCGGCCCCGGCCGAGCCCCCGATGTGGGTGGTCCGGGACGCGGATTCCACCATCTACCTCTTCGGCACGGTGCACCTGCTGGATCCCTCCATTACCTGGCGGACCCCGCGCGTGATGGGGGCGCTGGAGGAGGCGAGGCAGCTCTGGGTGGAAGTGGACATCCCCCCGGGCGGCGAGCTGGCCCTGGGGATGACCATGCTGCAGAAGGCGATGTCGCCAGACAAGCCGCTGTCCTCCCGCCTCACCGAGGGCGAACGCACCCAGCTGCGCAAGCTGCTGGAGCGCGCCCCCAACGGCGCCGTGATGGGGGCGGCGATCGAGATGACCCGGCCCTGGTTCGCCACGGTGATGCTGGGTGTGGTGCCGCTGATGTCCGCCGGCTACGACGCGGAGTCCGGCGCCGACACCGTACTGATGCGGCTGGCGCGGGAGAAGGGCCTGGAGATCCGGGGCCTGGAGACGGCCGAACAGCAGATCGACTGGCTGGCCGGCGGCACGGACGAGGAGCAGCTGGCCGCGCTGAAGGCGCTGCTGGCCATGACGGATGAGGAACTCGACGCCGCGACCCGCTCCATGGACGAGGCCGTGCGCGCCTGGATGAAGGGCGACATCAAGCCGCTTGCCGCCTACATCGAGGGCGTGCGCACGGGCGAGGACGCCACGTCAGGCGCCATGTCCTATGACGTGCTGTTCGCGCGGCGCAACGAGAACTGGGCCGGCCAGCTCGAGGCGTTGCTGAAGGGCGCGGGCGTGGCCTTCGTGGCAGTGGGTGGCGGCCACCTGGTCGGGCCGGACAGCGTGCAGCAGCGGCTGGCGGCCCGCGGCATCAAGGCCGAGAAGTTCTAGGCGGCGGCCAGCCCGCTGATCGAGGCCAGGCCCTTTGCCGCCAGGTAACCGGCGATGCCCTGGTTGATCTTCGGGCACACCAGCGGGTCGTAGAACAGCGCCGTGCCCACGCCTACCGCGGTGGCGCCGGCGTGCAGGAATTCCAGCGCATCCTCCGCATTCACGATGCCGCCCTGGCCGATGATGGGGATGCGGTGCGGCCGCGCCACTTCGCTCACCTGCGCCACCTTCAGCAGCGCGATGGGCTTGATCGCCGGGCCCGACAGTCCACCCTGGCGGTTGCCGATCACCGGCTTGCCGCTGCGCGGATCAATCGCCATGCCCATCACGGTGTTGATCACCGCGAAGGCATCGGTGCCCGCCTCGATGCAGCCGCGCGCGTTGAGCTGTATGTCGGTCTGGTTGGGCGAGAGCTTGGTGATCAGCGGCTTCTTCGTGACCTTGCGGCAGGCCGCCACCACGCGCGCGGACATCTCCGGCGAGTTGCCGAACTGCACGCCGCCTTCCTTCACGTTGGGACAGGAGATGTTGATCTCGATGGCGTCGATGGGCGAGTCATCGAAGCGCGCGGTGACCTCGATGTATTCCTCCACCGTGGAACCGGAGACGTTGGCGATGAAGCGCGTCTCGGAGAAATCGAGCGTGGGCAGGATCTCGCGCACCACCACATCGACGCCGGGATTCTGCAGGCCGATGGCATTGAGCATGCCCATGGGCGTTTCGTACACACGGTGCGGCTTGTTGCCCAGGCGTGGCTGGCCGGTGGTGCCCTTCAGGCAGATGGCGCCCACGTCGCGGTTGGAGAAACCGGCCACGCGGGTGTATTCCTCGCCGAAACCCACGCAGCCGGACAGCAGCACGATGGGCGAGGCGAACTGCATGCCGCAGAAATCCAGCGCCAGGGAGGCGGGGGGCGGCTGCCACTGCGGCGCCGGTCGCCGGGGGGCCGCGGAGGGCGATTCGAAGGCGGCATTCATGCTGCAATTATCCCCCAGAATGGCGGCGACCGCAGCGCAGCATCGAGGGTCAGCGTGTTCAACATCATCCTGTACCAGCCGGAAATCCCGCCCAATACCGGCAATTCCATCCGGCTGTGCGCCAACACGGGCGCCCAACTGCACCTGGTGGAGCCGCTGGGCTTCGACCTGTCGGAGCCGCAGCTGCGCCGCGCGGGACTCGACTACCACGACCTGGCGCGCGTCACGGTGCATCCGGACCTGGCGGCCTGCCTGGCCGCGCTGTCATCCCACCGGCTGTTCGTGATCGAGACCGATGGCACGCGGGGTTACCACGAGGTGGCGTACCGGCCCGGCGACTGCCTGCTCTTCGGTCGCGAGACCAGCGGCCTGCCCGATGGGGTGGCGGCGACGCTGCCGCCGCACCAGCGGGTGCGCATTCCCATGCGGCCGTCCAACCGCAGCCTGAATCTTTCCAATGCCGTCGCGGTGGTGGTGTATGAGGCGTGGCGACAGAACGGTTTCGGCGCGCCGTCGGGCGGTACATGACGCAAGACAGCAACGACGACTGATCCCGGCGGCGCCACGCCATTGGGCGGCCAGCTGGATGGTGCCAATGCGGGCGGTGGCGACCATGGTCGTCCACCGCCCCATTCACCTACTCGAATTCCGCCTGCGGCGGCCGCGCCATCAACTCCCGCATCACCGCGCGCGCATTCGCGCCATCGAAGAGAATCTGGCAGATCCCCTCGCAGATCGGCAGGTCCAGCTCCAGCCGGTGCGCCACCTCGCGCAGCACGCGCGCCGCGTGCCAGCCTTCCACCACCTGGCCGATCTCGCGCATGGCCTCATCCACGCCGAGCCCGCGCGCCAGCGCCAGGCCGCAGCGGCGGTTGCGCGACTGGTCATCGGTGCAGGTGAGCACCAGGTCGCCCAGTCCGGCCAGTCCCATGAAGGTGCGCTCGCGCGCCCCCAGCGCCACGCCCAGGCGGCGCATCTCGTTGAGGCCGCGCGTGATCAGCGCGACCCGCATGTTGGCGCCGAAACCCAGCCCGTCGGATAGCCCGGCGCCCACGGCGAGCACGTTCTTCACCGCCCCGCCGATCTCCACGCCGATGATGTCGGTGGAGATGTAGGTGCGGAATTCCGGCGAGGCGAGGTCCTCGGCGATGCGCATCGCAAAGTCCTCATCGGCAGAAGCCACGACCATCGAAGTGGGCAGGCCCTGGCCGACTTCCTTCGCGAAGGTGGGCCCGGACAACACGGCCATCGCATAACCATTGCCCAGCACTTCGCGCGCCACCTGGTGCGGCAGCAGCCCGCTCTCGCGCTCGAAACCCTTGGTGGCCCAGGCCACGCTCACCCCGGGCCGCAGCTTGGGCCTGAGTTCCCCGAGCAGGGTGCGAAAGCCGCTGCTCGGCACGGCCAGCAGCACGTCGCTGGCGCCAGCAAGGGCCTCATCGACCGAATCAGCGATCAGCAGCCCGGCGGGAAACGGCGCCTCGGGCAGGTAGCGCGCATTCACGCGCGCCGTGCGCATGGCGGCGCGCTGCGCGGCATCGCGGCCCCACAGGCGCGTGGGTTTGCCGGCACGCGCGAACTGGATGGCCAGCGCGGTGCCCCAGGAGCCACTGCCCAGCACGGCAATGGGGTGCGTCACCGGCGGAGCGGCTCCCATTACCCGCCATCCCCTGCTGCGGCGGGTTGCGCGGCGAACTGCGCGACCAAGCGGCGGGTACTTAGTTGGTGACCTGCGGCGCCGTCTGCACCGACTGCGACTGCGCGTTGAGGAACAGCGCGTCGAAGTTCACCGGCGGCAGCAGCAGCTGCGGGAAGCCGCCCTGCGAGACCAGCTGTGACACCATCGAGCGGGCATAGGGGAACAGCACGCCCGGGCAGATGCTGGCCACGGCGCGCTTGGCATCTTCCTCGGACAGGTTCTGCATCAGGAAGGCGCCGGCCTGCTTCACCTCGACGAGGAACAGCGTCTTGTCGTTCTGCTTGGCCGATACGGTGACGGTGAGCACCACCTCGCGCAGGTCGCCCTGGATGACATTGCTCGCGGTGGAAAGGTCGAGGTTGATCTGCGGCTGCCAGTTGCCCTCGGCGCGCGGGCCATGCGGGGCTTCATAGGAGCAGTCCTTCAGGTAGACGCCCTGCAGCGCCAGGTTGGGCGCGGTGGCCTGGGCGGCGCCGTTGCCGGCGGCGGGAGAATTCTGGTCGGCCATGTCGTTTCCTCTTTTGTAGTTCAGCTGGTGCCCGGCGCGCCGCCCCTGAGCAGCGGGTCGAGCTCTCCCTTGTCATCCAGCGCCCGGGTGTCGTCATAGCCGCCGATATGGCGGCCATCGATGAACACCTGCGGCACCGTGTTGCGTCCGCCGCTGCGCGCGCGCATCTGCTCGCGGGCGCCCTCCACTTTCTCCACGTCGATGTCGGTGAAGGGCACGCCCTTCTCCGTGAACAGCCGGCGCGCCCGCGCGCAAAAGCCGCACCAGGAGGTGGTGTAGAGCACTACTTCGGCGGTCATGGTGCGCCCGTCAGCCGCGCTTGAGCGGCAGCCCGTCGGCGCGCCAGGTCTTCAGGCCTCCACGCAGGTTGAACACCCTGGTGAATCCGGCCGCATGCAGGGTGCGGGTCAGCGCCGAGGAGCGGCTGCCGTCCTCGCACACCAGCAACAGCAGCTTCTCGCGGAACTTCTTCAGGTGGTCGGCCGCGGTGGCCTGCTGCGTGCCGGCCAGGTGCTTCGCGCCGCTGATGTGGCCCGCCGCATATTCCTCGCTGCTGCGCAGGTCGTAGAGCGGCGCGCCCTGGTTCATCAGCTGGATGAGTTCCTGCGGCAGGATGGCGGCGTAGCCGGTGCGCTTCAGGCGCAGCTCCCAGGCGAGCACGGCCAGGGCCATGGCCACGGCCAGGCTGACGAGGAAGGGGTGCCGGGTGGCGTATTCGATGAGGCGTTCCATAAGGACTTCGCATTATAGCCCCCGGTGCAGGCTAGACTTGCGCTCATGCAGCTCCGCCGCGTCACCCTGCTGACCGCCGCGCTGGTCTCAGCCCTGGGCCTGGCGCTGGTGCTGCCCGCCGCGCAGCCGGCGGACGCGGCGAAGGCCGAGGCCCAACTCAAGCGCGTCACCGAGGAGCTGCAGCGCCTGCAGCGCCAGCAGCAGCGCGACACCGTGGAGAAGGACCGGCGCGCGCGCGCGCTGCGCGATTCCGAGCGCGAGGTGGCCAAGGTGCGCGGCGAGCTGACGCGGCTTCGGGCAGAGCGGGCCGAGCGCGCGGCCATCCGCAAGCACCTGGAGACCGAGAAGGCGCAGCGCGAGGCCGAGCGCCGCCGCATCGAGGATGACCTTTCCGGGCAGCTCCGGGCGGCCTACATGATGGGCCGCAACGAACCGCTGAAGCTGCTGCTCAACCAGCGCAACCCGGCCGAGGTGGGGCGCAACCTCACCTACTACGGCTACCTGGGGCGCCTGCGGGTGGGCCAGATGGACGAACTGGCGGAGAATATCGCCAGGATCGACGAACTTGCCGCCAAGATCGAAGCCGAAGACGCCCAGCTGGCCGCGCTGGAGCAGCAGGAGAAGCAGCGCGTCGCCGAACTGGACAAGGCCCTGAACCAGCGCAGCCAGGCGCTGGCCAGAATCGAGAAGGAGCTGGGCACCCGCCAGAAGCAGCTGGAGGCCCGGCGCCGGGAACGCAAGGAACTCAACGACCTCATCGAGAAGCTGCGGCAGGCCACCCGCTCGCTGCCCTATGACCCCAGGGCCCCCTTCGCCAACACCCGCGGCCGCCTCAGCTGGCCGGTGAATGGCAAGATCATTGTGACCTATGGCGCCTCAAAGCCGGGTGATCAAAAGTCTGATGGCGTCGAAATTGAAACAGTGCGCGGTTCGCCGGTGCGTGCCATCCACGAGGGGCGGGTCATCCATTCCGACTACAGCAGTGGCCGGGGCCTCCTGGTGATCATCGACCACGGCAACCGTTACTGGAGCCTTTACGGCCACCTGGACGAGCTGCACGTGGAGGTGGGCCGGCAGGTGGCCGCGGGGGACTCCCTCGGCACGGCCGGCGTGTCCGGCGGCCGCAAGGACCCGGGGCTGTACTTCCAGATCCGCCACGCCGCCCGGGCCAGCGACAGCTATGTCCCGGTGGATCCGCGCCCCTGGTTCCGCACGCCGGCACCGCCGGCGCGCTGAGCGGCAATTTCCTGCCGCCCCGCGGCGCGTTTCCGTCCCCGACCTGGCGCGCGTTTTTTCCCCGGCAATCTGCCAACTCGATCATCGTTCGCGCCGGTGGCTTAAGTCATCCTCCGGGCATGTCCAGGGACGTGACCGACGCACTGCAGGATTTCTCCCCCTATGCCCAGCTGGTGGCAGCGCTGCTGCCGCGCGCCGCGGGCCTCAGCATCATGAATGCCGATGGCGAGCTGCGCTGGACCAGCGAGGAAGCCGTGCCGCCGCAGCTGCCGCAGCTGGTGGCGCAGGCGGCCACGCTGGCCGCGCTGAACGGGGAGTCGGGCGAGCGCGTGCAGCTTGGCACCCACGAACCCGTGTATCTGTTCTGGCTGCGCGATGAGCGCGGCCGTCCCGCCACCGTGCTGAGCGTGCGCTGGCGCACCGCGGAGAGCGATCCGCGCACCTTCACCTACGTGCACGCCATGCTGCGGCCGGTGATCGACTGCCTGAAGCGCGAGCTGACGCTGCGGGCGCGGCTGGAAGGCGGCGCCGCGGGGCAGGCGGCCGGGGCGGCGGATGCGGACGGCGACAATGCCGACCTCAAGGTGCTGCTGTCCACCGACGCGCCCAACGCCGGTGGCGACGTGGCGCAGCTGCTTGAACGCATCAACAGCCACATGCGCTGCGATCTCACGGCGCTGCTGATGCCCGAACGCAATCTCGTGGCGGTGGCGCGCACGGAAGGCTGCCAGTTCGATACCTCCGTGCTGGCCCGCGCACACCGTCACCTGCTGTCCCTGGCGCAGCTGGGCAAGGAGGCGCTGCTGCTCAACGAGCCGGGCAGCCTGCCCGGCCTCAACCTGCCGCTGCGCGCCGTGGTCAGCGGCGTGCGCAATCCGGCCGGACGCGCCGGCGCCGTGCTGGTGATGTTCCGCAGCCTGGATGCACCGCACTTCCGGCGGCGCGATGGACTGCTGGCCGACCTGCTGCTGCGCCGTGCAGCGGGTCTCATCGAGGCGCGCTATGACGCGCTCACCGGACTGTTCACGCGCCCGGCCTTCGAGACCCGCGTGCGCGCCGCGCTGGCCGAGCGCCAGGGCACCTGGAGTTTCCTCTACCTGGACGCCGACCGCCTGCACGCCATCAACGACAACCACGGCATGCAGGTGGGTGATCGCCTGCTGGAGAAGCTGGGCGAGCTGATCCGCATGCGCCTGTCCCCGGGCGCAGCGGCCGCGCGCATCACCGGCGATCGTTTTGCCATCCTGCTGCCGGCTGGCGAGGAAGATGCCACGGCCTTCGGCGAGGGACTGCGTGCGGCCATCGCCTCGCTGCCCGCCACCAGCGTGGGCGCCGGGCCCGACGTGACGCTGCAGTCTTCGCTGAGCGTTGGCGTGGCACCCATTCCCGCAGGTGGTGACCCCATGGCCGCGCTGGGTGCGGCGGAGTCCGCCTGCCGTTCCGCCAAGCGCCGCGGCCGCAACCGGGTCGAACGTTTCGAGCCCGGCGGCGACAGCACCATCGCCGTGAAGATCGGCAGCACGATCACCGAGGCTGCCGCCAGCGCGGTGCGCAGCATCCTGGAAGGCGACCGGCTTTGCCTGCACGCGCAGCTGATCGCGCCGCTGCCGGGCAATGTCTCCCCCACGCCGCACTTCGAGCTGCTGCTGCGCGTGCAGGACGAGAACGGCGAGTTCGCCGGCCCCGGCCGCTTCCTCGCCGATGCGCGCCGCCTGGGACTGATGGCTTCCGTGGACCGCTGGGTGGTGCGCGAGACACTCAAGCAGCTGCGCCCGCGTGCGCAGCTGGTGGCCGGTGGCGCCGTGGTGCTCACCGTGAACCTCTCCGGCCATTCGCTGGGCGACCCGCAGTTCGCCGACGAGCTGCTCGCACAGCTGAAGGAAAGCGGCGTGGACCCCGGCGCGCTGTGCTTCGAGTTCGCCGAGGCCGACGTGATCGAACACCTGGCCGCCGCCGAGCCGCTGATGCATGCGCTGCGCGACTTGGGCTGCCACATCGCGCTGGATGACTTCGGCACCGGCATGGCCTCGCTCACCAGCCTGCGCTCGCTGCCGCTGAGCATGCTGAAGATCGACGGCAGCTTCGTGCGCGAGCTGCTGAAGGATCCGCGCGCCGAAGGCATGGTGCGCGGCATGATCCACCTGGCCAACTCCGCCAACGTGGCCACCGTGGCCGAGGGCATCGAGACCGACGAGATCCGCGTGCGCCTGGCGGCGATGGGCGTGGCCTATGGCCAGGGTTTTGCCATCGCGCGGCCGGTGCCGCTGCCCGAGGCCATCCGCGACCTGCCCACGTGGGTGTCGGTGTCGCGGCAGCGCCGCGGCCATGACATCGAGCTCGGCGACGAGGACGACACCATCTCGGCGGCGCTGCAGAAACAGCTGCAGCGCGAGCTGCTGGCCGGCGGCGTCGACACTTCGGTACTCGACGAAGACCTCGAGACAGCGATGCAGCGGCTGATGGGCGGCATGGGAGACGATGAGGATCGCGTGCGCGGCGAGATCAACATCGAGGACTTCCTCACCGGGGAGGAACTGTCGCAGCGCAAGGCCGCCGGCTAGACTGGCTGCCGCGCCGTCCCGGCGCGGGCACGAGGCGCAACGTGGAGCTGCTGCACTACTTCATCGACCTGGTCCTGCATCTCGATGACCACCTGGTCGAGCTGCTGGTGCGCTTCGACACCTGGATCTACGCGCTGATGTTCCTGGTGATCTTTGCCGAGACCGGCCTGGTGGTCACGCCCTTCCTGCCGGGCGACTCGCTGCTGTTCGCGCTCGGCGCGCTGGCCGCGGTGGACACCAGCGGCACGCTCTCGCCCCTGCTGCTGGCCATGCTGCTGTGCACGGCCGCCATACTGGGCAACACCACCAACTACGCCATCGGCCGCGCCATCGGACAGCATGCCTTCAGCGGCCGCTACCGCTTCATCAAGGTGGAATACCTGCGCCGCACCGAGGGCTGGTTCGCGCGCCACGGCGCGATGACCATCGTGCTGTCGCGCTTCGCGCCCATCATCCGCACCTTCGCGCCCTTCGTGGCCGGCGTGGGCCGCATGGCCTATGGCCGGTTCCAGGCCTACAACGCCATCGGCGCGCTGCTGTGGGTGAACCTGTTCATCTGGGCCGGCTACCTGGTCGGCAACATCCCGGTGATCAAGGACAACTTCGGCCTGGTGACCATCAGCATCATCGTGGTGTCGCTGCTGCCCATGGTGGTGATGGGCCTCAGGAAGGAACCGAAGGCCGCGGCATGAAGCGGAAGGGAGACGCCTTCCGCAGTACCGGCGGCGGCAGTCCCCATCGCGGCGCGCAGCTGGCACAATGATCCCATGCCGCTGAAAACCCGCGGGTTCGCCCTGCGCATGGACGTGGAAGCCCCGGTCGCACAGACATGGAACGCGCTGTGCGGCCCGGCCGTGTCGCGCTGGCTGGGAGAGGACGCACGCCTGCGGCCACAGCGCGGCGGCAGCTGGTCGGCCACCATCGCCCCCGGCCTCACGCGCCACGCCATGATCGACGTGTTCGATCCGCCGCGCCGGCTGCGCCTCATCTACCTGCCGCCCGACGACCTCTCGGTGTTCGATGGCGCCGTGGCCGATGACATCCTGCTCGAGGCCGACGAGGACAACACCATCGTGCGCCTGCTGTGTTCCGGGGTGCCGGATCTGCCGGAGTGGAATGGCTACTACGCGCGCGTGCGCCAGGCCAGCGAACGTGCGCTGGCGCGGTTGAAGGCGCTGCTCGAGGGGCGTCGCTAGGCAGTTGCGAAGGAGCGCGGTTGCCGACGCCTCCGCGGCGCCATGACCGGGCGATCAGACGACGGCGGTGCCGCTGGATTCATCCTTTGACGGCCGCACCAGCAGGCGCGACATCAGCAGGCCCGCCTCGAACAGCAGCCACATCGGAATGGCCATCATGATCTGCGACACCGGATCCGGCGGCGTGAGCACGGCGGCGGCGACGAACACGCCGATCACCACGTAACCGCGCGAGGCGGCGATCTTCTCTGCCGAGACCATGCCGGTGAGCACCAGCAGCATCACCACCACCGGCACCTCGAAGGCGATGCCGAAGGCCAGGAAAAGGGTGAGCACGAAGGTCAGCACCAGGTTGATGTCCTGCATGTTGGCCACCTGTTCCGGCGTGACGCCCATCAGGAAGTGGAACGCCATGTCGAACACCACGAAATACGCAAACGCGATGCCCGCGTAGAACAGCACGATGGAGGACACCAGCACCGGGATGGCGAAGCGCTTCTCCTTGCGGTAGAGGCCCGGCGCGACGAAGGCCCAGATCTGGTAAAGCACCCAGGGCATGGCCGCGAACAGCGCGGTGAAGAAGGCCAGCTTGATCGGCATCATGAAGCCGGACATCGGGCTGGTGGCGATGAGCTGGTCGCCCAGCTTCATGTTGGCCACCAGCGGCTGGAACAGCGTGGCGAAGAGCTCGTCCTTGAAGATGAAGGCCGGCACGAACAGGATGAACACCGAGGCCACGGCCTTCACCAGCCGGTCGCGCAGTTCCAGCAGGTGCGAGATCAGCGTGCCTTCGGCCAGCTTCTCGTCCGGCTTGTCCTCGCCCGCCTTGCTCATGCCTCGCGCTCGCGCCGGGTGGTGTCTTCGTCGCCGGTGACGGCGTCGGCCATTGCGGTGGCCTGGCCCTCGTCCGCCACGGGCGCGGGCTGCCATGGCTCCGGCGTCGCACCGGGGGCGTGGGCGTGGGAATACTCGTCGTCGCCAGGCTGCGGGCCTTCGCCCGCGGTCACGGCCGGATCGGCGGCGCTGGAGGAAGAGCTCTCCGCACCCCGGGGATAATCGCTGTCGCCCGGCGGCGCGCCCGCATCGGCCGTCGTGCCGGTGCCGGCTTCGGCCGCGGGAGGCGGATCGTCCATCACCGTGCGCCGCACGGAGCGGTTGAGTTCCTCGACATTGACCTCGCGCTCAAGCTGGTCGCGGAACTCGCGCGCCATCGAGCGTGCCTTGCCCACCCAGCGACCGATCTTGCGCACCAGTCCCGGCAGGCGCGTCGGGCCCAGCACCACGAGCGCGACCACGAACACCACCAGCAGCTCGGGGAAGCTGAAGTCGAACATGCAGCGGGACGTCGAACCTTGCGAACAGAAGTGGCGCCGACCGGCCGGAGTCCCGGCCCGTCAGCAGGCAGGCCTCAGGCAGCGCGGTCGTCGCTTTCGGCCGTGCTCTTTTCCTTGGCCTTGCTCTCGGGGAAGTCCGCGTCCACCGACTGGCGGATCTGCTTGGCCGTCTCCTGGCCTTCCTTCTCGCCCTCGTTCATGGCCTTCTTGAAGTTCTTGATGGCGCTGCCGACGTCGCTGCCCATCGAGCTGAGCTTCTTGGTGCCAAAGACCAGGATGACCACGCCGAGGACGATCAGCCAGTGCGTAATGCTCATTGAACCCATCGTGGTGCTCCAGTTGAACCTTCAGAAAACGCAGTACATGAGGACTGCCAAAGGGAGTCCCACATGATAAGACATGGCCTGACGGAAAGGTTCGTCACTCCACCTCGAGCCAGAAAGTCACCGGGCCGTCGTTGACCAGGGAAACCTGCATGTCGGCCCCGA
This sequence comes from uncultured bacterium, assembly GCA_965652645.1. Lineage (GTDB taxonomy): Bacteria > Pseudomonadota > Gammaproteobacteria > Steroidobacterales > Steroidobacteraceae > ZC4RG30. The sequence continues at coordinate 20,202 of CBFGXE010000028.1, read as the reverse complement.
AGCGGCCGGCGGCGACCCGCGGATGCGCGGCCTGCGCCGCCGCGAGGAGCGCCTCGAACCGCTCCCGGGCCTGCTCCGGCGGGGCACCCCGGGAAAAACCCGGCCGGGTGCCCTTGCGGGTGTCGGCCAGCAGCGTGAACTGCGGCACCAGCAGCAATCCGCCGCCGATCTGGCGCAGATCGCGGTTCATCCTGCCGGCATCGTCGGGGAAAATGCGGTAACTGAGCAGCTTTTCGAGCAACCTGGCCCCGGTTTCCGGGGAATCGGTGGCGGCCACGCCCACCAGGGCCAGGATGCCCCGGTCGATGGCAGCCACAACCGCCCCGCCGACGCTCACGCTGGCGCCGCCCACCCGCTGGATCAGTGCAATCATCGTGGCATTCTCGCCGCCCGGACCGTAGAATTCGCGAGTTTTGCGCCGCCCGGGGGCGGCGTACACGAGGGTTTTCATGGCGCTGCGTTCGATCCTGAAGGCCACTGCACCGGCTCTGGTGCTGGCCGCATTCTCCCTGGTTCATTCGGTTCCTGCCGCGGCAGCGGGCGATCCTGCCCGTGGCCAGGTCCTGGGCAACACCTGCCTCGGCTGCCACGGCATCGACACCTACAAGAACGTCTATCCGACCTTCTCCGTGCCGCGCCTGCGCGGCCAGCACGTGAACTACCTGGTCACGGCACTGAAGGCCTATCGCAGCGGCGAACGCAGTCACGGCACGATGCACGCGCAGGCGTCTTCGCTGTCGGACCAGGACATCGACGATATCGCCGCCTACCTCTCTGGCGAGGCCGTGCCGCACGATGCCAATGCCAGGGCGGTGGGCAAGGTGCCGGCGCTGGCGGTATCCACCTGCCAGACCTGCCATGGCCCGGTGGGCGTGCCCGATGCCGCCAACCAGCAGGTGGGCGCGGCGACGCTGGCCGGCCAGCATGCCGACTACCTGGTGTTCGCGCTCGAAAGTTACCGCAACGGCTCGCGCAAGAACGGGCTGATGGCGCCCGTTGCCGCGCAGCTCACGCCGGCGGACATCCAGGCGCTGGCCACGTTCTACTCGCAGCAGAAGCCCGCGCTGCAGACCGTGCCGCTCAAGGAAGGCAAGAAGTAGGCGGCACCGGCCGCGCTACTTCGCCGCCAGCTTTTTCAGGAAGGCCACCATCGCGGCGCGATAGACGTCGCTGTTGGCCTTCTTGCGGAAGCCATGTCCCTCGTCCTTCGCGGCGAGGTACCACACCTCCGCGCCGCGCGCCCGCACGGCCACCATCATCTGCTCGGATTCGCTGGCCGGCACGCGCGGGTCGTTCATGCCCTGCACGATGAGCAGCGGCTTCCGGATCGCCGCCGCATTGGTGAGCGGCGAGATGGCCTGCAGGTGCGCGCGCATGGCCGGGTTGCGCTCATCGCCATATTCCGCGCGCCTGAGGTCGCGGCGGTATTCCGCGGTGCTGTTGAGGAAGGTGACGAAGTTGCTGATGCCGACGGTGTCGATGCCGCCGGCCAGGCGGTCGCTGTAGTGCACCAGCGAGGCCAGCGCCATGTAGCCGCCGTAGGATCCGCCGGCCACCACCACGCGGTTGCGGTCCAGGTCCGGCTGCAGGCCGATCCACACCAGCAGCGCGCCGATGTCGCGCACCGAGTCCTCGCGCAGCATGCCGTTGTCCAGCGAGAGGAAGGTGCGGCCGTAGCCCGAGGAGCCGCGCACATTGGGCGCGATCACCGCGTATCCCAGCTCGCCCACCAGATACTGGCGGAAGCTGCTCCAGCCGGGACGGTGCTGGGATTCCGGGCCGCCGTGGATGTCGATGAGCACCGGGTGCGGACCGGGCGTGCGCGGGCGGTAGACGAAGGCGGGGATGGCGCGCTGGCGGTTGCCCACCTCGTCCCAGGTGGGGAACTGCACCAGCTCCGCCGGGGCGAACTTCGATGCATCCAGCGGGCCGATTTCGCTGCCGGTCCAGCGCGTGAGCTTCACCAGCGGCAGGGTGGTGGTGCCGGCGGAGGTGTCGAGGTCCAGCACGTAGATGTCCATCGGCGCCAGCGCGGTCTCCAGCGCCACGGCGAGGCGGCGGCTGGTCGGGTCGAATTCCAGGGCGGAAATCACCGCGCCGGCGGGCAGCGGCGGCAGCAGCACGTCGGAGTTGATGCCCAGGTCGTGCAGCACCAGCCGGTCCACGCCACCCTCGTTGCGCGTGTAGGCGATGAAGCGGCCATCTTCGGAGAGCTCGAAACGCTCCACGTCCCAGTTGGTGTCGGGCGTGAGCGTGGTGAGCTGGCGTGTGTACACATCGTACTTGTGCAGGGCGAGGAACTCGCCGCCGCGGTCGGAGATGAAGAACAGGCCGCGGCCGTCGCGCGAGAAACGCGCCTGCGCCACCGACAGGGTGGCGGCGGGCGGCGCCGCTTCGCGCGTGCGGCGGAACCGGCTGGTGGCCACGGTGGGCGTCGCGGCGTCCGCCGGCTCGATGCGCCGCTGCTCGCCGGTGCCCACGTCCAGCAGGAACAGCTCGCTGTCGGTGATGGAGCGGTAGCGGATCACCGCGACCTGGCGGTCATCCAGCGACCAGTCCTCCACGTAAAGCGCCTCGCTGCCGCCGGCCAGCAGCAGGCGCGGGCCGGCCAGGCTGTCGACGTCGGCCAGGTAGATGTCGTTGCTCACGCCATCGCGCGCATTGCTGTAGAAGGCGATGCGCTTGCCGTCATTGGCGAACACCGGCCGGCCGTGGCGCGACTTGCCATCGGTGAGCAGCCGCTCGGTGCCATCGGCCAGGTTGCGCAGCCAGATCTGCATGCGCTCGTCGCCGCCGTTGTCGCGCAGGTAGAGCAGCCGCGTGGCGTCATGGGGATGGGCAATCACCTGGCTGATGGGCTCGGCCTTGAAGGTGAACTGCTCGCGCGCGCCCATCGGCGTGCGCACGCGGTGCAATTGCGCGGTGTTGCCGAAGCGGGTGGAGATCACCATGGTGCCGTCGGCCAGCCAGGCCCCGAGGGAGGCGGAGCGCGAGTCCAGCAGCAGCGGCAGCTCCGGCACCGCGGCAAGCTGCTCCAGCGGGATGCCGTCGAAGACCAGGTTGCCCTGCTCGATGCGCTGGGCGGCGGCAAAGGGGCTGATGGCGAGGCAGGAAAGCAGGCCGGCCCAAAGCCAGCCACGGTGGATGCTGTGCTTCATGGCCAACGATCTTAGACTGTCCCCATGGAACGGTTCACCGCATTGCGCATCCACGAGCACGGTGCCGTCCTCGAAGAGCTCACGCCCCACGACCTGTCGCCGGGCGATGTCACCATCCGGGTGCACTGGTCGGGCATCAACTACAAGGACGCGCTGGCCGGCACCGGCAAGGGACGCATCCTGCGCCGTTTTCCGCTGGTGGGCGGGGTGGACCTCGCCGGCGTGGTGGTGCAGTCGGAGGCCCCCGGCATCCGCGCCGGCGAGCGCGTGGTGGTCACCGGCTGCGGGCTGTCTGAAACCCGCGACGGCGGTTACGCCGGCCTCGCGCGCGTGCCCGCCGAGGCGGTGGTGCCGCTGCCGGCCGCGCTCAGCCTGCGTGATGCGATGACCATCGGCACAGCGGGGTTCGCCGCGGCGCTGGCCATCACGCACCTGGAGCACAAGGGACTGGTGCCCGGCGCGGGCCCCGTGGCCGTTACCGGCGCGGGTGGCGGCGTGGGCCTGCTGGCCATCGACATGCTCGCGCAGCGCGGTTACCAGGTCGTCGCACTCACGCGCACGGCCGCCAGCAGCGAATTGCTGCATGCCGTGGGGGCGCAGGCGCTGGAGATCCTGCCCACGCTGGTGGCGAAGGCCGCGGATGCACCCGCAGCCATTGATGCATCGGCACTCACCACCCGGCCGCTGGAGCCGGAACGCTGGGCTGGTGCCATCGACAATGTGGGCGGTGCGCTGCTGGCGCGCCTGCTCAGCAGCACACGCATGCACGGCAGCGTCGCGGCCGTGGGACTGGCCGGCGGCGCGGAGCTCGCGGTGAGCCTGATGCCCTTCCTGCTGCGCGGGGTGAACCTGCTGGGCGTGAACTCGGCCGCCACGCCGCGCGCGCAGCGCCTGGCCATCTGGCAGCGCATGGCCACCGATCTTTTGCCGCGCCACCTCGATAGAATCGCCACGCGCACGGTGACTCTCGGCGAGCTGCCGCAGGCCTTTGAATCCCTCATTGCCGGCCGCAATGCCGGCCGCACGCTGGTCCGGATACATGACGATGGAGAATGAACTGGCGGCGGGTCGCCAGCGCCTGCTGGCGCTGGTCGCCACGCTGCTGGATGCCCTGTATGACCCTGCCGCCGTGCGCGTGCTGGCCACGCTGCGGCCGGCGGACATGCGGCCCGGTGGCGCGCGCATCCCCGGCACTTCCTACGAGCTGGACGTGGACACCGCGGTGCGCGCCATGCGCGAGCTGCTGGCGCTGCGCGGCGTGCGCGCGGAGGCGCTGCTGCGGGCGCTGGCCACGGCGGACCGCGAGGCACGGCAGGCCGTGCTGGCCGGCCGGCCGCCGCCTGCCTTGTCCAGCCTCTATTCCCATTGCACGCCGGAAGTGGCCACGCCCGCCAGCAGCAGCCTGGAGGGGGCGCTGCAAGCGCTGGGCGTGGCCTCGGAGAAGTTGTTCACGCCCACGCATGCCCGGCGCATCGCCAGCTTCTGCCAGCAGCTTGCCATGCAACCGGCGCGCATCGACGCCATGCCCGTGCAGGCTTTCATCGCAGGCCTGGTGCGCAACACGCCGTGAAGGATTTCGACGCGCGGCTCGCCGGGGGCGCTGCCGGCCTGGGCGTGGCGCTGGATGAGCAGCAGCGGCAGCAGTTCGCGCGGCTGGTGGATGCGCTGCTGCACTGGAACAAGGCCTTCAACCTCACTGCCATCACCGACCGGCCGCGCATCCTCACGCATCACCTGCTGGATTCACTGGCGGCCCAGGCAGACCTCGCCGGCAACCGCGTGGCGGACGTGGGCACGGGTGCGGGCTTCCCCGGCCTGCCGCTGGCGATCGTCAATCCGGACCGGCACTTCACGCTCATCGACTCGGTGGACAAGAAACTGCGCTTCGTCGACCACGCCGCGCGCGAGCTGGGACTGGCCAACGTGGAAACCCGCCACTCCCGCGTGGAGCAGCTTCGCCCCGGCGCACCCTTTGACACCGTGATCGCACGCGCCTTCGCGCCGCTGCCGCGCCTGGCCGGCTGGATCGCGCCACTGTGCGGGCCGGGGACGCGGGTGGTGGCCATGAAGGGCCGCTGGCCGCCGCCGGCGGATGACGCCGATGAAAATGCACCGCTGCCGCCCGGCTGGCGCATCGAGGCGGTGCGCCCGGTGACCGTGCCGGGGCTGGGCGAGGCCCGCCACCACGTCATCCTGCGACCCGGGTCCACCGATGCGCAGTGACGGTATGGCGCCGATTGCCTAGACTGCCCGTTCCCATGAAACGCGTCATCGCCATTGCCAACCAGAAGGGCGGGGTCGGCAAGACCACCACCGCCGTCAACCTCGCCGCGTCGCTGGCACAGACGAAGCGGCGCGTGCTGCTGGTCGACCTCGACCCGCAGGGCAATGCCACCACCGGCTGCGGCGTCGACAAGTCGAACGTGGAGATGGGCAGCTGCGAGGTACTGCTGGGCGAATGCACTGCCGGGCAGGCCGTGGTGCCCGTGGCCGACGGCCAGTTCCACCTGATACCGGCCAACCAGGACCTCACCTCCGCCGAAGTGCGGCTGGTGATGAGCGAGGAAGGTCGTGAGGCCAGGCTGCGCGAGGCGCTGGCGCCGCTGCGCGAGCAGTTCAACCTGATCTTCATCGACTGCCCGCCGGCACTGAACATGCTCACGCTCAATGCGCTGGTGGCGGCGGATTCGGTGATCGTGCCCATGCAGTGCGAGTACTACGCGCTGGAGGGACTCACGGCGCTGACCTCCACCATCGAGCAGGTGCGCGAGGCGGTGAACCCGGCGCTGCACATCGAGGGCATCCTGCGCACCATGTTCGATCCGCGCGCGAATCTCTCCGGCGAAGTCAGCGCGCAGCTGATGGAGCATTTCGGCGACACGGTGTTCCGCACCGTGATTCCGCGCAATGTGCGCCTGGCCGAGGCGCCGTCCTTCGGCAAGCCGGTGCTGATGCACGACCAGGAATCGCGCGGCGCGCTGGCCTATCTCGCGCTGGCCGGCGAGATGATCCGGCGCGAGGACGAGAAGCTGCAGGCGGCGCGGGAAGCAGGCTGATGTCACAGAAGAAACCCTCACTCGGGCGCGGCCTGGCCGACCTGCTGGGCGCCTCGAAGGCGCGTGCGGCCGTGCCGGCGACGGCGGTGCCGGTTGCCCCGCAGGGCGGGACAACCGGTGGCGGCAATGCCGCTGGCGCAACCGCCAATGCGGCCGCGACCCCGGGCGCCTCAACACCCGCGCCCGCCGGCAGCGCGGCGCCCCGCGGCGATGAACTCGCGCACCTGCCCGTCGACCAGCTGGTGCGCGGCAAGTACCAGCCGCGCGTGGACATGCGGCAGGAAGCACTGGAAGAGCTGGCCATCTCCATCCGCAACCAGGGCGTGATCCAGCCCATCGTCGTGCGTCCGCTGGCCGGTGCCGCCGCGGGCAGCACGCAGCAGTACGAGATCATCGCCGGCGAGCGCCGCTGGCGTGCCGCGCAGATCGCAGGACTCAAGCGCATTCCCGCCGTGGTCCGCCGCGTGCCCGACGAGGCCGCGATCGCGATGGCGCTGATCGAGAACATCCAGCGCGAGGATCTCAATCCGCTGGAAGAAGCGCGCGCCCTTGAGCGGCTCATCGCCGAGTTCGGCGTCACGCATGAGCAGGCGGCCGAGGCCGTCGGCCGTTCACGCGCGGCGGTGAGCAACCTGCTGCGCCTCCTCGAGCTCGCACCCGAGGTCGCCGACCTGGTCGAGAAGCGTCGCCTGGACATGGGCCATGCCCGCGCGCTGCTCGGCCTGGCCAATCGCCGGCAGCAGGCGCAGGCCGCCCAGCGGGTGGTGGAGCAGGGCCTGTCCGTGCGCCAGACCGAGGCGCTGGTGCGTGAGCTCGCCGCCCCCCCGAATGCGCCGGTTGCGACCTCGAATGCTGCGATGCAGCGTCCATCCCCTACGGACCCTGACGTACGTGCACTGGAGCAGGACCTCACCGAGCGCCTCGGCGCCAAGGTCTTGATCCAGCAGGGTTCCGGCGGCAAGGGCCGCCTGGTGATCGCCTATAACAGCCTCGACGAACTCGACGGCGTATTGGCGCAGATTCGTAGACAATAATTGCCTATGCATTGACCTTGAACCGCCCCCGCGCACTCCGTATACTGCGCGCGCTTTTCAAGGCCACGGGTACTCACGATGATGGCGCGCGACGCTGAGACACGGCGCATCGCTGCGCGGATCCTGATCACCCAGGCCGCGATGACGATTTTGGTCGCCGTGCTGTGCCTGGTCATCTGGGGCAGGACGCACGCCCTCTCGGCACTGGCCGGGGGGCTGATCGGGCTGGTTGCCAACGCCTACATGACGCTGACCGCGCTGCGCTCCTCCGCGAGCGCCGCGGGTGCGCTCGGCAGGTTGCTGGTCGGCCAGTTCGTGAAGGTCGCGCTTACCGTGGGGCTGATGCTCGTGGTGGCGCAGGGGCGCTGGGCCAACTGGCCGGCGCTGATCTTCGCGTACATGGCGACGCTGGTGGTGTTCTGGCTCGTGCCCACGATGCACATGCGCGCGCGCCGGACGAAAGATTGACGGTTTTGGACAAGGCCCTGCGGAAACAGGACAACTGAACTGATGGCTGCTGAACACGGCGCGGAACACGCGGCACCCTCCGCCACGGACTACATCAACCACCACATGACCCACCTGAAGGTGGGCGAGGGCTTCTGGTCCTTCCACGTGGACACGCTGGTGATGTCGGCCGTGCTCGCCCTCATCGTGATGTTCGTGTTCGGCCGCGCCGCCAGGCAGGCCACTTCCGGCGTGCCGGGCCGCTTCCTGGCCTTCATCGAGATCGTGTACGGGTTCGTCGACAACCTCGTCGGCGAGATCTACCACGGCAACCGCCGTTTCCTGGTGTCGCTGTCGCTGGTGCTGTTCACGTGGATCATCGCGATGAACACCATGGACCTGCTGCCGCTCGACCTGGCCGGCAACGTGGCCGGCGTGGCCGGCTTCGAGCATGCCTTCTGGCGCATCCTGCCCACCGCCGACCTCAACGGCACGCTGGCCCTGGCGCTGGTGGTGCTGGTGCTGATCGTCTTCTATTCGATCAAGGCCAAGGGACTCGGCGGCTACGGCCACGAGTGGCTGTCGGCGCCGTTCGGCCCGTGGCTGTTCCCCTTCAACATCTTCCTCAACGTGGTGGAGCTGCTGTCGAAGCCCGTGTCGCTGGCCATGCGACTGTTCGGCAACATGTTCGCCGGCGAGCTGCTGTTCATGCTGATCGCGCTGCTGGGCCTTGCCGCGACCGGCGCCTTCGACAACCACTCGTACGCCACCGGCGGGGTGTTCTTCCTCACGCAGGTGCTGCTCGGCGCGGTGTGGGCCATCTTCCACATCCTCATCGTGGTGCTGCAGGCGTACATCTTCACGGTGCTGCCCGTCGTGTACATCTCGATGGCAGAGGAACACCACTGACCGTCGTCCATCGTTTTTCGTCTTGTTTGCTTTGACTTTCGACCAGGAGACTTGAAATGGAAGCTACCGCAATCGTTCAGGGTTACATGGCTCTCGGCATCGGCCTGATCATCGGCCTGGGTGCCATCGGTGCCTGCATCGGCATCGGCATCATGGGCGCCAAGTTCCTTGAGTCCGCCGCCCGCCAGCCCGAGCTCGCCCCGATGCTCACCGGCCGCATGTTCCTGCTCGCCGGCCTCATCGACGCCGCGTTCCTGATCGGCGTGGGCCTGGCGATGATGTTCGCGTTCGGCAACCCGCTGCTGACCAAGCTCGCAGGCTGATCGAATACCTCGACGACTTTTCGCCCGCTAACGGAAGCCGCCCATGGACATCAACGCAACCTTCATCGGCCAGATCCTCGTCTTCGTGATCCTCATCTGGTTCTTCCAGACGTTCATCACGCCGGTCATCTCCAGGGCCATCGACGAGCGCCAGAAGAAGATCGCTGAAGGCCTGTCGGCGGCCGATCGCGGGCAGAAGAGCCTGGACGAGGCGAAGGTACGCGCCGAAGAGGTGATCCGCGAGGCGCGTGACCGCGCCAACCAGATCATCGACGCCGCGTCCCGGCGCTCGAACGAGCTCGTCGAGGCGGCCAGGCAGAACGCGCTGTCGGAGGGCGATCGCCTGATCGCCGCCGCCAAGCAGCAGATCGAGCTGGAAACCGCCAAGGCGCGCGAGCAGCTGCGTCGCGAGGTGGCCGACCTCACCGTGAAGTCGGCTGCCAAGGTGCTGGGCCGCGAGATCGACCCGGCCCGCCACGCGGACATCCTGGGCAAGCTGGCCACCGAGATCTGACACGATGGCAGACCGTCTGACAGTCGCACGCCCGTATGCCAAGGCCGCCTTCGCGCAGGCCCGGGCGACCGGCAACCTCGCTTCCTGGTCGGGGGCGCTGGCCCGAGCCGCGCTGGCGGTGGGCGACGAGCGCGTGCGCGGGCTGCTCGGCAGCCCGAAGGTGACGGCAGAGCAGCTCGCCGGGCTCGTCAGCGACGTGGCCGGCAGCGACCTTGACCAGCAGGGGCGCAACTTCATCGCCCTGCTGGCCGAGGGCAAGCGCCTGCCCTTCCTGCCGGAGATCTCGCAGCTGTTCGACCAGTTCAAGGCCGACGCCGAGCGCGTCGTCGACGTGTCGATCACGTCCGCGGCCCCGATGGGCGCGGATGAGCAGGCGAAGCTGGTCACGGCGCTCGAAAAGCGCTTCGACCGCAAGGTACGCGTGGAGGCGGCGGTGGACCCGTCGCTGATCGGCGGCGCCGTGGTGCGCGCCGGTGACCTGACCATCGACGGTTCCGTGAGGGCGCGCCTGGCGCGCCTCGCGCAGGACCTCACCGCTTAAGCTTTTTTCAAAGGACTTCAAGTCATGTCCATCAAGGCATCGGAAATCAGCGACCTGATCGGTCAGCGAATCCAGAATTTCGCGGGCGCCACTGAAGCCCGCAACGTCGGCAGCGTCATGTCGGTCGCCGACGGCGTGGTGCGCATCCACGGCCTCGCCGATGCGCGCTACGGCGAAATGCTGGAGTTCCCCGGCAACGTGTTCGGCCTGGCGCTGAACCTGGAGCAGGACTCGGTCGGCGCCGTGGTGCTGGGCGAGTACAAGTCCATCAAGGAAGGCGACACGGTGAAGACCACCGGCCGCATCCTGGAAGTGCCCGTGGGTCCGGAGCTGCTGGGCCGCGTGGTCGACGCGCTGGGCAACCCGGTCGACGGCAAGGGCCCGATCAACGCCAAGGCCACCGCCCCGATCGAGCGCGTGGCGCCGGGCGTGATCTACCGCAAGAGCGTGAGCCAGCCGGTGCAGACCGGCTACAAGTCGGTCGACTCCATGGTGCCCATCGGCCGCGGCCAGCGCGAGCTGATCATCGGCGACCGCCAGACCGGCAAGACCGCCATGGCCGTCGACGCCATCATCAACCAGAAAGACTCGGGCATCAAGTGCGTGTACGTCGCGATCGGCCAGAAGGCCTCCACGATCGCCAACGTGGTGCGCAAGCTCGAGGAGCACGACGCGCTGAAGCACACCATCGTGGTGGTGGCTTCCGCCTCGACGCCCGCCGCCCTGCAGTACATCAGCGCCTACTCCGGCGTGACCATGGGCGAATACTTCATGGACAACGGCGAAGATGCGCTGATCGTCTATGACGACCTGTCGAAGCAGGCCGTGGCCTATCGCCAGATCTCGCTGCTGCTGAAGCGTCCCCCGGGCCGCGAGGCGTTCCCCGGCGACGTGTTCTACCTGCACAGCCGCCTGCTGGAGCGCAGCGCGCGCGTGAACGAGCAGTACGTGGAGATGGCCACCAAGGGCCGCGTGAAAGGCAAGACCGGTTCGCTGACCGGCCTGCCCATCATCGAGACCCAGGCCGGCGACGTGACCGCGTTCGTGCCCACCAACGTGATCTCGATCACCGACGGCCAGATCTTCCTGGAATCGAACCTGTTCAACGCCGGCATCCGTCCCGCCATGAACGCCGGCATCTCGGTGTCGCGCGTGGGTGGCGCGGCGCAGACCGACATCATCAAGCGCCTGGGCGGCGGCATCCGCCTCGCGCTGGCGCAGTACCGCGAGCTCGCGGCGTTCTCGCAGTTCGCCTCCGACCTCGACGAGGCCACCCGCAAGCAGCTGGAGCGCGGCCAGCGCACCACCGAGGTGATGAAGCAGAAGCAGTACGCGCCCATGTCGGTGGCGCAGATGGCGCTGTCGATCTACGCGGTGAACAACGGCTACATGGACGAAGTGCCCGTGAACAAGGTGGTGGCCTTCGAGGCCGCCCTGCAGGGCTTCGCCCAGGCCAGCCACAAGGCCGACCTTGACGCCATCAACGCCGAGCCGGTGCTGAAGAAGCACGAGGCCACGCTGAAGGCCATCGTCGAGAACTTCGTGAAGAACGGTTCCTACTAAGAGAGCGCCACGGCGATGGCCGGCACCAAGGAAATCCGCAACCAGATCGCGAGTGTCAAAAGCACTCAGAAGATCACCAAGGCCATGCAGATGGTCGCGACGTCCAAGATGCGTCGCGCCCAGGACCGCATGAAGCTGGCGCGCCCGTATGCCGAGAAGATCCGCAGCGTGATCGGCAACCTGCACCACGCCAACCCGGACTACCGGCACCCGTTCATGCAGACGCGTGACGCGAAGAACGTCGGCATCATCATCATCAGCACCGACCGCGGCCTGGCCGGCGGCCTCAACGCCAACGTCTTCAAGCAGACGCTGACGCTGATCAAGGAGTGGCAGGACAAGGGCGCGGGCGTCAGCCTCACCGTGATGGGCGCGAAGGGCACGGCGTTCTTCCGCCGCCTGAACCTGCCCCTGCTGGCCAACATCTCCGGCCTCGGCGACAAGCCGCACGTGAACGACCTGATCGGCACCGTGAAGGTGATGCTCGATGCCTACCGCGACGGCAGCATCGACCGCCTGTTCCTGGTGCACGCGGAGTTCATCAACACCATGACGCAGAAGCCGCGCGTGGCGCAGCTGCTGCCCGTGGAGCCCTCCGAGAAGGCGGGGCTGCAGGAGCACTGGGACTATATCTACGAGCCCAGCGCCGCCGAGATCCTCGACGGCCTGCTGATGCGCTACATCGAGTCGCAGGTGTACCGCGGCGCCGTGGAGAACGTGGCCAGCGAAATGGCCGCGCGCATGGTCGCGATGAAGGCCGCGACCGACAACGCGGGCAAGCTCATCCACGAGCTGCAGCTCGTCTACAACAAGGCCCGCCAGGCGGCGATCACCACCGAGCTCGCGGAAATCGTGGGCGGCGCGGCAGCGGTGTAAGGCCGCACGAATTCCAGAGGAAGTTCAAATCATGGCAACCGGCAAAATCATCCAGATCATCGGGCCCGTCATCGACGTGGAGTTCCCGCGCGAGTCGATCCCGCAGGTGTACGAGGCGCTGAAGCTCGCCGAGGGCGACCTCACCCTCGAAGTGCAGCAGCAGCTGGGCGACGGCGTGGTGCGCGCCATCGCCATGGGCGCCTCCGAGGGCCTGAAGCGCGGCCTGACCGTGACCGCCACGGGCAAGCCCATCAACGTGCCGGTCGGCAAGGCCACCCTGGGCCGCATCATGGACGTGCTGGGCACGCCGCAGGACAACCGCGGCCCCGTCGCCTCCGAGAGCACCCTGCCCATCCACCGCCCGGCGCCCTCGTTCGACGAGCAGGCCGGCGGCCAGGACCTGCTGGTCACGGGCATCAAGGTGATCGACCTGCTGGTGCCGTTCGCCAAGGGCGGCAAGGTGGGCCTGTTCGGCGGCGCCGGCGTGGGCAAGACCGTGAACATGCTCGAGCTGATCAACAACATCGCCAAGCAGTACTCGGGTCTTTCCGTGTTCGCCGGCGTGGGCGAGCGCACCCGCGAGGGCAACGACTTCTACCACGAGATGATCGAGTCGGGCGTCATCGACGCCGAGAAGCTCGAGAACTCCAAGGTGGCGATGGTGTACGGCCAGATGAACGAGCCGCCCGGCAACCGCCTGCGTGTCGCGCTCACCGGCCTCACCATGGCCGAATACTTCCGCGACGAGAAGCAGGCCAACGGCCGCGGCCGTGACGTGCTGTTCTTCGTCGACAACATCTACCGCTACACGCTGGCCGGTACCGAAGTGTCGGCACTGCTGGGCCGCATGCCCTCCGCCGTGGGTTACCAGCCCACGCTGGCCGAGGAAATGGGCGTGCTGCAGGAGCGCATCACCTCCACCAAGACCGGCTCGATCACGTCCATCCAGGCCGTGTACGTGCCCGCGGACGACCTGACCGACCCGTCGCCGGCCACCACCTTCGCCCACCTGGACGCGACCGTGGTGCTCAGCCGCAACATCGCCGCGCTGGGCATCTACCCCGCCGTGGACCCGCTGGATTCCACCAGCCGCCAGCTCGACCCGCTGGTGATCGGCGAGGAGCACTACAACGTCGCGCGCGGCGTGCAGGGCGTGCTGCAGAAGTACAAGGAGCTGCAGGACATCATCGCGATCCTGGGCATGGACGAGCTGTCGCAGGAAGACCGCCAGACGGTGTTCCGCGCGCGCAAGATCCAGCGCTTCCTGTCGCAGCCCTTCAACGTGGCCAAGGTGTTCACGGGCCAGGACGGCAAGATCGTCCCGCTGGCCGAGACCATCCGCGGCTTCAAGGGCATCCTCAACGGCGATTACGACCACCTGCCCGAGCAGGCGTTCTACATGGTCGGATCGATCGACGAAGCCGTCGAGAAGGCCAAGACCCTGAACTGAGGTTCAGCAGCGAGCACGAACATGGCAGGCAAGACTATCCACGTCGACATCGTCAGCGCCGAGGGCGAGATCTTCTCGGGGCCGGCGGAGATCGTGTTCGTGCCCGCCACCGAAGGCGAGCTCGGCATCACCCCGCGGCACGCGCCGCTGCTCACGCTGATCAAGGCGGGGGAAGTGCGCGTGAAGACTGCGGAGGGTGAGCAGTCGGTGTTCGTCGGTGGCGGCGCGCTGGAGGTGCAGCCGAACCGGGTCACGGTGCTGGCGGATACGGCCATTCGCGCGCATGACATCGATGAGGCTGCTGCGCTGGCGGCGAAGCAGCGGGCGGAAGAGGCGCTGGCGAACAAGGTCGACAAGATCGACCAGGCGCAGGCGCTGGCTGAGCTGGCACAGGCGGCGGCTCAGTTGAAGCTGCTGGAGAAGATCCGGAAGACTCGCGGGTAAGGACTGCAAGAGGGTGGTGCTGGCGCGGGCGCGGCGAAGGGCTCTTCCCGAGCCGCGGACAGCCGGCGCCACGACGGTCGAGATGGAATGAGACGGCGCCTGGCGCCGGAACTTGCGCGGGAAGAGCCCTTCACCACGCCCGCGCTACCAGCGTCTCGCTGGAATTTGCCAGGACCCGGGATCTGCAAGGCTGGTCCGCCCGTGCCTGCCAACGACTGATGTTCCCGGCGCCGAACCATGGATCCTCCCGCTGACGGCGGGGCCGGGTGCAGGCATCATCCCGGCCATGCACCTCCGGACCGTTGAGGCTCGCCGGTATGTCACGCCCCTGCGGGAGGGCGGGTCGTTGCCCGCCATCATCGAGGGGGACGATGCGGGGCTGTACGTGCTGAAGTTCCGGGGGTCGGGGCAGGGGGCACGGGCGCTGGTGGCGGAACTGGTGGCGGGGGAGATCGGGCGGGTGCTGGGGCTGGATGTGCCGGAACTCGTCGTGGTGCAGGTGGATGGCGAACTGGCACGGACGGAGCCGGATCCGGAGATCCAGGCGCTGATCAAGGGCAGCGTGGGCACGAATGTGGCGCTGGACTACCTGCCGGGGTCGGTGACGTTTGATCCGCTGGTGAGGCCGCCGGAGGCGGAGCTGGCGTCGAAGATCGTGTGGTTCGATGCATTCTGCTCGAACGTGGATCGCACGGCGAAGAACGTGAACATGCTGGTGTGGCACCGCCGGCTGTGGCTGATCGACCATGGGGCGGCGCTGTACGTGCACCACGACTGGGAAACGGCGCTGGGGCGCGCGCGCGATCCGTTCACGCGGGTGCGGGACCATGTGCTGCTGCCCAGGGCAAGCCGGATCGGCGAAGTCGATGGGGAACTGGCGGCAAAGCTGACGCCGGCGGTGCTGGAGGACATCATCGCCGCGGTGCCGGGCGAGCTGCTGGCTGATGCGGGCGGCGAGGCGCGGCGCGCCGACTATCTCACCTACCTCACGCAGCGGCTTGCAGCGCCGCGCGGCTTTGCGATGGAGGCACAGCGTGCCCACGACGCCCTGCGCGTATGACTATGCGGTGATCCGCGTGGTGCCTCGCGTGGAGCGCGAGGAATTCATCAATGCCGGGGTGATCCTGTCGTGCCCGGCGCAGGACTTCCTCGCGGCGCGACTGCACCTGGACCGCGCGCGGCTGCTGGCGCTGGATGCCACCGTGGATGTGGAGCTGGTGGAGCAATACCTGGCGATCATCCCGCAGGTCTGCCGCGGCGATGCCGGCGCGGGGCCGATCGGGCGGCTGCCGGCGCGGCAGCGCTTCCACTGGCTGGTGGCGCCGCGCAGCACCATCATCCAGACCTCCAGCGTGCACAGCGGGCTGTGCGAGGATCCGGAGGCCGCGCTGGCGCACCTGATGCGGACCATGGTGCTGCCGCGGGGCTAAGCAAGCGAGGGAATCGCGTGGCGCACCGGATCGAGATCAACTACTGCGTGCAATGCCGCTGGCTGCTGCGCGCCTCATGGATGGCGCAGGAGCTGCTCTCCACCTTCGATGGCGACATCGAGTCGCTCACCCTGAAGCCTGGCACCGGCGGCGTGTTCGACCTCCGCCTGGACGACACGCTGCTCTGGTCGCGCAAGGCACAGGGCCGTTTCCCGGAAATAACCGAACTGAAACAACTGCTGCGCGACCGCATCGATCCAGCCCGCGACCTGGGCCACATCGACCGCGCCCGCGGAAAGAAGGAAGGCGAATGAGCGCCGGGCCCGCCCCTCAGGTCCCCACGACCCGGCGCAGCACCGCGGGCATGCCCGCCTGCGCCGCCGTCAGCGCCGTCATGTTCAGCACGCGGCGGAAGGTGGAGGAGGGCGTGAGCACATGCGCCGGGCGGGCCACGCCCATCAGGATGGGTCCCACCGTCGTGCCCTCGCCGCTCATCACCTTCAGCGTGTTGAAGAGGATGTTGGCCGCGTCGATGTTCGGGCAGATCAGGATGTTGGCCTCGCCGGTGAGGCGGCTGTCCATCAGGTTGCGGCGGCGGATGGTCTCCGACAGCGCCGCATCGCCGTGCATCTCGCCATCGCACTCCACCTCCGGGTTGGCCTTGGAAAACAGCTCGTAGGCCTCGCGCGTGCGCTTGGCCGACTCGCGGCGCGAGGAGCCGTAGTTGGAATGGGAGAGAAAGGCCACCTTGGGCGTGAGGCCGAAATGCCGCACCTCGCGCGCCGCCATGCGCGCAATGCGCGCCAGCAGTTCCGCCGACGGCGTTTCGTTCACGTAGGTGTCGGCGATGAACAGCGTGCGCTTGTCGATGGCCAGACCCGACAGCGACGCGAGCGCTGTCTCGCCCTCGCGCAGGCCGATCACGTCGCGGATGTTCTCCAGGTGCGCGTCGTAGCGGCCGTGCAGGCCGCAGAGCATGCCGTCCGCATCACCCATGTGCACCATCAGCGAGGCGATGGTCGTGGTGGAGCGGTGCACGGCCGCCTTGGCCGCATCCGGGCTCACGCCGCGGCGGCCCATGATGCGGTGGTAGGTCTGCCAGTATTGGCGGAAACGCGGATCATCATCCGGGTTCACCACGGCCACGTCCTGCCCCAGCTTCATGCGCAGGCCGGCCTTCCTGATGCGCGCCTCGATCACCGAGGGGCGGCCGATCAGCAGCGGTGAGGCCAGCTCCTCGTCCAGCGCGATCTGTGCCGCGCGCAGCACCCGTTCATCCTCACCCTCGGCGTAGGCGATGCGCTTGCGCGTGGAAGCGCGCGCCGCGCCGAACACCGGGCGCGTCAGCATCACGCCGGAGGAGAAGTGGCGCGTAAGCTGCGTGCGATAGGCCTCCAGATCCGCGATGGGCCGGGTGGCCACGCCCGAGGCCGCCGCCGCAGCCGCAACCGCCGGTGCAATGCGCAGGATCAGCCGCGAATCGAAAGGCTTCGGGATGATGTAGTCGTCGCCGAAGGAGAGGTCCTGGCCTGCGTAAGCGCTGGCCACTTCCTCGCTGATCTCCGCCTTGGCGAGGTCGGCGATCTCCTTCACGCAGGCCAGCTTCATCTGCGCCGTGATCTTCGTGGCGCCGCAGTCGAGCGCGCCACGGAAGATGTACGGGAAGCACAGCACGTTGTTCACCTGGTTCGGGTAATCCGAGCGCCCGGTGGCGATGATGCAGTCCGGCCGCACTTCCTTCGCCAGCTCGGGGCGGATCTCCGGCTCCGGGTTGGCCAGCGCCAGGATGATGGGCCGGGAGGCCATCGACTTCACCATGGCCTGTGTCAGCACGCCACCGGTGGAGCAGCCGAGGAAGACATCGGTGTCGGGCATCACGTCGGCCAGCGTGCGCAGCGCGGTGTTCTGCGCATAGCGCGCCTTCTCCGCGTTGAAGGAGTCGCCGCGTCCCTCATGGATGAGGCCCTTGGAGTCACAGGCCCAGACGTTGGAGCGGTTGAGCCCCAGGCCCACCAGCAGGTCGAGGATGGCGATGGCCGCGGCACCTGCGCCAGAGACCACCAGCTTCACCTTGCCGATGTCCTTGCCTACCAGCTCCAGGCCGTTGCGGATGGCGGCGGCCGCGATGATGGCCGTGCCGTGCTGGTCGTCGTGGAAGACGGGGATGTTGAGGCGTTCGGTGAGCCTGCGCTCGATGTAGAAACACTCCGGTGCCTTGATGTCCTCGAGGTTGATGCCGCCGAGCGTGGGTTCCAGCGCGGCGATCATGTCGATGAGGCGGTCCGGGTCGCGTTCGGCCAGCTCGATGTCGAACACGTCGATGCCGGCGAATTTCTTGAAGAGGCAGCCCTTGCCCTCCATCACCGGCTTGGCCGCAAGGGGACCAATGTCGCCCAGGCCCAGCACCGCAGTGCCGTTGGTTATCACCCCAACCAGGTTGCCGCGGGAGGTGAAATCCGCCGCCATGCGCGGGTCGGCCGCGATATCCAGGCAGGGATAGGCCACGCCCGGCGAGTAGGCCAGGGAGAGGTCGCGCTGGTTGGTCAGGGGTTTGGTCGGAGATACCGAAACCTTGCCGGGGCCGGGGAGACGGTGGTAGTCGCGGGCGGCGTCACGCAGGGCGGCTTCCGCGGGAGAGAGGGAATCTGCGGGCATTCAGGTGACAGTTTCGGGTGGAAAGTCCCCGATTATCGGCTGCCGGAGGGGGCGGGCGCCAGCTTGCAGGGCGAATCTGGAGGCGCTGGGGGCCGCGGGGCCCGGCGCGCAGGGGGACGCCGGTCGTGGCTCAGAAAAGGCCGTCCAGCGGGCTCTTCACGGCCTGGCCGCCGCGGTTCAGTACGTGGGTGTAGATCTCGGTGGTCTTGACGTCCGCGTGACCAAGCAGGGCCTGGATGGTGCGGATATCGCTGCCCGACTCCAGGAGATGGGTGGCGAAACAATGGCGAAAAGTGTGACAACCCGCTGGCTTGGTGATGCCGGCCTGCCGTATCGCCTTCTGCACCGTGCGCTGCAGTGTACGGTCATAGACGTGGAATCGCACCAGCAGGCCGTCGTAAGGGTCCTTGCAAAGCTTGCGCGAAGGGAAAAGCCACTGCCAGGCAAGGGTGCACCCGGCATCCGGATTCTTGGCCTTCAGGGCCTGGGGAAGCGGTACCCCCGGGGCGCCAACAGCACGCTCGTGTTCAAACCAGAGAGTGAGCGCCTGAAGGTGGGACTGGAGCGGCGCTATCAGTTCCGACGGAATGACGGTAACCCTGTCCTTGCCACCCTTGCCGTTTCGGACGGTGATGGCGCGCCTCTCCAGATCGAGGTCTTTCACCCGCAATTCCAACGCCTCCGTGAGGCGCAGGCCGCTTCCGTACAGCAACCCGACCACCAGTCGCGATGCGCCCTGCAGATTCTGGAACACGCGGCGAACTTCCCCGCGCGTCAACACCACCGGCAAACGCCGGGGCCGGGTAGCGCGCACGACCTGATTGAGCAAGGGCAGTTCGATGCCCAGTACTTCCCTGTACAAGAAAAGAAGGGCCCCAAGGGCCTGGTTCTGGGTAGAAGCGGAAACCTTCAGGTCTACCGCCAGATGGGTGAGGAAGGTAGAAACCTCGGTGGCACCCAGGTCGCGCGGATGGCGGCCGCCGCAAAAACGGATGTATCGGCGCATCCACCAGATGTAAGATTTCTCAGTCCGAAGGCTATAGTGACGCAGTCGAAGCCGGTCCCTGACCACAGTGAAGAGGCTGAGGGGTTTGGGTGTGTCCATGTCGCATATCTCCGTGACGTCCATTTCCAGAACACCGCATATGAAGGGCAACTGGATGGAACGTATATTGCTGAGTGGTGCCATGTTTATCAGCGGCTTCACACGGGTGCCAGCTGCATAAACGACGCGTTTGGGAGATATGGGCGCTTTTATACCGACAGATCTAATTAATAGTTAGGCGACTGTGAAACCTCATCCTCCATGTCCGGCATGTTTAGGCTCGACGGCTCCGCGCGACTGGCATGACCTAAGCGGCCATGAATGCCGCAAGTGCTCCGGTCTTTGGTTGAGTGGCCCCGTTCTGGCTGCCTTTCTGGAGAAGTACCCCCGTGTTCCATCTCACGCCGCGCTTATGGACCAGGCGCGGTTGGCCCCGCACGCAGAACGTAATCTTCGTTGCCCAGGTTGCGGAGGCGGCACGTTTCATACGTTTTCTGCTGTCGGCGTCGAGCTTGATCTCTGTGAAATCTGCGGTAGCGTCTTTCTCGATGGGGCTGAGGTTTCTTCCTTCCTGAAGCGTGGAAGATCTGAGCAATCACGCCTTGCTAACGCGACGCAGATCATGGTCGATAGCGCAGACAGCGTTGCCAATATCATCTTTGGAGTACTCAAGTGAGTTCCAAGAAGAAGACTTGCGCACAACAGTCGCCTAACTCTGCGCTGCAGCGAGCGGCGTTTGGCATAAAGTGCTCGGCCG
>CBFGXE010000027.1:0-37988 GCA_965652645.1 uncultured bacterium | reverse complement strand
GTGCTGGGCCAGGCCAGCATCCTCACCGTGACTTCCGTGGCCGACCGCACTTCGCCGGTGACACGCGGCAAGTGGGTGCTGGAGAACCTGCTGGGATTGCCGGTCCCGAACCCGCCGCCAGGCGTCGAGACCAACCTCGACCAGTCCGTGCACCTGGACGGTCCGGCCACGCTGCGCGCCCGTCTCGAAGCGCACCGGGAAAACCCGTCCTGCCGCAGCTGCCATGCCGTGATCGACCCGATCGGCTTCGCGATGGAACCCTTCGACAAGGTCGGCCGCCTGCGCACCGAGGACAGCGGGCTGCCCATCAATGCGCAGGGCACCATGGTGGATGGCACGGCAATCGAAGGTCCCGAAGACCTGCGGGCAGCGCTGGTCCGCAGCAGTGACATCTATGTCATTGCCTTCACCGAGAAGCTGATGACTTATGCGCTGGGCCGCGCGGTGACGCATGCCGACCAGCCGACGGTGCGCGACATCGTGCGCCGCAGCCGTGCGGATGACTTCCGCCTGGCTACATTGATCACGAACATCATCGAGAGCGTACCATTCCAGCAGCGCGCGGCCACCGGGCCGGCACTGGTGGCGGCGAGCGGCAAATAGCAGCAAGAAAACCTGCGGGGGCCCGACATGAACTACATCACCAGGAAGCACATTTCCCGCCGCCACGTGCTCAGGGGCGCAGGCGGCATAGCCATCGCGCTGCCGCTCTTGGATGCCATGCTGCCTGCAGCCACGGCCTTTGCGCAGTCGGCCGCTGCGCCACGCACACGCTATGCCGCGGTGTACATCCCGCACGGCAAGACCATGGCCAAGTGGACGCCGTCCACCGAGGGCCGCGACTTCGAGTTTCCCGAGATACTGAAGCCCCTCGAAGCGCACCGCGACTACCTGAACATCATCAGCGGGCTGCGCCTGCAGACCGGCTATGGCACGGATGGCTCCGCAGCCGCCAACCATGCGCGTGCCTCGGCCACCTTCCTCAACTGCGTGGATGTGGGCGATGACCCCAACCGCATGGGCATCTCGGTGGACCAGGTTGCCGCACGTGGCATTGGCCAGAAATCTCCCCTGCCCTCGCTCGAACTCACCATCGAGGACGGCCGCACCATGTCCTGGTCCTCTGCCACCACGCCGCTGCCGATGCAGCGCAACCCGCAGGTGGTGTTCGAGAAGATCTTCGGCCAGGGCAGCACCGAGGCCGAGCGCAGCGCGCGCCGGCAGCAGGCTGCCTCGCTGCTGGATTCGGTGATGGAGGACATCGGCTCCCTGCGCCGCACGCTGGGGGGCCAGGATGCCGCGCGCGTGGACCAGTACCTCACCGACGTGCGCGAGATCGAGCGGCGCATCCAGCTGGCCGGCAACCTTCCCGATGGAATGAAGGTCCCGTCGCGCCCGGCCGGCATTCCGGCCAGCTTCGAGCAGCACATCCAGCTGATGTTCGACCTGCAGGTGCTGGCCTGGCAGGCCGACATCACCCGGGTTTCCACGCTGATGATCGCGCGGGAGATCAGCGGCACCACGTACCCGAACAGCGGCGTGCGCGATGCCTTCCACAACCTCTCGCACCACTCCAGCATCCAGGCCAACAAGGACCGCTTCGCGGTGCTCAACACCTACCACGTCTCGCAGCTGAAGTACCTCATCGACAAGCTGAAGGCCACGCCGGACGGTGACGGCAACCTGCTGGACCATTCGATGATCCTCTATGGCAGCGGCATCGCCGACGGCAACAACCACGACCACGCACCGCTGCCCATCGCGCTGGTCGGGCGCGGCTCGGGCACGCTGCAGGGGGGACGCCACATCCGCGTTGCCGACGGCACGCCGCTGGCAAACCTGCATGCCGCGATGCTCGACAAGCTGGGCGTGCCGACGGAGAAGTTCGGCGACAGCAACGGGGTCCTCACGCTGTGAAGCTGCACGCCCTCCTCCCGCTCGTGGCCATGGCGGGGCTGCTCGCCACGGGAGCGGAGGCTGCCCAGCGCACGAAGGGCGGTGCGTCGGCTTCTCCGGCGTACGCGAGCATCGCCGAGGCCGCCCGCAGCCAGGACTGGCCGGCGGTGCAGGCCATGGCCCGCCAGCCCGGCGTGGAGCTGAATGCGGCCGGCACCGAGGGTTCCACCGCCCTGCACTTCGCCATCCACGCCGGCGAAGCCGCTGTCGTGCAGGTGCTGCTGGATGCAGGCATCGACGCCGCCAGGCGCAATGTGGCCGGGATTTCACCGCTGCAACTGGCCGTCACCACGGGCGACACCGCGAGCACCAGGCTGCTGCTGGCGCACGGCGCCGATCCCGGGGCGCTGGACGAGGCGAAGGAATCCCTGCTGATGCTGGCGGCCAGGCATGGCGATGGCGAAATGGCCAGCGCATTGATCGCCGCCGGCGCCGACCCCGACTACATGGAGCCGCAGCTGGGACAGGATGCATTGATGATCGCCGTGCGCTCCGGCCGCACACCGGTGGTGGCCGCACTCATCGCTGCCGGCGCCAGACTCAACCAGCAGTCGCCACCGGGCCCCGAGCCCACCGTGCGCGCACCCGGCGCCGGCGGCGGCTCCACCGGCGAGGGCATGGTGCGCAGTGGAGTGCCGCCGGAAGGGCAGCGCCTGGCGGGCACCGGCAAGTTCACCGCCCTGCTCTACGCCGCGCGCGACGGGCGGCTCGAGGCGGCCCGCCTGCTGGTCGAGGCCGGCGCGGACCTGGAGCTGGCGGAATACAACGGCATCACGCCGTTGCTGATGGCCATCAGCAACGACCACCATGACATCGCGCGCCTGCTGGTCGAGGCCGGAGCCAACGTCAATGCCGCCGACTGGTATGGCCGCCGGCCGCTGTGGGCTGCCGCGGAGAGCCGCAATCGCGACGTGAACACCGCCAACGCCACCACCAATGGCGTGGATCGCGAGGCCGCGCTGGAGGTCATCAGGCTGCTGCTGAAGAAGGGTGCCGAACCGGATGCCCGGCTGGAGCATTTCCCGCCCCGCATGGGCGGCCACGCCTTCAACATGAGTTACGTGCCGACGGTGGGTGAAACCGCGCTCTACCGCGCCTCACTCAACAACGACATCCCGCTGATGCGCCTGCTGCTGGAACACGGCGCCGATCCGCTGCTGAAGACCTACCACGGCTCCACGCCGCTGATGGCCGCGGCCGGCGTGGGCTGGGTGCGTGGCCAGACCTTCATCCCCGGTGGCGAAGCCGCGCACCTGGAAGCGGTGAAGATGCTGGTGGAGCTTGGTGCCGGCGTGAACGACGCCAATGACATGGGCCTCATCGCCGTGCACGGCGCCGCATTCCGCTGGTCGCCGGCGGTGATTTCGTATCTGGTGGAACACGGCGCGCGGCTGGACATCAAGGACAAGGTCGGCCGGGATGCCTACACCTGGGCCGCCGGCGTCACCATCCCCTCCACGCCGCCGGAACCCAATCCGGCCACGATGGCGCACATCGAGCAGCTCATCGCGCAGGGCAAGGGCGTGGCCCGCAAGTAGGCCTCAGGCGGCAACCACCAGCGGGATGCCCAGCAGCTGCGCCATGGGCGCACGCTGCTCCACCAGGTCGGCAAGCGTGTAGCGGTCGAGCACGGCGAGGTACGCCTCCATGGCTTCCGACAGCACGCCTTTCAGTCGGCATGCCGGGGTGATGGCGCAACGCCCGCCCTGCCGGGTGAGGCATTCCACCACGCCCAGTTCGCCCTCCAGGTCGCGCACCACCTGCCCGACAGTCACGTCTTGAGGTGGCCGGGCAAGACGGATGCCCCCGCCCTTGCCGCGCGTGGTGCCCACGTAGCCCAGTTCTGCCAGCCGCGCCACCACCTTCACCAGGTGGTTGCGCGAGATGCCATAGGACTGGCTGATCGAAGTGGCGGTCTGCCGCGAATGCGGCGCCAGGGCCAGTGAGGTCAGCGTGCGCAGCCCGTAGTCCGTGTAGAGGGTGAGCTGCACCGGGTGCTCCTAGCGGCTCGCGCGCAGCGCGGCGGCCAGCGCCGGTTTGGTATCAATGAGGATCTCGCTGATGGCCTTGCGCTCCTCGGCCGTGAGTTTCTCCGACAGCCCGGTGGTGTCACGTCCCTGCAGCACTTCCACGATGCGCCCGATGAGGTACTCGCGCGCATACTCGGGCAGCGCGTCGAACTGCGGGCTGTAGATCCCGAAGCTCAGCGGATAACGGAACAGCCTCTTCTCCAGGTCCAGCTCCCTCAGGCTGCGGCCGCGGGAATCGCGCGGTCCCAGCTTCGAGAACCGCTCCGCAAAACCGCTGCTGCTGGCCATGCGGTCCTCGAAGGGCGCGGCATCGTGCAGGAACAGCGCGCGCACCAGCGGTTCCATGATCTGGCGCAGGCGGGTGTGGTCGTTGGGCGAGATGTCTTCCCAGCTGCGGACCGGGCCCGCGGCTGCCGGCGCCCCGCCCTTTTCCTGGCGATCGAGGATGGTGCTGATCTTGTAGTTCACGCGGGTCATCAGGTTCTGCAGGCGCGTCTGGTGCTCGAGCACGGTCAGCGCCACCACGTCGCTCTTGCCGGAGAGATAGCGGCTGGTATCGATGTAGTCCTTCAGGTCGTCAATATTGTGCTTGCCTGCGCGCAGCTCCCTGAGCTTCTCCCCGCCACGTCCCTCCCTGAGCGGCAGGTTGCCCAGGTGCGTGCGACTGCCGGTGCTGCCGGTGACATACCAGCCACCCCAGCGCATGCCGAAGGGCGTGCTGTCATCCACGTCCTGGCCGGCGGTGACGGTGCGCGGGTCGCCCGGGTCATCCACCGGCGAGGACAGCACCATCACCCGCGGCACCCCGCCGCCACCCATCGAATAGGTGTCATGGCAGGTCAGGCAGCGGCCGCCCTCGCGGCTGATCTCCGGCGGCAGCTCCTGGCGGTTCTCGAAGCCGTAGAACACCGACCCCTTGGAGGCATCGATGGCCGTGATCTCGATCAGCGGGCTGTTCTGCACGAAGCCCACGTAGGTGTCGTCGTTGAAGTACACCGCGCGGGGGGTCAGCGGGGAAATGTGCTCGATCTGCAGGCTGGTGCGCGAGAACACCAGCACCTGCGAATCCACGTTGATGTCCAGCGCCTTCAGCAGCGAGCGCAGGTAGCCGGTGCGGGGCTCCCATTCCAGCTTCAGCTCGCCGCTGGCCAGCTTCTGCTGCAGCCGCCACACCCGGTTTTCCGTGGCGGCCTCGGAATAGGCCACGCCCGGGTATTCCACGTCATAGCGGGTGGAGGTGGGCAGCTTGGCCGGGTCGGCCTGGGCGGTACCGGCGGCAGCCAGCAGGGCCGCGGCGGCCCATCCGTTAAATGGGTATTTCATATGCCCATTATAGATCAGGGGTCCCGCACAAAGTTCCGCCCGGGAGCGTCGAATTTGCGCCTCGCCAATCGTCGTCGGATTGAGGCCGCAATGCGGCTGTGGCAACTACGTATTGAGGAGACCCGAATGGCCAGCGTGAGCACCTACCTGAACTTCGCCGGGAACACCGAGGCGGCCTTCCTTTTCTACCGCACCGTATTCGGCACCGAATTCGACAGCAACGGCATCATGCGCATGGGCGATGCGCCCCCGGAACCAGGCCAGCCTCCGCTTGCCGGATCCGACCGCAACCTGGTGCTGCATGTCTGCCTGCCCATACTGGGCGGGCACCTGCTGATGGGCACCGACGCAGCAGAATCCATGGGCTTCAAGCTGAACATGGGGAACAACGTGTACATCAACCTGCAGCCTGACACCCGCGCCGAGACCGACCGGCTGTTCGCGCTGCTGGCCGAGGGCGGCCGGGTCGACATGCCGATGCAGGAGATGTTCTGGGGCGACTATTTCGGCAGCCTCGTGGACAAGTTCGGCGTGCAGTGGATGTTCAACTGCGCCAGCAAGACCTGAAAACCGGCCAAGGAGAGAACATGGCAACCAACACCATCCGCCTGCACCGCGTGCTGGCCACGAAACCCGACAAGGTCTACCGCGCCTTCCTGGATCCGGATGCCCTCGCCCGCTGGCTTCCCCCGGACGGCTTCACCGGACGGGTGCACGAAATGGACGCCCGCGTCGGCGGCCGCTACCGCATGTCGTTCACCAATTTCACCACCGGCAAGGAGTCCGCCTTTGGCGGTGAATACCGCGAACTGGTGCCCGGCCAGCGGCTGCGCTACGGCGACAGCTTCGAGGATCCCTCCCTGCCGGGTGACATCGAGGTCACGGTGCAGCTGAAGGCCGTACCCTCGGGAACGGAGATCCAGATCGTGCAGTCCGGCCTGCCCGACGTGATCCCGCCGGATGCCTGCTACCTGGGCTGGCAGCAGTCGCTGCAGAACCTGGCGCGGCTGGTGGAGCCGGAGATTCCCGATTGAAGCGACCGGGGCGGCTCAGGCGCCCACGCGCCTGCGCATTGCCCCGAGGTCGGCCACCGGCCGCACCTCGATGCAGCCGTAGCGGGTCCAGGGAAAGGTCTGCGCGATGCGTACTGCCTCTTCCATGGACTGCGCCTCGACCAGGTTGAAGCCTGCCAGTACCTCCTTGGTCTCCGCGAAGGGGCCATCGAGGATGCTGGTGCGGCCACCACGAACCCGCACGGCCCTGGCCTTCGAGGGCGGTTCCAGCTGCTGGAAGGCCACCAGCGTGCCGTCCCGGGCCAGATCGTCCGCGTGCTGCATGCACTGCTTCATTTCCTGGTTGAAGCCCTCCGGCGGCAGCTGATCCATCAGGGCGGGGTCGACGTAGACGAGGAGGAGATACTGCATTTGCGGCGATTGTACCGGCGCCATGAAGATTGTCGAAAATGACGGGGCTGCATCGTCGTAGCCAGGAAGGGACACCGCAGTGGCGTCCCGGAGGCAAGGAGACAGGTCATGCGCGTGATGGTCATCGTGAAGGCAACTGCGGAATCCGAAGCCGGCATCATGCCGGGCACGGAGCTGCTCACCGAAATGGGCCGCTACAACGAGGAGCTGGTGAAGGCGGGCATCATGCTGGCCGGCGACGGGCTGCATCCCTCCTCCCGCGGCAAGCGCGTGCATTTCTCCGGCAGGAACCGCACCGTGGTCGACGGCCCCTTTGCCGAAACCAAGGAGCTCATCGCCGGATACTGGATCTGGCAGGTGCGCTCGATGGACGAGGCCGTGGAATGGGTGCGCCGCTGCCCCAATCCCATGCTCAGTGACTCCGACATCGAGATCCGGCCCGTCTTCGAGCTGGAGGATTTCGGCGCCGCGGTGACGCCCGAAGTGGAGGCACAGCAGGAGCGCCTGCGCGCCGGGCTCGCCGCGAAGGATCCCGCCGGCCCCGCATGAGCGATGAACTGCGCCGCACGATCGATGCGGTCTGGCGCATCGAGTCGCCCCGCATCGTGGCTGCCGTCGCACGCCTGGTGCGCGACGTCGGCCTCGCCGAGGACCTCGCCCAGGACGCACTGGTGGCCGCGCTCGAGCACTGGCCCGCGCGCGGCCTGCCGGAAAACCCGGCGGCCTGGCTGATGACCACGGCGAAGAACAAGGCCCTGGACCGCCTGCGGCAGGCGGCGCTGCAACGGCGCCACCGTGAGGCGCTTGGCGCGGAGGCGGATGCGCGCGGTGAGCACCTCACGCCCGATCCCGGCGAGGAGGCCGACCGCGAGGACCTGGGCGATGACCTGCTGCGCCTCATCTTCACTGCCTGCCATCCCGTGCTGTCCAGGGAAGCCCAGGTGGCACTCACCCTGAAGCTGCTGGCCGGCCTCACCACGGCGGAGATTGCCCGCGCATTCGTGCAGGGCGAAGCCACCATCGCGCAGCGCATCGTGCGCGCCAAGCGCACGCTCGGCGAGGCGGCCGTGCCCTTCGAGGTGCCACGCGGCGAGCAATTGCGTGCGCGCCTGGAATCGGTGCTGGAGTGCATCTACCTGATCTTCAACGAGGGCTACACCGCCACCGCGGGCGATGACTGGATGCGGCCCGCGCTGTGCGAGGAGGCGCTGCGCCTGGCCCGCATGCTGGCGCAACTGGCGCCGCAGGAGCGCGAAGTGCACGGCTTGGCGGCATTGCTGGAACTGCAGGCCTCGCGCCTGAAGGCGCGCACCGACACGCAGGGCCGGCCCATCCTGCTGCTGGAGCAGAACCGGGCGCGCTGGGACTGGCTGCTCATCGGGCGCGGCCTGGCGGCGCTGGAGAAGGCCCGCAAGCTGTCCGGCGTGGCCGGTCCCTATGAACTGCAGGCAGCCATCGCGGCCTGCCACTCCCGCGCGCGCCGGCCCGAGGACACGGACTGGCACGCCATCGTGGCGGCCTACGATGAACTGGCGGACATCATGCCCTCCCCCATCGTGGCGCTGAACCGTGCGGTGGCCGTGAGCCGCGCGCAGGGTGCGGCTGCGGCGCTGCCCCTGGTGGACGAAATCGTCGCCGGTGGCAAGCTGAAGGACTACCACCTGCTGCCGGCGGTGCGCGGCGACCTGCTGGTGAGCCTCGGAAGGCCCAGCGAGGCAAGGGCGGAATTCGAAGCCGCCGCCAGCCTCGCCGGCAACCAGCGCGAGCGGGCCCTGCTGCTGGAGCGCGCGCGGGCCACCCTGTCCTGACCTGCCACCGCGACCGGCGGTGGCCAAATGACGTATTCACCCCGCCGGACCCCACCGGGGATCATTCCGCCGATAGCCTGCTTTCGCGGAGTTCCCTCCTGATGCATGTCCACGATGTATTGCGCCTTGGCGTCGGCGGCCCCGTGGGTTCCGGCAAGACGGCCCTGGTCGACCGCCTGTGCAAGGCGCTGCGCGAGCGGCTCAACATGGCCGTGGTGACCAACGACATCTATACCCGCGAGGATGCCGAGTTCCTGGTGCGCAGCCAGGCCCTGACCCCCGACCGCATCCGCGGCGTGGAGACCGGCGGCTGCCCGCACACCGCGATCCGCGAGGATGCCTCGATGAACCTCGCCGCCATCGACGAGCTGATGCACACCTTCGATGGGCTGGAGCTCATCATCGTGGAGAGCGGTGGCGATAACCTGGCCGCCACGTTCAGCCCGGAGCTCTCGGATCTCACGCTCTACGTCATCGACGTCTCCGCCGGCGACAAGATCCCCCGCAAGGGCGGACCCGGCATCATGAAATCGGACATGCTGATCATCAACAAGATCGACCTGGCGCCCCACGTGGGCGCCTCGCTCGAGGTGATGGACCGCGACGCGCGCAGGATGCGCGGCGAGAAACCCTTCGTGTTCACCAACCTGAAGACCGGCCAGGGCCTGGATTCCGTGATCGACTTCATCCTCGACCGCGGCATGCTGCGCGACAAGGCCCGCCTCAGCGTGTCAGCAGCCGTACCGCACGCGCCGCCGCCGATGCCCGGTTCTCCACGCCCAGCTTGACGAAGATCTGCTCCAGGTGCTTGTTCACCGTCCTGGGGCTGATGCCGAGGATCTGGCCGATCTCGCGGTTCGCCTTGCCGCGTGACAGCCACAGCAGCACCTCGGCCTCGCGACCTGTGAGGCCCAGCTGCTGCAGCAGCTGGATGTCATCCTCGCCGCGCTTCTCGCTGAGGCGGAAGAGCAGCTCGTCCGGGCCGATGGGACTGAGCATGGCGCACTCCAGCTGCATGCCGCCGGCTTCCAGCACGCAGGTGGCTCCGGCTTCATGCCGCAGGGGCAGCATCCGCGCCAGCACGTGGTCGGGCAGTTCGGGCGCGCTGCCGGATTCACCCGGCCAGCAGGCCTGCAGCAGTGCACGCGCCTTGGGCGTGCACCATTTCACGCGGCCTTCCAGGTCGGTGGCCAGCAGGAAGCGCCCGGCGGCATCCAGGGCCACGTTAGGGCCCAGCGCCACGCGGGCATTGTTCAGGTGCACGCGTATGCGGGCCAGCAGCTCCTCCAGCACGATGGGCTTGGTCACATAGTCCACGCCGCCGGCGGCCAGGCCGTGCACCACGTGTTCGGTCTCTGCCAGGCCGGTCATGAAGATCACCGGCAGGTGTGCCAGGGGCACCTTGTGCTTCAGGCGCCGGCAGGTCTCGAAGCCGTCCAGGCCCGGCATCAGTGCATCCATCAGCACCAGGTCCGGGGTAATCTGGTCCACCAGTCGCAGCGCGCTCTCGCCGTCAGTGGCGATGAGCACGGTGTAGCCGGCGCCATCCAGCATGTCGGTGAGCAGTCCCAGTGCCTCCGGCGTGTCGTCGACCACCAGCACGGTGTCCCGCCGTGCTGCCCTCGGGTCCATCACCCGCTGTGCCTCAAGCGCTCTCACGCAACTCCCGGATCGCAGTCATGTAACTGTTCATGTCGAATCTCTCCACCATCCCCCGCAGTGAGCGGGCCAGCGAGCTGGCCGCAGGCTCCGCCGTCTCGAATTCCCTGAGGCGCGCCTGGATGCCGCGCACGTGGCCGATCTGGCCCAGCTGCCACAGGTCCTCCAGGTGCCGGCCGATGCGCCCGAGCACCTCGCGCGTCACTTCCACCCTGCCCTCGGCCACCGGCACGTCGGCCCCGTGGGTCCACACCAGGTGCAACTGGGCCTGCAGCGCCTCCAGCAGCATCTGCAAGTCCACCGGCTTCATCAGGAAGCCGTCATGCAGGGCCTGTTCACTGCCCGGCAGGTATTCATGGGCATTGGCGGATACCACCAGCACGCGCAGCGATGTGAGTTCGAGCCTCGCCCGCAGCGCCTGGGCCACCTCCCAGCCGGACATGTCCGGCAGCGAGAGGTCGAGCAGCGCCAGCTCCGGCCGGAAGCGTAATGCCGCGGCCACCGCCTCGGCGCCATTGCCGGTGGTTTCCAGCTCGAACTGCAGGGGCTCGAGCAGCGAACGCATCAGCTGCACGTGTACAGGGTCGTCGTCCACCACGAGGATGCGCCGCCGCGGTCCCTGGTAGCCGCGTACCCGCAGCGCACCCTCCATGCCCACCTGTTGCAGCGCCTCGGACAGCAGCAGCTTCACGGTGAAGGTAGTGCCCACTCCCGGGGTGCTGCGCACGGTGATCTCGCCGCCCATCACCTGGGTGAGCAGCTGCGTGATGGTCAGTCCCAGCCCGGTGCCGGGAATAGTGCGTACCTCCGTGGCACTGCCACGCTCGAAGGGCTTGAACACGCGCTCCAGGTCGTCCCGGCCCATGCCCATGCCAGTATCGCTGATCTCGAACTCGGCCACCTGGTTGCGATAGCGCACTGCCAGTGCCGCGTGGCCGCGCTGGGTGAACTTCACCGCGTTGGAAAGCAGGTTGATGAGGATCTGGCGCAGGCGTTTTTCGTCGGTGTGCACCATCACCGGCAGGTGCGGTGCGCGCTCGCAGCGGAACTCGATGCCCTTGCTCACCGCCTGCAGGCGGAACATGTCCTCCAGCTGGTCCAGCAATTCCCGCAGGTTCACGCGGTCGCGGTTCAGTTTCAGCACGCCGCCCTCGATGCGCGAGATGTCCAGCAGGCCGTCGATGAGGCTGGCCAGGTGCTCGGCGCTGCGCCGGATCACCGACACCGCGTTGGGCGGCGGGTTGCCCGGCGAGCGTTCCATCAGCTGTGCATAGCCGTAGATGGAATTCAGCGGCGTGCGGATCTCGTGCGAGAGGCCGATGATGTAGCGCGACTTGGCGAGGTTGGCCGCCTCGGCAGCCTCCTTGGCCCGCTGCAGCTCGGCGTCGGTGCGGTTGTGGGCGGCGATCTCCTCCATCAGCATCGCGGTCTGGCGCGCCGACTCGCGCTCGGCACTGCGGCGGTTCTCCACCGCCAGCACGATCACCCACGAGGCCACCGCGGAAAGCACCAGGAAGCTGAAATACACCATCCACAGCGTGGCGCGCGTGGCTGAATCGGTCACCGGGTCACCGCTGGCACTGAAGGCCTGGATGAAGGCCAGCAGCATGGCCACCAGCAGGTTCGAGAGCAGCATCAGCACCACGAAACGGCCGCTGCGCAAGTCTGCCAGCCGGGCCAGGCGTGGCGGCAGCAGGCGCGCCAGGAAGGCGCTGACCTGCTCTGACAACCGGGCGCCACTCTTGCAGGCGTCGCGGCAGCGGGCATCCAGGGAACAGCACAGCGAGCAGATCGATCCGCCATAGGCCGGGCACAGCGCCATGTCCGCCTTCTCGAAGCGGTTCTCGCACACCGAGCAGCAATCGGTGGTGCTGGCCGGGTCAGGCTGGCGCGCCAGGTAGTAGCGGCCACCCGTCCACCAGGCAATGGCCGGCGCCACCAGCATGGCAGTGAGCAGGGCGATGAAGGGCGAGAGCACGCGGGCCGCCTCCCCGAACCATCCCAGGTGCGCGGCGCTGGACAGCAGTACCGAGGCTGCCAGCGCGCCGACGCCCACCGGGTTGATGTCGTAGAGGTGCGCCCGCTTGAACTCGATGCCGCGGGGAGACAGGCCCAGCGGCTTGTTGATCACCAGGTCCGCCGTGATGGCGCCGATCCAGCCGGCGGCGAAGTTGGCATACACGGCCAGCACGCTTTCGATGGCGGAGAAAATGCCCACCTCCATCAGCAGCAGCGCCAGCAGCACGTTGAACACCAGCCAGACCACCCGGCCAGGGTGGGCATGGGTCACGCGCGAGAAGAAGTTCGACCAGGCGATCGAGCCCGCGTAGGCATTGGTGACGTTGATCTTGGTCTGGCAGATGATCACGAACAGCCCCGTGGCCACCAGCGCCAGCGTGGGTGAATTCAGCACGCTGCCGAACACGTGGTGGTACATCACCGCCGGATCGTCCGCCTCGGCCGCCGGCACTCCGCGCGCGAACAGCAGCCAGGCCAGGAAGGAGCCCGCCAGCAGCTTCAGGCCGCCAACCAGCACCCATCCCGGGCCGGTGCCGATCACGGCCACCCACCAGCCCAGCCGGTTGCCCTGTTTTCGTTCAGGCAGGAAGCGCAGGTAGTCCACCTGCTCCCCGATCTGGGGCAGCAGCGACAGCAGCACCGACGAGGCGGCGGCGAACAGCATCCAGTCCAGGCCCTGGCCACTGCCCTGTTCGCCGGTGAACGCCGTCCATCCCGCCACGTCGGCTGGATTGCGCCAGGCAATGTAGGCCAGCGGCAGGACCTGCAGCACCAGCCAGGCCGGCTGCGTGAGGATCTGGAAGCGGCTGATCAGGCTGATGCCGTACAACGCGATCGGTATCACCACCAGCGCGCTGATCAGGTGGGCGATGGCCAGCGGCAGGCCGAACAGCAGGTTCAGCGCCGTGGACATGATGCTGGCCTCGATGGCGAACAGCAGGAAGGTGAACGAGGCGTAGATCAGCGAGGTGATCGTCGAGCCGATATAGCCGAAGCCGGCACCGCGCGTGAGCAGGTCGATGTCCACGCCGTGCCTGGCGGCATAGATGCAGATCGGCAGGCCGATCAGGAACATCAGGGCACAGAAGGAAACGATGGCGCTGGCGGCATTGCTGAACCCGTAGGACAGCGTGATGGCGCCGCCGATGGCCTCGCAGGCCAGGAAGGCGATCGGCCCGAACGCGGTATTGCCCACCTGGAAGCTGGAACGGCGCGCCTGCGTCGCGGTGTAGCGCAGCGCGTAGTCCTCCAGCGTCTGGCTGGCCACCCACTGGTTGTACTGCCGACGCTCCCTGATGATGCGCTGCCGGGGAGCCATGCCACCTTTTGGTGCAACGTGTCCGGTCATTCGGTTGTAACTGCCACCTGTTCCGCCCCGATCTACGTCGTTTGACGCATCCCGCCTACGTCATTCAACGCGTACCGCGCGTGACGGGCTTCTCATAGCTTCCTCCTTGCACGCGGCGGGCCATTTCCGCTGGCGGCACCCCCGCAACCACCGACAAGGATTACCCACATGGGAATTGACAAGGTCTCCCCCCTCTTCCGGCCGACAGCTGCCCTGCCACGAATCGGATCGAAGAAGATCCTGGCTGGCGTGGTTGCCGCCATGGCCGCAGGCGCCGCCCCTTCCGCGTTCGCGGAAATCGAGCTGGGGCAGGGCTTCAGTGCTACCGGCTTCGCCGACATGTCGCTCTGGTCCAACGACTCGGATGGCGAGGCGGCCAGCTTCGCCATCGACCAGTTCGAGGTCGACTTCCTGTTCTCCGGCTCGAACGGCGTCTCTGCCCAGGTCGACGTCGAATACAGCAATGACTTCGAGGACGAAAGCACGACCTTCGTCGAACAGGCCTTCATCACCAAGCAGTTCACCGACCAGTTCAGCATGAAGGTCGGCCGTTTCCTCAGCTACAGCGGCTGGGAAACCGAGGAACCCACCGGCCTGTTCCAGTACAGCGGCACAGGCTACGCCGGGGCATTCTACGGCTACTACCAGAACGGCGTGTCCGCCTACTACGACGGCGGCAAGTTCGCGCTGATGGGCTCGGTCGTGACCAGCACGTTCAATCCCTACGACACCGATACGTCCGATCTGGGATACGAGGTCGGCGTGGCGATCATGCCCATCGAGGGACTGACCACCAAGGCCTTCTACATCAAGGATGAAGACACCGACACTGACGTGATCAACGTCTGGGCCTCCTACGCCTGGGGCGGCTTCACCTTCGCCGGCGAGTACAACACCGCTGACTACGGCGCTACGGACGGCGATGGCTTCCTGCTGATGGCCAACTACGCCACGGGCCCGTGGGGCTTCACAGTGCGCTACCACGACTACGACGTCGAGGGCATGGTCGACACCAAGGGCTTCACGCTGTCCCCGAGCTACAAGGTGGGCGACAACCTGCTGCTCGTCGCCGAGTACCGCAAGGACAAGTACGCCGGCGGTGGCCCCAAGCCCACGTCCGTGGCGCTGGAAGCCCTGTTCACGTTCTGAACCTGCCGCCGGTGTCCGCCGACAGGCGCGGCACCGGCCCCCCACTCCCCGGAGACGCAATGAAATCAAGACGCACATTCCTGAATACCGCCGTGGCGGCGGCCCTGGCGGCCACCGTCCTGTCGGGCTGTTCGAAGGCACCGGACAGCGAAGCCGGCGCCATGGCCGATGCCGGCGGCGAGCCGATCAAGGTCGGCATCCTGCACTCCCTGTCCGGCACCATGGCCATCAGCGAGACCACGCTGAAGGACACCATGCTGATGCTCATCGAGGAGCAGAACAAGAAGGGCGGCGTGCTGGGCCGCAAGCTGGAGCCGGTAGTCGTGGACCCCGCCTCCGACTGGCCGCTGTTCGCCACCAAGGCCGAGCAGCTGCTGCTGCAGGACAAGGTCGCGGTGGTGTTCGGCTGCTGGACCAGCTCCTCGCGCAAGTCGGTGCTGCCGGTGTTCGAGAACAACAACGGCCTGCTCTTCTACCCGGTGCAGTACGAGGGTGAGGAATCCTCGCGCAACGTGTTCTACACCGGCGCCGCCCCCAACCAGCAGGCCATCCCGGCCGTCGACTACCTGATGAACGAGGTGGGCGTGAAGCGCTGGGTGCTCGAAGGCACCGACTACGTCTATCCGCAGACCACCAACAAGATCCTCAAGGCCTACCTGATCTCCAAGGGCGTGCCCGAGAGCGACATCGACGTGAACTACACGCCGTTCGGCCACTCCGACTGGCAGTCGCGCGTGGCGGCCATCAAGAAGTTCGGCTCGGCCGGCAAGAAGACCGCCGTGGTCTCGACCATCAACGGCGACGCCAACGTGCCGTTCTACAAGGAACTGGGCGCGCAGAAGATTTCCGCCGAGGACATCCCGGTGGTGGCCTTCTCGGTGGGTGAGGAGGAACTCTCCGG
Organism: uncultured bacterium; assembly: GCA_965652645.1. Classification (GTDB taxonomy): domain Bacteria; phylum Pseudomonadota; class Gammaproteobacteria; order Steroidobacterales; family Steroidobacteraceae; genus ZC4RG30. The sequence continues at coordinate 22,371 of CBFGXE010000027.1, read as the reverse complement.
CCTCGACACCACGCCGCTGGTCGGCCACCTCGCCGCCTGGAACTATTTCCAGAGCGTCGAGACCCCGGTCAACTCCGACTGGATCGCCAAGTGGAAGGCCTTCAGCCCGAAGAAGGACAAGGCCACCTTCAACGACCCGATGGAAGCCCACGTGATCGGCTTCGAGATGTGGGTCAAGGCGGTCGAGAAGGCCGGCACGCCGGACGTGGATGCGGTCATCGACGCCATCATCGGCATCGAGGTGCCCAACCTCACCGGCATCGGCACCGCGAAGATGCTGCCCAACCACCACCTGACCAAGCCGGTGCTCATCGGCGAAGTGCGCTCGGACGGCCAGTTCGACGTGGTGTGGAAGACCCCCGAGGCCGTTCCCGGCGACGCCTGGACCGACTACCTGCCCGAGAGCAAGGACATCGAGGCCGACTGGGTGACTCTCAAGTGCGGCAACTACAACAAGGCGACCCAGACCTGCGCCGGCCAGAACTACTGAGCGGATAACTGGACTTCCTGACCGACAACGCGACCTGTCTGCCCCTTCCCCGGAAGGGGCAGGCAGGACCGCCTGATGCCTCGCACTCCCTGATGACACGCATACTGACTGCATTGCTGCTGCTGTTCACGGCCGCAGGCGCCGTGATGGCGCAGGAAACCGGAGTTGCCGACCCGACCGAATCCGGGACACCTGCCGCTGTGCAGGCTGCGCTCCCCTCCGATCTTGACGGACTGCTGGCCGCCCTCCCTGATTCGGACCTCGCCGGCAAGCAGGCCCTGGTCCAGGCGCTGGCAGCCGAAGGCAGCCACGCGGCGCAGCGCACGCTGCGGGCGCTGCTCGAAGGTCGCCTGAGTTACCGCACATCCGACAAGCTGGTCGTCGCCGCGGAAGGCGACACCACTGCCCCCCGATACATTGACGTGAGAAGCGAGGAGGAAGTGGAAGCGGAATCCGCCTCGGCCTTCTCCCGCATCACCATCAACAACCAGATCCGCCGCTCGCTGCGCAGCGTGCTGGCGACCCTCGAACTTGCCAGTGGCGATGCCGAGGTCCGCCGGAGCGCGGTGCGCGAGATGATGCGCACCATGGATGCGGAGGGCGCCGCCCTGCTGCGTCCCCGACTTGCGGTGGAAGAGGATCCGCGCATTCGCGACGACATCGCGACGGCGCTGGCCATGGTCGATGTCGAGAGCCCCGACGCCGCGGTCCGCCTTGCCGCCGTCAAGGCCCTGCATGGCCACCTGATGCCCGAAGTCCATACCCTGCTGACCCGCCTGGCCACCCCCGGGGAGGACGGCAGCTTCGCCGAGCCCGATCCTGCGGTACGCAAGGCCGCGGAGGAGGCACTGCGCGACATCGAAGGATCCCGCCGCCTCTACGCCACCATCGAGATGCTGTTCTTCGGCCTCTCGCTGGGTTCGGTACTGGTGCTGGCGGGCATCGGCCTCGCCATCACCTTCGGCGTGATGGGCGTGATCAACATGGCGCACGGCGAGCTGATGATGCTCGGTGCCTACACCGTCTACGTGGTGCAGCAGCTGCTGCCGGACTACATCTCCTCCTCGATCCTGATTGCCATCCCGCTGGCATTCCTGGTGTCAGGACTGGTCGGCGTGGCCATCGAGCGCGGCGTGGTCCGATTCCTCTATGGCCGGCCGCTGGAAACCCTGCTGGCCACCTTCGGCGTCAGCCTGCTGTTGCAGCAGCTGGTGCGCGACATCTTCAGCCCCAACAACCGCCCCGTGCAGACGCCCGGCTGGATGGCCGGTTCCTGGCAGGTGAACGAAGTGCTGGCCATCACCTGGTCGCGCATCTACATCGTGCTGTTCGCCGCGCTGGTGTTCCTCGCGCTGGTGCTGGTGCTCAAGCGCACCAGCCTCGGCCTGCATGTGCGGTCCGTATCGCAGAACCGCGCCATGGCCCGCGCCATGGGCATCCGCACCGACTGGGTTGACGCCCTGACCTTCGGCCTCGGCGCGGGCATCGCCGGTGTCGCCGGCGTCGCCCTGTCGCAGCTGACCAATGTCGGACCGAACCTGGGACAGAGCTACATCGTGGATTCCTTCATGGTGGTGGTGTTCGGCGGTGTCGGCAACCTGTGGGGCACGCTGATCAGCGGCCTGTCCCTGGGCGTGGCCAACAAGCTGTTCGAGCCGATCGCCGGCGCCGTGCTGGCCAAGATCCTGATCCTGGTGGCGCTGATCCTGTTCATTCAAAGGCGGCCGCGGGGACTGTTCCCGCAGAAGGGCCGCGCGGCGGAATCATGAGCACTGTCGCAACTGCGCCGGCGGCCCCGGCTGCATCCCCTGCCGCGGGCGCAAGGATCAGCTTCCTGCCCGAATGGCTGCGCACCGACCGTGCCGGGCACGTGCTGCTGGGCGTGCTGCTGGTCACGGCCATCCTGGTGCCGGTGCTGCACCTGGTCGTGCCGCCCTCCTCGCCCCTGCACCTGTCGAGCTACGGCGTCACCCTCACCGGCAAGTACCTCTGCTATGCGCTGCTGGCGCTGTCGGTCGACCTGGTGTGGGGTTACTGCGGCATCCTGTCGCTCGGGCACGCGGCCTTCTTCGCGCTGGGCGGCTACGCCATGGGCATGTACCTGATGCGGCAGATCGGGCCGCGGGGTGTCTATGGCCATCCTATCCTGCCGGACTTCATGGTGTTCCTGAACTGGAAGGAGCTGCCGTGGTTCTGGCATGGCTTCGACATGTTCTGGTTCGCGGCGCTGATGGTGATGGTGGTGCCGGGCGTGCTGGCGCTGGTGTTCGGCTGGCTGGCCTTCCGCTCGCGCGTCACCGGCGTGTACCTGTCCATCATCACCCAGGCGATGACCTTCGCGCTGTTGCTGGCCTTCTTCCGCAACGACATGGGCTTCGGCGGCAACAACGGCTTCACCGACTTCAAGGACATCCTCGGTTTCAGCCTGCAGGACCCGAAGACGCGCATCGTGCTGTTCATCACCACGGTGGTGATGCTGGCGGTGGGCTACGTGCTGTGCCGCTGGATCGTCACCTCGCGCACCGGGCGCGTGGTGCGTGCCATCCGCGACGCCGAGAGCCGAGTGCGTTTCATCGGCTACCGCGTGGAGAACTACAAGCTGTGGGTGTTCGTGTTCTCCGCCGTGCTGGCGGGCATCGCGGGCGCCCTGTTCGTGCCGCAGGTGGGCATCATCAATCCCAGCGAATTCGAACCCCTGCGCTCCATCGAGGTGGTGATCTGGGTGGCCATCGGCGGGCGCGGCACGCTGTACGGCGCCATTGCCGGTGCGATCCTGATCAGCTACGTGAAGAACTGGCTGAGCTCCGAGTGGCCCAGCGGCTGGCTGTACACGCTGGGTGCGCTGTTCGTCGTCACCACGCTGCTGCTGCCCAAGGGCATGGCCGGCCTGCTTGGCACCCGCAAGAACCAGGAGCGCACGGCGTAATGCAGGTACCAGGCTCCCGCAATCTGCCTCCCCGCCCCGAAAAGCCGTTTCGGGAAGTCACTCCGGCCATGAAGGCCGCCGAGGCCCTCATGCGGCTTTCCGGCCGCTCGCGCAGCAGCGCCCCGCCCCGCGCCGGCGCCCTGCTCACCGGTGATCCCGTCGAAATGGGCCCCGACGGGTCGCATGGCGTGATCCTCTACCTGGAGGACCTGACGGTTTCCTTCGACGGCTTCAAGGCACTCAACGCCCTGACGCTGTACGTGGGGACCGGCGAACTTCGCTGCATCATCGGCCCGAACGGCGCCGGCAAGACCACGATGATGGACGTGATCACCGGCAAGACCCGTCCGGACCACGGATCGGCCTGGTTCGGCCAGACACTGGACCTCCTGTCGCTGACGGAACCGGAAATCGCCGAAGCCGGCATCGGCCGCAAGTTCCAGAAACCCACCGTGTTCGAACACCACAGTGCGTTCGACAACCTGGAGCTGGCCCTGGCCGGCAGCCGCTCGGTATGGCGCAACCTCACGGTGAGGCTCACCGGCGAGCAACGCGACCGCATCGAGCAGGTGCTGGGCCTCATCGGCCTTGCGGGAGAATCCCGCACCCTGGCCGGCGTGCTTTCCCACGGCCAGAAGCAATGGCTGGAGATCGGCATGCTGCTGATGCAGAGCCCGCGCCTGCTGCTGGTCGACGAACCCGTGGCGGGAATGACCCCGCAGGAAGTCGAGAAGACCGCCGAGCTGCTGCTGTCCCTGGCGGGCACGCATTCGGTGGTGGTGGTGGAACACGACATGGAGTTCGTGCGCCGCATTGCCCGCAAGGTCACGGTGCTGCACCAGGGCAGCGTGCTGGCTGAAGGCACCATGGACGAGGTGCAGGCCGATCCGCGGGTCATCGAAGTCTACCTGGGCGAGCAATGATCGAGATTTCCGGCCTCAACCAGTTCTACGGCGGCAGCCACATCCTCTGGGACGTGTCGCTGTCGGTGCCGCCCGGCTCCTGCACGGTGCTGATGGGCAGGAACGGCATGGGAAAGACCACGCTGCTGCGCTGCCTGATGGGACTTGTGCCCACCGCCAGCGGCACCCTCCGCTGCGGCGACGTCGACCTCACCGGCCAGCCGGCCACGAAACGCGCGCGCATCGGCATCGGCTATGTTCCGCAGGGGCGCGAGATCTTCTCCCAGCTCACGGTGGAGGAGAACCTGCGCACCGGCCTCGCCGCGCGCCGTGATGGCCGGAAGACCATTCCCGAGGAGGTCTACACCCTCTTCCCGGTGCTCAGGAGCATGGCCCGGCGCCGCGGCGGCGACCTCTCAGGCGGCCAGCAGCAGCAGCTGGCGATCGCGCGTGCGCTGGTGATCGATCCGAAGGTGCTCATCCTCGATGAGCCCACCGAGGGCATCCAGCCCAACATCGTGCGCGAGATCGGCGACGTGATCACGCGCCTGAACCGCGAGCGCGGCCTCACCGTGCTGCTGGTGGAGCAGAAGCTGCCCTTCGCGCGCCGCATCGGCACCGACCTGCGCATCCTGGACAAGGGCCGCCTCGTGGTCAGTGGCCCGATCTCCGACCTCACTGACGAGGTGGTGCGTGAACACCTCACGGTATGAGGGCCTCCTCCGCCTGGCGTGCCCGGCTGGAACTGGGCTTCCGCCCGGCGGGCAACCGCACCGTCCTCAGCCATCGCCGTCACATCGGCCCGCTGCTGGTGCAGCGCCCCTTCTATCCGGAAGGCGCACCATGCCATGTCTACCTGGTGCATCCACCGGGCGGCATCGTGGGCGGCGACCAGCTCGCGCTGGACGTCACCGTGCAGCCCGGGGCGCATGCGCTGCTCACCACGCCGGCCGCCACGCGCTTCTATCGCGCCGGCCCGCATCCATCCGCGGTGCTGCACCAGGAGCTGCGGGTGCAGGATGCGGCACTGGAATGGCTGCCGCAGGAGACCATCGTGTTCGACGGCGCCCGCGCCACCACGCACACCGTGGTGAAGCTGCAGGGCGATGCGCGCTTCGCGGGCTGGGAAGTGCTGTGTCTCGGAAGGCCCGCGAACGCGGAGAATTTCCGGCAAGGCACGATCGCGCAGGACCTGCAGCTCTGGCACGAGGGGCGCCCCCTGCTGCTGGATCGCCTGCGCCTGCAGGGCGCATCACCGGCATTGTCCGCCCCCTGGGGATTCGGCGGCGAGCAGGCGCTGGGCACGTTGCTGCTCTTTCCGGGCACGGGAACGGACCTGGCGGAGCTGCGGGAACTCACGGAACCCGGGGTGCGGCACGCCTTCACGCTGGTGGAAGGCGTGCTGCTGTGCCGGGCGGTGGCCCGCGGGGCCGAACCCATCCGACAGTTTTTCACGAAGGTGTGGCTGCGCCTGCGCCCCGCGCTGATGGGCCGCGAGGCGGCGCTGCCGCGCATCTGGGCAACCTGAACGAGGAATCACCGTGGAACTGACGCCACGCGAGAAGGACAAGCTGCTGCTGTTCACTGCGGCACTGCTGGCCGAGCGCCGCAAGGCCCGCGGCCTGAAGCTCAATTACCCCGAGTCGGTGGCCTACATCAGCGCCGCAATCCTGGAAGGCGCGCGCGATGGCCGCAGCGTGGCCGAGCTGATGTCCCATGGCGCCACGCTGCTCACCCGCGACGACGTGATGGAGGGTGTGCCGGAGCTGATCCCGGAAGTGCAGGTCGAGGCCACCTTTCCCGACGGGACCAAGTTGGTCACCGTGCATTCCCCCATTACCTGAGGCGACCGATGAGCCAGCTGATTCCCGGTGAACTGCTGCCCGAACCCGGCGAGATCGAACTCAACCCGGGGCGCGAGCGCCTTGTGCTCAGCGTGGCCAATACCGGCGACCGCCCTGTGCAGGTGGGATCGCATTACCACTTCCACGAGACCAATGACGCCCTGCAGTTCGACCGCGCCGCTGCCCGCGGTTTCCGCCTCGACATTCCCGCCGGCACTGCCGTTCGCTTTGAACCCGGCCAGTCCCGCCAGGTCACGCTGGTGAAGCTGGACGGCGCCCGCGTGGTCTACGGATTCCAGGGCAAGCTGATGGGGCCGCTGGCATGAGCAGGATGGACCGTCGCGCCTATGCGGAGATGTTCGGGCCGACCACCGGCGACCGCGTGCGCCTTGGCGACACCGACCTCATCGTCGAAGTGGAGCGCGACCACACCCTCCATGGCGAGGAGGTGAAGTTCGGCGGCGGCAAGGTGATCCGCGACGGCATGGGCCAGAGCCAGCGCCACGGCGATGACGTGATGGACACGGTGATCACCAATGCGCTGATCATCGACCACTGGGGCATCGTGAAGGCCGACGTGGGGTTGAAGCGCGGCCGCATCGCCGCCATCGGCAAGGCCGGCAATCCCGATATCCAGCCCGGCGTCGACATCGTGATCGGTCCCGGCACCGAGATCATCGCCGGCGAGGGCCAGATCCTCACCGCTGGCGCCATCGACTCGCACATCCACTTCATCTGCCCGCAGCAGGTGGAGGAAGCATTGATGTCCGGCGTCACCACCATGATCGGCGGCGGCACCGGTCCTGCCACCGGCACCAATGCCACCACCTGCACGCCGGGCGAGTGGCACCTGGCGCGCATGCTGCAGGCCCTGGACGGCCTGCCGATGAACTTCGGCCTGCTGGGCAAGGGCAATGCCAGCCTGCCGGAAGGCCTGCATGCGCAGGTCCGCGCCGGGGCCATGGGCCTGAAGCTGCACGAGGACTGGGGCACCACGCCCGCTGCCATCGACTGCTGCCTCTCGGTGGCCGAGGAGCATGACGTGCAGGTGGCCATCCACACCGACACGCTGAACGAATCCGGCTTCCTCGAAGACACGCTGGCGGCATTCAAGGGCCGCGCCATCCACACCTACCACACGGAAGGTGCCGGTGGCGGGCACGCGCCGGACATCATCCGTGCGTGCGGGGAGGCCAATGTGCTGCCCTCCTCCACCAATCCCACCCGCCCCTACACCATCAACACGGTGGATGAGCACCTGGACATGCTGATGGTCTGCCATCACCTGGATCCGGGCATTGCCGAGGACGTGGCCTTTGCCGAATCGCGCATCCGCCGCGAGACCATCGCCGCCGAGGACATCCTGCACGACCTGGGCGCGTTCTCGATGATCTCCTCGGATTCCCAGGCCATGGGCCGCGTGGGCGAGGTGGTCACCCGCACCTGGCAGACCGCGCACAAGATGAAGTCGCAGCGCGGTGCCCTGCATCCGGACGGCGGCCGCAACGACAACTTCCGCGTGCGACGCTACGTGGCCAAGTACACCATCAACCCCGCGCTGACCCATGGCATCGCCCATGAAGTGGGCTCGGTGGAAGTCGGCAAGCTTGCCGACCTGGTGTTGTGGCGCCCTGCGTTCTTCGGCGTGAAACCCTCCTTGATCCTCAAGGGCGGCATGATCGCCGCCGCGCCCATGGGGGACGCCAATGCATCCATTCCCACCCCGCAGCCCGTGCACTATCGGCCCATGTTCGGCAGCTTCGGGCGCGCCACCGCCGCCAGTTCCATCGCCTTCGTGTCGCGCGCCGCCCTGGAGGCTGACATCGGGACACGGCTTGGCCTGGCACGTCCGCTCAGCGCCGTGCGCGGCACGCGCAGCATCCGCAAACGCGACCTGGTCCACAACGACTACCAGCCACGCATCGAGGTTGATCCCCAGACCTATGAGGTGCGGGCGGACGGACAGCTGCTCACCTGCGAGCCAGCCAGCGTGCTGCCGCTGGCGCAGCGCTACTTCCTGTTCTGAGGAGCCCGCACCATGGCACTGACCGTCTCGAGCATCACCCGCACCAGCGGCCGCGCTGACGCCAGGCTGGTGTTGCCCTTCGACCTCAGGCAGCGCAGTCGCCTCCTGGCCACGCTGGACAGCGGCGAGGAGATCGGGCTCACGCTGCCGCGTGGCACCGTGCTGCGCGGTGGCGACCGCCTCCAGGCCAGCGACGGCCGGATCGTCGAGGTGGTGGCGGCCCCCGAGCAGGTTTCCATCGTGCGTACGGCCGATGCGCGACAGCTCGCCCGCGCCGCCTACCACCTCGGCAACCGCCACGTCGCGGTGCAGGTGACCCAGGATTCACTGCGTTTCCTGCGCGACCACGTGCTCGATGAAATGCTGCGCGGCCAGGGCCTGCAGGTGGATTCCGACGTGCTGCCTTTCGAACCGGAAGGCGGCGCGTACGCTTCACACCATGGCCACTCGCATGGCCATGGGCATTCCCATGGTCACGGAGCACATGGCGGCCACCACCACGGCCACGTGCATGGGCATGGCTGAGCCGCTCGCGCTGCTCAGGCTGCTGCAGCTGGCGAGCCCCGCCCTGCCCGTCGGCGCCTTCAATTTCTCCCAGGGGCTGGAATACGCCAGCGAATGCGGCTGGGTGTCCGACGAGGAGCAGGCCGCGGAATGGATCATGGGCGTGGCGCGCCACTCGCTCGCCACGCTCGACCTGCCGCTGCTGTTGCGCCTGCATGCCGCCTGGAGCGAAGGCGACGAGATACGTGCGGCGCGCCTCAGCCGCGAGCTGCTGGCATCACGCGAAACAGCCGAGTTGCGGGCAGAGGAAGTCCACCTCGGCCAGTCGCTGGCGAAGATCCTGGCCACCCATGGCCTCAAGGCGGCCATCCCCTGGCAGCGCCATCCTGGCGCCACGCACGCGGCCCTGTTCGCCCTCGCTGGCGCCACCTCCGGCGCCTCGGCCGGCGACTGCGCACTGGCCTATGCCTGGGCCTGGGCGGAGAACCAGGTCACTGCCGCCGTCAAGCTGCTGCCCCTGGGGCAGACCGCAGGACAACGCGTCCTGGAGCGCATCCGCCAGTTCCTGCCGGGCCTGCTCGCCCATGCTGCCACCCTCGCCGATGAAGACATCGGCAGTGCCACGCCACTGGCCATGATGGCCAGCTGCTGGCATGAGACCCAGTACACCCGCCTGTTCCGTTCCTGATGAGGCCTGCCATGTCCAGACTCGCCCTGAACCTGCTTCCCGTCCTGCTTGCCGCCTCGCCTGCCGCACTTGCGCATCCAGGTGATGCTGCTCATGCCGGCCACCTGGTGGAAGGACTGCTGCATCCACTGACCGGCGTTGATCACGCGCTGATGATCCTGGCCGTCAGTGCCTGGTCGGCGCTGATGCCGCCGCGCAGCCGGATGGTGGTTGCCGCGTGCCTTGCCCTGTTCGTGGGCATCGGCGCGCTGCTGCCGGCCAGCGGCGGACCACTGCTGGAATCGGCCATTGCGCTCACGGTAGTGGGCAGCGGGTTGCTGCTGGCGGTCGGCCGCCGCCTGCCGCTATGGACCAGCGGCATGCTGGCCGCCGGGTTTGCGCTCATCCACGGTCTTGCGCATGGTGCCGAAGGGCCTGCTCAGGCCGGCCTCTACGTTCCGGGAGTGATGATCGCCACCGCGCTGCTGGCGATGCTGGCCTCGCAGGCCGCCGTCCTGCTGCCTGCCCGCCCGCTCTGGCTGCGCCTGGCCGGAGTGGCGAGCGCAGCCGCGGGCACTGCCGCGCTCGCCAGTTGAGGCGCCCGCCGGGCGCTGCGGCGCCGGCGGGCAGAAGGTTACTGCTTCTCCCTCGCCGCCAGGCGCTGGCGCAGCAGTTCGATGTTGGCGCGCTGCGCAGGCGTGAAGTCGGCCAGCATCTTGCGGGCGTCGTCCGCCTTCATCGCACCCTCGAAGGCAAGGTAGGTGCCGGCCTGCACCGTCACACTCAGTGCGGGGCGTACGGCGGGTTGTTGCCCGGGGCCGGGAATCCGTTCCAGATCTCCAGCTCATCCACCCACTGGTAGATGGGCATGGTGCCGCCCGCGTAGAGCAGCGGCGCCATGATGCGGTTCACCGGCTGGCTCCATGCGCCCATGTTCGCACCGCGCCGGTCGGCGATGACCTTGCCATTCACCGCCATCCAGACCCGCCCGTCGGAACCGGAGCTGCGATGCCAGAAGAACTCCACCTTGAACCACTGCCCCACGGGCACCGGCACGTTGCGGTTCTCGATGCGGAAGGTGTTCACCGCCGGCGCACCACCGCCGGCGTTGTTGTCACCCAGCAGCACCCAGTAGGGCTGGGCGTTGTTGTGCGTCATCACATAGGCCTCGATGCGGTAGTCGCCATTGTCGGCCGGCTCGCCCCAGGAGGTCTGGCCACCGGTCTTCAGCGCGAAGAACGCGCGCCAGGTGCCCCCACCGGCAATGCCCGGTCCCGCCGGCAGGTTGGTCATCTTCTGCACCATGTCGGGCTGCAGCTTGATCCAGTAGCTGACGTACATGTCGCCCGGATCCCGCTTGGGCATGAACTGCAGCAGGTTCTGCGCCGGCGCCGTGCCCATGGGGGCGGTGCCGTTCACGTTGCGGGAGATCTGCTGCATCAGCGCCGAGCTCTGGGTGCCGCGCGGACCAGTGGTGGTTTCCACCCTGCTGATCGAATAGTTGCCCAGGGTCTGCGCCGTGGTGGTCACCGGCGTCGTCAGGTGCATGATCTTGCTGGTACCGTCGGCAATGGTCCCCGGCCAGGTGAAACCACTGAGGCTGTCCAGGCCCGCGATGTCCTGCCAGCAGCCGGTACCCCAGCAGTTCACCGGCGGCAGCACGCTCAGTGACCCACCGTCGAAACCCGACTTGAACAACAGCTTTGTCGAGGAAACCGGCGCGGGCGCCGCGGCCGATGCGGCAGTGACGCGGATGGCATCCAGCCGGTAGCCGCCGCGATCCGCGGCAATGGTCAGGGTGTGCACGCCCGCGGTGAGGGTTACCCGGCGCTTGCTGGTCCACTGGTAGGTGTTCAGGCTGCCGGTGTTGGGAACGGTCACCGCGCTGATCGCAGGTTTGGCGTCGATCTCCACGCGATAGGCGCTGGTGCTCATGGTGCTGGAGGCCCGCACGTCGATGTCGTAGCTGCCCGCGGTGGCGACCCGGAAGGAATAGACCATCCACTCCCCGGTATCCATGTTGGTCACCACGTAGCCGCCGATGCTGGCCGGCGCGCTGATGATGTCGACGGCTTCGCTGGTGCGGAATTTCCCGCCCAGGTTCGCCGGCGTGGTGTCGTAGTAGGAAACCCGCTGGCCGCCGGTATCGAAGTGCTCTGCCTGGATGGTCGCCGGGACCGTGATCGTGGTCCCCGAATACGGGGCGGCCAGCGCCTGGCCGCAGGTGAAGAGGGCAAGGGAACCGGCCAGCGATGCAAGGTACCGCCGCGCGGAAGGGCATGGATTGGACATGTATTCACCGACACCCCGCAGATCCGGGGCCACACGAGGACGTACCTTCCCGGCGCACCGGGAAGGGCAAAGTGAAAGGTCGGGTTAGTGCGTTCCTGCCTGGACCGGCCGGACTGCATCAACATGACTCACGGCGCCCGGATCGCGGCGCATGAAGCGCCGCCCAATTTCCTCGCACCGGCAGCCCCGCTATCTGATCCTTCAGACCGGAGGCTTTGCGTCCCTGCCTTTCGACAGGTTTGCCTTTCGCTCGGGGCGTTACGTTAAGAAGCGGGGATTGCCCCCTCAAGTGTGGGCAGACGCCGACAGCTCTCAGGTGTGGTCACGGCGAGCCTTCCTGCGTGACCTGCAGGCGCGAAGTGTCAGGTGAACACCTGATCTTGCCGGACTCAGGGAAACCCTGATTCGAGGTGAAGCGGCGGCGTTGTCTGCTTGCGCCGCGCGGACTCAGGCGATAAGCCACACCATCGCATCGGCGCCGGCATCATGCCGCTGGTAGTGCACGCGGCGGCGCGATTCGGCCGCCAGCCCCTGGATCATCACGAACTCGATCCAGGGCGTGACGCCCACCAGGCGTGTGCGCGGATCCGCCAGCAGCGCGGCATGCTCTCCACGCCACATGCGCACCGGATCGGCCTCAAGCTGCAGCACGCGCACCACGTTGCCACCCAGGCGTGAAGGCAGGCCTTCCGGCAGCAGCACCCTGCGGTCCTGCAGGATGACCGTGGGACGCGAGGCAATGGACGACAATGCACCCGCTTCCCGCGCTTCGGTGCCACCCGCCGTGGCGGCGGCCATCACCAGCGCCCCGGAAACCGTGAGCATGGCGCGGCGGTCCATGCGCAGCGATCCTGCGCCCTGCTCTTCCGGTGTGTGCCAGGACTCAAGCATCATGGCCTCCCCTTTGCCAGGTACACTGCAATGGCCTCAAGTTCCGCGTCGCTGACCTCACCGCGCGGCATGCGCGGCATGTTGGCAATGCCGGTGCGCACCACGGTACGCACGAAGGTGGCGGAGAGATCCTTGCGCTCCTCGAGGAATCCCTGGCTCTCGTCATTGGGGCGGCGCGAAAGGATGCCCACGGCCATGCCGATGGTCTGGTGGCACATGCCACAACGCTCGCGATACAGCGCCTTGCCATCCGGCGGGCTTCCCGCCAAGGCCCCCTGCGCCAGCAGCAGGCCCAGGGCGGCCGCTGCGGTCCATGCCGGCACGCGCGGCTTCATGCCCTGCCCCTCAGGTTGCGGTAGCGTTTCGGCCAGATGCCGCTCTTGCCCGGCGCCAGGATGCCATTGGGATCCAGGGCATCCTTCACCGCCTCGTTCGCGCGCAGCTGCGCCCCGCCATTGAAGTCGTACGTGGCCGCGACAAGGTCCATGTAGTCGATGTGCGTGCGATATTCGCCATACCGCTTCTCCGTCGCGTCGTTGACCAGCGCGCGGAAGAAGGCGTTCACGCGCGCCATCATCTCCGGGTCATCCTTGTTGAACAGCACCTGGTTGACGTTGACGATGCTGCGCTCCCCCATGGCGAAGGAGCCGTGGTAGTCCATGCCGAATTCCTTGTAGCGGTCGTAGGTACGGCGGAACTGCTCCATGGCCGCCTGCCCCGTGGCCGGCAGGACCGGCGAGTAGCCGATGTGGCCACCGCGTCCGCCATGCCAGGCCGCATTGGCCATTGGAAAGGTGATGGGCACGCCGGCAAAGGCCGCCTGCCCCGGCGCCGGATTCAGTGGCTCGCCCTGCTTCCAGCGGCTGATGCGGATGGGCTGGGTCGACTGCCGCTCGAACTGCCGCTGGATGATGGCTGCCTGCGCCTCGTTCACCGACTCGTAACCGTAGAGCCTCAGGCTGATGGACCACCAGCCGATGCCGAAGCGCTCGCGGATGGCCGCAATGACGTCGTCGGGCAGCGCACCGGGCTTGTCGTACCACTCCCTGCGCGTGGTGAGCACGGCCGCCCCGCGCAGCCAGCTGCCGATGGAGGGGGACTGCTGCAGCAGGCCCTCCCGCCGCTGAGCGGCGATGATGTCCACTGCCCAGCCCAGGTCATCGGCATTCTCCAGCTCCATGTCGAGGCCGATCATCGACTCCGGTGCCGGCATCAGCCACACGCCGGCCTTCGTGACCACGCCGTAGTTGGACTGCACGAACATCTGCTCCCAAGAGGGGCCGAACCCGTAGCGGTAGAGGTTCCAGGTGGGCGAGCCGCTCATGGCGCCCATGCCGGTGCGCAGCAGCTCGCCGGTTGGCAACACCACTTCCATGCCGCAGAGCTTTTCGGTGTGCTGGCCGTAGGTGGTGTATCCGACGCCGCGGTCCAGGGCATTGCCCAGCACCGAACCCCAGCTGTTGCCGGGCACGGAAGTCCAGTAAGGCAGGCGATTCTGCTGGATGAAGTCGTAGAGGTCGTAGAAGCCGACACCCGGCTCCACCACTGCCACGCCGTTCTGCTCGTCGAACTCGATCCTCTTCATGCGCGACAGGTCGAGCACCACCGAACCCTTCAGCAGTGGCGCCGCGCCGCCATAGCCGAAGTTCTTGCCACGACTGATCGGCCACAGCGGCACCTTGTGCCGATTGGCGATGCGCAGCACTTCCTGCACCTGTTCCACCGTGAGCGGCGCGACGGCAGCCGAGGGCGCGTGGGCGGCCTCGTCCACCGCGAAGTGGTCGAGGTAGGTGTCGCGATCGAGGTCGGTGGCCAGCACCCACTCATCGCCCACTGCCCGGCCGAAGTCCCTGAGTGCCCTGTCGAGCCGGGAGGCCGACAGGCCAGGTGGCAGCACGCGTTTCATCGCGTCAGGTCACCTTGTAGTAGCGGATGAGGTTGCCGTCGGGCTTGCGCTCGCCGATGCCCACGAAGACATGCTTGGTGAGCCAGTCGTGCTTGCCCACGCTGGTCTCGAAGGTGGGCGAGGCCCGCAGGTAATATTCCGCGTGCGGCACCGGCGCGCCGCCTTCGAAGGCCCACTTGCGCAGGCGGTCCATCACGTCGGGAGTGCGGCCCCAGAGGAATCCCTTGTTGTGCAGCAGGATCAACGTGCCGTCATCTTCCTGCAGCATGTAGCGTGCATCGAAGATGGCCACATCGTCGGGCCGGAACAGCGCGTAATCGCCGCCGGAATTGGGCACGGCCTTGCCCTTGATGTTCGGCCCCGAGAACTCCCCGGAGTCCACGTAAACCGCGCTGCGCACGCCGCCAGTGGGAAGCTGGGTGATCTGCTGGACCCGCGTGAAGCGCAGGCGCACCTCCATCGCAAACTCGAAGCGCGGCTGCTCCAGGGTGGAGAACTGTTCCGGATCCACTGCTACCCCCTTGTATTCGGCGTGGCCGCGGCGCGGGCCACGGCATCGCCCGATGTTAGAATGCCCGGCAAACCATTCCAACTGTTCTGTCGGGGGAAGGATGATGAAGGCACCCGTTCGCCGTGCGCTGCTTGGCGCCCTCCTGCTGGCCGGCATCACGGCCGCCGTGCCCGGACGCGCCGCCGAGGAGTGGTTGCCGGACCCGCGCCGCAATGCCGCGCCGGTCCGCACCACGCGCGCCGACCTCTACCGCGTGCTCGATACCTACCTGGCAGCCCTGAAGGAGCGCAATCCCGCACGCGTGCCCTGGGCCCCCAGGGTGCGCAATACTGAAAATACCGTGCCGCTGATGGTGGGCGACGGCCTGTGGGGCACCATCACCGCCCTGGGTTCGTATGACCTGCGCTTCGCCGATCCGCTCACGGGCGAGGTCGGATTCTTCGGCACCGTGACCGAGACCACCGACACCTCCGCATATACCCTGCGGCTCAAGGTGGAAAACGGCCTGGTATCGGAGGCCGAGACCCTGATCGTGCGCCAGGCGGACTCGGGCATCCGCTTCGAGGACCAGAAGTTCGAGCACAAGCCCGTGCTCAACGAGATCCTCCCGCCGGCACAGCGGGTGCCGCGTGCGCAGATGATCGCGCTGTCGGACGGCTACTTCGACACCCTGCAGCTCAATGACGGCACCCTGTTCACGAAATTCCATCCCGATTGCTCGCGGGTGGAAAACGGCGTGAAGACCACGCACAACTCGGGCTTCACCGTCACGCCGGTATCAAGGCTGGGATGCGAGGAACAGTTCCGCCTGGGTTACTACCGCTACAACGACCGCGTGCGCGGCCGGCGCTTCCCGCTGGTGGACGAGGAGCGCGGCCTGGTGCTGGGCGTGGCCTTCATGGACAAGATGGGCCGGATGGGCGACTACCAGCTCACCGACGGCACGCCGGCGAAACCCCTGCTGTACCGGCCGCACACCTTCTACCTGATGGAACTCTTCAAGCTGAAGGACGGCATGATCGAGCAGATCGAGGCCCACTTCATTACCGTGCCCTACAACACCACGGGCCCGTGGGACGATTGGGCCCGCGAGCAGCGTTAGTCAGTCGCGCATCAGCTGCTGGAGGTATTCCCTGAAGGGCCCGCCGAGCTTCGGGTGCCTCAGGCCGTATTCCACGGAGGCCTGCAGGTAGCCGAGCTTGCTGCCGCAATCGTAGCGCTTGCCGGCAAAACGATAGGCGTAGACGTCCTCGTCCTTCATCAGGCGGGCAATGCCGTCGGTGAGCTGGATCTCGCCGCCGGCGCCGGCGCCGATTTCCTCGAGGTGGTCGAAGATGCTCGGGGTCAGCACGTAGCGGCCGACCACCGCCAGGTTGGAGGGTGCCCGGGCCGGCTGCGGCTTCTCCACGATGGCCTTGATGGCTACCACGCGTTCGGATGATCCATTGGCGTCGACGATGCCGTATTTGTCGGTCTCGGAGGGCTCGACCTCCTCCACGCCCAGCACGCTGCGGCCATTGCGCTCGTGCACCTCGGCCATCTGCTGCAGGCAGGGTTTCTCCGCATCAATGAGGTCGTCAGCCAGGTGCACGAAGAACGGCTCGTCGCCCACCGCCGGCCGCGCGCAGAGCACGGCATGCCCCAGTCCCAGGGGCGCCGGCTGGCGGATGTAGATGCAGGTGGCATTTGCGGGCAGCACGCTGCGCAGCTGGTCGGCCAGTTCGGACTTGCCCTGGGCGTCGAGCAGCTTTTCGAGCTCGGCGTCGGCATCGAAGTGGTCTTCGATGGCGCGTTTGGACGCGCCCGTGATGAACACCAGGCGCGTCGCACCCGCGGCCAGGGCCTCTTCCACCGCATACTGGATCAGCGGCTTGTCGACCACTGGCAGCATTTCCTTGGGGCTGGCCTTGGTCGCCGGCAGGAAGCGCGTGCCCCTGCCCGCCACCGGAAATACCGCCGTCCTGACTTTCTTCGTCTCCACTGTCCGCACCATTCCGTTGCAGCTCCCTGCCCAGACTGCAACGATGTTACAGGACTAGCGGCCGCGGGAAGTTGAACCGGTTCCGCCCGCGGGTGGGCCGGATGGCTTGGTGCCTGGCCGGGCCGCGGGAACCTGTTTCCGGGCAGTCCTGGCGGCCGGATCGGGGGCGGGGGCGCCCTTGCCGTCGGTGCGGATGATGTCCCGGTTCCTGGCAATGGACGCCGGACCGATGCCCTTCACGAGCGCCAGCTCATCGGCCGACTTGAACGGCCCGTGCTTCTGGCGGTATTCGACGATGTCCTGCGCCCGTTTCATGCCGATGCCCTTGAGCTCCTTTGCCAGCGTGGCGGCATCGGCCGTGTTGATGTCCACCTGCGCGGCCGGGACGGCAGACCCGAACAACAGCAGCAGCAGGCCGATCGTGAGCGCCACCAGGGACTGTCTGTATGCAAGCATGTGAACCTCCGGTCTGTGCCAACCAGCGGCCACCACGGCCGCCCGGACAGTGTGGAGGTGACGCATCCGGCATGGGATGCGTGAATCCGGCGCGATCCCGCCGATTCTCCGGCTTCAATCGCGGATGGGCTGTCCCGCGCTTTCGTTGACCCGCTCGCGCAGGTCCTTGCCCGGCTTGAAATGCGGCACGTGCTTGCCCGAAAGGGCCACGGCCTCGCCGGTCTTGGGATTGCGTCCCTGCCGCGGCGGCCGGAAATGCAGCGAGAAGCTGCCGAAGCCGCGGATCTCGATGCGCTGCCCCTGCGAGAGCGCATCGCTCATGATCTCCAGGATCTGCTTGAGGGCCAGTTCGACGTCACGCGCCGGCAGATGCTTCTGCTTGGCGGTGATGATCTCGATCAGTTCCGACTTCGTCATGCGGGCCTGCCCTGGATGCGCCTGGCGGGCCGCATCGCTTCATGCGGCGGCCCGCCCGGCGTGCGTTGCGATCAGTCGCGATCGTTGCCGATCTGCTCCTTGAGCAGGTCGCCCAGGCTGGTGCCCGAGGAGCCACCGCCGGATTCCGTGCGGTAGCTCTGCACCGCCTCGGCTTCCTCGTGGATCTCCTTGGCCTTGATCGACAGCGTGATGGAACGAGTCTTGCGGTCCACGCCGACGAACTTGGCCTCGACCGTGTCGCCCACCTTCAGCACGGTGCGCGCGTCGTCGACGCGGTCACGGCCCAGCTCGGTGGCGCGCAGCTGGCCCTCGACGCCATTGCCCAGGTCGATCAGCGCGCCGCGCTGGTCGACTTCGACCACGGTGCCGGTGACGATGCTGCCGCGCGGGTGCTCGGCCACGTAGCCGGAGAACGGATCCTTCGCCAGCTGCTTGATGCCCAGCGAGATGCGCTCGCGCTCCGGATCGATCGACAGCACCATCGCTTCGATGAGCTGGCCCTTCTGGTAGCTGCGCACGGCCTCTTCGCCGGGGATGTCCCAGCTGATGTCGGACAGGTGCACCAGGCCGTCGATGTTGCCCGACAGGCCGATGAACACGCCGAAGTCGGTGATCGACTTGACCTGGCCGGAGACCTTGTCGCCACGGTTGAAGTTCTCGGCGAACTCCTTCCACGGGTTGCTCTTGCACTGCTTGAGGCCCAGGGAGATGCGGCGACGCTCTTCGTCCACGTCGAGCACCATCACCTCGACTTCCTCGCCGGTCTGCACGACCTTGGACGGGTTGACGTTCTTGTTCGTCCAGTCCATCTCCGAGACGTGCACCAGGCCCTCGACGCCATCCTCGATCTCCACGAACGCGCCGTAGTCGGCGATGTTCGTGACCTTGCCGAACACGCGGGTGTTCGGGGGATAACGGCGGGCGATGTTCTCCCAGGGATCGGCACCCAGCTGCTTCAGGCCCAGCGAGACGCGCGAGCGCTCGCGGTCGAACTTCAGGATGCGCACTTCCACTTCCTGGCCGACCTGCACCACTTCCGACGGGTGCTTGACGCGCTTCCACGCCATGTCGGTGATGTGCAGCAGGCCGTCGATGCCACCCAGGTCGACAAACGCGCCGTAGTCGGTGAGGTTCTTCACCACGCCCTTCACGACCGCGCCTTCCTGCAGGTTGTCCATCAGCGCGCTGCGCTCGGCGGAGAATTCCTGCTCCACCACGGCGCGGCGCGAGACCACGACATTGTTGCGCTTCTGGTCGAGCTTGATGACCTTGAACTCTAGCGGCTTGTTCTCAAGGTACGAGGTGTCGCGCACGGGGCGCACATCCACCAGCGAACCCGGCAGGAACGCGCGCACGTTCTCCAGCTCCACCGTGAAGCCGCCCTTCACGCGGCCGGTGATGATGCCGGTGACGATCTCGGAGTCGTTGAAGGCCTTTTCCAGGCGCGTCCAGGTGCGGGCACGCTTGGCCTTGTCGCGCGAGAGATGGGTCTCGCCATTGCCGTTCTCGATGGCATCGAGCGCGACCTCGACGTCGTCACCCTCGACGACCTCGACCTCGCCGCGCTCATTGCGGAACTGCTCGATGGGGATGACGGCCTCGGACTTCAGGCCCACATTGACGATGACCATGTCGTCGCTGACGCTGACGACGCGTCCGGTGAGGATCTGGCCCGGACGGATGCGGGTATTGGCCAGGCTTTGTTCGAACAGTTCGCTGAAAGATTCGCTCATGCACCACTCGTTGCGTGCCACGGCATTGCGATGCGCGCCGGCACGGTTGTGTTGAAACACGGACGCCACAGGGTGGTGTCCGACCCGAAAACCTTCTGCTGGAGTCAGATGCGGCGTGCCCGCACTTCGGCCATGATCCGCTGCACCACCTCATCGATCGTGAGGCTGGTGCTGTCGATGGTCACGGCGTCGTCGGCGGGCAGCAGCGGCGCCACGGCGCGGGTGGAATCCCGCCTGTCACGCTCGGCTATCTCCAGCGAAAGGGCGGCAAGGCTAGCACCAGAACCCTTGTCTTTCAACTGGTTATAGCGCCTGCGGGCCCTTTCGGCGGGGCTCGCGGTCAGGAAGATCTTCAGGTCGGCCGAAGGGAAAACCACGGTGCCCATGTCCCGTCCGTCGGCCACCAGGCCCGGCGGCTGGGCGAAATCCTTCTGGCGCTGCAGCAGCGCGGCACGCACCGGGGGCCAGGCGGCAACGCGGGAAGCGCCCTGGCCGGCCTCCTCGGTGCGGATGTCGGCCGTCACGTCCTCGCCGCCCAGCAGCACCTTCTCGTCACCGGCCCCGGTCTGCCCGAAGGTCACGGCCATGCGGGCGGCAGCGGCGGCATGGCCCGCCTCGTCTGCAAGGTCCAGCCCGGCCTTGCGCCCGGCAAGGGCCACCAGGCGGTACAGGGCCCCGCTGTCCAGCAGGTGCCATTCCAGCAGTCCGGCCAGCCGGCGACTGATGGTGCCCTTGCCCGAGCCGCTGGGCCCGTCGATGGTGATCACCGGCACGGCCCGGTCCTCGCCGGAATGCGACCTCATGCGTCCCGCACCGCAAGGCCGCAGCTGGCGGCGAGCTTCGGGAAGCCGGGGAAGGAGGTGGCCACGTTGGCCACGTCGCGGATCGTGAGTGTGCCGTCCGCGATCAGGCTGGCCACCGCGAAGGACATGGCGATGCGGTGATCCCCGTAACTGTCGATCACGGCACCCTGCAGGCGATGTCCGCCCTGGATGCGGATGCCATCCGGCAGCAGCTCGTTGGGTATGCCGGCGCGGGTGAGTCCCTCTGCCATCACCGCCAGGCGATCGCTCTCCTTCACACGCAGTTCGGCCGCGCCGGTAAACACGGTCTCGCCCTCGGCCGCGGCGGCGGCGATGAACAGCACGGGCAGCTCGTCGATGGCCAGGGGCACCAGTTGCTCCGGCACGGCGATGCCACGCAATGCCGAGCGGCGTACCTGGATGTCGGCCACCGGCTCGCCACCCTGGGATTCACGCTGGTGCACGGTGAGATCCGCACCCATCAGCTTCAGCACGTCGAGGATGCCGGTGCGCGTGGGATTGATGCCCACGTTCTCCAGCACGAAGTCGTTGCGCCCGGCGATGCAGCCGGCGACCAGGAAGAAGGCCGCGGAGGAAATGTCACCCGGCACCGCGATGCGCGTGCCAGTGAGCTGCTGTCCGCCCACCAGGCTGGCGCGCGGGCCATTGCCCTCCACCTCCAGCCCGAAGCCGCGCAGCATGCGCTCGGTGTGGTCCCGGGTGGGCGCAGGTTCGGTGACGCTGGTGCGACCCTCGGCATACAGGCCCGCCAGCAGGATGGCCGACTTCACCTGCGCGCTGGCCATGGGCATGGCGTAGTCGATGCCCGTGAGGCGCCCTGCCGGATGCAGCGTCACGGGCGGCCTGCCGTCGGTGGTATCGATGCGGGCCCCCATCTGCCGGAGAGGCCCGGCCACGCGCTCCATGGGCCTGGAGCGCAGCGACTCGTCGCCAGTGAGCGTGCAACTGAACTTCTGGCCGCAGAGCAGCCCCATCGACAGGCGGATGGCAGTGCCCGCATTGCCCATGTCGAGCACGCGGTCAGGTGCCGAAAGCCCGTGCAACCCGCGGCCGTGCACCGTGAGCGCAGTATCGCTGTGGCGATCAACCGTGACGCCCATGGCACGGAAGGCCTCCACGGTTGCCAGGCAGTCCTCGCCGTCGAGGAACCCGGTCACCTCGGTGCGCCCCTGCGCGATGCCGCCCAGCATCACCGAGCGATGCGAAATGGACTTGTCGCCGGGCACACGCACCCGTCCAGACACTTCCCGCGCGGGCTCGACCTTCCAGTTCTTCATTCGATATCAGCTTTCCTTCATCACCGCGGCCAGCGCGCGGATCAGCGTTTCGTTCTGTTCGGCCGTGCCGATGGTGATCCTGAGGCACCCGGGCAGGCCGTAGCCGCCCACGGGGCGCACGATCACCCCATGGCCGAGCAGCTTCTCATACACCAGCCGTCCGTCGCGGCCGGTATCCACCAGCACGAAGTTGCCGGCGCTGGGATGGACCTTGAGCCCCAGGGGAGGCAATGCCGCCCCCAGTTGCCGGAGCCCCTCCTCCACCAGCCGCTGCGCGCGTCGCGGCTGCCCGGCGTCGGCCAGCGCGGCCTGCGCGCCCGCAAGCGCGGGGATGTTCACGTTGAAGGGCTGGCGCACGCGGTTGAGCATGTCGGCCACGTCGGCCCTGGAAATGCCGTAGCCCACGCGCACCCCTGCCAGGCCGTGTGCCTTGGAGAAGGTACGCAGCACCACCAGGTTTGGATATTTCCCCAGAAGGGACATGCCATCCGGGCAGTCCACGCGGCGGGAATATTCGAAATAGGCCTCGTCCAGCACGACAATGACGTGCGGTGGCACGGCATCGAGGAAGGCGCGCAACGCGGCCTCATCGACCCAGGTGCCCGTGGGATTGTTGGGATTGGCGATGTACACCAGGCGCGTGTCGGCGTCGATCGCGGCACGCATTGCCGACAGGTCGTGGCCGAAGGCCATGGGGTGCCCG
>CBFGXE010000026.1:0-38524 GCA_965652645.1 uncultured bacterium | reverse complement strand
TCGTCGACCAGCCAGCGGCCGTCGTGCTTGCTCAGTTGAACCCGCAGCGCGAGCACCGCGTTCTCCGGCGGCTTACCCGGCGCGTTCTGTGTGCCACGCAGTACCACCGCGACGCTGGCCGCGCAACTGCAGGTGGATGCGCGCGCGCTCAACGTGCACCTGGGCGCGCTGGCGGCGCTGGGGTTCGTCGAACGGCGCGAGGGGCTGTGGCGTGCCACCGCCGCGGCACGCCGCTGGCTTCATCCACGCGCCGATGGGTATGTGGGGCCGGTGCTGCACCGTTTCGTGGAGCAGCAACCCTTCCACGCCCAGTTGCTGGAGACCCTGCGCACCGGCGACCGCGCGCAGCAATACCCCTCTGTGGCCGAGGAATGGGAACGCGGGGCCATGCCGCCGGACCTGGCGCGTTCCGTCACCGCGTTCATGAACGCGCACAGCCGCGCCGCCGCCTGCGCAGTGGCCCAGCAGGCGGTGTTCGGCGACATCGGCTCCCTGCTCGACGTGGGCGGAGGCTCCGGCATCTTCGCCATCGAGATCGCCGTGGCCTGGCCCGCGCTGGCCGCCACGGTGCTGGAGATCGACACCATCTGCGCCGAGGCGGAGCGCTACATCGCCGCGCGGGGTGCCGCCGCGCGCGTGAAGACCCTGTCGCTGGACATGTTCACGCAGCCCTGGCCGCAGGGCTTCGACGCGCATTTTTTCTCCAACATCTTCCACGACTGGTCCGATGACACCTGCCGGATGCTGGCGCGCAAGTCCTTCGAGGCGCTGCCGCCCGGCGGACGCATCCTGCTGCATGAAGTGCTGATGGATGACGAGGGCACCGGGCCGTGGCCCGCGGCGGCGTTCTCGCTGCTGATGCTGATCGGCACCAGGGGGCGCCAGTTCACGCTGGCCGAATTGCGCGGTTTCCTTGGGGCGGCCGGATTCGAGGATGTCGAGGCAGCCAGCACCGGGGGGGGCTACTCTCCACTGGTGACTGCGCCCGGGCCCTGAGCCGGCGCCAACACGGGGGGATCGGCTATGCGGATCGCGAAGTGGCTTGCGTATGCGGCGGCTGCGGCAGTAGTGGCCTCCACCGCCACGACCCTGGCGCAGCAGGTGGCCGATCCTGGCTTGCGCAGCGTGGGGCGGGGCGCGCCGTTGGCGGTGGACCTCGTCGGGCCTGCGGCACCGGGCCGTGGCGGTGGTGCACCGCGAGGGGGACCTCCAGGCGGTGGCCCGCCCGGCGGCGGCGGATTCGCAGCGCCCGGCCAGACGCTCGAACAGCGCGCGGCCGACCTGCGCCGGCGCGAACCCTGGACCGTCGGTCCGGTAGCGCAGCGCGCAGCAGGACCGGGTGGCGGCCCGCCGGGCACGCCGGGTCGTCCGCCGCAACCCGGCCAGGGCGGCGGCGGCGCCATCGTCACCGGCTCCGCCATCAACGGCGACACGCCGCCCGGCATCCAGCCCCTGCCCGTGGACATCTTCACCACGAAGGATTTCTACCAGGACACCGCGCTGTGGAGTGACCCGCGTTATTTCCGCTGCAACAGTCCCTTCGCGCTGGAATCGCAGCGGGGCGCCAATGGCACGGCCATGACCGAGGATCCGGCGAAGGCAGCCTGGGGATTCTGCGATGTGGACTACCCGCGCTCATCCATCATCAGTCCCTATCCCTTCAAGACCGCGCAGGCGCACTACGAGGCGCTGCTCGAGGAGACGAAGGCGCGCGGCGGCCCGACGAAACACACCTATGCCACCGTGCCGGGCGAGCTGACCGGACGCTACTCGGTGGCCATGCGCGGCGACTGGTATTCCACGCTGCGCTCCAGCCAGGTCCCCACCATCCTCTCGCTGCTCACGCCCGAATACCGCAAGCGCATGGTGCAGATGCTCTACCACGAGGCCGTGAGCGCCGCCTCGCACTGGCCGTCGCAGTACTGCTGGCCGGAGGGTTTCATGCGGCGTTTCGACCCGGTGGCCATCCAGCCCCAGATCAACCCGCACTTCGTGCTGGTGACTCCCGAACTGGTGCAGATCGCCACCGGCGTGGCGCGCAACTTCGTCACCAACATCAACGTGGGCCGCAGCTTCAACCTCACCGGCGCGGTGCCGCGCCTGGGTGCCGACGTGCCGCGCTGGTATGGCGAGACGGTGGGCTTCTGGGACAGGGACGTGCTCATCACCTGGACCTCCAACATCCAGGGCTGGATGGTGCACGGCAAGTTCGAGTTCTCCAGCAAGCTGCAGACGGTGGAGATCTACACGCCGGTGCGTGACGCCGCCGGCAGGCTGGTGGCGCTCAACCACGAGGCGATCTTCTACGACCCGGAGGCCTTCGTGGAGCCCATCCGCATCGTGCGCGACCTCACGCGCATGGGCGGCGTGGACCAGGGCAATCCCTACACCTTCATCGAATGCGTGCCGACGATCTTCCCGGTGGACAACCGCTCCACGCCCACCAGCCCGGGCCAGAAGATCGAATACGTGGTGCCCGACATCTACAACCGCCCGTGGGCGAAGATGTGGGAGGAGCGTTACGAGCAGGGCATGAAGAATCCCGCGAAGGAAGAGCAGGAAGCGTTGTTCAGGTTCGACTAGAGAGGGCAACTCCATGAGCATCAGGCCGTGTGGATCGCGTGGGTGTCGGATGGGCATGCTTGCCGTGGTGCTGGCCGCGGCCATTCCGCTGCAGGCCCACCATTCCTTCGCGCCCTTCGACCAGACGAAGACCATGGTCTTCACCGGCGTGGTCACGGTGGTGAATCCCGACGCCAACCACCTGCAGATCTATTTCGCGCCCATGAATGCCGAGCGCAAGAACGTGGAACGCGACGAGCGGGGCGAGGCGGTGATCTGGGAGGTGGAGATGGCCGGTTCCGCGGCCTCTGCCGGCGAGGGCATCTCGGTGTCCTCCTTCCCCAAGGGCACGGTGTTCAGCGTCGCGATGCGGCCGATGCGCAGCGGCGAGCACAAGGGCCTGCGCCAGGGCCCGCTGTTCAAGTGCCCGGGCCGCACGCCGCCGCAGCCGGGCAAACACTGCGATTCGGTCGAGGGCCACCAGGC
The DNA here is from genome assembly GCA_965652645.1 of uncultured bacterium. Taxonomy (GTDB): domain Bacteria; phylum Pseudomonadota; class Gammaproteobacteria; order Steroidobacterales; family Steroidobacteraceae; genus ZC4RG30. The sequence continues at coordinate 35,476 of CBFGXE010000026.1, read as the reverse complement.
CTTTGGCGAAGGCCCGTTGCCGGCGCCCACCAACTGACCGCAATGGGGCTGCTGGAGTTCGCGACGTGGCTGCAGGCCACGCCGGTGAGTGTCGCCATCCAGTCCAGCCCCTGGCTGGTGCCCGCGCTGCAATCCGTGCACATCCTGATGATCGGCGTGGTGTTCATCGCGGTGCTGGTGATTGCCTCGCGCGTGCTGGGTGTTGCGCGCATGGATGAGCCCTTCGCCCGCGTATGGGCGCGATTCGCCCCTTTCCTGTGGGGCGGCGTGCTGGTGATGGCCGCCACCGGGCTGCTGCTGACGCTGTCGGAACCCGTGCGCGAGCTGATGACCCTGTCCTTCCGCGTGAAGATGCTGCTGCTGGCGGTGGGCCTGGCCGGCGTGGCGGTCTTCGGCAGGCGCATGCGCAGGGCCGCCAGCGCGTCGGCGGGTGCGGCGGGAGATGCGGAATTTCCCGCCATCACCAGGATGGCCGCGGTGGCCACCGTGCTGCTGTGGCTGGCAGTGGTCTTCCTCGGTCGTGCCATTGCCTATGACGATGCGATCTGGGGCAGCTGGTCACCGGCCGTGCTGCAGGGCGCGCCGTGAATGCGCCGTCGCTGGTCCAGTCCATCGAGTCCTCGGCGGCGGGGGAGTGGATGCGCGGCAATGTACTTGCCATGCCCTGGGTGAATGCCGCCCACGTGCTGTGCATCGCGATGGTCTTCGGCAGCATCCTGGTGGTGGACCTGCGCCTGCTGGGCCTGGCGGACCGCCAGCGCGCGGTGACCCGCGTGTCGGCAGAGATGCTGCGCCTCACCTGGGTCGCGTTCGCCGGTGCGCTGTTCACCGGCGCGCTTTATTTCGCGGCCAATGCCACCACCTACTGGTTCAACACCGCCTTCCGCTTCAAGCTGCTGGCCATCCTGCTGGCCGGCGTGAACATGCTGGTGTTCCAGCTCCACACGTTCCGCGGCGTGGCTGCCTGGGACCGCAACCTGCCGCCACCGCGCGCGGCGCGCCTGGCTGGTGCGCTTTCCCTGCTGCTGTGGACCACGGTGGTGGTGCTCGGCCGGGTGATAGGCTTCACCAAGGGCTACGACGTGGCCGTGCCCGACGACATCGACTTCGATTTCTCCGGCGCCTGAGCCGGCGCAGTGCCGCCACGCGCATCCGCCTTGCTGCCGCGCTGCTCGCGCGCGAGCAGTTCGCGCTTGCGCGCCACGCCCCAGCGGTATCCAGACAGCGCACCATCGGTTCGCACCACGCGGTGACAGGGCACGGCCACGGCCAGCGGATTGGCGGCACAGGCGCGTGCCACGGCGCGCACCGCGCGCGGCTGCCCGAGGCTTGCGGCCAGCGTGGCATAGGAGACGGTCTCGCCCACCGGAATGCGCCGCAATGCCTCCCACACGCGCCGCTGGAATGCCGTGCCGCGCAGGTCCAGCGGCAGGTCGAGCCCGATGCCGGGTGACTCCACGAATCCCACCACCTGCGCCACCCAGCTTTCGAAGGCAGCGTCGGCACCGATGAGCCGCGCCTGCCGGAAGCGGTCCTGCAGGTCGCGCACCAGCACTTCCGCGTCATCACCGAGCAGGATGGCGCACAGGCCGGCCTCCGAGGCGGCCACCAGCAGCGCGCCCATGGTGCACTGGGCCACTGCGAAGCGGATGGTGCTGCCGCGCCCGCCATCGCGGTACTGCGCCGGCCGCATGCCCAGTTGTGCCGCCGCCTGGTCATAAAAGCGGCTGCTGGAACCGAAGCCGGCCGCATAGACCGCATCGGTCACGCGCGCGCCACGGGCAAGTTCGGCCTGCACCAGGAGGGCGCGATGGGCATCGGCATAGCGCCTGGGCGTGAGCCCCGTGACCTGCTTGAAGAGCCGGTGGAAATGAAACGGGCTCAGGCCTGCCGCGGCAGCCAGCTCCCCGAGGTCGGGCATTCGCCCGGCGCTTTCGATCTGCCGGCAGGCGGCCGCCACCAGGGCGGCATTCCGCTCCCGTACCGGGTTGTGCCCGGCAGGAGGGGGAGGGGGGGCGGCAATGGGGCGGCGCGATGGCATGTGCGCAAGTTACCGCCTGTGACGCAGTCGGGCATCCCGAATCTTGCTCTGGCCGCTGGTGCCCGGAATGTGATGCGGTCGGGCGGCGCCGGCCCGGCTCAGGCTATGATTTCAGCGGTTCCGGGTCATAACGACAAATCACAATCCAACCCAGACATCCAGTATCCAAGGGAGTGTATCTATGTCGTCTGCAAGAGCTGCGGCGTGTGTGCTGGCGGTGGCAATGTTCTGTTCAACCAAGGTGTCTGCTGCCGGGGAGGGCGGTGGCATCTGGACGGTTGGCGTGTCGGGAGGAACGCTGGGCATCAGCCCGGATGTGGGCTACCGGTTCAATCGTGCCCTGGGCGTGCGGGTCAACGGCGGTTTTTACGGCTACGATTTCGACGAAGAGAAGGACGGCATCCGGTACGACGCGAAAGCCAAGCTCAACTCCGTGGGCTTTGCGGTCGACCTCTATCCTCTCGGCGGAAGCACGCGGTTTTCTGTAGGCGCGCGCGCCAACAGCAACAAGGTTGTCGCTACCGGTACTCCCGTGGATTCGCTGGTGGAGATCGGCGAAGGCGAATACACCCAGGCGGAAATCGGGCAGCTGAAAGGCAAGGTGTCTTTCAGGAAATTCTCTCCGACGCTGACGGTAGGCAAGGCGGGCAAATTCAAGAGCGGACTTGCGCTTGGCATCGAGGCGGGCGTGATGCTTCAGGGGTCGCCAAAGGTGCGTGTTTCCAGTTCAGGCGCATTGGCCAACAATTCCGAATTCCAGGCGGATCTCGAAGCTGAGCGTGCGGACAAGGAAGACCAGGCCAGGGACTTCAAGCTCTGGCCTGTCCTCCAGTTGCACATCCTTTACCGGTTCTGAGCCCTCCTCGTACCGGACTGGCCAAAACTGCCGCCGGGAGCGCTATCATCGCCCTCCCGGCGCGGGTCCTCTGCCCGCGTGCCAACCGCGAGACACCACAGTGACCCAATCCATCACCCTGCCTCCGCTTCCCTGGGCCGACAACGCGCTCGACCCGGTCATCAGCGCCAACACGATCGGATTCCACTACGGCAAGCACCACAAGGCCTACGTGGACAACCTCAACAAGCTGATTGCCGGCACGCCGCTGGAAGGGCAGCCGCTGGAGAAGATCATCCTTGAATCCGCCGGCAAGCCCGACAAGGTTGGCGTGTTCAACAACTCCGCCCAGGTGTGGAACCACACCTTCTTCTGGAACAGCCTGAAGCCCGGTGGGGGCGGCACGCCCCCCACCGCGCTGGCGCAGCTGATCGAGAAGGACTTCGGCAGCCTGGACAACCTGAAGAAGGAGCTCGCCACGGCCGCCACCACGCAGTTCGGCAGCGGCTGGGCGTGGCTGGTCTCCGATGGCGGCAAGCTGGCGGTCACCAAGACCGCCAACGCCGACCTGCCGCTCACCAAGGGCCAGAAGGCGCTGCTGACCATCGACGTGTGGGAGCACGCGTATTACCTGGACTACCAGAACCGCCGTCCGGACTATGCCAATGCGGTGATCGACAAGCTGCTCAACTGGCAGTTTGCCGCCGACAACCTCGGCGTCTGAGGCGTTTCGTTTGACATAAGGGGCCCGCGCGGGAAACTGCGTGGGCCCCTTCTTGTTTCCGGGGTATTTGATCAGGCATGATTTGATCCGTTAAAAACTGCCTGAGCAATCATAATGCCTCCCCCGGACGGCACTCCCGAAGCCGCCGACACCCTGCAGGATGAGCCGCGGATGCGTGCGGGCCGCACGCTGAAGCTGGTTTTCTCCTCGCTGGTGCGCAACGTGGATGCGCGCATGCAGCCCCTGGAACTGACCGCCATGCAGTGGGAGCCGCTGCTGCTGCTCTCGCTGGGCCGCGCCGACACCGTGGCCGCGCTGGCGCGCGAGTGCGAGATGGACTGCGGTGCGATGACGCGCATGCTCGACCGCCTGGAGCAGAAGCAGCTGCTGCAGCGCCAGCGCAGCGGGAGCGACCGCCGGCTGGTGCACCTGGCACTCACCGACAAGGGCCGCGAAGCCGCGGCCGCCATACCCCCTGTGATCCGCGACGAGCTGTCGCGGCACCTGCAGGATTTTTCTGAAGACGAGATCGAGCTGCTCGTCGGCATGCTCAACCGGATGCTGCGCAATGGCGCGCGAAGCTGATCGCGCCGGAGACCCGAGAATGACCACCAACAAGACCCCCGCACTTCTCATCGCTGCCTCGCTGCTTGCCGCCTGCGGCGGCAAGGCGCCACCACCACCGGCCGCCGCGGCACCCGAAGTGGCGGTGATCACGCTGGCGCCACGGCAGGTGGAGCTCTCCACGGTGCTGCCGGGACGCACTTCCGCGTACCGCATCGCCGAGGTTCGCCCGCAGGTGGATGGCATCGTGCTCAAGCGGCTGTTCACCGAGGGCGCCGAAGTGCGCGCCGGCGAACCGCTGTACGAGATCGACCCGGCGCCGTATCGCGCGGCACTGCTGCGCGCCGAGGCCGCGCTGGCCAGCGCCGAGGCGCAATACGAGGCCGCGCGGCTGATCGCCGAACGTTACGGCCGGCTGCAGGTGCAGGGCGTGGTGAGCCAGCAGGAGTACGACAACTCCGTGGCGGCGGACAAGAGTGCCGCGGCGGCCGTGGCCGCCGCGAAAGCCGCGCTGGAGACCGCCCGCATCGACCTCACCTATACGCAGGTGCGCGCGCCCATCTCCGGGCGCATCGGCCGCTCGCAGGTGACCGAGGGCGCGCTGGTGACGGCGAACCAGCAGCAGCCGCTGGCCACGGTGGCGCAGCTGGATCCCATCTACGTGGACGTCACGCAGTCCAGCACCGAGCTGCTGCGCCTGCAGCGCGAGTTCGACGCAGGCCGCCTGCAGCGCGACGGACAGCAGAAGGCACGCGTGATGCTGCAGCTGGAGGACGGCACCGAATATCCGCAAGCAGGCACGCTGCAGTTCTCCGAGGTGACGGTGGAAGCCGGCACCGGCTCGGTGCTGCTGCGCGCCGTGTTCCCCAACCCGGGGCGCACGCTGCTGCCCGGCATGTTCGTGCGCGCCACGCTGGCCCAGGGCAGCAACAGCCAGGCACTGGTTGTGCCGCAGGCCGCTGTGTCGCGCAATGCGCGCGGCGAACCCACGGTGCTGGTGGTGGACGCGGAGAACAAGCTGTCGGAGCGCGTCATCCAGGTGAACCGCGCCGTGGGCAGCGACTGGCTGGTGAACGGCGGGCTCAGCGCCGGCGAGCGCGTGGTGGTCGACGGCCTGCAGCGGGTGCGCGCCGGCGTCACGGTGACGCCGCTGGCGAAGGAAGGAAACTGAGCCATGTTGCCCCGTTTCTTCATTGATCGCCCGGTCTTCGCCTGGGTGATCGCGCTGGTGCTGATGCTGGCCGGCGCGCTCGCCGTGGTGAACCTGCCCATCATGCAATACCCGGCCATCGCGCCGCCGCAGGTGTCCATCAACGCCAACTACCCCGGCGCCTCGGCGCAGACCGTGCAGGACACGGTGGTGCAGGTCATCGAGCAGCAGCTCAATGGCATCGACGGCCTGGACTACATCACCTCGGAGTCGAGCGCCGACGGCACGGCTTCGATCAACCTCACCTTCAAGCAGGGCACCAATCCCGATATCGCCCAGGTGCAGGTGCAGAACAAGATGCAGGCGGCGGTGCCGCTGCTGCCGGCCGAGGTGCAGCAGCAGGGCCTGCGCGTCTCCAAGCCCACGCGCAACTTCCTCGTGGTGCTGGCCTTCATCTCCACCGACAACAGCATGTCGGGCGATGACCTGTCGAACTTCGTTGCCTCCAACGTGCAGGACCAGATCTCGCGTACGCCCGGCGTGGGCGACGTGCAGCTGTTCGGCGCGCAGTTCGCGATGCGCATCTGGCTGGATCCGGCGAAACTCGCCGCCTACAACCTGGCCGTCGGCGACGTGCTGGCGGCCATCCGCGCGCAGAACGTGCAGGTGTCGGCCGGCCAGATCGGCGGCCTGCCGGCCGAGCCGGGCCAGGCGCTCACCGCCACGGTGATCGGCCCGACGCGCCTGTCGCAGCCGGACGAGTTCCGCGACATCCTGCTGCGCGTGAACCCGGATGGTTCGCGGCTGCGCCTGGGCGACGTGGCGCGCGTGACCCTCGAGGCGGAGAACTTTGTCCGCGACGTGACCTACAACGGCCAGCCCGCCACCGCCATGGCCGTGCGCCTGGCCATCGGCGAGAACGCCCTGGACACCATGAACGCCATCTCGGCGACGCTGGAGCGGCTGAAGCCCTTCTTCCCGCCCGGCGTCGAGGTGAAGTACCCGGTGGATACCGCGCCCTTCGTGCGCACCTCCATCCTCGAGGTGGCCAAGACGCTGGGCGAGGCCATCGTGCTGGTGTTCCTGGTGATGTACCTGTTCCTGCAGAACTTCCGCGCCACGCTGATCCCCACCATCGCGGTGCCGGTGGTGATGCTGGGCACCTTCGGCGTGCTGGCCGCGTTCGGCTATTCCATCAACACGCTGACCATGTTCGGCATGGCGCTGTCCATCGGCCTGCTGGTGGACGACGCCATCGTGGTGGTCGAGAACGTGGAGCGCGTGATGCACGAGGAGGGCCTGTCTCCCAAGGAGGCCACGCGCAAGTCCATGGGCCAGATCACCGGCGCGCTGGTCGGCATCGCACTGGTGCTGTCGGCGGTATTCGTGCCCATGGCCTTCTTCGGCGGTTCCACGGGCGTCATCTACCGCCAGTTCTCCATCACCATCGTCTCGGCCATGGTGCTGTCGGTGCTGGTGGCCATGATCCTCACGCCGGCGCTGTGCGCCACGATCCTGAAGCCGGTGGCGAAGGGCTCGCATGAGACGAGGCGTGGTTTCTTCGGCTGGTTCAACCGCGGCTACGAGCGCACCAACCGGGGCTACCTGCGCACCCTGACCGCGCTGCTGCACCACAACCGCGTGGGCCTTGCAGTCTATGCCGCGCTGATCGTGGCGCTGGGACTGCTGTTCGTGCGCATCCCCACCGCGTTCCTGCCCGACGAGGACGCCGGCCAGGTGCTGGCCATCGTGCAGACTCCGCCCGGCGCCACGCGCGAGCGCACCCAGGCGGCGCTGGAGCAGGCGCGCGACTTCTTCATGATCAACGAGAAGGACGTGGTGCAGGACGTGCTCGCGGTGGCCGGCTTCAGCTTTGCCGGCAGCGGCCAGAACATGGGCCTGGTGTTCGTGAAGCTGAAGCACTGGGATGAGCGCGGCGGTCCGGGACAGGACGTGAAGTCCATTGCCGCGCGCGCCAGCGCCCATTTCGCCACCATTCGCGACGCGCAGATATTCGCCGTGGTGCAGCCGGCCGTGTCCGAGCTGGGCAATGCATCCGGCTTCGACATGCAGCTGCAGGACCGCGGTGGCATCGGCCACGAGGCACTGCTGGCGGCGCGCAACCAGCTGATCGGCATGGCGGCGCAGAACCCGGTGCTGGCCGGCGTGCGTCCCAACGGCGTGGAGGACGCGCCGCAGCTGAAGCTCAACATCGATCGCGAGAAGGCCAGCGCGCTGGGCGTGCCCATCACCGACATCAACCAGACGCTGGCGGCGGCCTGGGGCTCGGCCTACGTGAACGACTTCATCGACAAGGGGCGCGTGAAGCGCGTGTATGTGCAGGGCGAGGCCTCGGCGCGCATGCAGGCCGATGACCTCGGCAAGTGGTACGTGCGCAACCGCGATGGGGCGATGGTGCCGTTTTCCGCCTTCGCTTCCGCCGAATGGGTTTATGGCGCGCAGAAGCTGGTGCGCTTCAACGGCGTGCCTGCGTTCAACATCCAGGGCCAGGCGGCGCCGGGCTACAGCTCGGGCGAAGCCATGGACCAGATGGAGGCGCTGGTGGCGCAGCTTCCGGCCGGCGTGGGCCTGGAGTGGACAGGCATCTCGTTCGAGGAGCGTCTGGCAGGCGCGCAGGCGCCGGCCCTGTATGCCATCTCGCTGGCGGTGGTGTTCCTGTGCCTGGCGGCGTTGTACGAGAGCTGGTCGATTCCGGTGACCGTGCTGCTGGTGGTGCCGCTGGGCATCCTGGGTGCGGTGATCGCCACCCTGGCACGCGGCCTGTCGAACGACGTGTTTTTCCAGGTGGGCCTGCTGACCACGATGGGCCTGGCGGCCAAGAGCGCCATCCTGATCGTGGAGTTCGCCAAGGACTATTACGACAAGGGGGCAAGCCTCATCGAGTCGGTGATGCAGGCCGCACGTCAGCGCCTGCGGCCCATCCTGATGACCTCGCTGGCCTTCATGTTCGGCGTGCTGCCGCTGGCCATCGCCAGCGGCGCGGGTTCGGGCGCGCAGAACGCCGTGGGCACGGGCGTGATCGGCGGCATGCTGGCCTCCACTTTCCTCGCCGTCTTCTTCGTGCCATTGTTCTTCGTGTTGGTGCTGGGTGGGCTGCACATCAGGCCCGACCCGGCCAAGGCCCGTGCTCCGGAGGTGTCCGAAGGAGCGACCTGAGGCGGAGGGATCCCATGCACGCACGCATTGCCCTGTGCATCGCGCTGGCTGCGCTGGCCGCCTGCCAGCGCGGCGAGCCGCCGGCTGCCGCTTCCGCGGCGCCGGCCGCAACGCCGGAAGTTGCCCGCATCGAGGGCATCGAGTGGTTCCAGGGTGGCGTGGATGCGGCCTTCGAAGAGGCCGCGAAGCAGGGCCGGCTGGTGTTCCTCTACTGGGGCGCGGAATGGTGCCCGCCCTGTTACGACCTGAAGGCCCATGTCTTTCCGCGCAGCGACTTCCAGCAGGCGCTGCGGCAGTTCGTCCCCGTATACCTTGATGGTGATGCGCCCGGCGCGCAGCGCATTGCCGACCAGTTCAAGGTGCAGGGTTATCCATCCGTCGTGGTGTTGAAGCCTGAGCGCACCGAGCTCGCGCGCATCTCCGGCGGCAGCGACCTGGCCAGCTATGCGGACGTGCTGGACCTGGCGCTCGAGAACACCCAGCCGGTGGAACAGCTGCTCGATTCGCTGCAGCAGGATGCCGCGCGTCGCCTCGCGCCCGCGGAGTGCCGGCGCCTGGCGTGGAATGACTGGTCGGATGCGAAGATTCCCGCCGCCTCGCTGGTGCCTTCGCTGCAGACGGCGGCGCAGCGCTGCCCGGATGCCTCGCGCGTGGAGCGTGACCGGCTGCTGGTGCTGGCCGCCGACCTGGCTGCCACGGAGGCAGCCGATGCCTTGTCCGCCGGCAAGGCGCCGGGGGCGCCTCTGGATGCACTGGTGCGCCAGGTGCATGACCTGCTTGCTGATACACCGCGCAGCGTGGATGCGGGCACGGCGTTGCTGTACGTGGGCGATGAGCTCTTCGAAGCCGCGCGCCTGGCGCTGCCCGCCGAGGTCGCAACGCTGCAACAGCGCTACCTGGCCTTCCTCGATGCGCTGGAGGCCGACTCCCGCCAGTCCGACACCGTGCGCCTGCTCACTGCCGCGCGCCGGCTGCAGGCGGTGCGCGTGCTGGGCGGAGGAGGCGAAGTGCCTGCGGCCATCGCCACGCGCGCACGCACCACGCTCGATGCCTTCCTTGCCAGGGAATACGACGCCAATGCGCGCGCCGGTATCATCAACTCCGCTTCCTGGGTGCTCTCCGAACTGGGCGACGACGCGCGGCTGCGTGAGCTGCTGGAAGGGCAGCTGAAGGTCTCGCGCACTGCCTACTACTACATGCCGGACCTGGCCGACATCGAGGAGCGCGCCGGCAACAGCGAGGCTGCGCTCAAGTGGCTGGAACGCGGTTATGAGGAATCACGCGGCCCGGCCACGCGTTTCCAGTGGGGCGCGCTGTACGTGAACGGACTGCTGCGCATGACGCCGCGCGACGAACCGCGCATCCGTGCCGCGGCGCTGGCGGTGCTGGGCGAGCTGGCGGGACCCGACCGCATCCATGCCCGTGCCCGCGTGCGGCTGGAGAGATTGGCGGGTGCGCTGAAGGAATGGGCCGCTGCCCATGGCGGCGCGTCGACGATGCAGGCGGTGGGCAGTCGCTGGCAGGAGATCTGCGCCGGACTGCCGGAGTCCGATCCCGCCCGCGCGGGTTGCGCCGACATCCTGGGCTGAAGGGCGCGACGGCCTCGCGGCCGGTCGCGCTTCTTCATTTTTTCAGGCCGCCTGCATCAGCTTGCGGCGTGCATCCACGCCGGCGGCCAGCGCATCCAGCACTTTCACCGACGTGTCCCAGTCGATGCAGCCATCGGTGATGCTCTTGCCGTATTCCGGCTCGCGCCCGGCGACGAGGTCCTGGCGGCCGGCCTTCAGGTGGCTTTCCACCATCACCCCGGAGATGCTGGTGCTGCCGCCGGCCACCTGCGCGGCGATGTCGGCCACCACCTGGGGCTGGTTCTCCGGCTTCTTGCTGCTGTTGCCGTGGCTGGCGTCGATCATCACGCGCTGTACCAGGCCCGCGGCCTTCAGCTGCTCGCACACCGCGGCCACGCTGGCCGCATCGTAGTTGGGTGTCTTGCCGCCGCGCAGGATCACATGGCAGTCGGCATTGCCGCTGGTGCCGAAGATAGCGGTGCGGTTTTCCTTGGTGACGGACAGGAAGTGGTGGGGATGGGCAGCCGCCTGCACCGCGTCGATGGCGATGCGCGCATTGCCGTCGGTGCCGTTCTTGAAACCTACCGGGCAGGAGAGGCCCGAGGCCAGTTCGCGATGCACCTGGCTCTCTGTGGTGCGGGCGCCGATGGCGCCCCAGGAAACCAGGTCGGCGAAATACTGCGGCGTAAGCGTGTCGAGGAATTCGCAGCCGGCCGGCAGGCCGAGGCGGTTCACGTCCAGCAGCAGCTGGCGGGCCAGGTGCAGGCCCTTGCCGATGTCGAAGCTGCCATCGAGGTCGGGGTCGTTGATGAGGCCCTTCCAGCCCACGGTGGTACGGGGTTTCTCGAAGTACACCCGCATCACGATCTCGAGCCTGTCGGCAAGGCGGCGGCGCTCGGCTACCAGGCGCTTCGCGTACTCCATCGCGGCCACGGGGTCGTGGATGGAGCAGGGGCCGATCACCACGGCGAGCCGGTCGTCCTCGCCGCGCAGGATGCGTTGCAGGGCAGCGCGCGCCGTGACCACGGTGGCGCTGGCGGCATCGTCGCGCGGGCAGTCGGCCAGCAGCTGGGCCGGCGAGATCAGCTCCCGCATCGTCCGGATGCGCAGGTCGTCGGTATTGACGGTCACGGTCGTGTCTCCTTGCAAAAAAAAACCGCCAGTTTTCGCTGGCGGTTTCTTGGGTCCTGCAGATTCGCTTGTCTAGCGCGTACCCAGTCCTTCCGCCAGTTTGGCCGGACCAAAAAAGTACTGCCAGTAGAAAAAGCGGGCTGCGCTCATGAGGTACAGGTGTACCAGACCGCGGGCGGCCCCGCAACAATTCCGCGCCGGCTGGCAGGGTCCTGCCCGCGCCAGCCGGGCCATATCGGGGGGCGGCGGGGGCGGAGGAGCCGTGCAGCAGCCCCGGTGCCGCCTCCTTCACGGGGTTAGACTCCTGCCTCAGGCAATGGGGGCCGGTCCCCCGTGGAGATCCCATGAAGATGCGGCAACTGGGCGGCGCCCTGTTCCTGATGCTGTACACGGGCCTGCTGCTGGCGGCGGCGCCGGCCGCGCCGCAGAAGGTCACGGAAGTGGAGGGCATCAGCGAATACCGCCTCGCCAACGGCCTGCGCGTGCTGCTCTTCCCCGACCAGTCCAAGCCCACCGTGACCGTGAACGTCACCTACCTGGTGGGTTCGCGCCACGAGGGTTATGGCGAGACCGGCATGGCGCACCTGCTCGAGCACCTGCTGTTCAAGGGCACGCGCAACATCCCCGACATCGCCAAGGAGTTCAACGGCCGCGGCATGCGCTGGAACGGCACCACTTCGATGGACCGCACCAACTACTACGAGATGTTCCAGGCCAGCGAGGAGAACCTGGAGTGGGCGCTGAGGATGGAAGCGGACCGCATGGTCAACGCGCTGGTGCGCAGGGAGGACCTCGACACCGAGATGACGGTGGTGCGCAATGAATACGAGCGCGGGGAGAACTCGCCCACCAACGTGCTCATCAAGCGCATGCAGAGCATTGCCTACGACTGGCACAACTACGGCAACTCCACCATCGGCAACCGCTCCGACATCGAGAACGTGGAGATCGAGAACCTGCGCGCGTTCTACCGCCGCTATTACCAGCCGGACAATGCCGTGCTGCTGGTGGCCGGCAAGTTCGACCCGGAGCGCACGCTGCGGCTGGTGAGCACGCATTTCGGGGCCATCCCGAAGCCGGCGCGCGTGCTGCCGAAGCTGTGGACCACCGAGCCCACCCAGGACGGCGAGCGCAGCTTCGTCGTGCGGCGCTCGGGCGACACGCAAATCGTGGCGCTGGCCTACAAAAGCCCCTCGCCGCTGCATCCGGACTCGGCCGCGCTCGAATACGCCAGCTTCCTGCTCGCCAGCCAGCCCTCTGGCCGCCTGCACAAGGCGCTGGTGGAGACCGGCAAGGCATCCGGCCTGATCGGTGGCAGCCTGAGCGGCGTCGACGGCGCCCTGCAGGTGATCGGGGCGGTGCTGCAGAAGGATGATCCGGTGGAGCCGGTGCGCGAGGAACTGATCGGCCTGGTGGAAGGGTTTGCCGCGAGTCCGCCCACGGCCGAGGAGATGGAGCGCGCCCGCATCAACTTCGCCAATTCGGCCGAGCGCATGATGAATGACCACGAGAACATCGGCCTCGCGTTGTCCGAGTACATTGCCGTGGGTGACTGGAGGCTGTTCTTCCTCGACCGCGACCGCAGCCAGCAGGTCACGGCGGAGCAGGTGGCGGCAGCGGTCTCGAAGTACATGCGGCGCGACAACCGCGTGGTGGGCATGTTCCTGCACGAGGAGAATCCCCGGCGCGCCGAGATCCCGCAGGCGCCGAGTGCGGAGGAGCTGCTGAAGGACTACAAGCCCCGGCAGGCGCTGGCGGCCGGCGAAACGTTCGATCCCAGCCCCGAGAACATCGAACGCCGGGTGAGGCGGCTGGAGATCGGCGGCATGAAGCTGGCGCTGCTGGCAAAGAAGACCCGCGGTGAGGCGGTGCATTTCCGCCTGTCGCTGCCCGCCGGGGACGAGAAGTCGCTGGCCGGCCAGAGTTATGCCGGCATGCTCGCCGGCGCCATGCTGATGCGGGGCACCACGCGCTATTCGCGCGAGCAGCTGCGTGACGAGTTCACCCGCCTGAAGGTGGCCGGCGGCGTTTCGTCGCTGGGCGCGAGCTTCGAGACCACGCGGCCCAACCTGGTGGCGGCCATCCGCCTCGCCGCCCACACGCTGCGCGAGCCCGCCTTCCCTGAAAACGAGTTCGAGCAGCTCAAGCGCCAGGCCATCACCTCGCTGGAGTCCTCGCTGTCCGAGCCGGGCGCGCGCGCGTCCGAGGTGCTGGGCCAGCTTTTCAACATCTATCCCAAGGGTGATCCGCGCTACAGCCCCACGCTGCAGGAGCAGATCGACGGGCTCAGGGCGGTCACGCTGGAGGACGTGCGGCGCTACCACCGCACCTTCTATGCGGCCAACCGCGCGCTGGTTTCGGTGGTGGGCGACTTCGACGAGGCCGAGGTGGTGAAGGCCATCGAGGAGAGCCTGGGCGACTGGCGCAACGACACGCCCTGGGCGCGCATCACCCGCGAGTACCGCGACATTCCGGCCGTCGTGCGCAGCATCGAGACGCCGGACAAGGAAAACGCCGTGCTGGTGGCGCGCCTGAACATCAACGTGAACCAGGCAGACCCCGACTATGCGGCGCTGTACCTGGCCGACTACATGCTGGGCTCCGGCGCTGGCTTCGACTCGCGCCTGGTGGCGCGCATCCGCGTGAAGGAAGGCCTGAGCTACAGCGTGGGTTCGCAGGCCGCCGGCTCCATCCACGACCGCGCCGGCACCTGGACCGCGCAGGCCATCGCCGCGCCGCAGAACGTGGCCAAGGTCGAGGCAGCGCTGCGCGAAGAGCTGGAGAGGGCGCTGCGCGATGGTTTCACCGCCGAGGAGGTGGCGAAGGCCAAGTCGGGATTCATCCAGAGCTATGCCGAGGTGCGCACCCAGGATTCCCAGCTGGCGGGCAGGTTGCTGGCGCACCTGGACAGCGGGCGTACGCTGCTGACCTGGGACAAGGCCTTCGAGGAGCGGGTGATGGCGGCGACTCCGGAGCAGATCCGGGCTGCGCTGCGCAAGCACGTGGACCCGGCGAAGCTCACCATCATCAAGGCGGGGGATTTCGCGAAGGTCAGCGCACAGTAGTGCGCTCATGCGGCCAGCGCCAGCGTGATCACGCCTGTGACCATCAGCAGCGCGCCGGTCATGCGCAGCGGCGACACCCCTTCCTTCAGCAGCCGTGCACCGAAGTACATGCCGATCAGCGTACCCAGTTCCCGCATCGGCGCCACGTGTCCGACGGGTGCAAGGCGCATGGCAAAGAGCACGAGGATGTAACCCATCGGCCCCAGCACCGCCACGGTGAGCACCGGCACCCGAAAGGCCTTCGCTTCGGCCACGAGGCCTGCCCGGTCGCGCAGCGCCAGCGGTGACAGCACCGCCAGGCGCAGCAGGTTGCCCGAGAAATCGACGATGAAGGGGGAGATCAGCAGCACCTTCACCGCCCAGCCGTCGTTGATGGTGTAGGCAGCAATGAACGCTCCGGTGAGCATGCCCAGCACGATGCCGGCGCGCGGCGCCTGGTGGCCCTCGCTGGCGAGGCCGGACACCATCAGGATGCCGGCCACCACGAGCAGCACACCCGCCACCGACCAGATGCCGGCAGGCTCTCCCAGCATGAACGTGGCGGCCAGGAAGGCCAACAGCGGCCCGGTGCCGCGTGCCAGCGGATACACCAGTGACAGGTCCGAGACCCGGTAGCCGGCCTGCAGCAGCAATGAGTACCCGAGGTGCAGCGTGCCCGTGAGCGCCAGCGCCAGCCAGTGCAGGGGCCCGAACTGCGGCCGCTGCGTGACCAGTATCCAGGCCACCACCGGCAGGTACAGCACCACGGACCCCGCCGAGTAGAGCCACACGAAGTGCCGGGCCCGCGCCGCGCGCTTGGCGGCCAGGTTCCAGGTGGCATGGGTCAGGGCTGCCAGCAGCACCGCCGCTACGGCAATTGGATGCATCCGGCAAGTATGTCAGCACCCCCCGGGGGGCCGGCGTGCAACCCATGCCACGGAACGGTTACGCGGGCCCTCCCGCCCGCGTATCATCCGCCCCGGCCGAGTCAGCCCGGACCGGCGGAAGATCGAGGATGCAACATGGGCTTCATTGCCAACCTGGTGCCCCGCGAAGGCAAGTTCTTCGAATACTTCAACGAGCATGCGGCACGTGCCGCCGAGGCCAGCAACGAGCTGGTGCTGCTGCTCTCCGAATACACCAACGTGGGCGCCCGCCAGGCGCGGGTGGAGCGCATCATCGCCCTGGAGCACGAGGCCGACCGCATCACGCACGACACGGCCACGCTGATGCACACCATCTTCGTGACCCCGCTCGACCGCGACGACATCCATCGCCTGATCTCGCGCATGGACGACGTGCTGGACCTGATCCAGGACACCGCCGAATCCCTGCACCTGTATGACGTGCAGCACGTCACCTCGCACGCCGTGGAGCTGGCGCAGCTGCTGCGGGAGGGCTGCGAAACCCTCCGCAATGCGGTGGGGCTGCTGGCGAACATGAAGAACGCGCCGGAGATCCGCAAGCTCTGCCACGACGTGGACACCATGGAATCGCGCGCGGACCGCGTGATGCGCAATGCCATCTCCACCCTGTTCCGCGAGGAGCAGGACATCCGCCAGGTCATCAAGCTCAAGGCCGTCTATGAACTGCTGGAGACGGCCACCGACCGCTGCCAGGACGTGGCGGACATCCTCGAAAGCGTGATCCTGCAGAACGCATAAGGCCGCACCCGCATGCATGTCGACGCAGCCTTCCTGACGCTGGCGCTGCTGGTGGCGCTGGCGCTGCTGTTCGATTTCATGAACGGCTTCCATGACGCCGCCAATTCCATCGCGACGGTGGTTTCAACCCGCGTGCTCAAGCCCTACCAGGCGGTGATCTGGGCGGCGGTGTTCAATTTCGTGGCCATCTGGCTGTTCGAGACCAAGGTGGCGGCGATGGTGGGCAAGGGCATCATCGAGCCTGGCTTCGTCGACAACCCGGTGATCTTCGGCGCCCTGGTCGGCGCCGTCGCCTGGAACGTGATCACCTGGTATTTCGGCATTCCCAGCAGCAGCTCGCATGCCCTGATCGGCGGCATGATCGGCGCGGCCCTGGCCAAGGCCGGATTCGAACCGCTGCTGGCGCCGGGCATCATTCGCACCACCGTCTTCATCTTCGTCGCGCCCCTGCTAGGCCTCATGATCGGCGGCCTGCTCATGCTGGCGATCAACTGGGTGTTCTTCCGCTTCGCCCCCTCGCGCCTTGACCGCTGGTTCCGCGTCTCGCAGCTCTTCACCAGTGCGCTCTACAGCATCGGGCACGGCAGCAACGACGCACAGAAGACCATGGGCATCATCTGGCTGCTGCTGATGTCGCAGGGCCTGGCCACCCCGGACCACCTGCCCGAGTGGGTGATCGTCAGCTGCTACATGGCCATCGCGATCGGCACGCTGTTCGGCGGCTGGCGCATCATCAAGACCATGGGGCAGAAGCTCACCAAGCTCACGCCGGCCAGCGGCTCGGCGGCTTCGATGGGCGGAGCGGTGACGCTGTTCATCGCCTCCAACTTCGGCATTCCCGTTTCCACCACGCACACCATCACCGGGGCCATCCTGGGCACCGGCGCGGTGCAGAATCCGGCGCGTGTGCGCTGGGGCCTGGCGGCCAACCTGGTGTGGGCCTGGCTGCTGACCATTCCGGCGGCGGCGCTGGTGGCCGCCGGGGCCTATTACATCGGCACCAGGTTCATCCAGTAGCGCTGGCGATGCGGCGGCCGCCGTGTACCATGGCGGCAACAGGGGGGATGATTCCATGACACGCACAGCGCGCGGCTTCGCGCCTGCGCCCGGCAGCTGGCTGTCGGTCGGGCTCATCTACCTCTATGGCGTATCCACCACCGCCTCCCTCAGCAAGGTGATCCCCGTGCTGGGCGATGTCTCGCTCCACCTGGGTGCCACGCCGGCGCAGGTGGCGCTGCTGATCTCCCTGTTCGGCGTGCTACCGGCCATCCTGGCCTCGGTGGCCGGTTCCATCGTCGATCGCATCGGGGCGCGCCGCGCCCTGCAGGCCGTGGCGCTCACCGGCCTCGCGGTGAACGCGGCCTACCTCGCCACGCAGTCGCTGGCCGGCTTCATGACCATTCGCGTGTTCGAGGGATTGATCGCCGTGGGCGCCTATTCGGCGGCGCCCGCGCTGGTGATGGCCACGGTGAGCGATGCCCGGCGCGGACGCGCGATGGCGGTGTGGTCCACCTACACGCCAGTGGGTTTCTCCCTGGGCCTGGTGTTCGGTGCTGCCTTTGCGGGCACCGATGACTGGCGCGGTGGCTACACGCTGCACCTGGGACTGTTCGCGGTGCTGCTGGCCACCTCCTGGCTGCTGCCACGCGCGCCGGCGCTGCCGGTGGCAAGGCGGGCGGCCGGACTCTTCGCCGCCTGGGGCCAGCGGGGCCCGTTGCGGCTGGCGCTGTGTTTCGCCGCGCTGGTGCTCATCGGCTTCGGCATGAACAACGTCTTCCCCGAGTGGTATGCCCGCCAGCACGAAGTGCCGGTGGGACGCGCCTCGAACGTGCTGGCACTGATCAACCTGGCGATGATCCCCGCGGGCTTCCTGGCCGGTGCACTGCTGGCGCGCGGCCTGCGCGAGACGCGGCTGCTGGCCGCGCTGCTCGTCGCCACCGTGCTGGTGGCGGTGCCGCTGTTCCTGCCGGGCCTCGGCGCGGCACTGCGCCACCTGGCCATGCTGGCCTGGATGCTGGTGCAGGGTGCGCTCATCGCCGTGGTGACCGCCGGGCTGCCGCGTGTGGTGGCCGACCCGCGCCAGGGCGCGGCGGCGGCGGGATTGCTCTCGCAGCTCGCGGCGCTCACCGCCTTCGTCACGCCGCTGGTGTGGCAGCCCATCCTGCAGTCCGGCCGCTGGCCGGGCTTCATCGTGGTGACCGCGGCGGCCACCGTGGCCGCATGGCTGCTGTTTCCCCGGCGGGTGCCGGGCTAGACGAGCTCGTCGAGGCGCGCCAGCACGCGCACGTGCCGCGGCATCCTGCAGCAGTCGTCCGTGTCCATGGCCTTATTCTGGCGCAGGCAGCACCGGCGGCAGGGGGCATTCCAGCACTGCGCAGATGGCGCGCAGCAGCTCCGCCTCGGACGGCGCGAGCATGCCGTCGTGGGCAATGGTGCGCACCAGCGATTCCACCAGCAGCTGCTTGCCGGCGATCTTCAGCCGGCAGAGCCTGTCCAGCGATTCATCGAACAGCGGCACCCAGTCATCCACCACGGCGTAGGGCGGGCGATGGCGCGGCAGCAGCGGGGCCACGCCAGCCTCGTAGGCCTGGCGGGCCTGCTCCGCATGGCGCGCGCCGCAGCGGGCCAGCACGCCGAACACCACGCCGAGTTCCGTCTCGCACTCGGCCAGCGTGAGGTTGCCGTGTGGCGGCAGGGGATCTTGCTGCGCCACCAGCGCGCGCATCGCCAGCTTCTCCAGCGCGTATTCGAACACACTGAGTCCGCCATCCAGCCGCACCAGGTCGCGCAGCGCCTGGATGAACAGCAGGCGGTCGGCCGGCGGCAGGCCGCGCAGTGCCGGAATGAGCTGCAGCACGGCCGGCAGCCGCAGCATCGGCGCCATGTTCGCGCTCACCGGTGCCACCTGCTGCACGCGGGCGGTGATCGCGGCGCCCAGCCGGGCGGTGATGAACTCCAGCCGCCGCTCGCGCACGCTGTGGTCGGCGTAGATGACGATGGAGAGCAGGATGGCCCCGGCCGCTTCCGGATCCTCCGCGCTGGCGCGCAGCGCCGGCGGCAGCGCGCGGCGCACGGCCAGCGCCTGGTCGAGGTGCCGCGGTGCCGGATCGCCCGCGGTGGCGGCGATCAAGGCGGCGGCAGCGGGCACGGCAATGGCGGCGGGGGCCGCATTCGCAGCGGCCGGTTGCGGCAGCGCCACCTGGTCGCCGGCCTGCGTGCCGGCGCCGGGCGGGGCGTCACGCGTCGGCTGCTGCACGGCCCATTCCTTCAGCGCCTGGCGCTTGAGCGATTCGAAGCGCCCGGTATTGATCGAAGGGTCCAGCGCCTGCAGCCTCTCCAGCATGGGCGGATGCGTGGCGAAGAGGCTGCGCGCCCCGTGCGTGAACAGCATGTGCGACACCTGCTGCAGGCCGTCATCGGCGAAGCGCTGCCGCTCGCCCATCGCCGCCACCCGCACCAGCGCTTCCTTCAGGCCATCCGGGTTGCGCGTGAACTGCACCGCCGAGGCATCGGCCAGCGTCTCGCGCCGGCGCGAGATCCACGCCTGCAGCAGTCGGGCCAGCATCCAGCCCACGTAACCCACGACCGCGAGCACCACGCCCAGGGCCAGTGCGGGCGCGCCATTCTTGCGGGCATGGTGCGCGGAGCGCAGCAGCGTGCGGCCCGCCGTGGTCACGGCCATCAGCCCGAAGATCATCCCCATCAGGCGGATGGAGATGCGCATGTCGCCGTTGAGGATGTGGCTGAACTCATGCGCGATCACGCCCTGCAGCTGGTCGCGGTTGAGGCGGGTGAGCGCGCCGCGCGTGACGGCCACCGCGGCATTGGCCGGCGTGTGGCCGGCGGCGAAGGCATTGATGCCTTCCTCCTGCTCCAGCACGTAGACCTCTGGCACGGGCACGCCGGAGGCAATGGCCATTTCCTCGACCACGTTGTGCAGCTGGCGGCGGCGCGGGTCCTGCGCGCTGCGCTCCACGCGCACGCCGCCCAGGCTGCGGGCCACATAACCGCCGCCGGCCCGAAGCTGCAGCATGCGCCACAGGCTGGAGCCCCCGATGAAGGCGGCAAGTCCCAGCAGCGTGAGCAGCGTCGCGCCGGGGTGTCGCAGCGCCCAGTCGGTGAGGGAGGCCTCGAAGGGCTGTGCGTTGCGCCCGGTGGCCAGCGAGATGCGCAGCACCCAGAGCAGCAGCGCCGCCAGCACCACCACCACCGCCAGCATGCAGGCGGCAAAGGCCCAGCCGAGCAGCAGCGAATCCCGCCGCGCCCGCGCCTGTGCGCCGAAGAAGTCCATCGGCCGCGCCGCGGATCAGCTCAGGCCGAAGCTGACCTTCGGCACCTCGCGCTTCTCCGGCGCCGGGCTCTCGAGCATGCTCGCGGGCTTGAAGTTGAAGGTGCCGGCGATGATCGAGCCGGGGAACATCTCGCGCGCGTTGTTGTAGTTCATCACCGCGTCGTTGAAGGCCTGGCGCGCGAAGGCCACGCGGTTCTCGGTGGAGGTGAGCTCCTCCGAGAGCTGCATCATCGTGGTGTTGGCCTTGAGGTCCGGATAGGCCTCGGCCAGCGCGAACAGCCGGCCCAGGGCGCCGGAGAGGCCGGCCTCGGCGCCGGAGAGCTGCGCCACGGCGGCGGCGCTGCCGGGATCGGCGGCGGCGGCCTTGAGCCCCGCCACTGCGGTATTGCGCGCGTTGATCACGGCCTCGAGCGTGCCGCGCTCGTGCGCGAGGTAGGCCTTCGCGGTCTCGACCAGGTTGGGGATCAGGTCGTAGCGGCGCGTGAGCTGCACGTCGATCTGTGCGAAGGCGTTAGCGAAGCCGTTGCGGGCGGCGATCAGCCGGTTGTAGGCGGCGACGGCCCAGACCACGAGCAGCAGCAGGACGACAAGGACCACGATGAGGACCATGTGAGCACTCCCTGTGTTTTTTTCTATGTACCACGAAACCTGCCACCGCTACGATGGAACGCATCATGGATTCCACCGTGCTGCTGTGGCTGCTGGCGGGCGTGCTGATGCTGGTGGGCCTGGCAGGCACGCTGCTGCCCATGCTGCCGGGCATCCCCCTGATGATGATCGGCATGATCATTGCCGCCTGGGCCGAGGACTTCACGCGCATCGGCTGGGTGACGCTGGTGATCCTGGGCGTGCTGATGGCACTGTCCTTCGTGGTCGAGCTGGCCGCGGCGGCGCTGGGCACGAAGCGGGTGGGCGCCAGTCGCCAGGCCGTGGCCGGCGCGGCACTGGGCACGCTGGTGGGGGTGTTCTTCGGCTTGCCCGGCATGCTGCTGGGGCCCTTCGTGGGCGCGGTGGCCGGCGAGCTGGCTGCACGCCGCGACGCGGCCGTCGCGCTCAGGGCCGGCGCCGGCGCGTGGCTGGGTTTCCTCATCGGCACGGTGGCCAAGCTGGCCGTGGCTTTCGCCATGCTGGGCGTGTTCATCGCCGCGCTGGCCTTCGACTGACATGGCGGACATCGAAGGTGAACTGCCGGGCGGCTGGCCGGCCTTCTTCGGGATGCTGGGCGAGCGGCATTTCTCCCCGTTCAAGACCTACGTGGACCGCGACCGCCGTACCGTGGTGGTGCTCAATCCGAAGGTGGGGACCAAGACCTTCAGGCAGGCGCTGGTGGAGGGCCTGCGCGAGGTGCACGGCCTCACCGATCCTTCGGCGGGACGCTACCGGCTGTTCCGCAATGCGCGCCGCTTTCCCTTCGCACCCGTCGCCGACTATGCGCATGCGCTGCGTTATCCCGCGCAGTACGAGTTCTACTGCTTCGTGCGCAATCCCTATGCACGGCTGCGCTCGGCCTGGCAGAACAAGTTTGCCTACGGCCACGAGAAGGGCTACTCGCGCAGCATCCGCCGCCGTGAACTGCCGCGGCTGCGGCGCTTCGCGCGCGCGGCGTCATTGCCGGGAGGGCGCGAGGGAGAGGCCATTCCCTTCGCCACCTTCCTCGCCTATGTCGAGAGTGAGCCTGCCGGCCGCAGGGACCACCACTGGGACGAGCAGCACCGCGTGCTGCTGATGCATCGCCTGCGTTATGCGCGCTGTTTCCGCATGGAGGAGGAGTTCTCCTCCGGCCTGGCACAGATCTTCGAGCGGCTGGCCCTGGCAGGGCCGGGCCTGCAGCGCATCCTCGCCACGCAGGCCAACGCCAGCCCGCGCGAGCAGGCGGCGGTCTTCACCGAAGGTCTGGCCGCGCGCGCCCTGGCGATCTACCGCGAAGACTTCGAGCGCTTCGGTTATGCGACAGATTCCTGGCGCGGCTTGTGAGTGCCCGGGATTGATTCCGCAACATTGGCCGGTCAAATAGATGCCGCGGCATATAATCGTATGATTATTTGACGAATAGCCCCCGCGCTGGGTTGCCATGCGCCGCGGAAAAGGCGATTCTTCGCTTATCACACGTGCGAGGGGCCGGCAATGCATCTGCCCCCCGGTGAGAGAGGGGGGACTATGGCTTTGACGTTTCGCAAGCTCGAAGTGTTCGTTGCCGTCGCCGAGGACGGCAATTTCCGCAAGGCAGCCGAACGGCTCGGCATCAGCCAGCCTTCGGTGAGCTCCCAGATCAAGTCGATGGAGCGCTACCTGGGTTACCAGCTCTTCGAGCGCCACCGCGGGGCCACCTCCGAGCTGTCGTCCGAGGGGCGCGAATTCCTCAGCCGCGCCCGCGACCTGGTGATGGCCCAGAGCGCGCTCACCTCCGAGCGCCGCCGCGCGGCCCCGGTGCCGGTCACCGTCCGCGCCATGATCGGCCCCCTGCTGATGGAAAGGCGCATCAAGCCGGGGCTGGCCCGCTTCCAGGAGATCCACCCCCACATCGACCTGCAGTTCGTGCCCTTCGCGCCCAGCGCCGACGGGGCCACCACGGTGCGGCGGGGGGATGCCGACCTGCTGCTCTACACCGGCGCCCTGCCAGAGCAGGACGACGGGCTGACCACCGAGGTGGTCTCGCGCATCAGCTGGTCGCTCTACGGGGTGCCCACCCTGGTCCGGCCGGTGCTGCAGGGCCTCCGGGCGCTCAACGACCTGCCGTTCCTGCTCTGCCCGGACCACTTCCGCATCACCCAGTGGACCATGGAGCAGTTCCATCGCAAGGGGGTGGTGCCCTTCCACATCGCCGGCCGCCCCCCCTTCATGGACACCCTCCTGCAGATGGTGCTGGCCGGCAAGGGCGTGGGCATGTTCTTCGACATCGAGATGGCCGCCCACATGCGGGCCGGCCGGGTGCTGCCCTGCGGCCCCGCCTTCGATCCGGTCGCCCGGGTCATGGTGGTGGGCCCCAAGGCCCGCTCCCCCGAGGCCGCCCCGGTGCTGACCTTCCTTCGGAATGCGGTGCGGCGGGACGACGAGATTATTGCATCGCAGCATGCCCGGCTGGGGCGCCCGGGGCTGTTGGCCAATGACGACAGCGTCGGCAGGCTGGGGTCACTGAACCAGATGTGATGTATTCCAACAAAAATGTCATGACGCGGCAGCTTCTGCTTGTGTATAGTTCCACCTGAGAGCGATGGTGATTTCACCGTTCGCGTCTCGATAGTCGTGGAACAAGACCCCCCGTTTCCACGTTATATTTTAGCCCCGACTTCGGTCGGGGCTTTTTTTTTGACCACGCATCCGGGACGTGGCGTCTCGAAACTCATGGGGCGCGCGGAGGGACCATGCTGATCGGTGTGCCGCGTGAGGTGAAGAACCGCGAGTACCGTGTTGCGCTCACACCGGCGGGTGTGCGCGAGCTGGTGTCGGCCGGTCACGATGTCATCGTCGAAGCCGGTGCGGGCGAAGGCGCGGGCTATACCGATGCCCGGTACGTCACTGCCGGGGCACGCATTGAGTCGGAGGTCGCAGAACTCTTTGCCACGGCCGAACTCATCGTCAAGGTGAAGGAACCGCAACCGGAGGAATGCAGGCGGCTGCGACCCGGGCAGACGCTGTTCACCTATCTGCACCTCGCCGCCGATCGTGCGCAGGCGGAGAACCTGATGGCATCCGGTGTCACGGCCATCGCCTACGAGACCATCACCGCGCCGGACGGCAGCCTGCCGCTGCTGGCGCCGATGAGCGAGATCGCCGGCCGCATGTCGGTGCCGGTGGCCGCGCACTGCCTGATGAAGGCGCAGCAAGGGGCAGGGCTGCTGCTCGGCGGCGTGCCGGGCATTGCGCCCGCGCGCGTGGTGGTGCTCGGCGGTGGCGTGGCCGGCAGCCATGCGGCACGCATGGCGCTGGGTGCCGGGGCCGACGTTACGGTGGTGGATCGCTCGCTGCCGCGCCTGCGGCAGCTGGCGGCGGAATCCGGCACGGCGCTGAAGACGGAATATTCCACGCGCGATGCGGTGGAGCGCCTGGTGCAGGGCGCCGACGTGGTGATCGGCTCGGTGCTGATACGCGGCGAGGCGGCGCCGCGGCTGGTCACGCGCGGGATGGTGGCGGGAATGCGACCCGGCGCCGTGCTGGTGGACATCGCCATCGACCAGGGCGGCTGTTTCGAGACCAGCCGGCCCACCAGCCACGATGCGCCCACTTTCGTGGAGAGCGGCGTGGTCCACTACTGCGTGACCAACATGCCAGGTGCGGTGCCGCGCACCTCCACGGCAGCACTCACGCACGCCACGCTGCCCTACATCCGCGCACTGGCCGACCAGGGCGTGGCGCGTGCGCTGTCCTCCGATCCGCATTTCCGTCGCGGGCTCAATGTGGCCGATGGGGAGATCCGCAGCGAGCCGGTGGCCAGGGCGCTGGGACTGCCGCTGCGTCCCTGATCCGGCCGCAAGGCTGTCGTTTCGCCGGGGTCTGGGCGAGAATCCCCGCTCGCAGCAAGAGGCCGGAGCATGGCGCGCACGACAGAGGAACAACGCAATCTCGACCTGGTGCTCGCCATGTACCGGGACGTGCTCATCCCGCTGGACTCCTCGCAGGTGGACCGCTACATCTCCCCCGACTACGTGCAGCACAGCTCGCTGGCGCCACCGGGACGCGAGGCGCTGAAGGAATTCCTCGACGTGGTGCGGCGCCAGTCGCCCGAGGCCGAAACGCACGTGAAGCGCAGTTTCGTGGACGGCGACCATGTGATCTGCCACACGCATGTGATCCGCCATCCCGGGGACCCGGGCCTGGCGGTGGTGGACATCTTCCGCATCGCCGATGGCATGGTGGTGGAGCACTGGGACGTGCTGATGGAAGTGCCGCTGAATCCCGTCAACACCCTGCCGATCTTCTGACGCGTGAGATTCCAGGATCGCATCGCGCTGGTGATCGGCGGCAACAGCGGCATCGGTCGCGCCGCGGCGCTGGCCTATGCCGCCGAGGGTGCCACCGTGGCCATCACCGGGCGGGACCCGGGCACGCTGGCCGCGGTGGCGGCGCAGATCGGCCCCGGCACGCTGGCCGTGCAGGCCGACATCAGCGATCCGGGCAGCACCGACGACGTGGCCCGGCAGCTGCGCGAGCGCCACGGTCGCGTCGACGTGCTGTTCGTGAATGCCGGCGTGGGTGGTTTCGCGCCGGCGCCGGCGGTCACGCCGCAGATGTGGGACCAGGTGCACGGCGTGAACCTGCGCGGCTGCTTCTTCGCCGCGCAGAAGATCCTGCCGCTGATGGGGCGGGGCGGGTCCATCGTGTTCACCGGCTCCATCGGCAGCCAGCTCGCCGCGCCGGCCAACGTGGTCTATGCAGCCTCCAAGGCGGGCCTGCGGGCCGTGGCGCGCATCCTGGCGGTGGAACTGGTCTCGCAGGGCATCCGCGTCAACATGGTGAGCCCCGGTCCGACCGAAACGCCCATCCTGTACCGCAACCCGGGCATGGATGCGAAGGCGGCCGATGCGCTGCGCCAGATGATGATCGCCAACACGCCGATGAAACGCATGGGCACGCCTGAGGAGATCGCGCGCGCCGTGCTGTTCCTCAGTTCCGACGAGGCCAGCTTCATCACCGGCGTGGACCTCTTTGTCGACGGGGGAGTGATTGAACTCTAGCGAGGCGCGCCCTGCGGGTCGTGGGCGATGGCAGTGAGTCCTGACGGCGTCACGGCACTGGTGGAAGCCCGCTTCGCGGAACTGCGGGAGCGCGCGCCGCGCACCTGGGCCCTGCTGGAGGCGGAGCCGCGGCTGGCGGACGAGGCGCGGGCCGTGCTGGCCGGCAGCGACTTCGCCCTGGCGACCCTGCTGCGCGATGACACGCTGCTTGAGTCGTTGTGGAAGGATGGCGACCTGCACCGCTCGCGCGAGGCGGCGGCTTTCATTGCGCAGCTCGTTGCCGCGGTGGGCGCGGCCGTCGGTGAGGCGGAGTGCCAGCGCGCCCTGCGCCAGCTGCGCCGGCGCGAGATGCTGCGCCTGGCCTGGCGCGACCTGGCCGGCACTGCCACCCTGCACCAGACGCTGCGCGAGACCTCCTGGTTCGCGGATGCGGCCATTGCCGCCGCCACGCAGGCCGCGGCCGGATTCCTGGCGCCGCGCCATGGTCGTCCGCCGGAAGGCGCGGGCGAGCTGATCGTGCTGGGCATGGGCAAGCTGGGCGGCAGCGAACTGAATTTCTCCTCCGACGTGGACCTGGTGTTCCTCTATCCCACGGGCGAGGGCGACACCGATGGTCCGTCCCCCATTGCGCTGGAGGAGTACTACACGCGGCAGAGCCGGCTCTTGATCCGGCTGCTGGATGCCGCCACCGGGGACGGCTTCGTGTTCCGCGTGGACATGCGCCTGCGTCCCTTCGGCGACAGCGGCCCGCTGGCCGCAAGCTTCACCTTCTTCGAGGACTACCTCTCGGCCCATGGCCGCGACTGGGAACGTTACGCCTACGTGAAGGCGCGCGCGCTGACCGGCGCCGCGCTGTTCGAGCCCGTGCGCCAGCAGGTGCTCAGGCCCTTTGTCTATCGCCGTTACCTGGACTTCGGCGTGTTCGAGTCGCTGCGCGAGATGAAGGGTCTGATTGCCCGCGACGTGCAGCGGCGCGACCGGGCGCAGAGCCTGAAGCTGGGCGTGGGCGGCATCCGCGAGGTGGAGTTCATCGTGCAGGCCTTCCAGCTGGTGCGCGGTGGACAGGATGGCCAGCTGCGCGAACCTTCGCTGCTCACCGTGCTGCCGCGGCTGGCGGGCGCGAAGCTGCTGCCGGCGGAGGCGGTGCAGGAACTGCAGGAGGCCTACGACCTGCTGCGCACGCTGGAGAACCGCGTGCAGATGCTGGCCGACCAGCAGGCGCATGAGCTGCCGGAAGACCCGCTGGCACTGGAGCGCATCAGCCGCGCGGCGGGCTTCGCCGATGCCGCGGCCATGCAGGCCGCCCTCGCCACGCAGCGCGGGCGCGTGGCGGCGCATTTCGCGGCGCTGTTCAGTGACTCGGCTGGGGCGGCCGAGGTGGAACTGGACCTGGCGCCGCTGTGGGAGCCGGGGCTGGCGCGCGGCCCGCTGCGTGAGCAGCTCGGCCGCTGCTGTGGTGATGGCGAGGCGCTGCTGGCGCAGCTCTCGGAACTCGTTGGCGGCTCGCGCCTGCGACGCCTGGATGAGACCGGGCGCCGGCGCCTGAAGACGCTGCTCGAGCTGCTGCTGGGCGATGCCGGCGCCGCACGCGAGCCGGATACGCTCAAGCGGGTGTTCAGCGTGATCGAGGCCATCGGCCAGCGCTCGGCCTATTTCTCGTTGCTGGTGGAGAACCGCGGCGCGCGCACCGAACTGCTGGAGGCCTGTCGCCGCGGCGACTTCCTGGCCGGCCAGCTTGCCCGCAATCCGGCGCTGCTGGATGAACTGCTGGATGAGCGCTGGAAGGTGGCCCTGCCGGATGCGGCGCAGCTGGCGGAGGAAATGCGCCAGCGGCTCTCCGACGTGCCGCCGGATGACGTGGAGCGCGAGGTGGAGGCGCTGTCCCACTTCAAGCAGGCGGCGGTGTTCCGCGTCGCGCTGGCGGACCTTTCCGGCCGCCTGCCGCTGATGCAGGTGAGCGACCGCCTCACCGACATCGCCGTGATCATCCTCGAGCACACCATGGCGCTGGCCCTGCAGCAGATGGGCGGGAAGATGGGCATGCCCCACTGCACCGACGCGCAAGGCCGCCGCCCGGTGCGCATCGCCGCGCTGGGCTACGGCAAGCTCGGCGGCTTCGAGCTGGGTTACGGCTCGGACCTCGACCTGGTGTTCCTGCACGACAGCACCGGCGAGCAGCAGGAAACCGACGGGGAATCACCGGTGGACAACCAGGTGTTCTTCCTGCGTTACGCGCAGCGGCTGATCCACCTGCTCACCATGCATTCGGCGGCGGGCCGGCTCTATGAGGTGGACGTGCGCCTGAGGCCGTCGGGCAAGGGCGGCATGCTGGTCACCAGCATCGAGGCCTTCCGCCGCTACCAGTTCGAGGAGGCCTGGACCTGGGAACACCAGGCGCTGCTGCACGCCCGCGCAGTGGCCGGCGATGCCTCGCTGCGCGATCGCATCGAGGCGGTGCGCACCGAGGTGCTGCGCGATGCCGTGCGCCGGGATGACCTGAAGGCCAAGGTGGGCGAGATGCGCGAGCGCATGCGCCGCGAGCTCTCGGGGGCGAAGGAGGGCGAGTTCGACCTGAAGCAGGACCGGGGTGGCATCGCCGACATCGAGTTCCTGGCGCAGTACTGGGCGCTGGCCCACGCGGCCGGGTATCCCCCGGTGGTGCATTTCCCGGACACCATCCGCCAGCTGGAATCCCTGGCCTCCGCCGCGCTGGTGCCGCAGTCCACCGTGGACGTGCTGGTGCGCGCCTACCAGCGATACCGGGCGGTGGCCCACCGCAATTCGCTGGAGGGGCGGGGCAACCTGGTGCCGGCCGGCGAATTTGCCGCCGAACGCGAGGCGGTGGCGGCCATCTGGCGCGACACCATGGGCGAGTCCGTATAATCCACGCCATGTCGCAATCCGCCTCCCTGCTGCCTGCCAACGCCTCGAAGACCTACGAAGTCGAGGCCGCCGACCTGCCGCTGTCCTGCCCCATGCCGCAGATGAGCCTGTGGAACTCGCATCCACGGGTCTACCTGCCGATCGAGCAGACCGGCAATGCCAAGTGCCCGTACTGCGGCGCCGAGTTCACGCTGCGCCGTTGAGCGCGCCCGCCGATGCACCGCTCCGGCTGCTGCGCACCGCAGTGCGCGGACCGGGCTGGCAGGGCGCCTGTTTCGTCAATGCCGCCACCGGCGCGCCGGTCACCTTCGACTGGTTCAATCCGCAGCACTGGATGAGCCGCGGCGCCGTGATCGCGCGGCACACCGGGCGTGGCGCGGCCATCGGCTTTGAATGCGAGGGGCGGCGCTACCTGCTGCACCACTACCTGCGCGGCGGACTCGTGGCCGCGCTGAGCGCCGAACGTTACCTGTGGCTTGGCGAGCCCCGCACCCGTCCATTGGCCGAACTGAAGCTGAACCTCAGGCTGCATGCGGATGAGCTGCCCGTGCCGCGCCCGGTGGCCGTGCGTTACGCCCGGTCGGGCCCGGGCTATACCGCCGACATCATCACCGAATACCTGCCGGACACCCGCACGCTGGCCGCCTGCCTCGCGGAGGGTGACCTCGGCCTGCCCACGTGGGCCGCCATCGGTCGCACCATCCGCCGCTTCCATGACTGGGGCCTGGACCATGCCGACCTCAATGCGCACAACATCCTGCTGCGCGGTGCGGACGGGGTGTTCCTGATCGACTTCGACAAGGCCCGCCTGCGTCGCCAGCCGCAGTCGCGCAGCAGCGAGGAGGCCCTGCTGCAGTCCCGCCGCCGGCGCTCGCCAGGGCTGTGGGCCGACGCGAACCTTGCGCGGCTGCGTCGTTCGCTGGATGCGCTGGAGGATGGCCGCGCCGAACGGCGCTTCGATGACACGCAGTGGCAGTGCCTCGTGACGGCCTGGTTCGAACCGCAGTAGCCCGGCCATGCCGCGCTGGCTTTATTCCCTGCTGCTCGGCCTCATCCTGCCCGGGGCCGTGCTGTGGAATGCATGGCGTGGCTGGCGCACCCCGGCGCTGCGTTCGCCGCCTGGCGCACGCCTGGCCTGGCGCAATACGCCGCGCACGGACCAGCCGCTGTGGTTGCATGCCGCCTCGGTCGGCGAACTGCGCGCCGTGGCCGCGCTGCGACCGCAGCTGGCACACCTGCCGGTGCCGCTGCTCATCACCGTCGGCACGCCCACGGGACTGGCACGTGCGCGGGAGATGTTCGCGCGTGATGCACGCGTCAGCGTGCAGGCCGCCTGCTGGGACCTGCCCGGCGCGGTGCGCCGTTTCCTCGATGCCGCAGGTCCCTGCGCGGGGGTGATTGTCGAGACGGAGCTGTGGCCCAACCTCATCGCCGCTGCCGCAGCGCGCCGCATCCCGCTGGCGCTGGTGAGTGCGCGGCTGTCGGAACGCTCGCTGCGCGGCTACCGGCGCTGGGCGCCGGGCATGATGCGCGCCACGGTGCGCGCCTTCGCGGCCATCGGCGCACAGTCGGAGGCGGACCGCGCGCGACTGCTGCAGCTGGGAGCCGGCGAAGCGCAGGTGGGCGTGACGGGCAACCTCAAGTTCGACGTGCCGCTGGAGCCTGGCCTGCCGGCGCGCGGTGCCGCGCTGCGTGCGCGCTGGGCGGCAGGCCGGCCGCTGTGGGTGGCGGGCAGCACGCATCCCGGCGAGGAGTCGGTGCTGCTGGCGGCACATCGCCGCCTGCTCGACCTGGCACGCTCCCGCGCGGCCGCGCCGCCGCTGCTGGCCTTCGCGCCGCGCCATCCCGAACGCTTCGCCGCCGTGGCGCGTGATCTGTCATCCGCAGGATGGCAGGCCGCGTCCACCTCGGAAGCCACGGCAGCGCCGGCCACGACCGAAGTCGTGCTGGTGAACCAGATGGGCGTGCTGCACGAGTGGTATGCCGCCGCGGATGTCGCCTTCGTCGGCGGCAGCCTGGTGCCGGTGGGCGGCCACAACCTGCTGGAGCCCGCCGCGCTGGCGAAACCCGTGCTCACCGGCCCCGAGGTGTTCAACGCGCCTGAAGTCGCCACCGCGCTGCTCGGCAGTGGCGGCGCGAAGCGGGTGCATGACGTGGCGGGGCTGGTGGCCGCGCTGGATGCGTGGCTGGGCGATCCCCGGGCCGCGGTGCGGGCCGGCGAAAATGCCGCGGCGGCGGTCGCGGCCCATCGCGGGGCCGCGGCGCGCACGGCCGCGCTGCTTACTGCGCGGCTGCTCCCGTCGGCACCGTCAGCCAGCGGTTGATCTCCTCGAGCACGCTGCGGTCGAGGTTGCCGGCGGCCAGCCGCAGCTGGATGAGGTTGTTCAGGTAGGCGTACTTGGCGGCCGAGTAGTTGGTCTCGGCCTGGATGAGCAGGCGGCGGGAATTGAGCACGTCCACGGCGGTGCGCGTGCCCACCTCGTAGCCGGCCTCGGTGGCCTCCAGCGCGGTGCGGCTGGATTCCACCGCCGAGCGCAGCGCCTGCACGCGCTCGATCTCGCTGATCACGCCCTGGTAGGCATCGCGGGCCGCCCGCTCGGTGTCGCGCGAGCTGCGCTCCAGGCGCTCGCGGGCGGCGATCCACTGGTACTGGCTCTGCTTCGTGCGCGAGGCGTTGCCGTAGCCGCCGCCGTTGAGGTTCATGCTGAAGTTCAGCGACACGGATTTGCCGTTGCTGATGGAATCGGTCTCCAGCCCCTCGCTGTGCGACTTGCCCAGCGTCAGACCCACGCTGGGCATGAAGCTGCCGAAGGAGCTGGTGACGTTGTTGCGCGCGATGTCGGCGGCCAGGCGCGTGGAGACCAGCGACAGGTTCTGCTCCATCGCGGTGTTCACCCAGGTCTCTTCAGAGGCGGGATCGGGCGAGAGCAGCGGCATGTCGTCGGTGGGCTCGTTGAGCGACACCGGGCGTTCGCCGATGGTGGCGCGCAGCTGCTCCTCGGCGCTGGAGAGCTGGCGGCGCGCGCCGATCACCTGCGCGTTGGCGGCGTCGCGTTCCGCGCGCGCATCCTGCACGTCGGTGATGGCGATGAGGCCCACCTCGAAACGCTGCTCGGCCTGCTCCAGCTGGCGCTGGATGGCGTCGCGTGCGGCCTCCATGGCCTCCAGGTTGTCGCGTGCATTGAGCACGGCGAAATATTGCTGCGCCACGCGCTGGGCCAGCGCCTGTTCCTGGGCCAGGAAGTTCGCCTCGGCCTGCGCCACCTCGTGGTTGGCCGTGCGCAGCGCCATCCACTCCTGCCAGGAGAACAGCGTCTGGTTGATGTTCACGCTCCAGCCATCGGTGGTGTTGTAGCCGTCGCCGGACCCGGGCAGCGGCTGGCCATTGATGGTCTGCGTGCCCCAGCGGCGGGTGCGGCCGGCTTGCGCGGACACGTCGGGCAGCAGGTTGGCGATGGCCAGCGGACGCGACTGGCGCTGCGCGCGGCGGGTGGCGTCGGCTTCGCGGATCTGCGGGTCGTTGCGCAGGGCCAGGTCATACACCGACAGCAGGTCGGCGGAGACGGCCGGCGCTCCGAGCAGCAGCGCGGCAACGCCGCCCAGGCCCACCGCGAGTTTTCCAAGTTTCATTGCATGCATCCCGGATTGTTCTTGCGTAGCGATCGAAGGCAGATTCAAGACCCGCCGGCATGCGGCGAGTTCCCGGCCCGCTCCCCTAGAAGGCGAACGGGCTGGGCGTGGCGGAATGGTCGAGAGGGTCCACCAGCGTCTCGAACAGGCTGGTCTCCTCCCGCTTGCGCTGCCCGGTAAGTCTCACCAGCTTCGCTTCCATTACAGGGGCGTTGCCGGTGATCACGAACAGCCGCCCGCCGGGACGCAGCAGCGACTCGAACCTGGCGTCGTAGATGGGCAGGGCGCCGGTGACCACCACCACGTCATAGCCGGGTGCGGCCGGCTGCCAGGCGAAGGCATCGGCTTCCTCGACCTCGGCATTGCCGATGCCGGCGCGCTGCAGGGCGCCGCGCGCGGCGCGTGCCAGCGGCGCGCGGATCTCCAGGCTGTGCACCGTGCGGGCCAGCAGCGCGAGGCACGCGGTGACGTAGCCGGAGCCGGTGCCGATCTCCAGCACCTGGTCCTGCGGCGACGGTTCCACGGCCTGCAGGATGCGGCCCACCACGGTGGGCGTGAGCATGTGCTGGCCATCGCCCAGCGGGATCGCAAGGTCGGCATAGGCGGCACCGCGCCAGTCCGCGGGCACGAAGTCCTCGCGCGGCAGGCGCTCGAATACGGCCAGGGTGCGCGGGTCGAGCACCGACCAGGCGCGCACCTGCTGGTAGGTCATCTGGGTACGGGGAGAAAGGCTGGAATTCATCGGCGGAACGGGTCTCGGGTGAGGGCGCGAGAATATCAGGTAGCTGATCTTATTCCCAAGCGGGTTATGTCCAACCAGACTGTTGCCAAACTGCGACTCGGGTATTCTCGGCCACGTAGAGACACGCTGAAGGACGAAATGCCGGACTCCGGGCTAGCAAGCCTCCTATTCGCCCTGGCCGGCGCCCTCCTGCTCATCCTGCTCGTCTGGCAGTGGCGTCGCGGACAGGCCCTGGCCCGCGCGCTGGAGTTGGTGCGCGCCACGCCGCCCGCCTCCCCGCCGCCGCAGCCCAACCTGTTCGCGCAGGTGGGCGATGCCGTGCACGAGGCCGTCCTGTTGTGCAAGGAGGACGTGATCCTCTACGCCAATCCGCTGTTCGGGCGCCTGGTCGGCGCCGACCGCGTGGACCTGGTAGGCCGGCAGCTCACCAGCCTGGTGGCCGCGGACGAAGCCGAGCTGCTGCAGGAACACCTGGCCCGCTGCCTCAACGACGAGCCGGTGGTGCGCTTCGAACTCGACCTCATCGGCCGGCAGGGGCAGCAGGCGCGGCTGGAGGTCACCGGCACGTGCGTGGATTTCGAGGGCAGCAAGGCCGTGCTGCTCAATGGCATGGAAGTGATCCCCACCATGAGCACCGCCGCGGCGCCTGCCGGCACGGGGCTGTTCGAGGCGCTGGGCGCCCGCTCGCGCTCGCGCGCCGTGCTGGAGTCGCTGGGCGAGGCGCTGCTCACCACCGACCACGCCGGCCGCATCGACTACGCCAACCCGGCCGCCTCGCAGCTGCTGGGGCTGGACAACGACAAGCTGCTCGGCCGCACCGTCGACCAGGTGATGGCGCTGGTGGACGAGACCGACCGCAAGCTGCTGAAGGATCCGGTGGAACTGGCGCTGCGCGGCGTGGCCAGCTTCGGCCTGGGACGGCGCGCCTTCCTGCTGGCGCGGCAGGCCGGCTCCGAGCGCTCCATCGAGCTCACCGTGACGCCGTTGACCAGCAACGACAACGCCACCGAAGAGATCACCGGCGCGGTGGTGCTGCTGCACGACGTGACCGAGATCCGCGGCATCACGCGGCAGATGTCCTACCAGGCCACGCATGACGCGCTCACCGGCCTCATCAACCGCCGCGAATTCGAGCGCCGGCTGGCCGAGGCGCTGGATGCTGCGCACGCGGGCGAGGCCTCGCATGTGTTGTGCTTCATCGACCTTGATCACTTCAAGGTGGTCAACGACAGCAGCGGCCACCAGGCCGGCGATGCGCTGCTGCGCGAGGCGGCCAAGCTGATGCGCCAGGCCGTGCGCGACTCCGATACCGTGGCCCGCGTGGGCGGCGACGAGTTCGCGCTGCTGCTGCCCGGCTGTCCGCTGGACAAGGGCCGGCAGATCGCCGATGACCTGGCGCGCGCCGTGGGCGAGCACCGCTTCGTGTGGAAGGACCGCATCCACACCGTCGGCGCCAGCGTGGGCCTGGTGGAGCTGGCGCGCGACAGCGGCACCGTGGAGGAAACCCTCGCCGCCGCCGACTCGGCCTGCTACGTGGCCAAGAAGCGCGGCGACGGCAAGGTGGCCGTATATTCCGCCCGCGATGAGATCAGCGCCCGCCAGAGCGGCGACATCCAGTGGCTGCGCACGCTGCAGGCGGCGCTGCGCGACAACAGCTTCCGGCTGTACTGGCAGCCCATCCAGCCGGCCTGGGGCGAGAATGATTCCGGCCCCTCGATGGAAGTGCTCGTGCGCCTGGCCAACGAAAAGGGCCAGGAGCTCTCGCCCATGGAACTGGTGAAGGCCGCCGAACGCTACCGGCTGATGAGCCTGGTGGACCGCTGGGTGGTGCAGACCACCTTCACCGCACTGGGCCGTGGCGCCATCGCGCTGACCGGCCGGCATTCCGTCGCGGTGAACATCTCCGGGCAGACGCTGGCTGATGCACGTTTCCTCGACTTCGTGGTGGAGTGTTTCGACCGCAGCGGCGTGGACCCGGCGCAGGTGTGTTTCGAGATCGCCGAGAGCGCGGTGGTGGCCAACCTGGAGGCGGCGCGGCGCTTCGTGGCCGTGCTGCACGGCATGGGCTGCCAGTTCGCGCTGGATGACTTCGGCAGCAACATCGGCTCCTTCTCGTCGCTGAAGAACCTGCCGCTGGACTACCTGAAGATCGACGGCTCGTTCATGAAGAACCTGGCGCGCGACAGCGTGAACCAGGCCATGGTCACCGCCACCATCAAGCTGGCGCGCTCGCTGAACTTCAAGGTGATTGCCGAGCAGGTGGAGGATGCCGCCGGGCTCGACGCCGCGCGCACCATGGGCGTGGACTTCGTGCAGGGTTATGCCATCGGCAAGCCCAAGCCGCTGAACCTCGCGGCGGC
>CBFGXE010000025.1:0-38816 GCA_965652645.1 uncultured bacterium | reverse complement strand
GCGCCCTGCGCCGCGCGATGCGCGCGCACGCTGTCGGCCAGCGCCGTGATGTAGGCGGGCTCCACGGCATAGTCGGCCATGAAGTGCAGTTCGGGCACGAAACGCCAGGTGCGCAGCGCGGCGCCAACCTGGTCCATGGCCGCGGCATTGGTGGTGCCGGAATACTGCGGGAACAGCGGCAGCACGATGATGCGCTGGGCGCCGGCTTCCCGCAGGGCTGCAAGGCCCTGCGCCACGTCGGGCGTGGAATAGAGCATGCCCAGTTCCACGGCGACCGGTGTGCCTTGCCCGTCGCGCAGTTGCGCGCGCAGCGCGTCGCGCAGCGCCAGCGAATGCAGCAGCAGCGGTGAGCCCTCCCCGGTCCACAGCCGGCGGTACTTCGGCAGCACGCGCGGCGGACGCGTGGTGAGGATCACCCCGTAAAGCACGGGATTCCAGATCCAGCGCGGCGCCTCGATGGTGCGCGGGTCGGACAGCAGGCGGCGCAGGAAATTGCGCACGCCGCCGCTGGTGAGCGCATCGGGCGTGCCGGAATTGACCAGCAGCACGCCGGTCCGGTAGGGACCTGCGTCGCGGAAGGCGGGGGAGGGCGCGAACTCAGGCATCGCCCCAGCTGTCCAGCGGCTGCTCGTCTCCGTCCAGGGTTTCGGCGAGGTGTTTCGCGAAGAAGGCCAGCGTGCGCTCGCGCGCCAGCGAGGCGGCGGCCGCATCGTAGGCGGCGCGATGGTCGCAGTTGAAGCCGTGGTCCGCCTGGTAGACGTGGAACTCGCCCTGCGGGTGCGCGGCGCGGATCTTCCCGATGTTCTCCGGCGGGATGGTCTTGTCCAGCGCGCCGAAATGGTATTGCACGGGCACGCGCGGCTTGCGGTCGAGCAGCTGCACGGTGCGCGTGCCGTAGTAGGACACGGCGGCGCGCACCGGCAGTTCACAGGCCGCGAGGTACGCGAGGCTGCCGCCCCAGCAGTAGCCCACCACGCCCACCGGGCCGTTGCGCCTCACCACGTTGATGCAGGCGGTGAGGTCGGCCAGGATCTGCTCCTCCTTCAGCTGCAGCACGTAGCCGCGTCCCTGCTCCAGGGACTGCGGGCTGTAGTCCAGCTCCACATTGCGCCGCACGCGGTCGAAGAGGCTGGGGCAGATGGCCACGTAGCCCTCGGCCGCGAAGCCGTCGGTGACCTCGCGCATGTGCGCGTTGACCCCGAAGATCTCCTGCAGCACCAGCACGGCGCCGCGCGGCGTGCTGGCGGCCGGTGCCAGCCAGGCGTCGAACTGATGGCCGTCACGCGCCATCAGGCGCGTGAACTCGCCCCTGCCCTGCGCCTTGCTCAAGGCCGCTCCACGATGGCGGTGACACCCATGCCGCCGGCGGTGCACACGGAGATGAGGCCGCGCCTTGCCTGCGGCAGCTCATCGAAGAGGTGCGCGGCGACCGCGAGGATGCGCGCGCCGGTGGCCGCGAAGGGATGGCCCATGGCGATGCTGCTGCCCTTGGTGTTCAGCTTGCTGCGGTCGATGGCGCCCAGCGGCGCATCGCGTCCCAGCCGTTCGCGGCAGAACGCGGCGGATTCCCAGGCCTTCAGCGTGCACAGCACCTGCGCGGCAAAGGCCTCGTGGATCTCATAGAAGTCGAAGTCCTGCAGCGACAGCCCGGCATCCTTCAGCATGTCCGACACCGCGTAGGCCGGGGCCATCAGCAGGCCCTCGTGGCCATCGGCGAAGTCCACCGCCCAGGTCTTGCCGTAGGTGAGCAGCGCCTTCACCGGCAGGCCGCTGGCGCGCGCCCAGTCCTCGCTGGCCAGCAGCACGGCGGCCGCGCCATCGGTGAGCGGCGTGCTGTTGCCCGCGGTGAGCGTGCCGGCCGGCGACGGGTCGAACACCGTGCGCAGCTTGGCCATCTTCTCCACGGAGGTGTCGGCGCGCACATTGTTGTCGCGCTTCAGGCCCATGAAGGGCACCACCAGGCTGTCGTGGAAACCGGCCTGCCAGGAAGCCGCCGCATTGTGGTGGCTCTGCACCGCCAGTTCGTCCTGCTCCTGCCGGCTGATCTGCCAGGTCTTGGCCATCAGCTCGCAGCTCTGGCCCATCGACAGTCCGGTGCGCGGTTCCACCACGCCGGGCATCACCGGCTTGAAGTGGCGCGGCCGCAGCCCGAACCAGGGCTTCAGGCGCTGCATGAAGGAGCGGCCGCGATAGCTGGCCAGCAGCAGGTCGCGGTATTCGGCCGGGAAAACCACCGGCGGGTCACTGATGGTGTCCACGCCCGCGGCGATGCCGGCGTCGATCTGCCCGAGTGCAATCTTGTTGCCGATGAGGATGGCCGCCTCGAGGCTGGTGCCGCAGGCGCGCTGGATGTCGAGGCCGGGCGTCTCCGGGTGCAGTCCCGAGGAGAGCACCGACTCGCGCACCAGGTTGAAGTCCCTGGAATGCTTCAGCACCGCACCGGCGATCACGTCGCCCAGGCGCTTGCCCTGCAACCCGAAACGCTCCACCGTGCCGCGCAGGGCGGCGGTGAGCATTTCCTGGTTGCCAACCCCGGCATAGGCGCCGTGGGCGCGTGCGAAGGGAATGCGCGCGCCGCCGAGAATCGCGACGCGCCTGACCACAGCTCCTGCAAGCATGATTGACCTCGTTCAGTTCAAGTATGCAGGCCGGTGCCGCGGTCCATCCGCCTGGCGCCGGCCGCGCCCGGGGGCGCCATTCCGGGCCTGATTATCCGCGCGGGCCGGCATCGATTGGGTTCCCGGGCCCGCCATGGGCCATCCGGACTGGTCATATTCTATCAGTTTTCGCATTCCGCCTCCCTTGACCCCCTGCTTCGGCTAGTCTGGTTACGGGGCGCGAAAAAAGCAGGCGAAGGGACAACCATTTCTGAAATCTGAATTCCGGTATTTCGACGGGCTTGGGTGCCGGCCGCGCCTCGAGGGATCAGAAGTTCTGCAACAACGCAATCAAGTTAAGAGGGGGGCTTTCAGATGACGACTGGAGAATTCCACTCGACAGGGAATTGCGCGCCGGGGGGACGCTGGCTGGTCAGGGCGGCAGTGGCCGCGGCCATCAGCAGCAGCCTCGCAGTCTCGGCCATCAGTGCCGAGTCCACCGCAAGCGCGGATGAGGAACTCACTGAACTGGAAGAAGTACAGGTTACCGGTTCGCGCATCGTGCGCCGGGACACCCAGAGCAACAGCCCGCTGGTCACCATCGAACGCGAACGGCTGGACGACAACGCCTTCATCTCGATCGAGCAGGCCCTGAACGAACTGCCCGAGTTCATGGCCGGCGGTGCCGGCATGTCCGCCGGCGCGGTCACGGGCCTGACGGCTGCCGGCGACGTGGCCGGCGGCAATGGCACCGGCAACATGTTCGACGTGGGCCGCTTGCCGGACAACGCGCGCATCGGCACCTTCGTTCCCGGCAACGCCACCATCAACCTGCGTGGCCTGGGCCCCAACCGCTCCCTGACGCTGATCGACGGCCATCGCGGCGTGCCAAGCACCGCCTCCGGCGTGCTCGACCTCAACACCATCCCGCAGTCGGCGCTGCAGAGCATCGAGGTGATTTCCGGCGGTGCCTCGGCCGTGTATGGCGCGGACGCGCTGGCAGGCGTCACCAACTTCAGGTTCCGGGACAACTTCGAGGGCATCAGCGTGCGCGTGCGCGGCGGCGTGAACGAGCACGGCGGCGACGGCGAGGAATACCAGATGTCCACGCTGCTCGGCACCAGCCTGGCAGACGGCCGGGGCAACGCCATGATCGGCGTCGAATACAACAAACGCCACGTATCGCTGTTCCGCAACCGCGACTTCCTGCGCGAGGCGATGCTCTCGGAGTACTCCGGCGCCGCCAACTACATCTTCGCCTGGCATCCCGCCTACGCGCCCGGCACCTCGTGCACGCCCACCGGCGGTGTCTGCACCACCAGCAGCAACAACCTCAATGCGGGCGGCGGGTCGTTCTTCAACGGCCAGTGGGGCGGCAACGCGCCCACCCAGGCGGCGGTGAACGACGTGTTCTTCGACCGCACCTGCGTGGGGCTCAATTGCGTCGGCACGGGCGGCGCACCCGGCAGCGGCTTCGGCATCAACGGCGACGGCACGCTGTTCACGCGCACCTCTTCCACGGGCGCCGGCCCGACGCTGGTGAACTGGGGACCGCAGGGCTTCAACAGCCCGACGGATGGCACCCGGGAGAATCCCGACGAGGTGACCTGCGCCTTCACGCCCACCGGCACCGTGACCACCGGGCCGTACGCCGGCATGTCCTGCAACCCCACCCTCAACCGCGTGGACTGGGGTCGCTGGCTGAGCAGCCCGCGCGAGAGCTATGCGGTGTTCGGGCGCGCCAAGTACGAGATCAGGGAGGGGCTGCGCGCGTTCACCAACGTCAACTTCACCTCCTCGCGCACCAGCTCGCGCCGCGAACCGGCACCGGCGGTGGGCACCTGGACCGCGGCCATTCCCTTCCACTCCGACCCGAACGTGAAGTACCTGCCGTCGATCGCGCAGACGCCACGGCCGGGCATCGCCGCGGGCGACACGCTGCCGGAGTACCGCGTGGGTGGCTCGCGCGGCACCAACTGCCCGGATGTGGGCGGTTGCACGATGCAGCAGGCCTTCCCCGTGCCGGAGGAGCTGGCCGCGCTGCTGTCTTCCCGGCCTGACGTCATCCGCAGCACGGCCACCGACCCTGCCAACCCGGCCACCAATCCCTGGGGCGGCCTGTCGGTGTGCGAGCTGCGCACGCGCGACTTCAACGAGGGACTGCCGGGCCACACGGTGCAGGTGCCGGCGAGCGGCGGCAACCCGGCGCATTCGGTGCAGATGGACCCGAACACCGGCGAGACCCTGAAGATCTGCGGACCGAACTCCGCCTGGCGCCTGGCGCAGACGATGTTCCAGGTGCCCACGCGCGGCACCCACGTCGAACAGCGCGTGTGGCAGATCGGTGGCGGCCTGCAGGGCGACCTGGGCATCTCCGACTGGACCTGGGAGGCGTACATGTCGCATGGCGACTCGCGCGCCTACACCAACTTCGAGGGTTTCGTGTCGCTGACGAACTACATCAAGTTCCTCTCGGCGCCGAACTACGGCCGGGGTTACATCGAGGAAGGCTCTGGCGGCAAGGTCCTGCGCTGCACCAGCGGCATCAGTCCCTTCGATCCGAACCTGGTGATCTCGCAGGACTGCCTCGACGGCATCATGTCCAACCAGGTGGACCGCAACCTGCTCAGCCAGCGCGTGTACGAGTTGAACGCGCAGGGTCGCGTGGCCGACCTGCCGGCCGGCGAGATGCGGGCGGCAGTGGGCGTGGGCAAGCGCAGCACCAAATACTCCTACCTGCCGGACTCGCAGCGCGAGCGTGACTATGTCGCCGATACCACCCCGGCCGGCTTCGGCGTGACGCCGTTCGCCGCGGGCGTGTCGGTGAAGGAGGTGTACGGCGAGTTGCTGGTGCCGCTGGTCAGCGGGCTTCCCTATGCCAACCGGGTCGAGCTGGAGCTGGGTGGCCGCGTTTCCGACTACAGCACCGGCCAGGACGTGACTACCTGGAAGACGCTGTTCAGCTGGGAGCCGGTCTACTGGCTGCGGGCGCGCGGCGGCTACAACCGTGCCGAGCGTGCACCCAATATCGCCGAGCTGTACGCGCCGCCGAGCAGCAGCTCGCAGCTCACCGGCTTCCCCACCGACCCCTGCCGCACCGACGTGGCCAACCAGACCACGATCTTCCCGCCCGGCACCACGAACGCACCCACCACGGATCCCAACGGCCCGACCGAGGAATACCGTGCGCAGCTGCGGGCGCTGTGCTCGGCGCAGATCGACGCCTGGGGTGGCAACGGCGCCTCCGAGTTCCAGGCCAATCCCGACAACTTCACG
This sequence comes from uncultured bacterium, assembly GCA_965652645.1. GTDB lineage: Bacteria > Pseudomonadota > Gammaproteobacteria > Steroidobacterales > Steroidobacteraceae > ZC4RG30. The sequence continues at coordinate 32,943 of CBFGXE010000025.1, read as the reverse complement.
GCCATCGCCGGTGGCACGCAGCTGGTCGGCAATCCCGACCTGAAGAGCGAAAAGGGGCAGACCTGGACCCTGGGCGTGGTGCTCACCTCGCCGTTCGCGCATCCGCTGCTGGACCGCAGCTCGCTGACGGTCGACTGGTACGAGGTGCGCATCGACAATCCCATCGAACCACGCACGGCCCAGTCGGTGGTCAACGCCTGCTTCAACGTGGATGGATCCAATCCCGGCCTGACGCTGGAAGACCCGGGCGGATTCTGCCAGCTGATCGAGCGCAATCCGGTGTCCGGTTCCATCCAGCGCATCTCGGCGTTGTATGACAACTACGGCAAGGCCGTGATCCGCGGCGTGGACGTGGCGTTGCGCTGGAATGCCTCGCTCAGCGACATGGGCCTGGAAAACGCGCCCGGCACCCTGTCGGTCAACATCGCCGCCAACATACTGGCCGACCAGATCCAGGCGCTGACGGCCGGCGGTGCCACCGCCGACTACGCGGGATACACGGGGGCTTCGCCCCTGGCCGCCAGCACCGGGGTCACCTACAGCTGGGGCGTGGCGAACCGCGTGGGCCTGACGTGGAACTACCGCCAGGGCACACGTTCGTTCCAGACGGTGGCCGCGACGGCCACGAGCCCGGCCACGGTGGTCCGCAGCACCACGCTGGCCGGCTATCCCACCAACAACCTGTTCAACCTCACCGCGGGCACGCGGCTGGGGCCGGTGAATGCCTCCTTCACCGTGCAGAACCTGCTGGACAGCAAGCCGGGCCGGGCGGCCTACGACTTCCGTGACCCGACGCAGGGCCTGGGGTCGTTCGACCCGTTCGGCGACCTGGTGGGGCGCCGCTACTCGGTGAACCTGTCGGTGGAGTTCTGAGCCCGTAGCCCGCGCCCCGGTGCGGAGCCATTGCCCCGCCGGCGCCAGCCGGCGGGGTTTTTTTCATCGCGCGGCGTTGCGCATCACGGCCGCAGCCGCTTGCTCACGATGAACTGCGACAGCACCCACTTCTCCCCCGCGGTGGGCGGGGAGCCGGTGTGACGCATGCTGCGGTCGGGGGTGAGGTCGGGGAAGGCGTTGAGGAAATACAGCCCGTCCCCCGGCATGCCGCGATGGTGGATGCCCAGCTCGGGAAACGTCGTCTGCCCGCCCTCGTACCCGCCATTCAGATACAGCAGGAAGGTGATCATGCGCTGGCCCAGCTCGGCCAGCTGCTGCGCATAGTCCCCGGCCTGCGCATCGATGAAGTCGAAATGCGGCTGGATCTCCTGGCCCACGTCGTAATGCAGCAGCATCGGTGACTCGAAATGCTGCATGGGATAACCGCAGGTGGCCGCCATGCGCGCCTGCACCAGCAGCTGCACCACGTCGAGGCTGGCATACCCGAACTGCGCCATGGTGTTGGTGCGCATCTCGTGCACCTGGTTGCTGCGGGTGACCGAGTCGTAGACCAGCGCGCGCTCCATCAGGCCATCACCCCGGCCGATGAGCCACTCGCACACCGGCCGCGGCGCCAGGTTGGCCACGCGTCGCACCTTCCCGTGCAGGCGCTCCTCGACGGCAGGTTGCAGCCATTCACGCAGCGGCACGCGGGAGGCCATCGTCTCCCAGCCGGCCCCGGGGACGCCGGGCGGCTGCAGCGCGGTGAGCTGCCCGCGCGCGCCGGCATCACCGGCCGCGGCGGCCTGGGCGAGCAGGCGCAGGGCATCGTCCCAGTCCTGCCTGATGTAGGCGCCGGCCGCGCGCAGGGCGGCCAGCCTGGCCAGGGCACGGGGCTCCCCCGCCTTTGCGGCCGCAACGATCAGGGCCAGTGCATGCTGCGGTGACTTGCGGGCGCCATCGCCCACCAGCAGTCGGTGCCCCAGCGCCGACATGGCTGCGGGATCACCGCGCCGGGCGGCCGCGGTGAGTGCATCAACTGCCTCGGTCATGTTCTGCCCGGGTGGCGCACCCGCCGATTCTAGCGCCGGCCGTCGCCGGCGGCGCGCGGGCCCGGCGGCGGCTGGTGTAGACTGCCGCGCTTCATGGGCCGCGCCGTCGACAGCACCTTCGAAAGTCGTCTTGCCGCGCTGGTCAATTCCCGGGAGCCGCGCCTGCTGCAGGGTGGCCTCAAGGGCGTGGAGCGCGAGGCACTGCGGGTCACCGCCGCCGGGCGCATCGCCCACACGCCGCATCCGCCCGCCATGGGTTCGGCCCTGGCCAGCGAGCACATCACCACCGATTTTTCCGAGGCGCTGATCGAGCTGGTCACGCCGGCGTTCCCCACCAGCTGGGAGCTGCAGCAGTACCTGCTCGACCTGCACCAGTTCGTGTACCGGCACCTGGATGACGAGCTGCTCTGGGCGACCTCGATGCCCTGCCCGCTGGAGGGCGATGCGGACGTGCCCACGGCCCGCTACGGCAGCTCGCACATCGGGCAGATGAAACATGTGTACCGGGAAGGCCTCAGGCACCGCTATGGCGCGCTGATGCAGGCCATCTCCGGAGTGCACTTCAACTATTCCTTCCCTGCCGGGTTCTGGGAGGTGTATGCGGCCGTGCGCGCGGAGCGCGGCGGCAACACGCAGGACTTCCGCTCCACCAGCTACTTCGACCTGCTGCGCAACTACCGCCGCCTGTCGTGGATCGTGCTCTACCTGTTCGGCGCCTCGCCGGCCACCAGCCGCGACTTCGTGGGCGACAGCCTCGACGGCCTGCTGCCGCTGGGTGCGCGCACTGCCTACGGACCCTGGGCCACCTCGCTGCGCATGAGCGACATCGGCTACCGCAACCGCAACCAGGCGGGCGTGAACGTGTCGGTGAACAGCCTCGATGAATACCTGCGCGACCTCAAGCAGGCCGTGACCACGCGCCATCCCGACTACGAGAGGATGGGCGTGAAGCGCGACGGGAAATGGCTGCAGCTCAACACCAACGTGCTGCAGATCGAGAACGAGTACTACAGCGCCATCCGTCCCAAGCGCGTGGCGCGTTCGGGCGAGAGCCCGAGCAGCGCGCTGCGCCGTGGCGGCGTGGAATACATCGAGATGCGCGCGCTGGACTGCTCCGCCTTCGACCCGGTGGGCGTGAACAGCAACAAGCTGCGCTTCCTGGAGGCCTTCGCGGCGCTGTGCCTGCTGAAGTCCAGCCCGCCCATCGGCAGCAGCGAGCAGGAAGCCATCGACGACAACTTCCTGAAGGTGGCGCGCCGCGGCCGTGAGCCGGGGCTCAACCTGGCGCGTGAAGGCCGGCAGCGTCCGCTGGCCGCCTGGGCGGCGGAGATCCTCGACAGCATGACCGGCATCTGCGAGCTGCTGGATGCCGGTGACGAGGAGCGTCCCTACACCACCGCGCTGCGGCTGCAGCAGGAGAAGGTGAGCGATGTGTCGTGCACTCCCTCGGCACGCCTGCTCACCGAACTGCAGTCCGACGGCGTGGATTTCATCGAGCTGGCGCTGCGCATGTCGCGCGCCCACAAGGAGTATTTCCTCGCGCTGCCGGCGCCCAATGCCGGCCGGCTGGCCGAGTTCGAGCAGGAGGCGCGCGAGTCACATGCCAAGCAGGCGGCGATGGAGGCCGCCAGCACCGGCAGTTTCGAGGACTATCTGGCGGACTGGTTCGCGCGCATCTGATGCCACCGCCACTGGCGGCGTGCCGCCAGCAGGGCCGCCAGGGCCAGCAGCACCAGGCCCGGCGATCCGCCGCCGCCCCGGTCCGGCACGTCGTCCGGATCGAAGATTCCCCCGCCGGACTGCAGCGGCACCAGGCAGGAGGCGGCCTCGATGCGCGGTGCCATCTGCTCGCGGCTGCACTGGGAGAAATGCTGGCTGCCGTTGATGCGCGGCGCCATCAGGAAGTCGGTGGGCGTGGTGGCGCAGGCCGAGCCGGCTTCCCCGTCGTGCGGCGCGCCGAACACATGGCCGATCTCGTGCGCGGCAATCAGCGCCGCGAAGGTGGTGGAAGCCGTGGCCTGCGACAGGCTGGTGCTGTAGCGGCGGCTGCACAGGGCATTGATGTAGGCCATGCCCACGGTACGGCCGGACAGGTTGCGGCCGGTAAAGAGGTGGGTGAGGCCGGCCGCGCGCTGCTCGCTGTCGCGGGCGCGCCAGGCGGCCACTTCATCGAGCAGGTCATCGGCCTCTGTGGTGCGGCCGAAGGGCTCCTCGGCGTGGCGCCTGAACAGGGTGGTGCTGGCGGCCGTGATGTGCACGCCCAGCTGGCTGGAAAACAGGCCATCGATGAGGTTCAGCCGCGCCAGCAGGTTGGCCTCGACGGCATCTCCGTCCTGCCATGCCAGCTGGGCATCGGCCACCACCGCGATCTCCAGCAGCGCCGCCTCCCCGTAACCCAGGGCCAGCGGTCCGCTCTTCAGGCCGCGCACCAGCCCGGAGCCGTTCTGCGGCGGCGGGGCTGGCAGGGTGTCGTTCTCGAGCGAGGGGGTCTCCCACCAGGCATCGCGCAGGCGGAAGACCAGCGGCTGGCCGGGGTCCATCAGGGCGGCCTGCTCGCTGGCGGCGGCCAGCTCGCCGGCCGAATCCACGCCATAAAAGTCGCCTCCGTCATACCAGATGCCGCTCCAGCGATCGCCGATGCGGGTGAGGGCGGCCCAGGAATCCTGCACGTGGGCCACCTTGCCGCGGTAGGCCTGGGCGCGGCCGGCGACCCGCCGCTGCAGCTCGCCCAGCCCGGTGTGCGGCTCCAGGTGCAGTTCGTGCGTGCGACCCTGCCCCTGGAAACGCACCACCAGCTGGCCATTGCCCTCGGCAGGCGCCAGGCGCTGCACCGTGGCAGGGTCGGCATGCAGCAACCGCACCTCCGCCGCCTGCGACGGCTGGAGAACGGCGAGGGAAACGGCCGCAAGCAGCGCGCGTCGCGACCATCGACCCGCCAACGCACCAGCTTTGCGCGCCATGCACATCATGCCGCCCCGAATTGGTGCAGGCCTACTGCGTGAAATGGCTGGCAAGGCTGCGGCGCCCGGGGTTTGGCGCTACGATGGCTGTGGCACGAAAGGTGCAATCTTTCATCCAGTCCCTAAGCCGCGCGGATCGCGATCTAGAGAATAACGGAGGCGGGAGTCTCGCATGAAACTGGTTACTGCAATTATCAAGCCTTTCAAACTCGACGACGTTCGTGCCGCGTTGTCTGAAATCGGCGTTTCCGGCATGACCGTAACGGAAGTGAAGGGTTTCGGCCGCCAACGCGGTCACACCGAACTCTACCGTGGCGCGGAATATGTCGTGGACTTCGTGCCGAAGACCCGCATCGAGGTTGCTGTGCGCAGCGAACTCGTTGATCAGGTGATCGAGGCCATCCTCAAGGCCGCCAAGACCGGCAAGGTCGGCGACGGCAAGATCTTCATCACCGAGATCGATCGCGTGATCCGCATTCGCACCGGCGAAACGGATAACTCGGCGCTCTAGCGTTCGACCACCCGGGACAGGGCGCCGGTTCAGGCGCCCTGGCTCTCCACCACATGCAGCGCCGGTTCCTGGCGCGACATGGCCAGGGCCCCGCTGCGGACGATCTCCAGCAGCTCGCCCAGGGTGGCCAGCTCCCGGGCCAGCTCGCTGATGGCGGCCTCGTCAGAGGTCAGCTCCACGACCAGGCAGTCACGCTCTTCGGCCAGCAGGCGCCCGCCGGCGGCCGCCACCCGGGCCTTCGCCGCCTCGCGCTGCGGTGCCTTCACCTTCAGCTTCAGCAGGGCCAGCTCGCGCTCCAGGTGGTCCTCGCCGGTCATGTCGTCCACGGCCACCACGTCGATCAGCTTGTGCAGCTGCTTGGCGATCTGCTGCACCACCTCATCGGAACCCTTGGTGACCAGGGTCAGCCGGGACAGGGTGGGGTCCTCGGTGGCTGACACCGACAGTGATTCGATGTTGTAGCCGCGGCTGGAAAAGAGGTTGGCGACCCGGGTGAGGGCGCCGGATTCGTTCTGGAGCAGGATGCCGATGATGTGACGCATAGTGCGCGCATGTTACGCTTGTTGACCCTCCAAACGACACCGCCCAGGCCCGTCCGGCCGCGGCAAACGCCTCCATGAATGACACTGCTGCACTGACCGACTCTCCGGCCCACCCCCTGGCAGGCCAGGTCATGACGGGCGCGGCCATGGTGGTGCAGGCGATTGCCGACGAGGGCCCCAGCGCCATCTTCGGCTACAGCGGCGGTGCGGTGCTGCCCTGCTATGACGCGGTGTTCCTTTATAACGAGGCCCAGTCAAAGGCCGGCAAGCCGCTGCTGCCGCTGATCGTGCCGGCCAACGAGCAGGCCGCGGGCTTCATGGCGGCCGGCTATTCGCGTTCCACCGGCCAGGTGGGCGTGGTCATGGTCACCTCCGGTCCCGGCGCCACCAACATGGTCACGCCGGTGCGCGACTGCATGGCCGACTCCATCCCCATGGTGGTGGTGTGCGGCCAGGTGCCGCGCGCGGCCATCGGCTCCGATGCCTTCCAGGAGGCGCCCATCGCCGCGGTGATGGGTGCGGTGGCCAAGCATGTGTTCCTGGTGACCGAGCCCGAAAAGCTCGAGGGCACCATCCGCGCCGCCTTCGAGCTGGCGCGCAGTGGTCGTCCCGGCCCCGTCGTGGTCGACATCCCCAAGGATGTGCAGAACTGGCAGGGCGTGTACCAGGGCCGCGGCATGGTCAGCTCCGTCGGCGTATACCGCAACCGCACGCGCGCGCTGGCGGCGAAGCGCATGTCGGCCGCGCAGCTCGACTCCTTCTTTACCCTGCTGGGCCGTTCGCGCCGGCCGCTGATCTACGCCGGTGGCGGCGTGATGTGCGCCAACGCCTGCGAAGAGCTGCGCGAGTTCTCCGAGCTGTTCGGCATCCCCGTGGTCACCACGCTGATGGCCATCGGCGCGGTCGACACCACCCGGCCGCTGTCGATGCGCATGCTGGGCATGCACGGCACCGCGTTCGCCAACTACGCAGTCGAAGACTGCGACTTCCTCATCACGCTGGGCGCGCGTTTCGATGACCGCGTGGCCGGCAACCCGGCCAGGTTCGCGCCGCGTGCGCGCGCCATCGCGCAGTTCGACATCGACGCGGCCGAGATCAACAAGGTCAAGCCGGTGCAATGGCACCACGTGGGCGACCTGAAAGATTCATTGAAGAGCCTGCTGGCGCACGGCCGCAGCCTCGACGCGAAGGCCGACCTTTCGGTGTGGCATGCCGAGCTCGCCGCGCTGAAGCGCGACTATCCGATGGACTACGACCGCAACAGCGCCGTGATCCAGCCCTACCACGTGATCGAGGAGATCAACAAGCTCACGCGGGGCGAGGCCATCATTTCCACCGGCGTGGGCCAGCACCAGATGTGGGCCGCGCAATATTTCGACTTCCGCGGGGCGCGCCAGTGGCTCACCTCCGGCAGCATGGGCACCATGGGCTTCGGCCTGCCCGCGGCGCTGGGCGCGCAGGTGGCGCACCCCGGCAGGCTGGTCATCGACATCGATGGCGACGCCAGCATCCGCATGAACATCGGCGAGCTCGAGACCGCCACCACCTACAACCTGCCGGTGAAGGTGTGCGTGCTCAACAACATCGGCGACGGCATGGTGCGCCAGTGGCAGAAGCTGTTCTTCGGCGGCCGCATGGCCTCCACCGACAAGTCGCTGCACACCAAGGATTTCGTGAAGGCGGCGCAGGCCGACGGTTTCCGCTACGCGGTGCGCCTGGCCAACAAGGCCGACGTGGCGCGCGTGGTGAAGGAGTGGCTGGAGTTCGACGGTCCGGCCTTCCTCGAGGTGATGATCGATCCGGATGCGGGTGTGTACCCCATGGTGCCGCCTGGCCAGCCCTATGACGCGATGATCACGGGCGACTTCATCCGCGCCCGCGCGGCAGCACCGGTGGTTGAGAAACCCGGCGCTTCCGAGATGTTCTGACACCCAGCGCATACCCGCCGCCGAGCATGTCCCGTTCCGGCCAGCCAAAGGACCTTGTACGTCCCGCGCCCCGGATACGCCGTGCCTATTACGATTGCCGGCACGGGCAGCTGCACCTGCACAACGCCATTCCCCCCGGCGGCGGGTTCGATGAACTCACGCCGGTCATCTGCCTGCACGATGCGGGCGAGAGCGGCCAGGTGTTCCTGCCGCTGCTGGCGCCGCTGGGTGCCGCGCGTTCGGTGTATGCCTTCGACCTGCCCGGCACGGGCGGCTCCGATCCGGCGCCCGGCGTGCCGGCCACCGATGCCGCCGTGCACGCGGTGGTCGACTTCCTCGACAACATGCGCATCCGGCAGGTGGACCTCATCGCGCGGGGCAGTGCCGCGGCCGCCGCACTGCAGGTGCTGGAGCAGCGCGCCGACACGGTGAGGCGCATGGTGCTGATCGGCGCGCCGACCCCGCAGCGCGCCGGCACGAAGGTGCTGGTGCTGGAGGGGGGCGAGACTGATCCCGGGGCGCTGGTGCGATGGCTGGCGGATGCGGGCTGATGCCATGAAAAATCCGCGCCCGCAGGCCGGCGTCAACCCGCAGTTCGAGCGCACCGACACGCTGGCCATGCCGGTGCTGGATGACACCGCGCGTTTCGCCATCCCTGCCATTCCGGTCGATTCCGCGGACCTCGCGGCCAGTCTGCGCGAGCAGGAGCAGCGCCTGGAACTCTCCGCGCACCGCGTGGCGGAGCTGGAATCGGGGCTGGCTGCCGCGCAGCAGCGCTGCGCCGAACTGCAGCGCGAATGCGAACGGCTGCGCCAGCGCTCCGCGCCGGAATCCGCCGCGGCGGCAGAGTCCGCCGCGGTGGCCGCGCTGACGATGCAGCTGGCCGTGCTCAGGAGGCAGAACGAGAAGCTGCACGAGGCGCTGACCACGGTGCAGGCACAGCTCGCGGTGCGCGAGGCCATGCTGGCCGAGGCCGATGCCGCGGCCGCGGAGGCCGCGCGTGTTGCCGCCGGCACGCCGCCCGAAGCCACGGTTTCCGACAGCGGGGAGTGGCGCCAGCGCTGCGCGGAGCTCAGTGCCGCGCTCGAGAGCGAACGCGCCCTGGCGCTTGATCGCGCGCAGCTCCAGGAGGGCCGGCTGGCGGCGCTCGAAGTGGAGCTGGACGCCGTGCGCGTGCGCCTCCAGGCGCAGGAGGCCCAGGCCAGCGAGGAGGCCCTCGCCCGGACCGCACAGCCACGCCCCGTTGGCAGCGTGTTGCGCGTGCTGGTGCGCGACGAGGGCGGTGCGCAGGTGGTGTATCCCCTGGGTCGCCACACCACCATCGGACGCACGCCCGACAACGACATCCAGGTCAATGCCAGCTACGTGAGCCGCAACCACGCGGTGCTGCTGGCCGGCACCGACCACTGCATCATCGAGGACCTCAACAGCACCAACGGATTGCTGGTGAATGGCCGGCGCGTCGTGCGGGAAGTGCTGCATGACGGGGATACCGTGACCATCGGCAGGACACACTTCAGGTACCAGCAGCGCACATGAGCGAACCTTACGTCGAGCGCATCCTCAAGGCGCGGGTCTATGACGTGGCCATCGAGTCCCCGCTCGATCCGATGCCGCGCCTGTCCGCGCGCACCGGCTCGGAGGTGCTGCTGAAGCGCGAGGACCTGCAGCCGGTGTTCTCCTTCAAGCTGCGCGGTGCCTACAACAAGATCGCCAACCTGTCGGAGACCGCCGCGCGCCGCGGTGTGATCTGCGCCTCGGCCGGCAACCACGCGCAGGGCGTGGCGCTGGCGGCGCAGTGGCGGCGCATCCCGGCCACCATCGTGATGCCGGTGACGGCGCCCAACATCAAGGTGCAGGCGGTGGCCGCGCGCGGTGCCGACGTGGTGCTGCACGGGGAGAACTTCGATGCCGCCTACGAACACGCGCTGAAGCTCGCCGCCGAACGCCAGCAGGTGTTCGTGCATCCCTTTGATGACCCGGACGTGATCGCCGGCCAGGGCACGGTGGCCATGGAGTTGCTGCGTCAGGCACCCGGCGAGATCGACGCCATCTTCCTCGGCGTGGGCGGCGGCAGCCTGCTGGCCGGCGTGGCCGCCTACGTGAAGTCGCTGTATCCGCGCACGCGCATCATCGGCGTGGAGCCGGAGGACGCGGCCTCGATGCACGACTCGCTGCGCGCCGGCAAGCGCGTCACGCTCGAACACGTCGGCATCTTCGCCGACGGGGTGGCGGTGAAGCGCGTGGGCGAGGAGAACTTCGCGCTGGCGCGCAAGTACGTGGACGAAATGGTGCTGGTCTCCACCGACGAGATCTGCGCCGCCATCCAGGACATCTTCGAGGACACGCGCGTGGTGCCCGAACCGGCCGGTGCGCTGGGCGTGGCGGGTCTGAAGAAATACCTCTCGCGCGAGAACTGGCATGGCAAGCGCGTGGTGGCCATCAACACCGGCGCCAACGTGAACTTCGACCGCCTGCGCTACATCGCCGAGCGCGCCGACCTGGGCGCGGGCCGCGAGATGCTGCTGGCGGTGGAGATTCCCGAGGCGCGCGGCAGTTTCCTGAAGTTCTGCCGCGCACTGGGTGCGCGCAACGTCACCGAGTTCAACTACCGCGTGCAGGGCGGCGAGCGGGCGCAGATCTTCGTGGGCGTGAACGTCAGCGGCGGCCGCGCCGAGCACGCTGCCATCACGGAAGTCCTGCGCCAGTCGGGCTATCCGGTGGTCGACATGACCGACAACGAGATGGCCAAACTGCACATCCGCTACATGATCGGCGGGCAGTGCCGCGGGCTGGCGGACGAGCACCTGTTCCGGTTCGAGTTCCCCGAGCGGCCCGGCGCGCTGCTGCGCTTCCTCGAGGCCGTGGGCACGCGCTGGAACATCACGCTGTTCCACTACCGCAACCACGGCGCCGACACCGGCAGGGTGCTGGCCGGCGTGCAGGTCCCGCCGGCCGAGCTGGCGGAGTTGCGCCTGCACCTGGACGAACTGCATTTCCCCTATGTCGAAGAGACGGCCAATCCCGCCTACCGGATCTTCCTTGGGCCCTGACCCCGGGCCTGGCCAGCAGCCTCCGCGGGAGGCCATGCATGTTCAAGCGCTGCGGCTGGGCAAGCGGATCGGCATCGCCATTGCCGGCGGGGGAGTCATCCTGGTGGGCATTCCGCTGCTGCCGCTGCCCGGGCCGGGCAGCGTGGTCATCCTGCTCGGCCTTGCCATCCTCAGCCTGGAATTCAAGACGCCCAGGGTCTGGCTGGCCCACCTGAAGGCCAGAGGCCACGAGCTGAAGGAGCGTTGGAAGGCGCGCCGCGCGGCGCGCCGCGGCGAGGGTTGAAGCAGGGGCCCGCCGGCCCCATTCAAGCCGGCTGGCGAAGGGCTGGATGAAACTTTCATTCAGCGTTCGTTCAGCCGGCGGGCGCCCAAATGGCAGGGGCCCTTGCTCCGGCAGTCAGCGCCCACCGTGGCATACTCGGTGGGCCACAGTTGTGCCTCGGATTCATTGGGGTTTGCGCGCGCATGAACACCCGACTCCTGCTGATTTCACTCGCCGCGCTGCCGCTAGCCGGATGCATGCGGGCGCACATCGATGAATCGCGCGAGCTCGACACCCGCATCGGCGCCACCGAGTCCGTGGTGGTGCTGGCCAAGCCGCAGCTCGGGGGAGCCGGCGCCGACAGCGAGTTCCTCGACTGCATCGGCTTCCGCATCGCCGGGCGCCGCAAGAACATCAAGGTGCACCCCAACGAGGAGTTCACCGACAAGCTGTTCCCGTGGTTCGAGCCCGGCACGGTGCCGTCGCGGGCCGAGGGCATGCAGGGCATCCTGTCCCAGCCCGGCGTGGCCGAACGGGTGGCGGCCACCGGCGTGCGATACATCGTCTGGCTCGACGGCGGCACGCGCAAGACCGATGGCGGCGGCAGCCTGGCCTGCGGCGCGGCGCCCGGCGCGGCCGGTTGCGTGGGTTTCGGCTGGTGGGAAAAGGCCTCGGACTACGAGGCCACGGTGTGGGACCTGAAACAGGCGAAGTCCGCCGGGTCCGTGGGCACCAATGTGTCGGGCACATCGGCCATCGTCGGCGCCATCATCCCGCTGCCGTTCATCGCACATACCGAACAGACCGCGTGCACCCGGCTGGGTGACCAGCTGCGCACCTTCCTGGAGGGCGGCTCTGCCGCCGGGGCATGAACATGAAGTCACTCATCGCGCTTTCAGTGGTGATGCTGCTGGCCGGTTGCGCCACTTCAAGTGGCGGCGGCGGCGGAGGTGGCGGTTCACCGATGCCCATGCCGATACCGATGCCGGAAGAATCCGGCGGCGGTGGCAGCTCGGGGGGCGGCGCCAGCAGTCCCAGCCCCGGCGGCGACGCAGGCAGCACCAGCGGCGGTGGCGCCGGTGGCGGCTCGGACGGTGGTGGCGGCATTTCCTCCAGCGGCGGTGGCGCCGATGCGGGGGGCGGTCTCGGGACGGGCAGTGACGGCGCGGCGGGCGCCGGCGCGTCCAGCAGTGACGGCTCCGAAAGCGGCGCCGGCGTCGACACCGGCGCAGGTTCCAGCGCCGATGGCAGCACCAGCGCAGGGGCAGGGGCCGATGCGGGCGATGGTGCCGGCGAAGGTTCCACTGGCATCAGCGCCGGCGCGGGCGGGGAATCCGGTTCGGGCGAGAAGCCGGGTTCGGGTGCCGACACCGGCGCCGGTGAGAAGTCGGGCGCAGGCGCCGATGCCAGTGGTGGCCCCGATGCCAGTGCGGGGGCAGGTGCTGGTGCCAGTACCACCTCCGGCGCGGATGCGGGCGCGGGCGCCGATGCCGGTGCGGGCGCCAGTGCCAGCGCCAGCGCCGGCGCGAGCACCAGCGCAGGCGCGACCGCCGGCGTTGGCGCCAGTTCCAGTTCCGGCGCCACTGCTGCCACGGGCGTGACGGCGGGCGCCGGCGCCAGTGCAGGAATCGGCACCACCGCTGGCGGCGCAGGCGCCGTGGCCAGCGCGGGCACCGGCGGGGCCGCCGGGGGCGGATCGGCCGGCAGCGCCGACGCCGGCGTGCCCTCGGCGCAGACCGCGGCCGAAAGCCGCGCCGCCATCGACAAACGCCTCGACGCCTCGCTGGGCGAGTTCGACGCCCAGCTGCGCGGCGAGCAGCAGCGCACGGCCGAGCAGCGCGATGCGCGCGCCGCGCATCGTGCCGGCACGCGCGGCGGCTCCATCACCGACGACCTCGACGGTGATGGCAGTGCGGACCGGGACGACAGCGGCCTGATGGACCGCAACCGCGCCGGCGACCTGCGTTCCGAGACCGCGCGCGAGCGCGCCGACCGTACCGCCGCGGGTGGCGGCGGGGGTGGCGTCGGGGCTGCCGTGGGCGGTGCCGGCGGCACGGCGAATGGAACCGGCGGGGTGTCCGCGCGCGAGATTCCCTCCGGCCAGGACGATGACATCATCGCGCGCCGCCTGCGCAAGGCGGCCGAGGAAGAGACCGATCCGGAGCTGAAGGAAAAGCTCTGGAAGGAATACATCGACTACAAGGAAAACACGAAGGGTGGCTGACATGATGCGTCTTCCTTCTTTCATCGTGCGCCTGGCCGCCGCTGCGCTGGCAGGCGCGGTGCTGAGCGGGTGCGTGGTGCAGGAGACGCGTCCGCTCAAGCGGGTCGAGGCGAAGCAGGCGTTGCAGGTGATTCCCGACGAGCAGCGCCTCGACGTGGTGGTGCATGCCTTCGACCCGGGCATTCCCGAGGACATCGCCGCCGACGAGGACAAGCTGGCCGAGAAGCGCATCTACCCGGACCTGCGCAAGGCCGAGGCGCGCTATTTCCCGGTGGTGTTGCGCAACACGCTGGAAGGCAGCGCCCAGTGGGGCGCGGTGCGCGTGGCGCCGGATACCGTGCGATTCGTCGACCTGGCCGTCGACGGCCGCATCATCGAATCCACCGGCAAGCGGCTGGAGCTGGAGATCACCGCGCGCGATGCCACCGGCCGCGTGTGGATCGACCGCAAGCGCTACGAGGGCGAGGCCGACATCGGCACCTACAAGACCGATGCCGCGCTGAAGGCGCGCGATCCCTTCCAGAACCTCTATTCCACCATCGCCAACGACCTGCTGGCCGCGCGCGAGGCGCTCGATGCCGCCACGCTGCGCGAGGTGCGGCAGGTGGCGCAGCTTTCGTTCGCCGCGGACCTCGCGCCCGAGGCCATGTCCGGCTACCTGCGCACCGACACCTCCTCGCGCAAGCAGCAGCTGACGCGCGTGGCGCGCCTGCCCGCGCGCGATGATCCCCTGGCCGAGCGCGTGGAGCGCATCCGCGAGCGCGACCTGGCCGTGATCGACACGCTGGATGGCTACTACACCGGCTTTTCCGAGCAGATGGAGGATTCCTACGGCGACTTCCGCCGCACCTCCTACGAGGAGATCGACAAGGAAGAGCGGGCGCGCGCCAGCGCCCGCACGCGCACGGTGCTGGGTGCCGCGGCGGTGCTGGCCGCCGTGTTCGTGCCCATGGACTGCAACACCTCGGCCAGCTGCAACCTCGCCGACGTGGCGCGATACGGCGGCACCGTCGGTGGCATCACCGCCTTCCTGTCGGGCCTGAAGAAATACTCGGACGCGCGCACGCATGCGATGTCCTTCGGCGAGCTCGCGCGCTCCATGCAGGCGGAAGTCTCCGAGCAGGTGGTGGAAGTGGAGGGCCGCACGCTGCGGCTGACCGGCTCCGCGGAGGAGCAGTACCGCCAGTGGCGGGAGATCCTGCGCGAGTACCAGGCCGAGGAGGGCCTGGTCAGCCATGGCGAGCCTTGAAGCAGGACGCCGGCTCGCCGACCGATATGTCCTGAAGGAGCGGCTCGGCGACGGCGGTCACGCGGAGGTGTGGGCCGCGGTGGACGAGCACGCCGGCGGCCGCGCCATCGCGCTGAAGTTCCTGCACCTGCGCAGCTGCACCGCCGAGGAGGCGCTGCCGCTGCTGCAGCACGAGGCCCGCATGGCGCAGCGCCTCGATCATCCGGGCGTGCTGCGCGTGGAAGAACCGCAGCGCGACGGCCAGTACGTGTTCCTGCCCATCGAGTTTGCGCCCGGCGGTGGCGCCATGCGCTTGCGTGGCGCGCCCTGGCGGCGCGTGCTGCCGGTGCTGCTGCAGGTGGCCGGCGTGCTGCAGCATGCGCATGAGCGCGGCGTGGTGCACCGGGACATCAAGCCGGGCAACGTGCTCTTCAGCGCCGGCGGCCTGGTGCGCGTGTCGGACTTCGGCACCTCCACGCAACTGGGCAGCGCCGAGGCGCCGGCGGCCGGCTCGCCCTTTTCTGCCAGCCCGCAGCAGCTGCGTGATGAACCCGCGACACCCGCCGATGATGTGTACGGCCTGGGTGCGCTGGCCTATGAACTGCTGACGCGCTATCCGCCGTTCTATCCGCAGTTCGACGCCCAGCGCGTGCAGAAAGAAGATCCACCCCGCCCGGTGCCCGTGCATCCGGCGCCCGAACCGCTGCTCGACCTGGTGCAGGCCATGCTGGCGCGCGACGCGCAGGCGCGCCCGTCGCTCGAGATGGTGGTGCGCGAATTCGAACGTTGCCTCGCCTTGCCGGCCGCTCCCGGTGAAACCGGCCCCATCGTGGTGGAAGCAGCACAGGTGCCGGTGGCCGCGCCCGTGCGGCGCCGGATCGCGGCCTGGTGGTGGCTGGGTGGCGCCGTGGCCGCCGGCGTGGCGGTGTTGATGATGCTGCCCAAGCCGGGAACCAAGGCCCCGGTGGCCACGCTGCTTCCCTCCGCCACCGCGCCGGTGGCCAGCGTCGCCGATGCCGTGGTGGTCACCACCCAGGCACCGCCGGCCGCTGCCGAAGGCCCGGACGGGACAGGCGAGGCTGCGGCGGAAGCGCCCCCCGGCCCGCAGGGCCCGTCGCTCGCGGATGAACTGCGCGCGGGCCAGCAGGCGCTGGCGCAGTTGCGGCCGGCGCAGGCGCGCGCCGCCTTCCTCCGCGCGCAGGTGCTTGATGCCGGCAACGCGGAGGCCCGCGCCGGACTGGTGGCGGCCGCGCGCCTGGAAGAGCAGCTCGAACAGATGTCGGCAGCCACGCGCGCCGAGGCAGCCGGCCAGCTGGCGCAGGCGCGCGAGAGCTACCGGCTGCTGCTGGCCAACCAGCCGGATTTCGCGCCTGCCCGCAGCGCACTGGCGCGGGTGGAGGCACGCATCGCCGACGGTGATTTCGAAGTGATCCTCGCCGCGGCGGCCGACGCCATGCGGCGCGGGCAGGTGGATGAGGCCGAGAGCGCCTACGCGCAGGCCGCCGCCATCCATCCGCGCGAGGTGCGCGTGCTGGAAGGCCAGCAGCGGATTGCCGAGATCCGCCGCGACCGGCAGAACGCACAGGACCTGGCCGAAGGCACGCGGCTGGAATCCGGGGAGCGCTGGGGCGAGGCGGTGGCGCTGTACCGGCGCGCGCTGGAGCGCGACGCCGGACTGCAGTTCGCGCAGGATGGCCTGGCGCGCAGCGAGCGCCGCGCGGCGCTCGACCGTGAGCTGTCCGACTACATGGAGCGCCCGCAGCGACTGGTGTCGCCGGCGGTACGCCAGGCGGCGCAACGCGCGCTGGCGCGCGGCGAGGCCAGTGCGGCGGGCTCGCCGCGCCTTGCCTCGCAGCTTGCATGGCTGCGCGGTGTGCTGGATGCGGCGAAGCTGCCCGTGCAGGTCGAGCTCACTTCCGACAACAGCACCCAGGTGAGCGTGATGCAGGTGGGCGAGCTGGGTGCGTTCCAGGTGCGCCGGCTCACGCTGCCACCCGGCCAGTACACGGTCATCGGGCGGCGCGAGGGTTTCCGCGACGTGCGCTACGTGCTGGAACTGGCGCCCGGACAGCGCGAGACGGCGCTCTCGGTGCAATGCACGGAGCGCATCTGATGGAGCCCGCCATCGCATGAGCTCCACGCTGCGCATCATCGAGCCGCTCGGCACCAGGGCGGCGACGCTGCCGCTTGACCTGGGCGGCGAGGGCGCCGCGCTGGTGCTGCCCGGCGCCAGCGGCATCGCCCTCACGCTCACCGACGAGGGCCAGTGGACGGCGCATCCCGGCGATGGCACGCGCGGCCTGCTCAACGGCCAGCCGTTGCGCACGCCGCAGGTGCTGGCGGAGGGCGACGTGCTCACCGTCGGCGAGGCGCAGGTGGTGGTGCATCCCGCTGATGACCTGCTCGAGGTGGTGCACCTGGCGGGCAATGCCACGGTCGCGCCGCTGCGCGAAGTGGCGCTGCCCGGTGACGAGGTGGAAGCCGGCGTGCAGGAGATCATCGCCGCGCGCCCGGCGCCCGGCGCCGACCCTGCGGTCACGCGGACCGGGCCACGCAAGGGCATGTGGCTGGCTGCGGGCATCGCCGCGGCGATGGTGCTGGCGGTGGCGGCGCTCATGTTCCTGCTGGTGGGCGTGCCGGTGCAGGTGGCGCCGGAAGGCGCGGCCATCCGCCCCGACGGTTTCGGCTGGCACAGCGGCGCGCGCGTGTTCCTGCCGCCCGGCCGGCGCACGCTCACCATTTCCCATCCCGGCTACGAGACCCGCACGGTGACGCTGGATGTGTCGCGCGACCTGGCCGGCGCGCGGCCGCTGGAAGTGGAGCTCACCTTCCTGCCGGGGATCATCGAGGTGGACACAGGCGGCATCGACGCAGAGGTGCTGGTGGACGGCCGGCCGGCGGGCAAGGCCCCCGGCGAGATCTCCGTGCCCGCCGGCACGCATGACCTGCTGTTCCTGGCACCACGCCACGTGGACCACGTGGCGCAGGTGGAAGTCACCGGCGGCGGCGAACGCCAGCCACTGCAGGTGCACCTGCAGCCGGCCACCGGCCTGCTGGTGCTCGACACCGCGCCTGCCGGCGCGACGGTGCACGTGGATGGCCGCGAGATCGGCCCGGCGCCGCAACGCGTGGAGCTGGATGCGGGCCTGTACCGGCTCACGCTGTCCGCGCCCGGGCGCCGCGTCTGGAACAGCGAGGTGGCCGTGATCGCCGGGCAGACCCTGGACCTGGGCCGCATCGACCTCACGCTGCCGCAGGCGGTGACGCTGCGCGAAGTGGAGGAACGGCAGGCCGAGGCGGCCGGGGCGGCCGGTGCCGGCGCGGGTTCCGGCGAGGCAGTGGCCACCGCGCCGCGCGCGCCACCACCGGCGCGCCACGACAGTCCGCTGCTCGGCGCGCTGCTGCTGCTGCCCGCCGGTGAATACCTACAGGGCAGCGAGCGCCGCGAGCAGGGTCGCCGCAGCAACGAGGTGCAGCGGCGGGTGACGCTCACGCGTCCCTTCTACCTGGCGGCCACCGAAGTGAGCAACGCGCAGTACCGCACTTTCCGCGCCGAACATCTCTCCGGCATCGCGCTGGAGAAGACCATCGACCTCGACTCCCAGGCCGTGACCAACGTGAGCTGGAACGATGCAGTGGAGTTCTGCAACTGGCTGTCGGTGCGCGAGGGACTGCCGCCGGCCTATGAACGCAAGGACGGTCGCTGGCAGCTCGTGCAGCCACTGAACCGGGGCTACCGCCTGCCCACCGAGGCCGAGTGGGAATATGCCGCCCGCTACGTGGATGGCCGGCGCTGGCAGCGTTATCCCTGGGGCGACGCGCTGCCTCCGCCAGCGGGCGCGGCGAACCTTTCCGGCGAGGAAATGCTGGCTGCGAAGCCCCTCTCGCAGTCCCAGCCAGCGCCCATGCTGCCGCAATACAAGGACGAACATCCGGTGGTTGCGCCGGTGGGGTCATACGGCCGCTCGCCCGCGGGGTTCTTCGGCCTGGGGGGCAATGTCTCCGAGTGGATGCATGATGTGTACGTCTCGCTGCCGGAGTCCGTGCCGGTGTCGGACCCGATGGGCCCCGACAAGGACGGACTGCATGCCATCCGCGGTCCCAACTGGCGCAGCGCCTCGCTGTCGGAACTGCGCGCCGCGTGGCGCGAGCGCGGCACCGGGCCGGCATCGACCATCGGCTTCCGGGTGGCGCGTTATGCGGAGGATCCGACATGAGCGCGGCGCGGTGGATGCGACTTGGCCTCCTGGCGATGTTGCCGCTGCTGTCGTTGCGCGCCGCCGAGGCGCCGGACCCGGACGCTCCCGATACTGAAGCGCCGCCGGTGGCGCTGCCGGCGCCACCCGCACCGGGCGGCCCGCGGCAACAACCCGCGCCGCCGGGCCGCGAAGAGCAAGAAGAGGCGCCGATCGAACCCATCTCCGCTGACAACAACCTCACCTTCCCGGTGGACATCTGATGCACGGCGCCGATTACAACGACGGCCTGGACGTTGCGGCCACCGACGGTGAAGCCATTGCGCCGCCCGTGCCGGTCGAGGGCGGGCTGTGGGTGGCGCTGGCGCCACCGGCGCATCCGGCGCAGCCGGGCGAGGTGCTGCGCGAACTGCGCGCGGCCGGCCACCTGGTGCAGGGTTTCGTCGATCGCGCCGCGGTGCTGGCGGCATGGCTGCCCGACTGTCCGCAGCTGGTGGTGCTGGGCCTTGCCCGGCGGCAGTTCTCCGTGGACCTTGCCGTGCGCGACGACGAGGCGGCCGCGCTGCGCCGGCATGTGCACCTGCCGGGCGGTGTGCAGGCGCTGCAGGATGCCTGGCTCAGGCTGGCCGCTGCCACGCTGGTGCAGCAGACGCGTTTCGATCCACTGCACAACGCACGCCATGAGCAGGCGCTGCGCCAGCAGCTGCCGCAGCTCGCCGCCGAGGCACAACGCAATGGCCAGGCGCAGCTGGAGCTGGATTCCGGCAACGGCCCGGTGTCGCTGGCGCTCACGCGCGACCAGCTTGCGCAGGCCGCGCAGCCTGCACTGGCCCCGCTGGCCAACGCCCTGCAGGGCCTGGCCGCCGCGCATGGCGAGGCCCTGTTGCTGGTGCCGCAGTCCGTGCGGGACATCCCCGGCATGGAGGCCGTGCTTTTCGCAGCGCGATTCGCGCGCCTGTGCGTCGGCGCGGCGGGGCTGGCCGCGCGCGCGGCCAGCCTGCTGCCGCCCTCGGGTGCCGCTGAAGGCGGCGGCGTGCCCTACCGCACCAGCGTGCCGATATTCGCGGCACCCGCGCCCGACAACCTGCTGGAGCCACTGGTCGATGCCGCCGCCGCCGCGCGACCCATGGCCACGCACCTGGTTTGGCAGGGCAGGGTGGTGCCCATCCCGGCCACCGGCCTGGTGCTCGGGCGCGCCACCGGCGTGGCGCTCACCCTGCCCGAGGGACAGGCCGGCATCTCGCGCCGGCATTGCACCCTGCGGCGCGAAGGCGGCCGCACGCAGGTGATCGACCATTCCAGCCACGGCACCTTCGTCGACGGCGCGCGGGTGCGCGGCCGTGCGCTGCTGCCGGCCGGCGCCGTGCTCAGGCTGGGTGAGCCCGGCATCGAACTGCCGCTGGTGGCCATCGGAGCGGAGTAGCCATGGCCCGCCGCAACAGCCGCCGTTTCGAGGTGTTCTCGCTGTCCTTCCTCGACTGCATCTGCTGCGGTTTCGGCGCGGTGGTGCTGTTCTATACCGTGGTGGCCGGCCAGGCCGGCATCAAGCGCATCGAGGAGGTCGACCAGCTCCAGGCCGAGGTGAACCGGCTGGAGGAAGAAGTGCTGGTGGGCACGCGCAACCTCGTCATGCTGCGCAACACGCTGGACAAGACGCAGGCCGAGACTGTCGAGGCGGCGACGCGCGCGCGCACCATCAGCGAGGAAGTCGGCACGCTGCAGCTGGAGGCGCTGCAGGCCGGCGCGATCAGCATGGCGCGGCGCGAGCACATCAATGCGCTGAAGGCGGACCTCAGGCAGCTCGAGGAAGGCGCGCGGCGCCTGCAGGGCGCGCAACCCGCACCCGGGCCGCAGGGGGAAAACGTGCGCGCCTTCCGCGGCACCGGCAACCGGCAGTACCTCACCGGCGTGCAGCTGAAGGGCCGGCGCATCCTGGTGCTGATGGACCGCTCCGCCAGCATGATGCACGAGGAGCTGGACGCCATCATCAAGCTGCGCAACCAGGACCCGGCGCTGCGGCGCGCGGCGCCGAAGTGGCGGCAGGCGCTGGACATCGCCGACTGGGTGGCCGCGCAGCTGCCTGCCGGCAGCCGCTTCCAGATGTATGGCTTCAACACGCAGGCGCATCCGCTGATCGACGGCACCGACGGCAAGTGGCTGGAGTCCGGCGACGCGCAGTTGCTGGAACAGGCCATCAGCAACCTGCGTGCGCTCACGCCGGAGGGCGGCTCCAGCCTGATCAATGCGTGGCGGGCCATCAGCGAACTCTCGCCGCGCCCCGACCAGGTGATACTGGTCACCGACGGCCTGCCCACGCAGGGGCGCGACACGCCGCGCCGCCGCTACGTGGATGCCGCGCAGCGCGCGCGCCTCTTCGACGAGGCGCGCCGCGCGCTGCCTGACAACGTGCCGGTGAGCGTGATCCTGCTGCCGATGCAGGGCGACCTGCCGGCGGCGCACCGCTTCTGGACGCTGGCGAGCGGGAGCGGCGGCAGCTACCTGGTGCCTTCCGGGGACTGGCCATGAAGCTGCGCCGCCGCGAGGGCGAGGTGTTCAGCCTCTCGTTCATGGACTGCATCTGCTGCGGCTTCGGCGCCATCCTGCTGCTGCTGGTGCTCACCGACGTGGACCAGCCGGTGGTGATCGAGCGGGCGCTGGTGTCTTTGAACGCGCAGCTGGTGAAGCTGGAAGAGGAGCTGTTTGCCATCCGCGGCGACACCGACCAGCTGCGGCGCGAACTGCAGGGCCGCATCCGCGAGCTGCAGGAGGAACGCGCCCGGCTGGCACGGCTGCAGGGAGACCTGTCCAGCGTGCGCGGCCAGTTCGATGCCAGCCAGAGCGATGCGGCAGTGTCCAGCATCGTGGAGAGCGAGCTGGTGGCCGCCTACCAGGAACTCACCGCCGAGATGGAGCGGCTGAACGCGCAGCCGCGGCGGCGCTCGGCATCGATGTCATCGGTGGGCGGCATCCCCATCGACAGCGAGTACGTGGTGTTCGTGATCGACACCTCCGAGAGCATGTCGTCCAGCCACTGGGAATCCACGCTCGACATCATGGGCGAGACGCTCGACATCTACCCTGACCTCAGGGGCCTGCAGGTCATCAACGACCAGGGACGCTTCATGTTCGATACCGGCGGGCCCGGCGCCTGGCTCAGGGATACGCCGGAGCTGCGCCAGCGCATCCGCAGCCGGCTGCGCACCTGGCGCCCCTACAGCCAGTCCAATCCCCTGCCCGGCATCGAGCTGGCGCTGCGGCTGTACCGCGACCGCGGCCAGAGCCTCAGCATCGTGGTGATCGGGGATGAATTCACCGGCAACTCCATGCAGGAAGCGGTGGAACGCGTCGCGCGCCTCAATGCCCCTGATGGCCGGCCGCGTGCGCGCATCCATGCCATCGGATTCCAGCAGGGCCCGGGCATGTCGGCATTTACAAACATCCAGTTTTCAGCGCTAATGCGGACGTTGACCGTCCGCAATGGCGGCACGTTCGTCGGCATCACCAACGAGAGGCCATGACAGCTCCGCGTCCAAGCACCCGGCAGCCGCGGCCCGGGCAATCCGCACTGCGCCACCTGCACCACGCATCGTGCGTGTCATTGGTGCTGTTGCTGGCGGCCTGCGGCAGCGTGGAGGTGAAGCCGGTGGCGCCGTTGCCAAGCCCGTTGGTGCAACCCCTGCCGGCACAGGTCGGCCTCGTGCTCACGCCCGAACTGCGCAACTACGTGCACGAGGAGAAACGCGGCAACTCCAACTGGAAAGTGGAACTGGGTCCCGGCCATGAGGAACTCTTCCGCTCGGCCTTCAGCGCATCGTTCGGTGCTGCACAGGTGTTCGACAGCCAGGAGGCGGCGCGGTCGGCGCAGGGCCTGCAGGCCCTGTTCGTGCCCGTGATCGAGCAGTTCTCCTTCGTCACCGACAGCGAGACGGGGGGCGAATACTGGGCCGTGACCATCCGCTATCGCATCATCGTGCTCGACGCGGCGGGCGAGACCGTCGACAACCTCACCCTCACCGGCTACGGCAGCGCGCGCCGCGGGCGCGCGGCCACGGCCATGACGCGGGCCACCCAGGTGGCCATGCGCGATGCGGCGGCCAAGTTCCTGGTGCAGCTGCCGCGCCAGCCGCTGGCGGCGAAGCTGGCCTCGGGTGCGCCGCTGACCGCCGAGGACGCGGCGTCCGCGCAGATGGAAGTGATCGAAATGGTGCCGATCGAGCCGGTGGCGCCGTAGCGCGACTCAGTCGCGGCGATTGTCGCGCGGCAGCTTCACGTACACCTTCTCGCGGAAGATGAAATCCATCGCGGCCACCGGCTGGCCGTTCTCGAACGCCGGCCGCCAGATCGCGCGCCGCAGCGCCGCCACCACCGCACGTTCGGCGCTTTCGCGCTCCGGTGCCGGGTTGGCCACCGTGACCTCGCGCAGGGCGCCGTCGGGGCCGATGGCCGCGCGCAGTTCCACTTCCTGGACGGCGTATTCCTCCGGATCCTGCCTGCGCTGCGAAGTGGCAACGGGCGGCGCGCGGTAAACCAGTGGCTCCGGCCGGGCGAGCGGGGTGGTGTCGCCGGCGAGCACCAGCTCGTTCCAGGCATCACGCCACATGGCCAGTGCACGGTCCGAAAGGCCGGCAATGCGGTACCAGTCGCCCAGCTCTGCCATCACCGCGCCACGCTCCGCCGCGTGCGTCGGGCCCGACGGCCCCAGGCGTTGCAGCGCATTGCGCAGCGCGCGTTCACCCTCCGCCGTCGACGGGGGGCCGCTGGCCGCCGGGGCGTAGCGCCGCAGGGAGTCCGGCAGCTCCTCCGGCGGCACGTAGGAGCCCTGGGAGTTTTCGCCATGGACGAAACCCAGGCGGTAGTTGCGCGCCACGCCGCGCAGCGCCGGTACCGCCTTCAGGCTCAGGGGCTCCTCCTTGTCGGCGAGCTGCACGGCGCGCATGTACATCAGCCGCGCCGACGCATAACGCCCGATGGTCTCGTACCAGGCCGCGAACTCCTCCAGCACGGGAACCATGCGGGGATCATCGCCACCCCACAGCTGCTCGGCGATGGTGTAGGCGTACTGGTGTTCGCGCGAGGCTTCCTCGATCTGGTAGGTGAGCTGGTAGGAGGCGATCAGCGCGCGCAGGATGGGCAGCTGCGCGGGCGCGTGCAGGCCATCGCGGTTGCGGATGAGGTCCACCGCGCGCTTGAGCGGCACGATGGCCTCCTCGTGGCGGTCCATGGCGCGCAGCGTGACGCCCAGCCCGTGCAGCGGCACCACGAAGCGTGGATCGGTGGCGTGGCTCTGCTCGTCGAGCAGTGTCAGGGCGCGACGGTAGGCGTCGACCGCCTCGCCATGCTGCCCCAGTCGATAGAGCGTGGTGGCGGCGTTGGTGAGGGGGCTGACCAGCTCCAGGGCGTCATTGCCGAACTGGTTGCTGGTGAGCTCGACCACCCGCACGGCCAGCGGCAGCGCCCGCTGGTAGTCGCCGGCATCGAAGGCCTCGCGGTACTGCTGGTAGATCGCCGTCCGGTCGTCCGCGGCGCCGGCGGCACCGGCCTGCAGCGGCAGCAGCATGGCGAACAGCAGGGCAATCCTGAGCATGCAGCAAGAGTACTCCCGGCCGCGGCGTGGGTGAACCGCGGCCTTGACCGCCCCGGGGCGGGCTTGGGAGGATCGCAGGTCGATGTTCCAGTCCCTGTAGGACTGCGGGAAGAATCCAGTGGTGGTGGTGGCAAAAGAGGCTGCAAGGCCCGAGCCACGCGTGGCGCTCGTGGCAGGCGCCAGCGGATTGACCGGCATGGCGCTGCTGCGGCTGCTCATGCACGACGACACCTTTGCGCGCGTGCTGGCACTGTCGCGACGCCCCCTGCCGCTCGAGCATCCCCGCCTCGCCAATCGCATCCTCCGGTTCGATGACCTGGAGCGCAGCCTCAAGGGCCAGCGCTGCAGCGATGCCTTCTGCGCGCTGGGTGCGCCCGGCGGCCCGCAGGCGGCGGAAAAAGCGTTGCGTGAAGTGGACCTCGGGCTGGTGACGGCATTCGCCCGCACGGCGCGCCACCTGGGTGCCACGCGCCTCATCGTGGTGTCGGCGGCTGGCGCCCGCACGGGCGCGGCGGAGGCCTTCCAGCGTGTGAAGGGCGAGATGGAGGCCGCGGTGCGCCAGCTCGGCTTCGATGCCGTGGACCTGCTGCAGCCCGGCGCGCTGCTGGCCCTGCGCGCGCAGGACGGCGTCGGGCACGCGGTGCGCAAGGGCCTGCTGGCCCTGGCCTCACCGCTATTGCGCCGCAGCACCCACACCGCGCTCACCGCGCTGAGTCCGGCACAGCTGGCCGCCGCCATGCTGGCCGTGGCGCGCATGCCGCGGCGCGGAGTGTCCAGCCATGCCGGCGCGAGCCTGGCCAACCTCGCCGCCGGCGGAAAAGGACGGTGAATCTGTCACATTGGTGACGTGGCGCACGCCCTCCGGGAGCCGTGCATAGTCCAATGAAGGGGAAGGAGGATACCTGGCAGATGCGCAGGGCAGCTCTTGCGCGGTATGGCGGTATCGGAACACGCATGGCCTGGGCGGTGCTTGCCGCCGGGCTCGTGCTGCTGGCGGGGAGCGTCCTGCTCCAGGCCGGCAAGCAGCACCGCCAGTACCGTGACATGCACCAGCAGCAGCTCCGCGAGGCCACGCGGCAGGCGGCGCTGACCGTGCGCGCGCGCATCGGCAATGCCGAGATGCTGCTGCGCTGGATCACCGAGCGGTTCCCGCGCAATCCCGACGGCAGCTGGGAGCAGATGCGCCTGGAGATCCAGCGCGATGCCGCCTACTTCAGCTCCGTGTCCATCCAGCCGGCGTCCTCTGGCACGTCATTCACCGTGGGGGCGCGCCAGTTCGAGCTCACCGAGAACGAACGCGAGGCGCTGGCCGCCAACCGCACCGTGCTGCTGGCGCCGAAGTCGGCCACCGGTGCCGGCCGCCTCTACCTGATGCGCGAGCTGCGCGATGCACCTCCCCGGCGGCGCGTGCTGGCGGAACTGCGCGATGGCTGGTGGCGCACGCTGCTCGAGCCTGGCCCGGACCCGGCGCTCGCGGTGTTCGATGCCTGGGGCCAGACGCATTTCTCATCGCTGCCGCACGCACCGCAGATCGCCGCCGCCAGCATCGCCGGCATGACTTCGCTGCCGCCGGGCGAGAAGGTGGGCGACCTCGCCTGGACCGAGGCGGACCAGGAATGGGTGGGCGCGGTGGTGCCCATCAACGCCGCCTTCGTGGTCAGTGACACGGCCCTGGCCATGGTCGCGCTCGCACCCGACCGGCCCTGGTCGGCGGCCTTCTGGTCCGCGTTGCGCACGCAGGCCACCTTCCTGCCCCTGCTGCTGCTGGCGGCCTGGCTATGCCTTCGCGTGGGCGCACGCAACGGGCTGGCGCTGCGCCAGATGCGCCGCGCGCTCGGGCAGCTGCCGGACCGCCGCGTGGCCATCTCCCCGTCGCCGCTGCTGTTCCCCGAGGTGCGGCAGCTGGCCGATGCCTGCAACCGCGCCTCCGATGCCATCCAGCAGCAGAACGACACGCGCCGCGTGCTGGACGAGATCGACCGGCTGCTGCTGCCGGGCGGCGACCATGAGAGCGTGATCGACCAGGTGCTCGGCCGCGTGCGCGCCGTCACGCGCGCGCACAACGTGGGCCTCACGCTGGTGGATCCGATGGGCAGCCATGGCCGCCTGTTCACGGTGAGCGCCGCGGGCGGTGCGCCGGTGACGCGCGTGCCGCTGGATGTGGACATGGTGGCGACGCTGCGCGACTCCGAGCTGGGGCTGACCGTGGTGCGCAACGAGGAGGGGCGGCACAATTTCCTTGCGCCGCTGCAGGCCGGCGGTGCCACTTTCTTCTGGGTGTGGCCGGTGATGGCCGGCGAGGACCTGGCCGCCATCCTGTCGGTGGGCTACGTGGAGCCGCCCGCGGGTGCGACCGGCATTGCCCAGACCGGCACGCAATGCGCGCAGCGCCTCGGCGCCTCGCTGGCCAGCAATGCGCGCGCCGAGCGCCTGTACCGCCAGGCGCACTTCGATCCGCTCACGCAGCTGCCCAACCGGCTGCTGTTCCGCGACCAGCTGCAGGCCGAGCTGCATTCGGCCACGCAGAACCGCACCAATGGCGCGCTGCTGTACATCGACCTGGACCACTTCAAGCGCGTCAACGATTCACTCGGCCACGAGGCCGGCGACCAGCTGCTGTCCATCGTGGCGCAGCGCCTGCGGGCCTGCGTGAAGGACGGCGACACCGTCGCGCGCCTGGGCGGCGACGAGTTCACCATCATCCTGCGCGAGGTGGACGGCGCGGGCGACGTGACGGCCGTGGCCCAGCGCGTCATCGAGTCGATGCGCAAGCCCATCCGCGTGGGCGGCCGCGAGCATATCGTGCGCGCCAGCATCGGCATCGCGCTGTTCCCCGACGAGGGCGCGAGCATCGACGAGCTGCTGCACAACGCCGATCTCGCCATGTACCGCGCCAAGGAACTGGGCCGCGGCGGCGCCGAGTTCTACAACCCGAAGCTGGGCCAGCGGGCGTCGGACTCGGGCCTGTTCCGCGCGCTCGGAAGGCGCGAGTTCTCGCTCTACTACCAGCCGCAATACCGCGTGGACGACGGCAGCCTGGCAGGCATCGAGGCGCTGCTGCGCTGGCAGCCGCCGGGCGGCGCGCTGAAGGCTTCCGCGGAGTTCGTGCCGGCGGCCGAGGAGTCCGGACTGATCGTCGACCTGGGCGGCTGGGTGATCGATGCCGCCTGCGCGCAGCTGGCCGCCTGGCGCGAGGCCGGCATCGCGGCACCGGTGATGGCCATCAACCTCTCCGTGCAGCAGCTGCGCGATCCACAGTTCGCCACCGAACTGCGGCGGCGGCTCGCCCGCTACCGCCTGCCGCCCGAGTCGATCACCTTCGAGATGAGCGAGGCGGCGCTCACCGACGAGGACAGCCAGCAGAGCCTCGAGGAGCTGGCCGGCATGGGCGTGGGCCTCGCGCTGGATGACTTCGGCACCGGCAGCATGGCGCTGGCCAGCCTGCGCCGCTATCCCGTGCAGGCAGTGAAGATCGACCGCAGTTTCGTGGCACAGGTGGTGAGCGATCATTCCGCCGCCGCGCTGGCCAGCACCATCATCGCGATGGCCCACGGCCTGGGCAAGGTCGTGGTGGCCGAGGGCGTGGAGGAGGCCGTGCAGCTGGAATACCTGCGCGAGCAGCGCTGCGACCTGGCGCAGGGCTACTTCATGGCGCGCCCGCTGTCGGCGCAGGACATGACCGCGATGCTGCTGGGCCGCGAGGACGCGCGCGCCGGCGACCGCAGCGCCGCCGGCGCCTGATGCGCCGCCGGGCAGCGCGCCATTGCACGGCGCACCATCGGCATTTCCCTTAATCCGGGGGCGCGCGCGACGTTATGTTGTGCATCCGCGATCGACCTCGCAACGCTGCAAAGTCGCGGTGCATTCATGACATATCGCATTTACCAAGTTCTTGACGCGGGGTCGCCGCTTGCCGACACTGTGACTTCGAAGTGACCAAGGCATACCCGTCGCGAGGCGGGGACGCAAAGCCACCGGTCTTGTTGCGGGAATCCCCCCGCCGCAAGACAGCGGAGCCGCCCACGGAAGAGAAGCTTCCACGGAGTTTCACGCGATGAGTGCAAGCAGCGCAGAACGAATCGGTGCCGGCGAATCCACCGCACCCGCGCAGATGTACGTGATCAACCTGGCCGCATCGACATCGCCGATGGCGCTGTCGCATCCCAGTTCCCCCGCACTCAAACGGTTCACCTTCTTCGTCAGCCGGCAGCGTGAGGAAGGGCGCGAGCGCTTCCGCCTGCACATGGGCTACTTCCAGACGCAGGAGCAGGCCGAGGAGCTGCTGCCTTCGGTGCGCGAGGTGTATCCGGGCGCCTGGGCCGGTCCTGCACCGAGCACGGGCACGGGTCGGCGTGGTCGCATCGCGGCCGGCAGCGTGGTGCCCGCGGCAACGCCGCCCGCCGTCGCGGCGGTGATGGCGCAGCAGGCGCCTGCTGCCGCGCCCGTCGCACCTGCTGCCACGCCCGCGCCGGTGCCCGTGGCTGCTCCCGTGCAGGCGGCGAAGCCGGGCACAGCCGCTGCTTCCATCGAGTCGATGTCGAATGTGCGCGACGTGCTGGCGCAGCTTTCCGAGAACGCGCCGCAGGCAGCGGCTGCCGCCGCCATGGCCTCGGGCACCGAACCCACGCTGATTGCACCCTCGCCGCTGCGCGCCGTGCCGCCGGCCGCTCCCGCAAAGCCCGCGCCTGCCGCAAAGCCGGCACCCGTTGCAAAGCCCGCAGCCGCCGCGAAAGCCGCGCCCGTCGCCAGGGCTGCTCCCGCCGCGCCGGCGCGCGAGCTCAGCGGCCTGGATGCGCTGAGCCTGCTGGAGTCGCCCGCGGCCACGCAGGCCGCGCCGGTGATCCCGGCGTTGCCGCCGCTGAAGAACCCGTTCGAGGGGCTCGACAAGGAACCCGAGGTGCGCCTGGTCACGCCCGAGGACACCCAGACGCTCACCGACATCAAGGTCGACCGCGAGAACAACGCGCCGCCCTGCTTCGCCGTGCAGCTGGTGTGGTCCACCACGCCGGTGGACGTGTCGACCCTGCCGCACCTGGCCATCTTCGAGGCGTACACGCTGTACAACGTCGAAGGCAACCGCCAGGGCCGCAGGTGGTACGGCCTCAGGCTGGGCTTCTTCAGCGATCCGAATTCCGCCACGCAGGTGGCGAACTACGTGCGCTCGGACTACAAGACCGTGGCCGTGGTGCCGGTCGCCGTGAAGGAGCGCGATCGCGCGCGCGGCAGCTCCACGCCGCCGCCGCCGGGTGAACCGGAAAAGACCACCGACGCCGACCTGCGCCGCGAGGGCATGGAAGGTTTCGAGCTGCTGGCCGACGATCGTCCGCCGCCGCCGCGGCGTGACCTGGACGACACCATGCGTGCCCGTGCTGCCGGTGCGCCGGGTGCCGGCGCCGCACCGCGCGTTGCGCCCCGGACCGCCGCTGCCGCGCCGGCTCCCGCGGCGACCCCGGGCAAGGCCACGGGCCGGCCCGTGGGCAAGCGCGTGGTGGCCCGCCGCCGCGCACCGGACGTGCCGCTGGATCGCAAGATCAGCACCGGCGTGGGCGGTGCGGAAGTGCTGGAGTCGACGCTGGAAATCCTCGGCGCCTCGACGCTGTCGCTGGATGAGGGCGGCCGCACCATCATCAACGATGCCACCGCGCGCAAGCCGGTGGAGAAGAAGTCCGGCGGCAACCGCTTCTCGCGGCTGCTGAGCCGCCTGGGCGGCCACTGAGATCAATTGCCGGCGCGGGGGCGCTCCCCGCGCCTATTTCCCGAACAGTTGCTCCAGTTGGGCGCGTGCCGCATCGGCCGCGCTGTCCGCGCCCTTGAATGCGCCTGCCACCGGCTTGTAGTGGTCGCAGAAGTTGGCGCGTTCCTTGTCGCGCACTTCCTCGACGGTGGGTTCGCGGCATTGCTGGTACGCGCGCGGGTCGTACAGCGCGCACAGCCGGCAGGCGTGCAGGTCGGCGCCGCACTGGCGGCAGCGTTCGGTGCGGCCGAATGGCAGCGACAGCGAGGACAGCGGGTTGCCGCATTTCCAGCAGCAGATGTCATGCGCCATGGCGCTGCTCCAGGAAATGGCGCAGCTCGGCGCCGGTGCGCGAGGTGCGGTGCGCGGCCACCGTCGATGGCGCGCCGGCCACGACGCAGCGGCCGCCGGCGGGTCCGGCTTCCGGTCCGAGGTCGATCACCCAGTCTGCCTGTGCCACCACGTCGAGATTATGCTCCACCACGAGCACGGTGTTGCCGGCGTCGGCCAGGCGGTGCAGCACCGCGATCAGGCGCTCCACGTCGGCCATGTGCAGGCCCACCGTGGGTTCGTCGAGGATGTAGAACGCACCACGCGTGGAGGGCACCGCGCCGGGCCGCAGGCGCGCCAGCTCGGTGACCAGCTTGATGCGCTGGGCTTCGCCGCCGGACAGCGTCGGGCTCTGCTGGCCCAGGGTGAGATAGCCCAGTCCCACCTCCTGAAGCAGCGCCAGTGCGTGGCGGATGGCCTTGTGGCTGGCAAAGAACTCCACCGCCTCGTCCACGCTCATCGCCAGCACGTCGCCGATGCTCCTGCCGCGCCAGCGCACGCCCAGTGTGTCCGCGTCGAAACGCTGGCCCTTGCACACGTCGCAGGGCACCTTCACGTCCGGCAGGAAGTTCATTTCCACCGTGCGCATCCCCTGGCCTTCGCAGGCGGGACAGCGGCCGCCGGCGGTGTTGAAGGAAAAGCGGCTGGGGCCGTATCCGCGGATGGAGGCCTCCGTGGTGCCGGCGAACACGCGCCGGATCGCATCCCAGAACCCCACATAGGTGGCGGGACAGGAGCGTGGCGTCTTGCCGATGGGGGCCTGGTCCACCTCCAGCACACGTTCGATGTGCTCCACGCCCTCAATGGCCTTGCAGGACTGCGGCCGCGCCGGCCTTGCCCTCGGGCCGCGCGCCAGCGCGCGCGCGAGCTCGGGACGCAGCACGTCGAGCGCCAGCGTGGACTTGCCCGAGCCGGACACGCCGGTGAGGGCGACAAGCCGCCCCAGCGGCAGCTGCACATCGAGTCCGCGCAGGTTATGCAGCGAGATGCCCGTGAGGCGCAGCATGGGCGTGGCCTGCGCGCCGCGTTTCACCACGGGACGGCGTGGTTCCGCGGAATGGCGCATGGGCTCGCGCAGGCAGCGACCGGTGATGGAATCCGGATGGGCGAGGATCTGCTCCATGGTGCCGGCCACCACCACGCGGCCGCCGCGCGAGCCGGCGCCGGGACCGAGGTCGAGCACATGGTCGGCGCGCCGGATGGTTTCCTCGTCGTGCTCCACCACCACCAGCGTGTTGCGGCCCTGGCCAAGCTCACCCAATGCATCGAGCAGCAGGCGGTTGTCGCGCGGGTGCAGGCCGATGGTGGGCTCGTCGAGCACGTAGCACACGCCGCGCAGGTTGGAGCCGAGCTGTGCGGCCAGCCGCAGGCGCTGTGTCTCGCCGCCCGACAGTGTCGGCGCGGCACGGTCAAGCGTGAGGTAGCCCAGGCCCACGCGCGCGAGGAATCCGAGGCGGCCGCGTATCTCGGGCACCAGGTCCCGGCCGATGGCGGCTTCGCGGTTGTCGAGCTTCAGTTTCTGCAGGAACTCGGCCAGTTCATCGATGGAGAGCGCGGCCAGCTCCGCGATGGAGCGGTCGCGGAATTTCACCGCCAGCGCCACGGGGTTCAGCCGCGCGCCGTGGCAGGCCTCGCAGGCATGCGCCTCCTCGCCGGCCTCCAGCCAGTAGTCCTCCTCGCCGGTCTGTCCGGCGTCGAATTCCGGCAGCTCGATGCCGGTGCCCAGGCATTGCGTGCACCAGCCACGCGCGCTGCTCCAGGCGAACAGGCGCGGGTCCGGCTCGGGGAAGCCCCGCCCGCAACCGGGGCAGGCGCGGCGTGACGAAAATGACTGCACGGCGCCGCCGCCCGCGGGCAGCACCATCACCACACCCTTGCCGGCCTCGAGCCCGGCATCAATGAGCTCGCGCAGCAGCGGCTCGTTGCGCGGCGCGGCCTGCACGGTTCCCAGCGGCAGCTCGATGTCATGCACCTTGTTGCGCGCCAGCTTCGGCCAGCGCGCCGTGGGCACCAGCTTGCCGTCCACGCGCAGCTGCTCGTGGCCCTTCTTCGCCGCCCAGCGCGCCAGCTCGTTGTAGATGCCCTTGCGTCCGCTGACCAGCGGCGCCAGCAGCGTGATCTCCTTCTGCCGGTGGCCCTTGAGGATGCGCGCGGTGATGGCATCGGCGCTGAGCGGCTCGATGGGGATCCGGCAGTCCGGGCAATGCTGCACGCCCAGCTTCACGAACAGCAGGCGCAGGAAGGGGTGGATCTCGGTGAGCGTGGCCACGGTGCTCTTGCGCCCGCCGCGGCTGGTGCGCTGCTCGATGGCCACCGCGGGCGGGATGCCGGTCACCGAGTCCGCATCGGCGCGCGAGGCAGGCTGCACGAACTGGCGCGCGTAGGCGTTGAGTGATTCCAGGTAGCGGCGCTGGCCCTCGCCGAAGATGATGTCGAAGGCCAGCGTGGACTTGCCCGAGCCGGACA
>CBFGXE010000024.1:0-39835 GCA_965652645.1 uncultured bacterium | reverse complement strand
GGCGGGGGGGGCCGGCCGGGGCCGGCCCGGGAGGGGGAACTCCGGGCCGGAACCACGGGTGGCCGCGCCGGGTTCAGAAGCGCAGGTTGAAACCCACTACGAACCGCCGGCCCAGCACGTCATGCAGCGTCGAGTTGAACTGCAACGGGGCCGCCAGAAAGGTATCGAACGCCGGGATCACGGGCGGATCGCGGTCAAACAGGTTGGTGACATTGCCATAGACCTCAAGCGATCCCGGGCCGGCCGGAATCTGGTAGGACACGCGCGTGTCAAAATACGTTACCGAGCCGATCGTGTTGTCCGCCACCAGCCAGGGATTGTCCCCCACGGCATTGAGCGTGTCGTACTTGCCGTCGCCGATGTATCGTGCCTGCACGAACGCCCTGAAGGGGCCGCGCGTGTAGCTCACGTTGGCCGTCGCCTTCCACTGCGGCAGGGCCGTGTAGTTCTGCACGGAGATGACATTGCCGATCTGCCCGGCGCGGTCGGTCTTGATCCCCGCCGCGCTCGTGGTTGAGTTCTCGTCCAGGTAGCTGGCAAAAATGCGCATCCCGATCCGCTCGCCGCCTCCCAGCAGCGTAACCGGTCGCCCATATCCCATCTCGAAGTCGATGCCGGAAATCCTGGCCTTGCTGACGTTCTGGAAGGACTGATTGACGATGAAGATGGCATCGGTCACCGGATCCAGCTGGATGTTCGCGCACTGCGTTGGATCATTGTCGATGAAACAGGCATTGACGATGGATTGGGTGGCAAAGCTCTCGATCGAATCATCGAGGGACACCCGCAGCCAGTCCGCCGAGAAATCAAACCCCTCGAACCAGCGGGGCCGGTACACGAATCCGACGGTGTAGGTATCGGCAACCTCGGGTTTGACCTCCGGATTGCCGCCGGAAACGATGGTGACATTCACGGTGTCGCCCGTGCGCGGGTCCGTCACCGAGGTCGCTCCGCCCGTCCGGTCGAACCGCTCGGACAGGTTGGCCGCGCGCACGTCCCGGGAATAGGTCCCGCGCACACGCAGCTCATCGGTAAACGTGGCATCCAGGCCCGCCTTGTAGGTCCAGATGATCCCGGAGCCGCCGTAGTCTGCCCAGCGGACCGCCGCGTTCAGGTTCAGGCGCTGCATCCACGGCTCACCCGACACCAGCGGCACCAGCGACTCGGCAAACAATTCCTTGATGTCGTAGCTGCCGCGCGCGAAGGGAACCTTGGAGAACTGGAATTCCACCGAATTGTTGAGCGCGCCATTGGGCACACCGCGGATGCCGATGGGATCCAGTCCCCGCTGGCCGTTGTCGAGTTGCGACTGGCAGGCGACGGCCAGTGTCGGGGCCTGCATGTTGGCGTCGTTGCAGAGCACGGGGTAGAAGAATGGATCAGCGGCCGGATTGCCTTGCGCCGCCTGCACTTTCTGGTCCAGCGCCTCCTTGCGGTAGTGGGCGCCAAACGCCGCGGATATCGGTCCGGCCCAACCCGCGGCGAGTTCACCACTGGCGGTGAGCTCCGCCACATGCTGCCTGATGTCGATGACGCGGTGCTTGTCGCCGTCGCTGACGTAGCTGTAGGTATGCGGGGGATAACCGGGCAGATAGGGGGTGACCGTGACCGGAATGCCGCGGTCGAAGCCGGTTACCCAGTCGATGGCGGCCTGTGAGGCATTGCCGCGCCCGAAGAGGTTCAGCGGCACACAGTCCGGAAACAGCCCGGACTGCAGCGTCACATTGCAGACCACCTGTCCCGTGGCCGGATCGGTGACCGCGTCCAGGGCCATGTACAACCTGTCGATGCGGATCCCCGACTGCCCGGCATCCACATCTGTCTTCCCGAACTGGTAGTAGCCATCCAGCGTCCAGCCACGCAGGGGGCCTCCGCCGGGTTCGCTCCTGAACCCGATGGTTCCCGACCTCGTTTGCGTCGTCTGCGTGACGAAGGAATCAAATCCGATGTCCGAGCTGTGGCCTATCCTGCCGAAAGTGAACGAAGCCACTTCATTGGCCGCCATGGCGTCCCGGACGGACTGCGGCAGGAAGGCATTGTCGGCAAAGATCGTCATCGGCTGGCCAGCTGCCGCCTGGAAGTCACCGGGCGTGTTGGCAGCGCGCAGTTTCTGGTCGCTGAACAGGGCCTGGGCATAGACCTCGGTCGAGCCGCCGACCTCCATCGACAGGTAGGCGAAGGCATTGCTGCGCCTCTGGCTGGCCAGCAGGTTCGGCCTGTCCAGGGTATTGTTGGTACCGCTCCCGCCCCCCAGCACGGATTGGGAGTTGTTGGCAGCCGAAGTCAGGTCGCTTAACTGGAAGGCAGACAGCGTTCCGTCCGAACCGAAGATTGCCGGACCGAATGCCGGCGGCACCGAATTGCCATCCGTTGGCTGCCAAGCCGAAACCACGCCATCGTACGAAGCCAGCCGCGAGACCACGTAAGGCGCCGGTGTGAATCGCGGCGCGGTCACTCCATCGCCGGTCTGCACCATTCCCCAGCCCTGGTACCAGCCGCGACCTTCAAACGAGCGGATCGGATCTTGCCGGGCAAGCTCCGCGGAAAACAGCAACCGCGTGCGGTCTCCGAGCCGGGTGCCGAATGCCAGGGAATACTCGGCGTTGTCGCCGTCTCCCCTCGTGGTCTGGCCGGTCTGTGCATGGGCGCGAAAGCCCTCGAACCGGGTATCCAGGATGTAGTTGACGACGCCGGAGACGGCATCGGTTCCGTAGGCCGCGCTGGCTCCCCCGGTCACCGTTTCCACCGTCCTCAGCATCGTCTCGGGAAACATGTTGATGTCCGGGCCGCCGTAAATGCTGGCGGGTACGATGCGGCGGCCGTCGAGCAGCGTAAGCGTGCGCTTGGAGCCCACGCCCCGCAGGTTCAGGCTACCGCCCCCGGGGGAAAGGAAGAAGCCGTTCTGCCCGGTGTTGAAGTTCGCCGCGGTCGCGCTGAAATAGAACTGCGGGATCTGGCTCATAGCCTCGGTCAGCGCGCCCGGGGACATGGCCGCAAGCTCCGCGGCACCGATTGCAGCCACCGGCGTGGGAGTGTCCATTCCGGACACCGTGTTGATGCGGCTGCCCGTGATAGTGACTTCTTCAAGTTCCGTGAGCGGCTCCTCGGCCTGTGAAAATGCCGGAGTCATAGGCAAAAAGGCCAGTGCCAGTGCCAGTGCCAGCGTGCGGTGCAGCACACCCGCGTCGGCCCGTCCATAAGCCGGTGGTCGAGTCATTTTCTTTCCCCCGATTGAGTCGTCAGCCATTGCGCACAGCGAATCCGGCGCGGGGCCACCTTGCATCCGCAGCAGTCAATTGGCACTACCGCTATGGGCTATTCGGTCATGCTCCTTCAGTTATGGGAAGATGAAATCCGCGCTCCCGGCCCCATATTCGCTCCATGAAGCAGATAGCCACCCTCCTCGATCCCCCTCCCGGCCACTGGGTGGGCGACGGATTCCCTGTACGCTCGCTGTTCTCCTACAACGGTGACGCCGCCCGGCTGAGCCCCTTCCTGCTGCTGGATTTCGCGGGGCCCGCGGATTTTCCGCCCGCCACGCGGCCGCGCGGGGTGGGCCAGCATCCCCATCGCGGCTTCGAAACCGTCACCATCGTGCTCGATGGCGAACTCGCGCACCGCGATTCCACCGGCAATGGCGGCGTCATCGGTGCCGGTGACGTGCAGTGGATGACGGCGGGCGCCGGCATCCTGCACGAGGAGTTCCATTCGCCCGACTTCACGCAATCCGGCGGCCGGCTCAAGGCCGTGCAGCTGTGGGTGAACCTGCCCGCGCGCGCGAAAATGACTCCGCCGGGCTACCAGGCCATCGTTGCGCGCGACATTCCGGAGCTCCCGCTGCCCGGAGGCACCGGATCGCTGCGCGTGATCGCAGGCAGCCATCAAGGCAGGCCAGGACCGGCGCGAACCTTCACGCCGATGAACGTGTGGGACATCCGGATGCACAAGGGCAGCAACACCTTCATGCTCCCCGCCGGCTGGACCACGCTGCTGGTGGTGCTCGAAGGTGCGGTGCAGGTGAACAGCCTTGCCATCGCGCGCGAAGCGCAGGTCGTGGTGCTGGAGCGCGCAGGCGAAAACGTGCAGCTCGAGGCCGCCGGCGACGCCCGCGTGTTGCTGCTGGCCGGCGAGCCCATCGACGAACCCGTGGTGGGTTATGGTCCGTTCGTGATGAACAGCCGGCAGGAGATCATGCAGGCCATCGAGGACTTCAATTCCGGGCGCTTCGGACAGATGGCCGCGCCGGGCTGACGCCAGATGGGGCTGGACTGCTTCCATCCTGCCGTCGCGCGCTGGTTCACCGCCACGTTCGGGGCACCCACCGAGGCGCAGGCGCAGGCCTGGCCGGTCATTGCGGGTGGCGGGCACGCGCTGATCGCGGCCCCCACCGGCTCGGGCAAGACGCTGGCCGCCTTCCTGGCCGCAATCGACGCGCTGGTGCGGCAGGCGGCCGAAGGAATGCTCGAACCCGGCGTGCAGGTGGTCTACGTCTCGCCACTGAAGGCCCTTTCCAACGACATCCACCGCAACCTCGAGCAGCCCCTTGCCGGATGCATCGCCGAACTGGAGAAGTCCGGCATCGTGGGCGCCGCCATCCGCAGCCAGGTGCGCACGGGAGATACGCCCCAGGCCGAACGCAATGCCATGTTGCGCTCGCCGCCGCATATCCTCGTGACCACGCCGGAGTCGCTCTACCTGCTGCTGACCAGCGAATCCGGCCGCAAGCTGCTGGCACCCGCGCGCACGGTGATCGTGGATGAGATCCACGCCGTCGCCGCCACCAAGCGCGGCTCGCACCTGGCCCTGTCGCTGGAGCGCCTGGCCGACCTCTGCCAGGGAAACCTGCAGCGCGTCGGCCTCTCTGCCACGCAGAAGCCGATTGCCGAAGTGGCGCATTTCCTGGCCGGCACCGGCAGGCCATGCAGCATCATCGACAGCGGCCACGTGCGCAGCCGCGACATCGCACTGGTGCTGCCAGACTCCCCGCTCGAGGCCGTGATGTCCGCCGAGGTCTGGGAAAACCTGTACGACAAGCTGGCGGTGCTGGTGCAGGAACACCGCACCACCCTCATCTTCGCCAATACGCGCCGCATGGTCGAACGTGTGACGCGACATCTCTCGCAAAGGCTGGGCACGGAGAACGTGGCCGCCCACCATGGCAGCCTGGCCAAGGAGCTGCGGCTGGATGCCGAGCAACGGCTGAAGTCCGGCGGCCTGCGCGCACTGGTGGCCACCGCCTCGCTGGAACTGGGCATCGACATCGGCGACGTGGACCTGGTCTGCCAGCTCGGCTCGCCGCGTGCCATCTCCACCTTCCTGCAACGCGTGGGGCGTGCGAACCACGCCGTGCAGGGCGTGCCGCGCGGACGGCTGTTCCCGCTGTCGCGTGACGAGCTGGTGGAGTGCACGGCCTTGCTCGATGCGGTGCGGGCCGGCGAGCTGGACAGGCTGCAGGTTCCCGAGGCACCGCTGGATGTGCTGTGCCAGCAGATCGTGGCCGAGGTGGCCAGCGGCGAGCGCGGCGAGGCGGAGCTCTTTTCATTGGTGCGCCGGGCCTGGCCCTATCGCGATCTTCCCGGCCCGACGTGGCGCGAAGTGCTGCAGATGCTCTCCGATGGCATCGCCACCCGGCGCGGGCGGCAGAGTGCCTACCTGCACCGCGATGCGGTGAACGGCCGCCTGCGCGCGCGGCGCGGCGCGCGCCTCACCGCCATCACCTGCGGTGGTGCGATTCCGCAGAACGCCGACTACCAGGTGGTGCTGGAACCGCAGGGCAATCCCGTGGGCACTCTCAACGAGGACTTTGCCGTGGAGAGCCTCGCGGGCGACATCTTCCAGCTTGGCAACACCTCCTACCGGATCCTGCGCGTGGAAGCCGGCAAGGTCCGGGTGGAAGATGCCGCCGGCCAGCCGCCCACCATTCCCTTCTGGCTGGGCGAGGCGCCGGCGCGCAGCGATGAACTCTCCACCGCAGTTTCCGCGCTCCGCAGCGAGGTGGACGCGGCGATAACCCGGATGGATCCCGCCACGGTGGAGGCCTGCATCACGCGCCTGCGCGAGAACCACCAGCTCGGCGCCACTGCCGCGCGCCAGCTCGCGGAATACCTCGCCACCGCCAAGGCCGCCCTCGGACACCTTCCGACCCGCGAGCGGCTGGTGATCGAGCGTTTCTTCGATGAAGCCGGCGGCATGCAGCTGGTGATCCACTCCCCCTTCGGTGCGCGCGTGAACCGCGCCTTCGGCCTCGCGCTGCGCAAGCGCTTCTGCCAGTCGTTCAATTTCGAGCTGCAGGCGGCGGCCACCGAGGACGCCATCGTGCTCTCGCTGGGCGAGACGCACAGCTTCGCCCTGGAGGACGTGCCAAAATACCTGCACAGCAACACCGTGGAAGCGGTGCTGGTGCAGGCCGTGCTGGACGCTCCCCTGTTCACCACCCGCTGGCGCTGGAATGCCACCATCTCCCTCGCCGTGAAGAGCTCGCGTGGCGGCCGCAAGACGCCGCCGCCCCTGCTGCGCATGGCGGCGGAAGACCTCGTTTCGGTGATCTTCCCCGACCAGCTGGCCTGCCTGGAGAACATCGCGGGCCCGCGCGAGATTCCCGACCATCCGCTGGTTCGCCAGACGCTCCATGACTGCCTGCACGAGGCCATGGACATCGATGGCCTGGTGGCGC
The DNA here is from genome assembly GCA_965652645.1 of uncultured bacterium. Classification (GTDB taxonomy): domain Bacteria; phylum Pseudomonadota; class Gammaproteobacteria; order Steroidobacterales; family Steroidobacteraceae; genus ZC4RG30. The sequence goes on along the minus strand of CBFGXE010000024.1, from coordinate 33,162 downwards.
TGCTGCGCGGCATCGAGGAGGGCCGGATCGAAGTGCTCACGCGCGACCTGCCACAGCCCTCGATGCTGGCGATGGAAATCCTCAACGCACGTCCCTATGCCTACCTGGACGATGCCCCGCTTGAGGAACGACGGACGCAGGCCGTGGCCGCGCGCCGGTGGCTCGATCCGGAAAGCGCCGCGGAGTTCGGCCGGCTGGATCCGCAGGCCATCGAGGCGTTGCGCGCCGAGGCCTGGCCCGAACCGTCAACCGCGGATGAACTGCACGATGCCCTGATGCTGCTGGGAGCCATCACGGAAACGGAAGGCCGCGGCGGCGGCCCGGTGCCGCGTGCCGACTGGCAGCCGCTGTTCCTGGCACTGCGCGATGACCGGCGCGCCACCCGCGTCGCTGCCGGTGACACGGGCTTCTGGGTGGCCGCCGAGATGCTGCCATTGGTCCGCGCCATCTGGCCCGATGCCGTGCCTGATCCGGCCATCTGCGTGCCGGCAGATTACGCAGCGCGCACCTGGCAGCAGGGTCAAGCCTTCCGCGAGCTGCTGCGCGGACGCATGCAGGCGACCGGCCCCGTCACCGCCGCGGCACTCGATGCCCTGCTGGCCCTGCCTGCCGGCAGCGCCCTGGCCGCACTCATCGAGCTGGAAAATGAAGGTTTCGTGATGCGGGGGCAGTTCACCTCGCCGCCCCCGCCCGGCACGGGCACCGCCGACACCAGCCTGGAGTGGTGCGAGCGCCGGCTGCTGGCCCGCATCAGCCGCAACACCATCCGCTCGCTGCGCGCCCAGGTGCAGCCCGTGGCCAGCGCCGACTTCATGCGTTTCCTGCTGGAATGGCAGGGCGTCACTCGTGAGCCGAAGGGTGAAGGCCCGCAAAGCGTCGCGGCGGTGCTGGAGCAGCTGGAAGGATTTGAAGTCCCGGCCATCGCCTGGGAACGCGACGTGCTGCCGGCAAGGCTGCGCGCCTACGATCCCGCCTGGCTCGATGCGCTGTGCCTTTCCGGAAGGGTGCTCTGGGCACGGCTCGACGCGCCACGTGGCAGCGTGGCAGGACCGGTGCGCACCACGCCCATTGCCCTGCCCTCGCGCCAGAACTTTCCGCTGTGGCGCAGCCTCTCGCAGCAACCGCGCAGCGAACTGCAGCTTTCGTCGGCTGCCCTGGCGATGGCGGCGGAACTGTCCCTGCGCGGCGCCTCCTTCTTCGACGAGCTGCAGCGGGGCAGCGGACTGCTGCCCACGCAGGCGGAGAACGCACTGGGTGAACTGGTGGCCGCGGGCCTGGTGAGCGCCGACAGCTTCGGCGGCCTGCGCGCCCTGCTGCTGCCAGTGAAGACGCGTCACCGGCTGGCCACGCGCGGCCGCCGCGTGGCGCTGCACGGGCTGGAGGAAGCAGGCCGGTGGAGCCTGCTGCGTCCTGTGTCCGCGGAAGGCAGGCCCGTGGCGCAGGCGCCGGGCCACCAGGATCCGGCGCACGAGATCGAAGTCGTGGAGCAGGTCGCCTGGCGCCTGCTGCAGCGGTACGGCGTGATCTTCCGGCGCCTGCTGGCGCGCGAGGCCCCCTGGCTGCCGCCCTGGCACGCCATGTTGCGCACGCTGCGTCGCCTGGAAGCCCAGGGGCATGTGCGTGGCGGACGTTTCGTGGCCGGTGCAACCGGCGAGCAATACGCCCTGCCTGACGCGGTAACGGCATTGCGCGCCATCCGGCAGCGCCCCGCGGACGGAACACTGATCTGCCTGGGTGCTGCCGATCCGCTGAACCTGCTCGGCATCGTCACGCCCGGCGCGCGGCTGCCCGCCCTGCCGGGCAACCGTTTCGTGCTGCGCGATGGAGTGCCCGTTGCCTGCCACGCCGCGGGCGAGATCACCTGGCTGGTGGAGGTCGCGCTGCCGGACCAGTGGGCCGTGCGCAGTGCGCTGCTGCGGCGGGGCACCGCCCCTGTCCAGGCGCACAGCGCCTGACGCGCCGTCTTCAGAGGCGCGAGGCAGACCTTTCCGGACCCTTGCTGCGGAAGGCGCGCGGCGAAGCCCCGGCCAGCCGCGAGAAGAACCGCGTGAAATAGGCCGGATCCTCGAAACCCAGCGCGTACGCAATCTCGCTCACCGGATTGCTGGTGTAGTGGAGTTGGCGCTTGGCTTCCAGCAGGATGCGCGCGTGGATGAGCTGGATGGGTGACTGGCCCGTGGAAGCCAGGCACACGCTGCGCAGCCGCGACTCGGACACGTGCAATGCCTGGGCGTATTCCGCCACCGACAGGTCGTCGCGGAAATGCCGCTCCACCAGTTCGTTGAAACGCGCCATCAGCTGACGGCGCTGCCCCACCACGGGATCGGAAGGATTGGGCAGTCCGCTGGCCAACCGCAACAGGTTGCCCAGCAGCACTTCCAGCCAGCCATGCAGGGCCAGCCCGTCGCCGGCATCCGGTCGCGCAAACTCGCGCGCCAGCATGCGCACACTCTGCGAGAGATCGGTGCCCTGGAGCATTCCCGCCGGGGTCTCCAGCGTGGAAGGCTGGGCGAACAGGCTGGTGACGCCCGCCTCCCGCTCGCCAAGGCTGCGCAACAGCACGTCGGACACGGAAATGACATGGCCCCGGGTGCCCGGCTCGAACTCGAAGCCGTGCACGGTGCCGGCCGGCATCAGCACGATGGCCGGTGGCCGGAACTGCGATCGCCTGCCATCGGCAAGCACCACGCCCCTGCCCCGCGTCACGAAGATCATCTGGTGCAGCCCGTGGTGCAGGTGCGGCTCGATCTTCCAGTGATGACCTGCGCTGCGCGCCTCGATGGTCTCGATATGCAGCATCGGCCCGGCGATGCGGCGCGCCGCTTCGCCATAGAGCAGATAGGCAGGAATCCTGCGCCCGCCGCGTTTCTGGTCCATGAGGCATGTTAGGAACACCCCGTGGGAAAAGTCCAATTCTCCGGCGGGAATTGCCAAGCCCGCGCAACGGCGCGGACGCACAATACCTGCCGGTACGATCTTTCCCGGGACGTTGGAACTGATGCGGACACAGGTTGCAATCATTGGTGCCGGGCCCTCCGGCCTGCTGCTCGGCCAGCTGCTCTGCAAGGCGGGCATCGACGCCGTGGTCATCGAGCGGCAGAGCGGCGAATACGTGCTGGGACGCATCCGGGCCGGCATCCTCGAGCAGGTCACGGCCGACCTGCTGGATGAAGCCGGCGTGGGTGCGCGCATGCATGCAGAGGGCCTGCCCCACGACGGCTTCGAACTGCTGGTGGCCGGCCAGCGCCACCGCATCAACCTCCACGAACTCACCGGAGGCTCACGCGTGCTGGTCTATGGCCAGACGGAGCTCACGCGCGACCTGATGGAAGCCCGCGCCGCGGCCGGCCTCACCACCGTCTACGAGGCCCGGGATGTGGCCGTCGGCGGATTCGACGGCAACAAGCCCTTCGTCACCTGGCGCAAGGATGGCAAGGAACACCGCCTCGACTGCGATTTCATCGCCGGCTGCGACGGCTACCACGGCGTGTGCCGCGCCAGCGTGCCCAGGGACTCGATCCGCGAGTTCGAGAAGATCTATCCCTTCGGCTGGCTGGGCCTGCTGTCCGACACGCCGCCGGTCAGCGAGGAGCTCATCTACGTCAACAGCGAACGCGGTTTCGCCCTGTGCTCCATGCGCAGCCGCACCCGCAGCCGCTACTACGTGCAGGTGCCGCTCACCGACAAGGTGGAGGCCTGGTCCGACGAGGCCTTCTGGGACGAACTCAGGCTGCGCCTGGACGAGCGCGGCCGGGAGGCGCTGGTCACGGGCCCCTCGCTCGAGAAGAGCATCGCCCCGCTGCGCAGCTTCGTGGTGGAGCCCCTGCGCTTCGGGCGCCTGTTCCTCGCCGGCGATGCCGGCCACATCGTGCCGCCCACCGGCGCCAAGGGCCTGAACCTCGCGGCCACCGACGTGAAGTACCTCTCCACGGCGTTCATCGAATACTTCAAGGAAGGCAGCGCCGCGGGCATCGACCACTACTCCGGGCGCTGCCTGCGCCGCGTATGGCGCGCGGAGCGTTTCTCCTGGTGGTTCACCAACCTGATGCACAAGTTCCCCGATGACGGCCCCCTGGCCGAGCGCCTGCGGCTCGCCGAACTCGATTATCTGTTGAATTCGGAGTCGGGCCTGCGCACCATCGCCGAAAACTACGTCGGGCTGCCGCTGGACTTCGGGTCCCGGTAGCCACAAGGAGAAGCGCGTGCAGGGAAGCAAGGGCAGGTTCAATTCCAGGATCCGTCTGGCGGTGGCCGTGGCAGCGCTGGTGGCGCTGGCCGGCTGCAGCAGCGGCGACAGCACCCGCCTGGCCGAACTCGAGGCCGAAGTGGCCACGCTGCGGGCGCGCGCCGATCGCGCCACCGACTACATCGACATCCTCAACCTGCAGTCCATCTACGGCTACTACGTGGACAAGTCCCAGTGGGACCAGGCGGCCGACCTGTTCGCGGACAACGCCACGCTGGAGATCGCCGGCCGTGGACTCTTCAAGGGCCAGGACCGCATCCGCGAATACCTGCACGAGCTCGGCCCGCTGGAATACGGCAAGCTCTTCAACCACACCCAGTTGCAGCCGGTGGTGCATGTTGCCGATGACGGCACCAGCGCCAGGGCGCGCTGGCGCTCCTTCATGATGGTGGGCCACCTCGGCAAGGAGGCCCGCTGGGGCGATGCCGTCTACGAGAACGAATACGTGAAGGAAGACGGCACCTGGAAGATCAGCAAGCTGCACTCCTACATCACCTTTTACGTCGAATACGACCGTGGCTGGAACAAGGGCGCGGTGGAACTGCCGAAACATCTGGAGACCCTCGAACCTGATGAGGAGGCCACGGTGAAGTACGGCGCCTTCCCGGAGGTATTCATTCCTCCGTACCACTACAAGAATCCGGTGTCGGGGAAGTAGATGAAGATCCCCGCCACCGCGGCCCTCGCCTGCCTGCTGGTACTGCTGGGCGGCTGCCAGGCCCGGCAGGACGGGACGGCCTCCACTTCCCCCGCTGCAGCCGCCGCGCAGTCGCCCACTCCCACCTGTGACCGCGCCTGCCTCTACGGCGTGCTCGACACTTACCTGAGGGCGCTGCTGGCCCGGGACCCGGGCCAGGTGCGGTGGGCGGCGCAGGTCCGCCACACTGAAAACAACGTGGAACTGCGTCCCGGCGACGGCCTGTGGGGCACCATCACCGCACTCGACAGCTACGAGATGCGTTTTGCCGACCCCTTGACCGGCGGCGTGGCCATCTTCGGCGTGGTCGAGGAAACCACCACCCGTTCGCCCTACGCGCTGCGGCTGAAGGTGGCCGAAGGATCCGTGGCCGAAGTGGAAACCATCGTGGTGCGCAAGGATGACGCCGGCATTCCCTTCGTCACCGCCGACATCCTGCCCCTGCCGGTGTGGGACGAAGTCATCCCCGCGGAACAGCGCACGCCACGGCAGCAGATGATCGATGCCGCCAACGGCTACTTCGAGACCCTGCAGCGCAACGACGGCACGCTGCACGTGCAGTTCACCGACGACTGCAACCGTCGCGAAGACGGCTTCATCTCCACCAACGTTCCCGATCCCGACCTTGATCCCTTGTGGAAGCTGGGCTGTGCCGACCAGTTCCGCATGGGCCAATACCTCTATGATGACCGGCTGCGCGACCGCCGCTTCCCCGTCGTGGACGAAGAGCGCGGCATCGTGCTGGCCGCGGGTTTCATCGACCATGAAGGCCGCATCGGCGATTTCAAGCTCACCGACGGCAGCACGCGCACTTCCATCTTCCGCCGGCCGCACAGCTTCGTGCTGCTGGAGGCCTTCAAGATAAAGGGCGGCAGGATCGCGCAGGTGGAGGCGTCGTTCATCACCGTGCCTTACAACATGCCTTCCCCGTGGATGGCACCGTAAGCAAGCGCTTGCATCAGTCGGCACCGGTGGATATCACCCCGGTGCCTGCCTTGCCGCCGCGCTGGCGGCAGAATTAGTATGCATACAACTCCAACAACTGCCACCAGGGGACAAAGCATGCGAATCGTCGGCAAATCCGTTCGGGCCGCAATTGGCGGCACACTCACCGGACTCGGCGTGATCGGCGCATTGTCGGCGGGAGCGGCCACGGCCTCGGCAGCCGAAGGTGCGCAGATGGACGAGGAACTGGAAGAAGTCGTCGTCACGGCGCGCCGCCGCGAGGAAAGCCTGCAGGACACGCCGGTGGCCGTGACCGTGGTCACCGCCGAGATGCTGGAGGCCATGCAGATCGCCGGCACCACCGACCTCGACAAGATCGCACCCAACCTGCAGTTCCACAGCTACGGCACGCTCACCGGCAACAACTCCGCCGCGCAGGTATTCATCCGCGGCATCGGCCAGACCGATGCCACGCCCGCCGTCGACCCCGGCGTCGGCCTCTACATCGACGACGTGTACATGGGCCGCTCGGTGGGCGGTGCCATGGAACTGCGCGACATCGCCAACACCCAGGTGCTGCGCGGACCGCAGGGCACGCTGTTCGGCCGCAACACCATCGGCGGCGCGGTGCTGCTCACCACAAACGGTCCCGGCGAAGGCGCCGGCAACACCATGCGGATCACGGTGGGCGAGGATGAACTCTTCGACGCCTTTGCCGCCTTCGACGTGCTCGATGGCGAGAAGTGGTCGGCGCGCGTCTCCGGTGGCCTGCGCCGCCGCGACGGCTATGTGAAGCGCGTGTTCGATGGCATCGACCTCGGCGACGAGAACTCGCGCAACGGCCAGGCAGCGTTGCGCTACAAGGGCGAGAAGGTCTCCCTCACGCTGCGGGCCGACGTGGCGCACGAAGAAGAGAACGGCTCGCCCTTCGTGTTCCACTCGATCAACGAGAGCGCCATTTTCGTCGGCGTGGGCAGCATCGAGGCCGGCTGTCCCTACATGGCCGACGGCTGGCCCCCGCCCGTGCTGGTGGGACCGGAGGCACATCCCGCCTGCGGCAACGACGCGCAGAACCTGGGCCCCTTCACCAATGGCGGCACCGCCCCCGCATTCAGCGAACTGAAGAACCGCGGCATATCACTGGTGGCCAACTGGGAAGCCAATGACAAGCTGTCGTTCAAGTCCATCACCTCCGACCGGCGCCTGAAGTGGGCCGGCGCCCGCGACGCGGACAACACGCCGATCCTGGTGCTGCATACCAACTACCGCAGCAAGAGCGACCAGTTCAGCCAGGAACTGCAGGCTCTGTTCCGCGGCGAGCGGCTGGAAGGCGTGATCGGCCTCTACTATTTCAATGAAGAAACCTTCGACCGCGTGATCGTGCCCATTTCCAATCCCGGCACCTCCTACGACACGCAGCGCGTATGGCTGGAGAGCAAGGCCAAGGCGGCGTTCACGGAGTGGACGGTGAACATCCTGGAGGGCCTGAGCGCCACCGCTGGCGTGCGCTACACCGACGAGACCAAGTCGCTGGAGGGCATCATGTTCAATGTGGCCCCCGCCTCTGCCCCCGAGCCGACCGACCTGCCGACGGACCTGTGCGACTTCGGCGGCGCCGTGGCCAACTGCCTGTTCCTCTCCCCGACGCCCTTCAAGGAGAAGTTCTCCAATACGACGATGTCGGGCAGCGTGCAGTACCGCTGGAACAGCTCGGTGATGACCTACGCCAGCTATTCCGAGGGCTTCAAGAGCGGTGGCTTCAACCAGCGCTACAACGCCACGCCCCCGGGCAATGCCCCGATCTCCTTCGGGGCGGAAACGGCCACCACCATCGAGCTGGGCATGAAGCTCAACCCGATTCGGGGACTGCGCATCAACGGCGCGCTGTTCACCACCGACTATGACGACATCCAGATGACCTACCGCTTCGGCGTGGTGCCGCTGCTGTTCAATGCCGGCAAGGCCTCCATCGACGGCGGCGAGCTGGAGGTCGCCTGGTCGCCCATCCCGCGGCTGCAGATCGATGCCAGCGTCGGCTACCTCGATTCCGGCTTCGACCGCATCACCAACCCGGCGCCCATCAACGGCGTCACGCCCACGGCCACGGCCGGCATCAACAGCCGCCTGCCCTTCACCCCGGAATGGACCACCCACCTGGGCGTGTCCTACGCCTTCGTGCTGGGCAGCGGCTGGACGCTCACGCCCCGCCTGGACACCAGCTATACTGCCTCCCAGTTCTTCGACGCCGGCAACTCGGCGGAGATTTCGCAGACCGGCGGAGTCACCATCTACAATGGCTCCGTGGCGCTGGAGTCGCCGGATTCGAAGTGGCGCATAGCGCTGAACGGGCAGAACCTCGGCGACAAGCTGTACCCGGTGGCGGGCACCTCGTCGCTGACCACCGCGTCAGGCTATGCCGAGGTCATCTACGCGCGCCCCAGGTCGCTGTCCCTGTCGGCGTCGTACAAGTTCTAGCAGAGGGCGCTGACCCGCCCTCTTTGATGGAGGGCGGATCATGCGGATCAAGACACTTCGCAAGGGCCTCGTGCTGGCGGCATGCACCATGCTCGCCGGCACCGCGGCACTGGCGCACCATTCCTTCGCCGTGTTCTTCGACAATGAACAGGGCATCGTGACCGTGCAGGGCAAGGTCACGGAATTCACCTTCAGGAACCCGCACGGCATCATCCGCGTCGAGGTGAAGGAACCCTCGGGCGAGGTGGTGGAGTGGAAGGCCGAGACCAACTCCCCCTCGGTGCTGGAGCGCCGCGGCTGGAAGAAGGACAGCCTGAAGCCCGGCGACGAGATCGTGCTCGAGGGCTGGCGCGCCCGCGATGGCGCGCGCTACATGCGCATGCGCAAGGTCACCAAGGCCGACGGCACGCCGGTGGGCATACCTTTCCAGACCATCGAGGTGCGCTGATGAACCAGTCCACCTTCCGGCTCACGCCCCGGGCCGCAGGCAACATGTTGCGGACCCTGGTCCTGTGCGCGGCAATCGCGCTGCCTGCCGCGGCAGCGGAACCGAAACGCCCCGACTTCTCGGGCTTCTGGAACCTGGCGGGCCGCCCGGTCGAGGATCCGGAACTGAAGGCCAAACTGGCGCCCAACACCGTCATCCTGAATGACACCGGCGGCCCCGAACTGGGCCCCGGCGACTTCGGCGGACTGAAGCTCACGCCTGCGGCCCAGGCTGCGGCCAAGGCCTGGGACATCAAGGACGAGATGACGGTATCGGCAACCTGCCGCATCCCCTCCATCGTCTACGCCATGCAGGGCCCCTTCCCCATCGAGATCTTCCATGGCACCGAGATGATCGTGATGCGCCTGGAATACTTCGACATGGCGCGCGTGATCTTCATCGACGGCCGCAAGCACATGGGTCCGGACGGGCCGCACACCAAGACCGGTGATTCCGTCGGCCACTGGGAAGGCAACACGCTGGTGGTGGAGACCATCCACCTGAAGGAGGCCACCATCACCAACAACGGCCTCAACCACAGCGAGAAGGTGCGCGTGATCGAGCGCTTCAAGCTCTCGCCCGACGGCAAGCAGCTGATCTCCACCCAGGAGTTCGAGGATCCGGAGATGCTGCAGAATCGCGGCGCGCGGTTCATCACCTGGAACAAGACCGAAGGCGACCACGTGCGCGCCTACGACTGCGATCCCTCGTTCGCGGAGAACTACGCGGACTGAGTGCGGGGCGTGGCCGCCAGGCCACCGCCTTTGCCGCCCGGGGCTTGCCCGGGCGGGCCCTTACTTGCTCTTGTACATCGAGATGGTCAGGCCGCCAGGCCCCATGCCCGGCGGTGAGCTCAGGTACTTGCCGGAGTTCAGCCACGCATATTTGCCATCCACCCGCGTCTCGAAGAACGGCACCAGGCCGATGCCGGCATTGGTGGTGTTGCGCACGATGATGATGTCGCCCTCGGTGGTCTCCCACAGGTAGCGCGCGTCGATGGGCGGCGCGCCGGTGTTGCCGAGGCTCTGGTAGTCGGCGCCACCGAAGAGGATCTTGCCGCTGACGATGCCGGTGAGCGTGCCGCCGGTGATGGGCAGCACGTTGCGGTTGCCGCGCTTGCCACCCTGCACCGCCTGGCCACGCCCTAGCGTCACCACTTCCACGAGGATCTCCTCGCCCCGCTGCTCCGAAGGATCGGCGTGGCGGAAGTCCCAGGGCTGCGGCGGCACGCCGGCCGGCTTCTGGATCCTCACCGCCTGCGCGGCATCCACCGGCACGGCGGACACGTCGTAGATGGACAGCCGCATCTTCTTCGCCGCGGCGTCGATGGTGCGACGGCCCACGTAGGTGCCGGTGTTCAGCCAGCCGAACGGGCCCGCGCCCGGCGCCTCGAAGTCGTACACCACGCGCAGGTCGCTGGCATCGGGACCGGTGCCGGCATTGCGCATCAGCACGTGGCCGCCATCGCTGGTCTTCAGCACCAGGATCTGTTCCACCTCGACCACGCCGTTGGACAGCTTGAGTTCGTAGTCCAGGCCACCGGGAAGCACCTCGCCTTCGATGCGCGGTCCCTTCAGCGGGCCGGACTGCGTGACGGCTGCCTGCCGCATTCCATAGGGCGTGCGCCCCACGTTGTACACGGCATCCAGGTCCACCTCGGCCTCCAGCACCAGGGTGCCGCTTTCCGGCGGCGCGATGCCGCCGGGCAGGCCGCAGTCCCATGCCGATGTCGGCAGCAGGGCCTTCGAGGAGGTGGAGGCAGTCCGGCCGGAGGTGCCTGTGGTGGTGCAGGCGCCGACGAAGCTGGCGCCAAGCAATCCCAGGGTGACGGAGCGACGTGTCTGCACGTTATTCCCTTGCTCTGTTGGTTGCGATCAGGGCGCGGTGCAGCGGTAGGACTCGGCCGCTTCGGCCGCTCCGCTGACGTAGCGCGGATATTCCGGATAGGAGCACAGCGGCAGCGAACGCTGGCCGGCGGTGACCTTCACCGTCTTGCCCGGGGCCTTGTTCTGTTCCACCCAGGCGACCAGCGCGTCGCGCTTGTCCCACTGGTTTGGAATCTGGAACCGCTCCACCGGCTTGCCCGCACCGTTGGTGGTGTGGCTGTTGCCGCTGAGGCCGTGGCCACCCTGCGGCACCACGAACAGGCGCGCGAAGGCATCCAGCGTGTTGCGGCCCATCTTGTCGAGCACGGCCTTGTAGTAGTCCAGCTGCGCGCCCGTGGAGGCCAGCGAGTCATTGGTGCCGATGGTGACGATCAGCTTGCCACCGCGACGGTAGAAGGCCGTCAGGTCCGGGTTGGTGGAATCCAGCCACTCGGAGATCTGCTCGCGGCGCTTGTTCCACTTGCCGCCTTCCACGTAGTCCAGCGGATTGGCGCTGAGGTCCTGCATCAGGAAACCCGTGACGCCCACCACGCCCAGGTGCGAGTGCACGGGTGCATCGGGAGCCGCGCCTTCCTGGCCACGGAAGCGCTGGTTCACCAGCAGGCCGCTGCCCGACGGATCGGTGGTGGGCATCCACATGCCGAAGGTGGTGTTGCCATTGGCCAGCGGCGTGGCGAACTTGTATGGCGTGTAGATGAACTTCAGCGTCTCGATCTGGCCGTCGGAGAGCTTCGCATTCACCGAGGAGTCGTTCGGATCCGGATCGCGCCCGTCCGGGCCACGCAGCGCGGCCCACGGGTTGCGCTTCGGGTCGCCCTGCGACATGTCGAACAGCGCGCGTGCGGCCATGTAGTTGTTGATCACGCCGTCCTCGATGCCATCCAGCTTGTCCGCCTCGCGGATGAAATGCTCGCGGATGGCAGCGGTCTTGGCGGTCGGCACCCAGTTGGCGGCCGGCTTCTCCTGGATGCGGATCAGCTCCGGCGCCAGCGTCAGGGTCGAGAAGCCGACGATGGGCACGTCGGCGATGATGCCGTCGTAGTCGTTCGGGTAGCGCTGCGCCACGGTGAGCGCCTCGCGCCCGCCCTGCGAACCGCCGATGTAGTAGTTGAAGCGCGGCCGCTCGCCGTACACGCGTTCCATGATGACCATCGCGGCGTCATGCGTCTTCTTCATCTGCATGTAGCCCATGTTCTTGATGGCCTCGTCATTGAGCGCCCAGTCGTTGGCGGCCGCCCCGCCACCGGGAGGACCACCGGCGCCGGGGAACCCGCCCGGCATGCCGCCACCCGGGGCACCACGTCCCGGACCTGCGCCCGGAGGACCGCCCGCAACCGGCGGACCACCGGCACCACGGGGGGCACCCGCGCCCGGAGGACCGCCAGCGCCCGGAGGACCGCCGGCACCCGGGAAGCCACCGGGAGGACCACCGGCCCCCGGCGGGCCACCGGCACCCGGTGCACCGCCGCGGGCGCCCGGCGCGCCGCCCGGACCACCCATCCCACGCGGCGGACCGCCGGCACCCGGAGCACCACCACCCGGAGGCCCGAAGCCACCCATCTGGTGGCCGGAGTCGCTGCCATAGGTGGCGAAGCCGCGCGCCAGGTCACCACCGGTGACATTGGGAATGGTGCCGTTCATGCCGCCGCCGCCCAGCTGCAGGCCGCGGCGGGCCCACTTGGCAGGCAGCGCCACGCGGAAGTTGATGGGCTTGCCGTTCGGATCCACTGGCAGGATCTGCCCGTCCACGACGCCGTAACCGCCATTGGCATCCTCCACCCAGCGCGGCGGATTCAGCGTCACGCCGCCCACCGGTTCGCCGATGGCAGACACCGGAATGGAAGTGCCGACCTTCTCCGCCGTGACGTTCGCCGCGGTGATGACGATTTCAGGCGCTGCCGGCATCAGGGAGCCGGGGGCCGCCACCGGCTGGGCCGAGGGCTGCGCCGAAGGCAGCACCAGGGGCAGCAGGGCGCCGGCCGCAATGCCGGCCACCACCAGCGGATGTTTCAGGGCAGGCCTGCAGGTTCCGGCGCGGGAGATCTGGTGTTTCATGGGTTGGGTTCCGTGGAAAGGAAATTAAGCAGACTTTTTTCAAGCTTTGCGGAAATGGCGGCAGCCAGCAACCACCTGCGGCCTGCGCAGGCAGATTGTCTTCCGGCCCCCCGTTTGACCTGTTCTGGAATGCAACTTCCGATGATGCCCGGGAACGCCGATTCCTGACTTGGACGAATTGCCAGAGAAATTGTGCTTTTCAGCAGGCAGCCCTAGTCGGGCAGCGCCAGCCAGTCGAGGATTTCGCGGGTGTGCTCGCCCAGTTGCGGCGGCGGGTCGATTGATCCCGTGACACCTGCAGACGACTGGAATCCGGGCCCCAGGATGGCCACGTCTTCGCGCTCCGGTAGCCCGGGTATGCGCAGGGGCAGCTGCAGTGCGCGCTGCGACAGCTCAGGCAGCGACATGGCCTCGCTGATGTCGCGCACCCTGCCGCAGGGAATGCCGGCCGCGCTGAGCATGGCCTCCCACTCGGCGGCATCGCGGGTCTGGATCACGGCTGAAAGCGCCTCGCGCATGGCGGCCGCATTGATGCGCCGTGAATCCGGATCGACGAAGCGGGGATCGATGAGCCACTGCGGCTGCTCCAGCAGTCGTGCCAGCAGCTCGAACTGGTGCTGCTGCACCACCCCCAGCGACACACGATGCCCGTCGCGTGCCTGGAACAGCGCCGACGTCGGCTGGCCGCTGTAGCCGGTATTGCCCGTGCGTTCCAGCGCGCGCCCCGTCACCAGCCAGGGCACCACGGCGGACGTCATGAAGGAGATGGTGGCATCGAACATCGCCACGTCGAGGAACTCGCCCTCGCCACTGTGCTGCCGGCGCAGCAGCGCGGCCAGGATGGCAAATGCAGCGGTCTGCCCCGTCAGCGTGTCGACCACCGGGAATCCCACGCGCATGGGCGGGCCATCCGGATCACCGCCCAGGCTCATCATGCCGCTGGTGGCCTGCACGATGTTGTCGATGGCCGGCCAGTCGCGCCGCGGACCGGATTGCCCGTAGCCGGACACCGAGCAGTACACCAGGCGGGGATTGAGCTTGCGGGCAGCGTCGTAGTCGAGGCCGAGGCGCGCCATCACGCCGGGACGGAAGTTCTCCACCAGCACGTCGCTGCGCCCGATCAGGCGGCGGGCGGCCGCCAGGTCCCCGTCGTTCTTCAGGTCGAGCACCACCGACTTCTTGCCGGCGTTCACCGCGATGAAGGCCGGCGCCATGCCGTCGTAACGCCGGTCGCTGCCATAGTTGCGCATGGCGTCGCCGCGGCCGGGCGCCTCGATCTTGATCACCTCCGCGCCCAGCAGGCGCAGCAGGTGCGTGGCATAGGGACCCGCCATCACATGGCTGAAGTCCGCCACGCGGATTCCTTCAAGGACCGGTTTCATTCAGTTGGCTCCCCTGCAGGCAATGCTGCCATCCGGCGCAATGCTGCCACGGGCGGTGCGGAAAACCGCCATGCCGTCGATATCGTAGCGGGCAAGTCCGGCCGCATTGCGCTCTGCGTACTGCAGGTAGAGCGAATCGAAACGCGCCTGGTCCGCGTCGCTGATTTCGGCACGCTCGACACCCCGCTCTTCTGCCAGCCGCCAGCCATCATCCAGGGCGCGGCGATTCTCTTCCGCCAGCGCGTGCTCCCATACGGCCACGCCCTCCTCGAGCACGGCGCGATGCGCGGGCGAGAGGGACTGCCAGCGCCGACTGCCCATGGCGCGCGCCGGATAGGCGCCGCGCGGCACCTTCAGTGCAAAGTAATAACGTGCCACCTCGGCCAGGTGCAGCGACTTGAAGGTGTCCGTCGGCGCCACCAGCCCGTCGATCACGCCCTTGGCCAGCGCCGAATACACATCGCCCATGGGCATGTTCACCGGGTCGGCGCCCAGCTCGCGCATCATCTGCAGCAGCTCGGTTGGCACGCGCAGCCGGAGGCCACGCAGGTCATCCAGCGAGCGCACGGGGTGCTCGCGGGTGACGACGCCCGGCAGGCTGCCACCCTGCACCGCCAGCACCTGGAGCCCCTCCAGTTCCTGCGCGAAGCCGGAATGCACCGACGCCAGGCAACGATACAGCGCCACCTGGTCCTCGATGGCAACCACCCCGCTGTAGAAGCCGGACTGGATGCGGATCAGGTGGGCGCCGCCCTTCACGTAGATGGGCGTGACCAGGCCGATGTCGACCACGCCATGGCGCAGTTCCACCATCGAATGCTCGGAGGACATCAGCGCGCCGGACCAGCTCGGGCGGATGCGCAGCGTGCCGCCGGAGCGCTGCTCGACGAAGTCCATCCACGCCTGGTCGGCGCGACTGAAGGGATGTGCGGGACTGTAGGGCGTGGCATACACCAGCTCGACGACGCCATCGTCGGCAGTGCGCTGCGCACAGGCTGCCAGCAGGGCCAGCGCCGCGCCCAGGCAGATTGCGCGCAGGGCCTTCATGCCAGCCCCGCCTGGCGCAGGAACTGTTCCACGCGTTCCACGGCCGCCCCGCGATCCCAGCTCTTGGCATCCACCATGTCGGCGTCGAGCAGCAATACCGGCACCCCGGCGGATTCCAGCGCCTCGCGCGTGAGCAGCGTGCCGGACTGCGACACGCGGTTGTCACGCGGCACCAGCATCACCGCGGCGTCGATGCCGCAGCGCTCGGCCTCGCTCACCATCCACTCGCACATCCAGGGCGGCAAATGCAGCACCTCGTTCATCGAGCAGATGCGGCTGGCCAGTGCATCCAGCGGCCGGCCCTTCAGGTTGCGGACGTACTGGGGTCCGGCGAAGGGCAGGTACATGGTCCACACGAACACGGCGCCCAGCCGCTCTTCCAGCGCCTGGTAGAAGGCTGTGTCGTGCCAGAGGCCGGCGCCGATCCACATCAGGCGGATGCGTTCGTTGGCCGCCACGCCCTGCCCCGCCCCGGCCCGCGCGCGCACTTCATCGCGGAACTTGCGCGCATGCGCCACGGCCCAGTCGGAGCCGCGGTGCCACTGCGGGATCATGGTGTTGGGCATCTGGTCGACGATGGACACCGGGCAGGGCCGCGCCGAGCCGGCCAGCAGCGCGGCCTCGTGCAGGTAGCCTTCCTGCTCGTTGATGCGCTCCATCAGCTGGGCGAGCTTTTCCATCTCGAAGCGCCGGCCGGTCTTGCGCTCCAGCAACGCGATGAGGTCGCGCATCTCCCCGGCCAGCAGCGCGATGCGCTCGCTGCCATAGACCTCCTCCCAGCGTTCATTGGAGTGCCGGTACCACTGCGGCAGCGTCTGCGTCCAGGCCGGCGCCTCCAGCGGGAAGAAGTCCGTGCCCATCACCTCGGCCCAGCGGGCAAATACCTGCTGGATGCAGTCGCAGGTGAGCCGTGCCACCAGCACGGTGGGACGCGGCAGGCCGCCCCAGGGCGCGGTGGAGGGATCGTTCGCCAGCGAACAGGCCAGGCCCAGCGAGCAGTAGCTGCAGCGGTTGGGTGGATAGCCGAGCTCATCGAGCACGCCGAAGTAGCGCGTGGAGAGGCGCTTGGCGGAGATGTAGGCCGACCACCACTGGTTGGAGACGATGGGAATGTCCATCGCATGGAAGATCTCGTGCGGGGTATCCGCCTGCGCGACGGCAAACGGCTCGCCCCGCTCCACCACGCGCTCGCGCAACTCCGCGCCGAAGGCCTTCTGGAAGGCCGTGGCCTCGGCTGTGCAGGCCAGGTCCTTGCGCCCGCGTATTTCGGTCGACGCGTTCATGAAAACACCTTCCCGGCCACCAGTTCCTCGAACCGCGCCGCGTCGAGCCCGGCGACCTGCAATGCAATCTCGCGATTGTGTTCACCCATGGAGGGGGCGCGATAGGGCTCCGGCCGATCCCTCGAGAAGGAGATCGGCGTTCGCACGTGGCCGAAACTGCCGAGCTTGTTGTGAGGCAGTTCCATCACCGCGCCGCGCGCGCGCAGCACCGGGTCGCGCTCCATCAGGTCCTCGATGTCCTGCAGCACACCGGCAGCGATGCCTGCGGCCTGCAGGGTTTCCACCAGCGCCTGTTCATCCTGCGTGGCCGTCCATGCAGCGATGGGCTGGCCGCCGGTCAGCTTCGCCAGTCGTTCAGCCTCGGCCGCATCGGCGAGGCTGATCGCCACCCATCGATCCTCGCCGCGCGCCGGGTACACATCCTGGTGGTGCACGACGGGCTCCGCATTGCCCATGCGCTGCGGCGGCTGCCCCTGCTGCGCGCCGATCACCGCGTCGTACATCTGCTGCACGCAGATCTCGTACATGGAGGCGTCGATGTGGCAGCCGCGTCCATCCTGCTGGCGGCGGGCCAGAGCCGCGGCGATGCTGGCCGCGATCACATAGGGGACGATGACGTCGCCATAGGGCACGGCGCCCGGCACCACCGGATCGCGGTCCGCCCAGCCGGTGAGCCAGGTGCGGCCGGACAGCGCGCCACCGGTGCCGTCCACGCCCCACTCCGCTGCCAGCGGACCGGTCTGGCCGTAGACGCTGCCGGATGCCATTACCAGCGATGGCTTGCGCGCAGCAAGCTGCGCATATCCGAGCCCGAGCTTGTCCATGGTGCCCGGAGAGAAGTTCTCCACCACCACATCGGCCCACTCCACCAGTGGATCGATGATGGCGCGCGAGGCCGGCTGCTTGAGGTCCAGCGACAGGCTGCGCTTGGAAGTGTTCAGGTGCGCGAACCAGGGTTTGTCGTCCAGGTCATCCGGCCGCGAGGCAGACACCTGCACGTCGACGCGCGACAGGCAGGGACGGGTGCGCGACTCCACCTTGATGATGTCGGCGCCCAGGTCGCCCAGGATCTTGGTGGTGATCGAGCCCACCAGCGCCCAGGAGAAATCCAGCACGCGCACGCCGGCCAGCGGGCCCCCGCGCGTGCCCGGGCGCGCAGGCGCGGGCACGGGCGCCGCCTGCGGCGCAGGGGTGATGCGCGCAAAGCGCGACGGCCAGCGCACGCCGTCCCGTTCCGTCCAGAACCCGCGTGCCAGCAGGTGCGGATCGGCCGGCACGTCGGCGGGTGATTCCACCACGCAGGCATTGATGCCCCTGCGACGACCTTCGGTGCGGATCTCCCCGCGCGTGCGCGTGCGGAAGAAATCCGCAATGGCCTTCTCCCATGTCTTGCGCGTCCCCGCATCAAGAGTGGAGCGGTTGTAGCGCAGCCAGTCGGTGCCGCGCAGCGGATTCGGCAGGCCGGCTGCATCGATCCAGTCGGAAAGTCCCTGGTTGGCCGGCGCGCCGAAACGTCCGGTCATCAGCGTGTGGAAACACCAGCCATCGGCCAGGCGCCAGATGCAGCGCACGGTGGCACGGCCGTAGTTCAGCGCACCGCCCACGCGATGCAGCTTGCGGCGATCGAACTGCCACACCAGCACGCCATTCACGTTGCGGCTGAAGGCCACCTCCTGCACGGACACGTCCACGTGCTGGCCGAGGCCCGAGCCGGCGCGCGCCAGGTACGCGGCCATTGCGCCGGCGGCGGCGGCCATCTCGGCGTGGAAACCGCAGGCATCCAGCGCCTCCTTCACGGGCGGACGGTCCGGCTCGCCTGTCAGGCGCAGCACCCCACCCATGGCCGCAGCGACCAGTTCGCCGCCGCGCCAGCGAGACCGCGAACCGCCGCTGCCGAAGGGGGTCACCGACACATGGACGAGGCGGGGATTCCAGGCCTCAAGCTGCGCACGGGTGAGTCCGCGGTCGGCAAGCCGCTCCAGGCCCGACGCATCCACGAGGAAGTCCGCGGCGGCAATGGATGTCGCATTGGCGGTGCCGGGGCGCACCTGCGCTCCCAGCGAAGCGAGGTAGCGGCACAGCGGCCGCGAAGCCATGTCGTCCAGCGCCAGCACGAGCTGTCCAGCCAGCGGCTTCATCGCGCCTGCTCCGTGCAGAAGGTGCGGATGCGGTCCAGCACCTCGTTTTCGGCCAGCCAACTGGCCGCCGGCAACGCCAGGTATGGCAAGCCCGCGGCCGCCAGTGCGGCGCGCTGTGCCGGCAGCTGCCAGGCCAGGCTTTCATCCTCGCGCGTGAGCCACAGCACCACGGCGCCGGCGCGATGCGCACGTGCCTGCCGCACGGTCCATTGCGCGGCATCGTGGAATGAGCGCGGGCCGACGCTGCGTTCAATGGCATGCCGGGCAATGGCGCGCGCGGGTTCCTCATCCCCTGCAAGCAATGGTTTGCCGAGGCGGTCGAGCCGGAAGCCGTGCGTCTCGGCAACCACCGAGGCGCCACCCTCTTCCACCGCCTGGTGCAGGCGCGCATCCGGCGGGAAACTGCCGGCCAGCAACACGCGTGGACGGTCCACCGGTGGAGGCGGCGCAAGCTCCGCCAGCCATGCACCCGGATCGGTCCACAGCACCGCGCGCGTCACGTTCTCATGCCAGGGCCCATGGCCGGACCTGGCGCCCTGCAGCCGGTCGAGT
The DNA here is from genome assembly GCA_965652645.1 of uncultured bacterium. Lineage (GTDB taxonomy): Bacteria > Pseudomonadota > Gammaproteobacteria > Steroidobacterales > Steroidobacteraceae > ZC4RG30. The sequence goes on along the minus strand of CBFGXE010000024.1, from coordinate 13,969 downwards.
TGCCCACGAATCATGTTGCTGTGTCCTATGCCGGCGGCAAGGTTGTCCGCGTCGGCGCCCAGTTCGCTTGCCAGCCTGGCCACCGCACGGGCCGAGTGCGCAAGGCTGGATGCGCGGCGCACGAGGGCAAGGTCGAAGATCCGCGGCGCCGGCCCCCGCAGCTTTCCCCGGCGCTGCAGCTCGCGCACATAATAAAAAAGCCTCTGCGAGGCGTCATCGGCGCGCGTGAAGACCACATCGCGCAGCGCATCGAAGGCGCCGGCATGCCATTGCTCGAGGATGGACCGGCTCCACAGCGGAAAACTCGACTCCAGCCACTGGTCCGCCCAGGACGTGGCAGCGTCCGTGCGCCAGGGCAGGTGCCCGAAGGGACGCCCCGTGGCCAGCAGCACTTCCACCGGCACGTCCGCTCCCACGTAACCCACGCCGTCGCCGCCACCCAGTGCGGCAAGCGGATCAGCCAGTCTTCTTTCCAGCTCCAGCATCAACTCCCGTCCTTCATCGTCCCAGCCACTGCGGCAGCCCCAGTGCGATCACGGGGAACACCACCAGCAATGCCAGGTGCACAAGATCCGCCGCCAGGAATGGCAGCACGCCCTTGAAAATGCGCCCCAGCGGCACGTCCCTGGCCACGCCCTGGATCACGTACAGGTTCATGCCGATGGGCGGATGCACGAAGCCGATCTCCATCGCACGCACCAGGAAAATGCCGAACCAGATCGGCGAGAGGCCGAGGTCGGCCACCAGCGGCAGCAGGATGGGCGTGGTCAGCAGCATCATCGCCAGGCCGTCCAGCACCGAGCCGATCACCAGCAGGAACACCGCCACCAGCAGCATGGTGCCCACGGGCCCCAGGCCCAGACCCGCGATGGCCGACCCGACCTGCTCGGTCAGGCCGGTGACGCTGATGAAGGCCGCGAAGATCAATGCGCCGATGATCACCATGTAGATCAGGCCGCTGGTCTTCAGTGTCTCTTCCAGCGCAACGCGCAGACCGGCAATGGAGAATCGGCGGCGCAGCGCGCAGATCAACATGGCGCCTGCCGCACCCACGGCCGCGGCTTCGGGCGGCGTGACCCAGCCCATGGCGATGCCGCCGGTGACCAGCACCACCAGCAGGCCGATGTCCGCGATGCGTCGCAGGCTCGACAGCCGCTCCTTCCAGCCCACCCGGGCCAGTCGCGGGGCGATGCCCGGCCAGATGCGCACGATCACCGCGATCACGATGAAGTAGCTGAGCATCTGGGTGATGCCCGGCACGATGGCGGCGGTGAACAGGCTGCCGATGGATTGTTCGGCAACGATGCCGAACACGATCAGGGCGCCCGAGGGCGGGATCATCTGGCCCAGCGTGCCGCCGGCGGCCACCGCCCCGGTGGACAACGCGTCCGAGTAGCCGTGGCGGCGCATCTCCGGCAGCGCCACCAGCCCGATGGTGGCCGTGGTGGCGAGGCTGGAACCATTGATCGACCCGAAGCCGGCGCAGCCGGCCACCGAGGCAATCGCCAGTCCGCCGCGCCGGTGGCCGAGGAAACGCGTGGCCACGTCGAAGAAATCCCGGCTGGCATTGGCCGAGAAGCACAGGTGCGCCATCAGCATGAACAGCGGCAGCGTGCCCAGCTCGTAGCGCGTCATGGTCTCGAACAGCAGCACGCCCGCCTTGATGAGCGTGGGTTCCAGGCCGATGGTGAGGATGAGGCCGACCAGTCCCACCAGGCCCAGGGCGATGCCGATGGGCATGCCCAGCAGGAGCAGCGCCAGCAGCGCGCAGACCCCGATGACCCCCGCGGCCGGGCTGTTCATCGCGGCTGCCGCCGGAAAAGTTGCCACAGACCGTGACCGAGCAGGGCAAGCAGCGTGAGCAGCACCAGCACCCGCAGCGGCCGATAGGGGATCAGCAGCAGTTCGCTTTCCTCGTGGCCGAACCAGAGGTCGGCGGCGATCCAGGCACTGCCAACCAGCAGGGCAAGGTAGAACAGCACCGCCGCCAGGGCATGGATGCGGCCGGACCACATGCGACCCCGCGGCGACAGGCGGTCCACCAGCAGGTGCACCCGTGCGTGCACGCCCGCCAGCGCCGCCATCAGCAGCGCGCCGGCCGCGCCCACGAGCACCGCCGCCTGGACAATCTCGATGGCGCCCAGCAGGGGCCGGTGCAGCTGCCGGCCGAGCATCGCCGTGGTATCCACCGCCATGGCAACGAGCAGTGCGCCCCCCGCCACCCAGACAACCATCCCGCGGAGGCGGTTCATGTGCGGATCACTTCACGTGCCGATTGCCGATACTCGCCCTGATCGTCGATCATTCCCACCATCATGCCCCGTACATCAGTCAGCACAGCAACCCGACGCATCCGCAAGTCCACCCCGCGCAAGGCCGAAGCCGCCTCTCCCTCCGCGGACCAGGCACACGTGGCGGACTGGGTGCGCCAGCGTATACGCAACGGACGCCTTGTGCCGGGGCAGCGCCTGGTGGAGGCGGACATTGTCAGCGCCACCGGCATCAGCCGCAGCAAGGTGCGCGAGGCGCTGCGACGGCTGGAATCCGACGGCCTGGTCACCATCGAGGAATACCGCGGCGCCTCGGTGAAGAAGCTCGGCCCCGACGAGGTGCGGCAGATCTACCAGGCCCGCATGGCGCTGGAAGGCCTGGCCGCGGCGGAATGTGCCGCGCGCGCCGACGACGCGCTGCTTGCACGCCTGGCCGAGATCCAGCAGCAGATGAACGATGGAGAGCATGCCGGCGATCATGACCGATTTGCCCGCCTCAACGAAGCCTGGCACCGGCTGATCATCGAGGGGTCCGGCAACCAGTACATCGGGCAGTTCCTCACCCGGCTTTCGGTGCCGATCTACCGGCTGCTGTTCGCCAGCTTCTACACTACCCAGCGCATACGCTCCGCGAACGCCGACCACCAGCTCATTACCGCGGCCATCCTCGAGCGACGCGCGGACGATGCCGAGCGCGCCATGCGCACGCACATCCGCAACGGCCTCGACGCCCTCATCGAACTGAACACCCACTTCGATACCTGAGCATGGGCGCTGGTGCGCCCCTGCCCCTTGCTCACCACTTCTTGCGCAGGCTCACCGCGAACATGCGGCCAACGGGATTGGTGGTCGTGGCGTCATAGCCGCCACTGCCATTGACGCCCGGGACGAGGTTCACATAAGGCGGACCCTCGTCGCGCAGGTTGCGGATCTCCACGCCGAAGTCCAGGTCTTCGAACTGCGGGGAGCCGAAGAGCTGCCCGAGGTCCATGCTGAAGGTCGCGTCCACCGGCGTGTAGGGACCCACGCCTTCGACAGGCGTGACCACGTTGTTCTGGTAGCCATGGATGCGCGTCACCAGCAACGAGGCACCCAGCGGCCCGCGGTTCCAGGCCACGCCGGCACGCAGCTTGAGCTTCAGCGGATTGAAGATGGTGTTGAGGCGGTCGGTCGGCGCCGCATTCGGCGTGATGGCCACGTCGAACGTCGTCAGGTAGCTGCCAGTGAGGGAGAAGCGGAAGGTGCCACGATCCTCGGTCTCCAGCCGGTAGCTGGTGGAAAGGTCGAAGCCCTTCATGTTCGAGACGCCCAGGTTCTGGTTGCGGCCGTCGACGAACAGCGTCACGTTGGCGGCGCTGCCGCCGGGCAGCGAACCTGCGGCGATCGTTATGCCGGCATCCAGCAGCTCCTGCACACGCTCGCCGGCCGCCGCACCGCGCACGATGATGCCCGTGCCGTCGAAGTCCGCCTCGCGCGCCAGGAGGGTCAGGTTGGAGAGGTACGCCTCCACCTGGCTGCGGTAGTTGATGTCGAAGTAGGTGAGGCCCACGCTCACGTTCGACAGCGGCTCCCAGTCGATGCCCGTGGACCAGGTGGTGGCCTTCTCCGGCCCCAGGTCCCGGTTCTCGCCCGACAGCGCCACGCCAACAATGGGGTCGCCCACGGGATTCTGGTAGGTCTGCACGTACAGGTTGTTGCTGTTGCCGTAGATCTGCGAGATCAGCGGCGCGCGGAACGAGGTGCCGTAGCTGCCCCGGATGGTCAGTTGCGGCACGGGCTTCCACGACAGGCCGAACTTCTCGTTGGTGGTCTTGCCCACGTCGCTGTAGTCGTCATGGCGCAGGGCGGCGTTCAGGGTGAGCCGTTCGAAGCCCGGCCGCGCATTGCCGACACCGAACAACGGAATCTGCAGCTCTGCATAGGCGGAATCCACCTGCCGGTCGAAGTGTCGCCAGGCCACGGGCGTGGTCGGGGCGCCGCGGGCCGAGCCCAGCGCCACCTCGATGTCCTGGCGCTCATAGCCGGTGGCCAGGCCCACATCGCCACCGGGCAGCGTGAACAGCGTGCCGTTCAGGCGCAGTTCGTAGCCGGTGAAGTCGCTGTTGGTGGGCGCGAGGAAGATCTGGTCGGAAATGGCTGCCAGCACCGACGGCTGGGTACGACCCAGCCCGTAGGGATCAAACGCCGCTGCCGGATCGGAGCTGGCCAGCGCGGCGTTGAGCGCCGCGTTGTTCACCCCGCGCGTGCTGTCGGCATCGTCGCGGGTCTTGCCATAACCGACCACCGCCTCCAGCGACCACCCGAGCGGCAAAGTGAACCGGAGGCCGGGGGTGACCTGCCAGTTCACGGCCTTGCCGTAGGTGTCGTTGGTGGGGAGGTCGTTTGCAAAGGTGTAGTCGATCGAATAACTGTCACCCTCGAAGCCGGTGGGCCGCACGAACCAGGCATTGCTTTCCGGCACGTTCAGCCGCGCAGTGGCGTAGGCGGCATGGCGCCGGAACTTGCGGCGGCTGTAATACGCATCACCGATGAGCGTCACCCAGGGCGCCAGCTCCCGGCGGAACGTGGAGGCGATCGAGTCATATTCCTGCTCCGGGAACAGGTCCTGCCCCGTCAGCTCGTTGCAGCGGTTGGCGGTGCCGGCCGCCAGCTCGCCCTCGTTCGCCTGGGTGAGGCCACCTGCAGGAATTGCATAGGTGGTCGTATCGATCACCAGCGTGCCTGGATTGCAGCGTGTGGTGCGGTAGTCACGGCCGCCGAAGGGACGCTGGTCGCCGACGAAAAAGCCGCGATCATCGCCAGAGAGGTTGCTGCGGTCCACGTGTTCATAGGCCAGCATCAGCTGGCCGGCATCCCACACCCGCCCCCATGCCAGGCCCGCAACCGTCTCGTCGAATTCCTTGCCGGCAGTGCCGTAGCGCACGAAGGCCTCCACGCCATCAAGGCTGCGGCGGGGAATCAGGTTGACCACGCCGGCGATGGCATCGGAACCGTAGACGGCCGAAGCGCCGTCGGCCACCGCCTCGATGCGCTCCACGCCCAGGGTGGGCAGGATGGAGGGGTCCGTGCTGCGGGAATTGTTGGTGACACGGTGGCCATCCAGCAGCACCAGCGTGGCGTAGGGGCCCACGCCGCGCAGGTTCACCGTGTTGCCATAGACGATGTTGCCGCTGCCGCCGGACTGGGCGCGCGAGTTCTCGCTCACGCCGAGGTCGAAGTTCTGCGGGATGTCCTTGAGGATGCGGTCGATGGTGGACTGCCCTGCCGACTCCAGCATCTCGCGGTCGAGCGTGATCACCGCCGAGCCCACCGGCGCGCTGCCACGTACGCGGCTGCCAGTGACGACCACTTCGGCGAGCTCCTCATCGGCCTGGGCGTTGTCCTGGCCACCGGGGGCAGCCGCCAGCAGCGGCATGGCGCCAAGGAGGGCGCCGGTCCCGATCAATGCACGGCGGACACTCTGCGACAGAGACAACTGATCCATGTTTCCCCGTTCCGGCGCCGCAATGGCGCTGCAATTTATTGTTAACGATATTGTCAACAAAATTTAGCCGCTGTCGGCAGGCGGTGCAAGGGATTTCTTTGCTGCCCCGCGGTTGCGCGGTTGCGATGCGCTCTCTAGCCTGTGGACGTGGAACTCAGGCACCTGAAATATTTCATCGCGGTCGCCGAAGAGCTGAACTTCACGCGCGCCGCAGCCAGGCTGCATACGGCCCAGCCTTCACTGAGCCAGCAGATCAGGCAGCTGGAGAAGGACGTGGGCGTGCAGTTGCTCGATCGCAGCCACCACCACGTGGCGCTCACCAACGCCGGCCGCATCTTCCTCCGCCAGGCGCGCGACATCCTCGGTCGCATCGAGCATGCGCGGCACCTCGCGCGGCAGGCTGCCGACGGGCGCGCGGGCGACCTCTCCGTCGGCACCTTCCCTTCCGCCGACGTGCGCATCCTGCCTGCGCTGCGGACCATGGTGGCCGAAAGCCTTCCCGACCTGCGCCTGCTGTTGCACAGCAAGTACGCGCTGGACCCGGTGGCGGGCCTCCGGTCCGGGGCGCTCGACGTGGCCTTCATGCGCGGCCCCGTCGACGCGGAGGGGCTGGAACATTGCGAGCTGCTGCGTGAATCACTCGTGATCGTGCTGCCGGCACATCACGCGCTGGCCGGCCGCAAGCGCATTCCAGTGCGCGCGCTGGATGACCTGCCCTGCATCACGCTGGAACGCTCGCAGTCCCCGCCGCTGCACGAGGCGGCCGAGGCGCTGTACCGGCAGGCCCGGATCCGCATGCATGCGGTGTCGAGCGCAGACAACGTGCTCGGCCACCTGAAGCTCGTGCAGGAAGGCCTGGGCTTCGCACTGCTGCCGGAATCCATCAGCGCGCTGCTGCCGCCCGGCGTCACGTTCCGGCCGCTGGACTGCAGGCCCGTGCCCACCGTGTCGGTGGTGGCCGCGTGGAAAAGCGGCAATGGCTCGCGCCTGGTGCGTGAATTCGTGGAGCTGGCGCGTCGCTGCTGCGCCAGGCTGAAGACTCCCCACGCCTGACGGCTGATTGGTATTACAATTCCCCGCCATGGGGAAGGTCACTCGTCCAGGCTGGACGCGACGGCAGGTCTTGCAGGGAGGCAGCGCAGCCGGCCTGGGGGCGGCGCTGCTGCCGTCGCTGCATGCCGCGCAGACGCGCGAGCAGCGCCCCAACATCATCTGGATCATGGCCGATGACCTCGGCTTCGCCGACCTTTCCTTCACCGGCCAGCGTGAATTCAAGACCCCGAACATCGACCGCATCGCCCGCGAGGGCCTGTTTCTTCGACAATCGTATTCGAATTCCGCCGTGTGCTCGGCCACGCGCACCGGCCTGATCACCGGCCGCTACCAGTACCGCCTGCGCGTGGGCCTCGAAGAACCCATCGCCACTGGCAACGAGGAAGTGGGACTCGATCCTGAACATCCCACCCTCCCCTCGCTGCTGCGCGACCACGGCTATCGCACCAGCCTGGTCGGCAAGTGGCATCTCGGGCTTTCCAGCCGCTATGGCCCGCTCAACAGCGGCTATGAGAGTTTCTACGGCGTGCCCTTCGGCGCGGCCGACTATTTCCGGCACAACGAAGCCTCGGGCGTGGAACGCACCGGCCAGCTATTCGATGGCGGGACTCCCGCCAACGAAGACGGCTACCTCACCGACCTCTTCTCGCAGCGTGCCGCGGAGGAGATCGGGAAGCTGCGCAGCGATCCGCGCCCGCTGTTCCTGAGCCTGCACTACACCGCTCCGCACTGGCCCTGGGAGGGACCGGAAGACGAGGCGGTTGCGGCCACCCTGGCGGGCACCAACCTGCAGCATCGGGACGGCGGCAGCCTGGAAGTCTTCCGGCGCATGATGCTTTCGATGGACGTCGGCGTCGGCAAGGTGCTCGATGCGTTGCGGCGCGCCGGCGCCGCGCGCAACACCATCGTCATCTTCACCAGCGACAACGGCGGCGAGCGTTTTTCCGACACCTGGCCCTTCATCGGGCTGAAGGGAGAGCTGCTCGAGGGCGGCATCCGCGTGCCGCTGTTCGTGCGCTGGCCCGCGCGCATTGCCGCCGGCAGCCGCAGCGAGCAGGTGAACATCTCGATGGACTGGGTGCCCACGCTGCTGGCCGCCGCCGGCACGCGACCGCATCCGGACTACCCCAGCGACGGCATGGACCTGCTCGACATCATCACGGGCCGCGCCAGCGTGCAGTCGCGCCGGCTGTTCTGGCGCTACAAGGCAGCCACGCAGTCCGCCCTGCGCGACGGCGACTGGAAGTACCTGAAGATCCGCGACAACGAATATCTCTTCAACCTCGCGGCCGACGAACGCGAGCGCGCCAACCTGGCGCGCCGCGAGGCGTCACGACTGGCCGCGATGAAGGAGCAATGGCAGGCGTGGAACGCGACGATGCTGCCCTATCCCGAAGGCAGCCTGGCCTATCCCAACACTGGTGCAGACAGATATTGAGCCTATGAGAAAAGCAGCCTTCACACTGACCGCGATGCTGGCGCCAGCCCTGGCGCTGGCGGCATCCGCCCCGGCGCTCAATGGCGACCCGGGCATCCACGATCCCTCCACGGTGATCGAGCACAACGGGCGCTACTACACCTATGGCACCGGCGGCGGCCTGCCCATCTCCATTTCGGACGATGGCTGGACCTGGCGTCGCGAGGGCACGGTGATGCAGGCGGTGCCCGGCGGCCGCTCGGGCCCTGCCACCCTTGAAAAGGGCGGCAACAACACCTGGGCACCGGACATCATCCGCGTGGGGGAGCAGTACTACATGTACTACTCCGCGCCGGGCACGCAGCCCAAGTCGGCCGTCGGCCTGCTGGTGGCGCGCACGCTCGATCCTTCCTCGCCCGATTACGGCTGGGAAGACCGCGGGCCGGTGGTGTGGTCCGACGGCATCGAGGACAGCAATGCCATCGACCCGGGCGTGCTGCTCGATCCCACCGATGGCAAGCTGTGGATGGTTTATGGCTCCTACTTCGGCTACATCCGCCTGGTGGAGCTGGACCCGAAGACCGGCCTGCGGCGCTACCCGAACCGCAAGCCCGTCAATGTGGCCATCAACTCCGAGGCCGCGACCCTCATCTACCGTGACGGCTGGTATTACCTGCTGCTCACGCACGGCTCCTGCTGCCAGGGCGCGAACTCCACCTACAACATCCGCATGGGGCGATCGCGCAAGGTCACCGGGCCCTACATCGACAACATGGGCGTCGACATGATCCAGGGGGGCGGCAAGCTGTTCCTGGGATCCCAGGGACGCTTCGTCGGACCCGGACACTTCGGACTGCTCGACCTCGGCCAGGGCGTGCAGAAATTCTCGCTGCACTATGAAGCCGACCTCGACCGTGGCGGCATCAGCGTGCTCGACATCCGTCCGCTGCTGTGGCGTGACGGCTGGCCGGTGGCCGGAGAGAACCTGGCCGAAGGCGACTACATGATCGAGTCCGCGCGCACGGGCACGGTGCTGGAGATGGCCGTGCAGGGCGTGCCGGTGGGCGGCGCGCGAGGCCGCGGCGCAGGCCCCGGGCCTGGTGCTGGTGGCCCGCCGGGTGGTCCCGGTGGTGCGCCTCGTGCGAGTGGCCCAGGTGGCCCTGGCCCCGGCGGTGCAGGCGGACCTCCCCGTGCAGGCGGGCCAGGTGGTCCTGGTGGACCTGGCGCTCCCGGTGCAGGCGGTCCGCCGCGGGCCGGTGGGCCCGGCGGTGGCGGTGCACCCGGCGGATTCGGGCCTCCGGGCGGCGGCGGTCCCGGCGGTGGCGCCGCACCGCGCGCGCCGATCCCCGACCAGACCGCTGCGGAAGTTGGCGGCAACTGGCCCTCCGGCGCCGTCGGCGCGCGCCTGGCGCCGCACATGCTCCAGGCGCAGCAGCGCTGGCACATTTCTGCGGCGCCCGGCGCCGGTGGATATCCGGGCGCGCCCTGGTTCCGCATCCGCATCGCCGGCACCGAGCGTTCGCTGGCTGCCAATGCGGATGGCGAGCTCACCGTGGTGCCCACGTTCTCCGGCGCCCCCGAGCAGCTCTGGCGCATCGACCAGCTCACCGATGGCACCTACCGCATCATGCCCAGGGCCGTGCCCGGCAAGGGCACGTCGATGGCGCTGTCCGCCGTGGGCAGCAGCATGCCGACCCTGTCGGAATTCCGGCCGGAATCGGACCGTCACCGCTGGATCATCAGGACTCCGTGATGAGAACTTCTTCAATTTTCGCGGCGCTGCCGCTGGCCCTTCTGTTGTCTGTTCCCGCCACGCTGCCGGCAGGTGAAGCTGCTCCCGCGGCGCCGCGCCCGCCGGCGGCCACGCTCAAGGCCGCCACCTCCGGCACCAGCAAGGTGGACCAGGCCGGCTTCATCCGCCGCTGGCTGGTACTGGAGCCCCTGCAGGTGGGCAGCCAGCTCACCCAGGACGCAGTCGAAAGAATACTGCCCGCCACAGCCAGCGCCCCGGGCGTGGATGCCCTGCCCCGTGCCGGCGATGTGGTGGACGCCAACAACGTGCAGCGCAAGTGGCATGCGCTGGATACCAACCTGTACAACCTGAACACCTACCACTTTGCCTGGGCACTTTCGAAGCCCACCAGCAACGTGATGTTCGAGGTGGCCACCGTGGTCGAGGCGCCGCGCGAGATGCGCGACGTGCGACTGGCCATCTGCTCCAACGCCGCCTCGGTGTGGTGGCTCAACGGCGAGCGGCTGATCGGGCTCTACAACGACCGCCAGTCCGTGATCGACGATGGCGTCTCCAAGCGCGTGACCCTGCGCAAGGGACCCAACGTGGTGCGCGGGGTGGTCGTGAACGCGGGCGGGGCCACGGACTTCTGCGGCCGGTTCCTGGACTCGAACGACGAACCGATCAAGGACCTGGTGGTGCGGCTGCCGGGACACTGACCGGCGCGCTTCGGAAGCCTGGAAAAAGAAGAGGCCGTCCTTCGGGACGGCCTCTTTGCATTGGTGCCGGAAATAGGAATCGAACCTACGACCTTGGCTTTACGAAAGCCCTGCTCTACCAGCTGAGCTATTCCGGCGGGGGCGCGCATTTTAGGTGAAGGGCGCGCCGCAGCGCCAGCCGTCGACCGCTGATTGGTGGAATACGGCCACAAAGTCCGGCTCCTGCCGCCCGGCGGGCCCGGCAGACTGCCCCGTGCCATGAAGGAACGGGGATTCACCCTCACGGAACTGCTCGTCACGCTGGCCATCGCCACCCTGCTGCTGGCCCTCGCGGGCCCCGCATTCACCCGCCAGCGGGCCCAGGCGGCGCTGCGGTCGGCCTCCGGACAGACCATGGCCGCGCTGCACCTGGCCCGGCGGCTGGCCCTGGCGCGCGGACAGAGCGTCACGGTGTGCCCCAGCGCAGATGGCCAGCGCTGCGGGTTCGACGGCACGGAGTGGCTGCTGTTTGCCAATGCCCCGGGGGGAGCTGATTCCCGGCTGGACGGCGGGGAGGAAGTACTGCGGCGGTGGGCCCTGCCGGCCGGGGTGACCGTATCAGGTTCGCGGGGCTACGCGGCCTTCCAGCCGCGGCCCGGGGCGGCGGCGACGGTGACGTTCGAGTTCCGGCATCGCTCCGCGCCGGGGATGGCGCGGAGCGTGGTGGTCAGCCAGACGGGAAGGCCGCGGGTGGTGGTAGAAGGCGCGGCGGGAAGCGCGCCACGTTGACCCGGTTCCTTCGGGCTACCAGCAGGCCTTAACCGTATCGCCCGAGGCTTCCCGCTTGCCGGTCTCGTCAATCGTCAGGGTGCCGCACCTGTCCTTCAGCTGGGCGCCCTGCGGCGTCGCCGTGGCGGTGTATTCGCGCGCACCGGAGGCCACCACCGCCACCGTATAGAAGCCGTCGAGCTCCGGAGGGCACGCCCTGGCCGGTGCCCCGATGTACGTGAGGTTGCTGGTGTACCAGCGCTCCATGTATTGCGCGTTCTCCTGCAGGCAGGCCGCCGCCATGTTGCGGCGGGTCTTCCTGACATGGTTCGTGTAACCCGGATAGGCGATGGCTGCCAGGATGCCGATGATCGCCACCGTGATCATCAGCTCGGTGAGTGAAAATCCACGCTGCTTGTTCATGTCATGTCCCGTTGAGTGCATGCGCATCAGTCTTCCCGGATCAGCAGCTCGCGCCAGGACACACGCCGCGTGGAGCTGCCACCCGGCGGGCTCACGTCGATCGTGGTCGGGACGCCGCCGCTGGAATCACCAATCACCAGCTTGTCGCCGATGATGATGGGTGCCGTCGGCATGCCCGCCCCGATGGGCACGGAGCCGACGGGCAGTTCGTTGCCGTTCACGTCGGTGATGGTGCCGGGCGTGAATTCGAAGAAGGTCATTGTCAGGCTGGTGCCGCTGAAGGCGTCCAGCGCATTCACGTAACCCGTGCCGCCGGCATCACAGCTGTTCACCGTGGCCTGGCCGGGGGGAACGATGCTGGAGAAAACCAGGATGTTGTCGTAGATGAGCGGCGCGGAAACCACGCGCTCACCCGTGCCGGAGGGATTGTTCAGGTCGATGTACCAGCCCTTCTTGTCCGCGCCGATGGCAGTCTGGGCGGGTTCGAAGGCGCGCTGGCCGGTGGTCGCGTCCACCACATGGATGGTGCGCTGGTGGAGGTCGGCGCGCAGCAGGTTGGTGCCTTCCGCGCCATTCTGGCCAACCACGATTCCGTAGTAGGTCTGCACCGCAGTGCTCGCCTGGTCGTTGGCGGTCATGTAGCGGCCCGTGCCGAAGAAGACCCACGCCTTGCCGGTGGTCGGGTCGCGGGCAACGCCGGGAGCCGAGGTGATCGGCTGCGGGTTGTCGCTGGCGTCCCGGGCGCTGAACACCTTGTTGAAGGTCCAGGACGCCGTGTTGCTGGCCGATACGTCGAAGCGCCACAGGTTCCCCAGCAGGTCGCCGGCCAAGAAGTAGTCAACGGCGCCGTCTGCATTCACGTCTACGGCGCGGGGCGCCGACAGGCCGTTTCCGCCGGTGGTATTGGTATTGATCTCCTTGATCACCGATCCGTCAGTCAGGCTGAGGATGAACAGGCTTGCCGTTTGGGCGTCACTGTTGGGGCCATTGGCGACGATGGCCGCGGTGGCGCCGTTGTTCAGCTTGGAGATCAGGGGCTCGGCGATGACATTGCCCATGTTAGCGGGCGCGGCGTCGCCGGTGTGATCCCAGAGCACGTTTGCGGCGCTGAAGGCCGAAGGATTGCTGACGTCAAGCCCAAAGACGCCACGACCGCCCCGCCCCAGCGCGCCCACAAGGTAGTTCTTGTTCGGGGTACGGCTCCTGGCAGAAACCACGATGGGACCGTCGACAAAGTAGCGATGCGGCTTGGTCGCGGTGTTGGTGCCATACAGCGGGTCGGCCAGCTCGGCCAGCTGGGCCATGACCACGCCCCGCGGGATGTAGGCGAAACGCTCAGTGCCGCCACCGGAGGTATTGGTGGCGTTGGCGGCCGTGTTCGTAGCATCGAAGGCATGCAGCATGCCGTCGTTGGCGCCCACGAAGATGGTCTGGATGTCCGCGACGTAGAACGGGGAGGAATTCACGATGTCGCCCAGCAGCGCCGGCACGACCTGGTCGGTGCTGCTGCGCATGACGCGATTGCGCAGCGCGCCGCCATTGCGCACCTCGTGGGCATTGTTGCCCTTCAGGTACTGGGCGAGCTCATCGCCGCTCACGCCCAGACCGAGGGTCGAGGCAGCCGACTGCAGGGAACTGCTCTGGGTGGCCGTGGGGAACGTCGTGCCACTCGAAGCGCCGTAGGTGAAGATGTTGCGCGAGTTCCAGGCAGCAATGTGTTCGCCGGCACGCCACTCCGGCGCGCCAATACCAGCGCCGGAAATCGGGTACGCCAGCAGCTCGCCCCGCCATGCACCGGCCGTGTAGGTGGCCTGGTAGACGAAGCTCTCGGTGCTGATTGAAGTGGAGTTGGCCAGCACGTTGGAAGCCGAACCCTTCCGCTCGCCGATGCGATTCAGCGCATCGGCAATACCCTGGGAGAATTCCTGCGCGTCATTGGCATTGACATAGGAACCGCGGGAATTGACGGCCGCGTGTCGCAGGTCATCCACATTCTCCGGGTTCTCATTGGCGTTGGTGGCATGGACCGGCGCGGGCCAGAAACCGCCATTCGCCGAGGTGCCGGTGCCGCCGACCGCATCGGCCACCTGGGCATCCGTCAACTTGCCGCGCACGCCCAGACCC
>CBFGXE010000023.1:0-40291 GCA_965652645.1 uncultured bacterium | reverse complement strand
GAGCAGGGCGCCCGCATCGTCCACGACCCCCGCCTCACCTGGAACACCCTCGACATCGTCTCCCGCAACGGCGGCAAGGCCGTGCTCTCCAAGTCCGGGCACGCCTTCATCAAGCAGGTGATGCGCGAGAACGACGGTGCCTATGGCGGCGAGATGAGCGCCCACCACTACTTCCGCGACTTCGCCTACTGCGACAGCGGCATGATCCCCTGGCTGCTGGTGCTGCAGGTGATGAGCGAGACCGGCAAGACGCTTTCGGAGCTGGTGGGCGAGCGCATGCGCCTGTTCCCGGCCAGCGGCGAGATCAACCGCAAGCTCGATGCCTCGAAGGGCGGGGCGAAAGCCGTGCTGGCCCGCGCCGAGGCGGCCTACAAGCCGTCCGCCAGGTCCGTGGACTACACCGACGGCCTGTCGATGGAGTTCGACTCCTGGCGCTTCAACCTGCGCGCCTCGAACACCGAACCGCTGGTGCGCCTGAACGTGGAGACCCGGGGTGATGCCGCCCTGATGCGGGCCAGGACCGAGGAGCTGCTGAAGCTGATGGATGCCTGACCCGGGCACCCGCCGGGGCTGGCCTGGCCGCCGTTCAGTTGCCATTCAGGATCGCGGCCACCCCAGCCGCCATCCCTGCAGGCGTCAACCTTTCGGGTAAGCTCTCCACCCCATGAAGGAAGCCTACGTCCGCGACCGGGTCGTGACCTTCGCACTGCTGGTCCTCGTCGCAGTGCTGGTGCACGTCTTCTACACGTTTTACGTCCGTCCTGTGGCCGCCGGCTGGCAGGAGGCTGAAAAGGCCGCGGTCGCCGCCGACCCGGACTACAAGGCCCGACGTTCGGTCTGGGTGATCCTGAAGGACCCGGAGCAGGAGTCCTGCATCATCCTGGGCATCTGGGCGCTGGTGCTGGCCTTCCGCAAGTACCTTGCCCTGGGCCGCCACCGCCAGCAGCTGGACGCCGGCCTGCTGAAGGTGCCCCCCGGCTACCGCATCCTGCCGGAGGACGTGCGGGAGTACTCGCACCGCATCGAGGCCCTGCCACCGGGGGAGCGCAACCTGATCCCCGCCCGCACGGTGCAGCGCGCCCTGAAGCGCTTCGGGGAGACCTCCAATGTCCAGGACGCGGCCACCTCGGTGCACGACTACTGCGAATCGGAGGCCTCCCGGCTCGACTCCGAGCTGTCCCTGATCCGCTTCTGCGTCTGGGCCATCCCGGCGCTGGGCTTCGTGGGCACGGTGCGCGGCATCGGCGAGGCGCTGGCCGGCGCCCAGACCGCGCTGCGGGGCGACACGGGGCCGGTGACCAGCGGCCTGGGCGTGGCCTTCAATTCCACGCTGGTGGCGCTGCTGATCTCCATCATCCTGATGTATGTCATCCACGAGCTGCAGCTGCGCTCCGAGCGCCTGGTGCTCGATACCGAGCTGCACGTGGATGACGCGGTGATCAGCAACCTGCAGTCGCGCTAGCGCCTGTGGCAGAATCCGCCCCCTATGAAAACCGAAGACCTGATTGCCATCGACGTGCATACGCACGCGGAAATCTCCTGCCGCCAGCCTGAGGACGACTACGCCCAGGAGATCGAGGAGCAGAAGAAGAAATATTTCAAATCCGGCAGCCCGCCGACCATCCAGGAAACCATCGACTTCTACCGCAAGCAGAAGATCGGCCTGGTGATGTTCACGGTCGACACGGAGTTCGAGATCGGCCGCCGCCGGGTGCCCAACGAAGAAGTGCTGGACGCCGCCAAGGCGAACAGCGACATGATGATGGCCTTCGGCAGCGTCGACCCGCACAAGGGCAAGATGGGCCTGCGCGAGGTGAAGAAGCTGATCGCTGACGGCATCAGTGGCTTCAAGTTCCACCCGACCTGCCAGGGCTTCTACCCGAACGACCGCATGGCCTACCCGATCTACGAGGCCATTGCCGAGGCGAAGCTGCCGGTGATCTTCCACAGCGGCCACTCGGGCATGGGCTCGGGCCTCAGGGGCGGCGGCGGACTGCGCCTGAAATACTCCAACCCCATGCACCTGGATGACGTGGCGGCGGATTTCCCCGACATGACGGTCATCATCGCGCACCCGTCCTGGCCCTGGCAGGACGAGGCGCTGTCGGTGTGCCTGCACAAGCCCAACGTCTACATCGACCTTTCGGGCTGGTCGCCGAAGTATTTCCCGCCGCAGTTGATTCACTATGCGAACACGCAGCTGAAGAACAAGATGCTGTTCGGCACCGATTACCCGCTGATCACCCCCGAGCGGTGGATGAAGGATTACGATGCGGCGGGGTTCCGTCCGGAAGTGCGCGATCTGATCCTCAAGCAGAACGCCATCCGGGCGCTGGGACTGGATCGCCGGTAATTGCCGGCCGGCAACTGCTGGAGGAGAAAGACATTGAACAGGATTTCGCGTCGACTGGCGGTTTCGATGGCGGCGGGTGCACTGGCGCTCACCCTGCCGGTGGCAGGCGTGGTGGCGCAGGAGAAGGCGGCCAAGCCGCTGAACATCGTGGTCTACGGTGGCAGCGGTGCGATTGGCAGCCGCATCGTCAACGAGGCTGCCGCGCGCGGACACAAGGTCACGGTGGTCGACAAGAGCCCCAAGCCTGACCTCGCCCCGGCGGGCGTGAAGGTGATCGAGGGTGATGCACTCGATCCCAAGGACATCCTGAAGAACATCGCCGACGCCGACGTGATGGTGTCCTCGGTGATCGTGCGGCCGGCGCCCACGCCGGACTTCGCGCTGCGCATCGCCAAGGCCGAGATCGAGGCCCTGCGACAGCAGACTCCGCTGAAGCGGACGCGCCTGATGATCGTCGGCGGTGCTTCCAGCCTCTACAACGCCGATGGCAAACGCATCATCGACACCTTCCCGGGTGGCCGGAACAACGGCGAGGTGGGTGCGGCGGTCGAGGCACTGGACTGGCTGCGTGCGGAAGTGAAGGACAGCGTGTCCTGGACCTACTTCAGCCCCGCGGGCAACATCCGTCCCGGCGAGCGCACCGGCAAGTTCCGCCTGGGCGGCGAGCAGCTGGTGACCGATGCGCAGGGTCGCAGCGCGATCTCGATGGAAGACTTCGCCGTGGCGATGCTCGATGAAATCGAGAAGCCCCAGTTCATCAACAACCGCTTCACCGTCGGCTATTGAGCCACGACTGAGCAGGCTGCTGGCCGCGGGGCTGGCCAGCCTGCTGCTTGGCGCCGCCCCTGCGGCGCCGGCAGCATCCCCGGACGGCACGACGCCGCTGCACGAGGCCGTCTACCGGGGTGATGCCGCGGAGGTGGGCCGCCTGCTGAAGGCGGGCGCCGACCCCGCCGCGGCGAATGTCTTCGGCGCCACCCCCATGATGCTGGCCGCGGTCCGCGGCGACGCGGCAGCCATCCGCCTGCTGCTCGAGGCCGGCGCAGACGCCGACTCTCCCAACGACGAGGGCCAGACCGCCCTGATGGTGGTGGCGCGCACGGGCGCCGTGGAGGCCGCCAGGCTGCTCCTGAAGCGGGGCGCGGATGTGCATGCCCGTGAGGGCTGGGGCGGGCAGACGGCGCTGATGTGGGCTGCGGCGCAGTGCCAGCCGGAGATGGTGCGCCTGCTGGTGAAGGCCGGCGCACGGGTGGATGAGCGCTCGAAGGTGCGCGACTGGCAGCGGCGCGTGACGGCCGAGGGCCGGCCGAAGGACCTGTACCGCGGCGGCCTCACGCCGCTGCTCTTCGCGGCCCGCGAGGGCTGCATTCCCGTCATCGACGCGCTGCTGGAGGCTGGCGCCGGAATCGACCTCGATGACCCGGATGGCACCACGCCGCTGCTCCTGGCGCTGCTGAACCGCCACTGGGACACGGCGAAGTTCCTGGTCGAGGCCGGCGCTGACGTCAACCTGTGGGACATCTATGGCCAGGCGCCGCTTTACGTGGCCGTGGACCAGAACACGCTGCCGGTGGGCCGCCGGGTGGAAATCCCCTCGATGGACCGCACCACGGGACTGGAGCTCGTGCGCATGCTGCTTGCGCGCGGCGCCAATCCCAACGCGCAGCTCAAGCTGCGGCCGCGCTACCGCAACATCCCCTACGACCGCTATCGCGATCCGATGATCGTGTGGGGTACCACGCCGCTGCTGCGGGCCGCCAAGGCCGGCGACATCCCGGTGATGCGGCTGCTGCTGGCGCATGGCGCGCTGCCTGACCTCGCCAATTCGCAGGGCGTGACGCCGCTGATGGCGGCCTGCGGCGACGGTCACATCCACGACCCCACCCGCGGCAACCAGCGCACCGAGGAGGACGCCCTTGAGGCCTACGGGCTGCTGGTGGAGGCGGGGGTGGACGTCAATGCCCGCACCGTGCTGGGTTATGCGGATGCGGACCTGAAGATCCGCACGCCGGCCAACCGCACGGCGCTGCATGCGGCCGCCTCGCGCGGCTGGAACCGGCTGGTGCGCCGGCTGGTGGCGGATGGGGCGGAACCGGACGTGCTGGATTCCAACGGCCTCTCGCCCATCGACTACGCCATGGGCCGCTTCCCGCAGGAGTTCAATGCGCTGGCGCCCGTCCAGCACCACGAGACCGTGGCGCTGCTGAAGGAACTGGGGGCGAGGGCGGAGAACCCGGAGGCGAAGTTCCCGCAGGGGACTACCCCGAAGATCGAGGCCATCGTGCCCTGAGGGCGGCCACCAACCGTTGCCAACCGGAACAATTCAGGCCAAAGTCGCGGCCTTGCGTCAATAACAATCAGGGCGGGTCCCTAATGAGCGAGAGCAGGAAAGTCGTCGACGTCGGCGAGGTCATCGACTCGGCCAAATACTTCTGGGTGCCCTTCGGCATCACGATCATGATGATGATCATCATGGCCACCGACGGCTATGACCTGTTCCTGATGGGGCAGGTGGGTCCGGCCCTCATGGCGGAATGGGATGTTGCCTCCGCGATGCTGGGTTCGATCAACACCGCGGGCCTGCTCGGCATGGCCATCGGTTCGGTGGGCCTGGGGTGGCTGGGCGATCGCATCGGCCGCAAGCGCTCGTATTTCACCTGCCTGTTTTTCCTGTTCGTCGGGTCGGTGCTGTGCTGGAACGTCGCCCGGTCGGGCACGCCGGACTCGGCCGAGGAATCGCTGTACTGGATGACGATCTGGCGCTTCCTCACGGGCCTCGGAATGGGCGGCATCACGCCGCTGGCCACCGCACTGATCTCGGAGTGGACCTCGAAGAAGGTGCGCGCCGTGGTGGTGGCCTTCGTGATTTCCTCGGTGCCGATGGGCGGTTACCTGGCCCGCTGGGCCGTGAAGCACGTGGAGTGGGAGACCATGTTCCTGATCGGCGGCCTGGTGCCGCTGGGGCTGTGCTTCCTGTTCGGTTTCCTGCTGCCCGAATCCCCCAAGTACATGGCGCAGCGCCCGCACCTGCACGCGCGACTGGCCCGGGCCCTCAACCGGCTGTTCGATGAGAAGCGGTTCGACGGCACCGAGCAGTTCGTGGTGCGCGAAGACGGCAAGCGTTCCGCCCACTGGCTGGCAACGATCTGGAACAGCCACTATGCGCGCGCCACGTTCTTCATCTGGGTGGCGTTCTCGTTCAACAGCTTCGTGCTGTACGTGTACACCAACTACCTGCGCGTGCTGATGCAGGAGAGCCAGGTGGCCGCAGAAGTGGCAGCCGAGGCGCTTGGCCTGTTCTCCATCGGCGCCTTCTTCGGCTCCATTGGCGGCGCCTTCATGATCCGCTGGTGGGGCTCGCGCTACGTGGGTTCGGGCCTGGCCATGCTGGGCGTGGTGGCCACCGCGATCATCGGCGCGCTGCTGGTGGCCAGCGGCGGGCCGGATTCCAGCAAGATCCTCCAGGCCAGCTTCTTCGCGGGCGTGTCCTTCAACGGCATGCAGGCCTTCATGTATGCCGTGGCGGCGCACTCCTATCCCACCGAATTGCGCGGCTCGGCACTGGGCCTGGCGCAGACCGTTTCGCGCGTCGGTGCGGTGCTGAGCCCGGCAGTCGCCACGTACTACCTGGCGCTCGACCCGCGTCCGGGTGCGGACCTGTTCTTCTGGTTCGTCGCCGGCTGTGCGTTCATCACCACGGTGAGCTTCTTCCTGATTCCCTCGCACATTCCGAAGGAACAGAAGTAGCTGGCGGGCGGGTGGTGACCGACTGTCGCCACCCGCCGACGAATCCCTGTCTGTTCCCTTTCCGTGTCAACCGGTGGCGCCCCGACGCGTTGCCGGTTACAGCAACCAGACCGGGAGGGAACCGCCATGTCCGAAGTCATCCACGGCACCCGCCAGCCGCGCCGCCTGCGCGCGCACCTGCAACGACTGAAACTGGCCATGCTGGGCGGGCTTGTCGCCCTGGCCGCGGCCTGCGGCAGCGACGATCCCGGCCTGGGCGTAGGCGGCGAGTCCTGCACAGGATGCGGCACCGCGCTGCTGACCATCACCGACGCGCCCGGGGACTTCCAGAGCTATACCGTGGACCTCACCTCGCTGACGCTGGTGAGGGCGAATGGCACGGTGGTGGAGACGCTGCCGGCGACCACGCGCGTCGACTTTGCGCAGCTCGTGGACCTGGGAGAAGTGCTGGCGGCGCGGCAGGTACCCTCGGGCGCCTATGTGGCGGCCACGCTGCGTGTGGACTACACCGATGCCGAGATCGTCGTGGAGGATGCGCTCGGGGGCAGCCTGGTGGTCAGCCCCGTGGACACCACCGGCGCGCCAGCGGGCGAGATGGAGCTGACGGTGCGGCTGGACGGTCGCAACCGGCTGGCCATCGCGCCGGGCCGAATCTCGCACCTGGCGTTCGACCTGAACCTCGAGGCGTCCAATGAGGTGGACCTGGAGGCCGGCACGGTGGCGGTGAGTCCGTTCATCCTGGCCAGCGTGGTGCCGCATGCGGAGAAGGAATGGCGCGTGCGTGGCGGGCTGCTCGACGTGGACCTGGCGGACAGCCGGTTCACGCTGCAGGTGCGTCCGTTCCACCACCACCTGCACTCTTCGGGCGAGCTGGAGGTGTCCACCAGCGGGGCGACCACCTACGAGATCGATGGCGTGGGCTACACGGGCGTGGCCGGCCTCACGGCGCTGCAGGCGCTGGACGAAGGGACGATGGTCCTGGCCTTCGGCAAGCTCAACCGCAACAGCTTTGCCTTCACCGCGCAGCGCGTGCTGGCGGGCAGCAGCGCGGAAGACCTCGACCGTGAGTATCTGGCAGGGCATGTGCTCTCCCGCACCGGTGACACGCTGCTGCTGGGTGCGGTGCGGCTGCACTGGAATGGCCTCGACAGCACCGATGGCGACATGGATCGTCATGTCGGCCGCTTCCTCGCGGGTCCGGTGACGCTGGTGGTGGGACCGGGCACGAAGGTCATGCGCGCCGGGCAGGGCGGCGGCGCGCTGGACGCCGCAGCCATCTCGGTCGGCCAGCGCATCCAGGCATTCGGCGATGTTTCCCGCGACGGCGGGGACTTCACCATGGATGCCACCAACGGGCTGGTGCGCCTCAACCATACGCGGCTGTCCGGTCGCGTGGTGACCGCCGGGACGGGAGATGTGACCCTGGACCTGGAGGGCATCGACGGCCTGCACCCCGGGCGTTTTGACTTCGCAGGCACGGGGCTGACGCCGGAGCAGGACGCCGATCCCGCGGCCTATGAGGTCGTGGTTGCCTCGGGCGTGAATACTTCGGGCCTCGCCGCCGGTTCCTGGATCGGGCTGTTCGGCCATGTCTCGCCCTTCGGCATGGCGCCGCCGGATTTCAATGCGGTGACGCTGGTGGACTACGCGGCGACGCGCGCCTTGCTGAGCGTGACGTGGGTGCCGGGTGGAGCCGTGGCGCCGTTCAGCACCCTCTCCGATGCCGGCATCACGCTGGACTCCGCAGCCTCGCCAGCGCCCATGGGCGGCATCCGCCTCGGCGGTCTTTCGATCGGCCTGGGCTCGGTGGGCGGCGACATCACGCTGGTGCCCATGGCCGGCGACTTCGAACCGATGTTCGCCATTGCCCATCGGGGCAGCGCCGGCATCGACAACTTCAGCGAGTTCGCGGATTTCGCCGCGGCGCTGGATGCCGCCCTGGACGGCGGGGCAAAGGCGCTCCGGCTGGCGGCGACGGGCACCCTGGACTCGCCCGCCGCGACCTTCCATGCGCGGCAGCTGCTGGTGGTGCTGGGTGACTGAGTGACCGGGCCGCGGTTGCGCGCGGCCGCGGGCTTCGCGTAGGTTGCTGGCCGGGACATGCCCGGAGGTGGCGCAGGCCATCTCCGGGCCTGTGCATCTGGCCAGGAGAACAACAAAGATGTCCGCGAATGTTTCGCCCACGCGCCTGGAGCGCCTGCTCGGCGCGGTGGAGAGGGTCGGCAACCGCCTGCCTGACCCGGCCGTGCTGTTCCTGCTGCTGCTGGGATTCACCATGCTGCTGTCGGCGGTCTTGTCGACGGTGGGCTTCGATGCCGTGGACCCGCGCAATGGCGAGCCGCTGCGGGTGGTCAACCTGCTGGGCGGCGCGGCGCTCACCGCCTTCACCAGCGACATGGTGATCACCTTCACCAGCTTCCACCCGCTGGGCGTGGTGCTGGTGGCCATGCTGGGCATCGGCGTGGCCGAGCACCTGGGGTTCATCCAGGCCGGGTTGCGGGCCCTGCTGGCGGTGACGGCGCGTGCGCTGCTCACGCCCATGCTGATCGTGGTGGCGCTGCTCTCGCACCTGGCCGCCGACGCCGGCTACGTGCTGGTGATTCCGCTGGGCGGGGTGATCTTCTACGCCGCCGGGCGGCATCCGCTCGCCGGCATTGCGGCAGCCTTCGCCGGTGTCTCGGGCGGGTTCTCCGCCAGCTTCGTGCCGGTGGCGCTCGATCCGCTGCTGGCGGGCATCACACAGCAGGCGGCGCAGATCATCGAACCCGGTGCCATCGTCAATCCGCTGAACAACTACTACTTCACCACCTTCTCCTCGCTGCTGATCATCCTGGTGGGCTGGTGGCTCACGGATCGGGTGATCGAGCCGAGGCTCCGGCGCGGTCCGGCAGGAGATGCTGCGCCGGAGGGTGATCCGGGCGGCCTGCCAAGGTTCGAGGCCCCCACGCCCGGGGAGCGCCGCGGCCTGCGGGCGGCCCTGCTTACCCTGCTGGCGGGCCTGCTGCTGCTGACCCTGAGCGCCTGGTCTCCCGGCAGCGCTTGGCGTTCGGCTGGCGGCGGGCTCACGGCCAGCGATGCCCCGCTGATGCGTTCCATCGTGCCGCTGATCTTCCTGCTCTTCCTCTTGCCGGCCATTGCCTACGGCATCGCGGCCGGCACGGTGAAGAGCCACCGCGATGTGGTGCGCGGCATGACGAAGTCCATGGAGAGCATGAGCTACTACCTGGTGCTGGTGTTCTTCATGGCGCTGTTCATCGCGGCTTTCAACAAGTCGAATATCGGCGTGCTCATCGCGGTGGAGGGGGGCACGGCACTGAAGGAGCTGGGCCTGCCACATGTGGTGACGCTGCTGGGCGTCATCGTGATCACGCTGGTGTCGAACCTGTTCATCGGTTCGGCCTCGGCCAAGTGGGCGCTGCTCGGGCCGGTGCTGGTGCCCATGCTGATGACGGCGGGCATTTCCCCGGACGCCACGCAGGCCGCCTATCGCATCGGCGACAGCACCACCAACATCATCACGCCGCTGATGCCGTATTTCGCGCTGGTGGTGGTGTTCTGCCAGAAATACCGCAGGGATGCCGGCATTGGCACGCTGCTGGCGCTGATGCTGCCGTATTCGATCACCTTCCTGATTGCATGGAGCCTGCTGCTGATGGCATGGCTCAGCATCGGCCTGCCGCTGGGGCCAGGGTCATGACCTGAAAGTGATAGCCCGTCCTGCGTCCACTGGACCATGCGGGCGCGGGATTCGCTGGATTCGCTTGCCCAGGCAATTCGGTGGACGGTAGCCTTGCTCTTCCAGGCGCAAGAAGAATGAGGGGGCAGCAATGGGCAATACCCGCAGACTCTGGATCGGCCTGACTGTGTTGCTGGTGGCATCGTTTGCGGTGCTGCTTTGGTCCGGAAGCCAGATTTCCAGCAATGCCGCTCCCATGCCGGAGCGCGTCGTCGCCGAAGACGGCACCCAGGTCTACACCAGGGCCGAGATCGAGCGCGGGCGCCAGGTATGGCAGTCCATGGGCGGCATGCAGCTTGGCTCCATCTGGGGGCACGGTGCCTACGTGGCCCCTGACTGGAGTGCGGACTGGCTGCACCGCGAGGCCGTTGCGGTGATGGAGCGATGGGCCGGCGGCATTCCATTGGTGCAGCTGGAACCGGACACCCGGGCTTCACTGCAGTCGCGGCTGCAACTGATGATGCGGAGGAATACCTTCGATGCGGCGACCGGCACGATCACCCTCGACAATGACCGGGCCGCTGCGGTGGCTGAGGTTGCCGCCCACTATGTGAGCCTGTTCGGCAGCGATCCGGCGACGCAGGAACTGCGTGAGGCCTACGCGATGAAGGAGGACACGGTGCCCGACGCGGAGAACCGCCGGGTGCTGGCAGCCTTCTTCTGGTGGACGGCCTGGGCGGCCACCACTGAACGGCCCGCAGCGGCTGGCGAGACCCTGGCGCCGGAGCGGGGGCTGATCGAGCCGCAACGTGTCACCTACACGAACAACTGGCCCGGGGAGCCCCTGGTCGGAAACAAGCCTCCACCCTCCACCTGGGTGTGGTCGGCGTTCAGCGTGCTGTTCCTGATAGCCGGCATTGCGCTGCTCGGCTGGCACCACGCAGTGACGCATGGTAGCGAAGATGCAGAGGTCGTCCCTGACCGCGATCCCCTGGCGACCCTGGCCGTCACGCCTTCCATGCGGGCCACGGCCAAGTACTTCTGGGTGGTTCTGGCGCTGTTCCTGGTCCAGATTCTCCTGGGGGCGATGACGGCCCACTACCAGATCGAAGGGCAGCAGGCCTATGGCTACGAGCTGGCAGAGGTGCTGCCTTACTCCATCACGCGAACCTGGCACACCCAGCTGGCGGTGCTGTGGATCGCCACGGCGTGGCTGGGCACCGGGCTCTACATCGGGCCGGCCATGTCCGGATATGAACCGCCCCTGCAGAGACTGGGCGTCAATGTGCTGTTCGTGTGCCTGCTGGTGATCGTGATCGGCGCCTTCTCCGGCCAATGGCTGGCGGTGATGCAGAAGCTCGGGCTGGAGCACAACTTCCTCTTCGGCCACCAGGGTTGGGAATACGCCGATATCGGCCGCTTCTGGCAGTACTTCCTGTTCATCGGCCTGCTGCTCTGGCTGGTGCTGGTGGGCAGGTCGTTGTGGCCGCTGCTGCGCGGCCCGAAGACGGAGATCCGCCCCATCGTCGGCCTGCTGTTCCTCTCCACGGTGGCCATCGGCCTGTTCTATGCGGCTGGACTCATGTGGCGCGAGCACACACACATCTCCATCGTGGAATACTGGCGCTGGTGGCTGGTGCACCTGTGGGTGGAAGGATTCTTCGAGGTCTTCGCTACCGCGGTGATGGCGCTGATATTCACGCGTCTCGGGCTGCTGCGCGCCTCCACCGCGGCCATTGCGGTGCTGTTCGCCACCATCGTGTTCATGGCCGGTGGTGTCATCGGCACGTTGCACCATCTCTATTTCGTCGGCAGTCCGACCGCGGTGATTGCCCTCGGCGCGAGCTTCAGCGCGCTGGAGGTCGTGCCGCTGGCCTACATCGGCTTCGAGGCCTACCACAATTTCCGTCTCAGCCAGTCGGCTCCCTGGATGGCTCGTTATCGCTGGCCCATCTACTTCTTCCTGGCCGTGTCGTTCTGGAACCTGGTAGGCGCCGGGCTGTTCGGATTCCTGATCAATCCGCCACTGTCGCTCTACTACATGCAGGGGCTGAACCTGACCCCGTTGCACGGACATACCGCGCTTTTCGGTGTCTACGGGATGCTGGGCATTGCCTTGGTGCTGTTCTGCCTGCGCGGCCTGCGCCCGCGCCAGGTCTGGGACGAGAAGATGCTGCGCTTTGCCTTCTGGTCGCTGAACATCGGCCTGGCGCTGATGGCAGTGCTCACGCTGCTGCCGCTGGGCACCTTGCAGCTGCTGGCGGCCATTGAGCACGGCTACTGGTATGCCCGCTCCGCTGAGTTCATGGGCAAGCCGCTGGTGGACCTGCTGGTATGGATGCGCGTTCCGGGCGACACCATTTTCAGCATCGGTGCGCTGGCGTTGACCTGGTTCGTGATACGCCTGTGGGTAAATCCGAAGATGGAGGGAGAGGAATCTCCGGGATGATCGAGTTCTACCCGCAGATCAAGGCCGTCCACGTGGGCCTGGCATTCGCCAGCGGCGCCCTGTTTGCCGTTCGCGGCGCCGCGGCGCTTGCCGGTTGGCGGTGGGCCATGGCGTGGCCGGTCCGCTGGAGCAGCTACGCCATCGATACCTCGCTGCTCACCGCGGCGCTGATGCTGCTGAGCATCCTGCCCTGGGGGCTGTTCGGCAATGGCTGGCTGGCGGTGAAGGTCGGCGTGCTGGTGGCCTATGTCGTGCTGGGGACATTCGCCCTGCGCCGCGCACGCAGCCGCAGCGCCCGGATCATCTGCTACGTGGCGGCGCTGCTCGCATTCGCGTGGGTGGTGAGCATAGCCAGGTCACATCATCCGCTGGGCGTGCTGCGCCCGGCGTAACGGACCCGGTGCCCGTCCGGATCGGCATGGCGACCGGCCCGGGAATCATGGTGCATCGAATTTGACGCATTCAGTCCGGCCCCGTCCGACACACCAACTCCGAGTCGGGACACCAGTTCGCCGCCGAGCCAGGCCGTGAGCAGCGCAATCGCCGCACCGCCGAACGACAATGCCAGGGCCGCCTCGCCTGGTGGGAATTGCGGACTGCGCAGCAGCCAGCTGCCGAGGAACAGGAGCGACACGACGGCATTGCCGCCGCCATGCATGGCCCCGATGCGGCGGGCGCGCGTGCCGTGCGGAATGGCCAGGAAGTCGATCAGGCCGAAGGGCGCCGCAACCAGCGCGCCGATGATGCCGGCGAGCAGGGTCCAGTAGGCGACGATGGGCCAGGTGGCGCCGCCAGAGATGAGGCCCACCACGTCGAAGATCACGGCAGTGGCGAGGAGCCCCAGCGGGAATACCACCAGCATCTGGTGCAACGGATGGCCGAACAGCTTGGCACGCGCTTCCATGGCAGTTCTCCTTGCACGGGAGTTGCCGTGCAAGGTACGCCGCCACCGGGGTGGCGCCTGTAGGAATGGGCGAGGAGGCGGCGTCAGCCGCCGGTGTCATTCATGTGCGCGCTGCACCAGGTACGCCCGGATCGCCTCCACCTGCGATGCATCCAATCGCTCGCGGAAGCTGGCCATGCCGCGCGACTGCAGCGCCCCCCCGATGACAATGCCCTGGAAGGCCTCGGCCGTGTTGATCATGGGTGACACGCGCAGGTCCGGGAACAGCCCGCGGTTGCCATAGCTGGTTTCGTGGCACATGGCGCACCAGGCCCGGAACTGCTCCTCGCCCTCGGCGAGCATCTGCGGCGTGCCGAATGCCGGCGGCGGATTGCGCGTGCGGGCGGGCGGCGGGGGCTCGGCAGGCGGCAGGGTCGCTGCGCCGCCAAGCCGGAACACCAGCAAGCGCGAGCGGTTGCCGGTGTAGTAGTCGCGAGTGCCATAGCCGGCCAGCTGCGCGATGTACTGCTGGCCGTCCACCTCATAGCTCACGGGCGCGGCGACCACGCCAGTCTGCGCGTCGAAGGACCAGAGCTTCTCGCCGGTGGAGTCATGATAGGCGGCGAACTCGCCCTCGGGCGTGCCCTGGAACACCAGGCCGCCGGCGGTGGACAGCACACCCGATCCCACGCGGCCCGTGGTGCCTGAGCGCCAGACCTCGCGTTGTGCCACAGGGTCCCAGGCGGCCAGGAAGGCGCGTGCCTCGCGCGGTGCATCGGACTTGAGCTGATCGTAGAGATCCGCCGGTGCACGGCCGAGGCCGGTATTGCCGGCCATGGGACGCGGCTGGTAGGCCGGATCGCCCACCATCGCCGCGCTGGTTTCCACCACCGGCAGGTACACCAGACCGGTACGCGGGCTGAAGGACATGGGATGCCAGGAATGCGCACCCTGTGCGCTGGGTTCCACGATGGAAGGCTTGCCGGTGCGGTCGTAGCGGGCCTCGATGCGCTCCACGGGGCGGCCCGTGGCGAGGTCGATGTGGCTGGCCCAGGAAACGCGGGTGAAATTCTTCGCCGACAGCAGCTCGCCGGTGGCGGCATCGAGCACGTAGAAGAAACCGTTCTTCGGTGCCTGCATCACCACGCGGCGCGACTGGGCATCCTGCAGCGGCAGGTCGGCAACGATGATGTGCTGTGTGGCGGTGTAGTCCCAGGTTTCCCCCGGCGTGGTCTGGTAGTGCCACACGTAACTGCCATCATCGGGATCGAGCGCGACGATGGAGGAGAGGAACAGGTTGTCGCCGCCGCCGGGGCTGCGCCAGGCCTGGTTCCATGGGGAGCCATTGCCCACGCCGATGTAGAGCAGGTCCAGCTGCTCGTCGTAGGCCATGGAGTCCCACACGGTGCCGCCACCGCCCAGCCGCCACCATTCCCCCTTCCAGGTCTTCGCGGCCATCTCCATCTGCGGGTTCTCGAAGCCGTCGGCTGGGTTGCCGGGCACGGTGTGGAAGCGCCACAGCAGGCTGCCGTCATCGGCATCGTAGGCGGAGACGTAGCCCCGCACGCCCAGGTCGGCGCCGCCATTGCCGATGATCACCTTGCCCTTCACCACGCGCGGTGCGCCGGTGATGGTGTAGGGCAGGTTGCGGTCGATGGTGTTCACCTCCCAGTCCACTTCGCCGGTGGCCGCATCCAATGCGATCAGTCGACCGTCATAACTGCCCACGAAGATGCGCTTGCCCCAGGCCGCCACGCCGCGGTTGACCACGTCGCAGCAGCCCCGCGCACCCCATTCGGGCGGCACCTTCGGGTCGTAGCTCCACAGCGCCTTGCCAGTGGCGGCGTCGAAGGCCAGCACCTTGCTCCATGCCGTGCTGACGTAAAGCACGCCGTCGATGACGAGCGGGGAGGCTTCCTGGCCGCGGTTGGTGTCGAGGTCGGCAAACCAGGCCAGCGACAGGTCCTCGACATTGCCGGTGTTCACCTGCGAGAGCGGGCTGTGGCGCTGCTCGTCCCAGGTGCGGCCCGGGGACATCCACTGTCCGGCCTCATCGGCGCGGGCCGCCGCGGAGAGCCGCTGCGCATCTACTCCCGCGTGGCGGGTGCCGCAGCCCGCCAGGACCAGTCCACCCAGGACGCAAAGGACCAGGACACGCATGATCTCCCCCCAGTGCATGTTTATGCGCGAAAGCCTGCCGCAGGCGGGGGGTGTTGTCCATTTTCGCCCGCCCGGTCAGCATCCGTTCAGCCCGGCGGGCCCACAATGCGCGCACGGGAGCTGACATTGACGGCCCTGCATGCAGGGTCGAGGAGGAAGCATGAAACGACCGGTTTTGCTTGCCGCAGTAATGAGCCTGGCATTGGGCGCCGCTGCCCTGTCTGCCGGGGAAGGCAAGGTGGACCTGGGCGCAGAGGCCTCCATTCCCTTCGTGAACTCCAGCAGTGCGGTGCGCGACTGGCAGGCCGATGGCGTGAATGGCCTGTGGGTGCAGGATGCCCACAAGCAGTGGTACTACGCGACGTTCATCGGGCCGTGCCTGGGCCTGGACTTCGCGCTGAGCGTGGGATTTGAAAATCGCGCGCTGGATACCCTGGACCGCTTCAGCACGGTGGTGGTGCCGGGCGAGGGTCGCTGCGCCATCCAGACCTTCAAGAAGAGCGAGGCGCCGCCGAAGCGCAAGGAGAGGGGCAAGGGCAAGGAAGCGCAGGCCGAGTGACCGGCCTGCCTTCTCCCGGGCACGGTTCTCAGTCGCGGCAGCTGTAGCTGGCGGCGTTGCGCCGGTCACCGGCGCCGCTGTACTGCGCATGGGCCGGATACGGGCATAGCGGCCGGCTCTCTCCCGGCATGGCGTTGCCCGTGGCGATGATCCGCTCCGGCGCCTGGTTCCTCTCCACCCAGGCCGCGATGGCCTCCAGCATGTTGAAGCGGTCCAGCGTCTGCTCGCCGCCATTGCAGTGACCCATGCCGGGCACGAGGAACAGGCGGCTCCAATCGTGCACCGGGGCGGGTGCATTGTCGGCGGCCAGGCGCTCGTAGTACTGGATGGTGTCCAGGGATGAGAACCACGGGTCGCTCACGCCATGGAAGAACAGCAGCTTGCCGCCCCGGCCCTGGAAGCTGCTGAGGTTGGTCCAGCCATTGGAATCACCCACCCAGGCGCGAGCGTCGCTGGCGCGCGCGGCGGCGACGTCGACGTTGAACGGGCCCTCGATGGCACCTTCGGGAATCGGCGTGCCCACCAGCACGCCGGCCAGTCCGCGCGTGGTGATGATGCCGGTGTCATAGAGGTAGCCCGGGTAGACCTGGCGGCCGTCCGAGGCCTTCTTCTCGCCCATCACCACCTTGATTGCGTTCACCTGCGCCTGCGTGAGGCAGCTGGCGGTCTTTGCGCCGGTGCAGGCCAGCTCCTGCGGATCGAAGCGGCAGCTGCGGGTGGCGAACACCAGTCCATCCTGCGCGCCATCCAGTGCATCGCAGGCAGCCAGGAAGCGGTCGACCACCAGCCTGCGATCCTGGTCGCTGAGCGCCTGGCTGGTCTGCGGAAGGCCTTCGGCATTCTTCGGCGCGATGGCATTGAGTGCCTCGGTGGCGATGCGCAGGCCCAGGTTCGAGAAGTTGGTGCGCATGGCAGGCGCGCCGGCGACGATGCCGTCGAAGTGCCGCGGGAAACGCTGCGAGGCGATCATGGCCTCCCGGCCGCCGGTGGAACAGCCGACGAAATAGGAGAACTGCGCTGGCCGGCCGTAGTGCGTGGAGACGATCTGCTTGCCCACCGTGGTGACCTTGTCCACGGCCTGGTAGAGGAAGTTGAGCGCAGCCTCCTGGTCCTCGAAGAAGCTGGCGTCGAAGTTGCTGCCCTGGTGGCCGGAGTCGGTGCTCACCACGGCATAACCCTGGGCCAGCGCCGGAACGTCGCCGGCATACTGCGCGCCGGTGGGGGGATTCACCGCGCCATTGAGGCCGCCGCCGCCCTGGAAGAGGAACCGGCCGTTCCAGGCGGTGGGCATGGCGACGGCAAAGCCGATGGCATAGGGTTTGTTGTTGCGTCCGGTGCGTTTGTCGAGGGTGCCGTCGATGCGGCAGTGGGCGGGCAGCGCCGGACGCGGCGGGCCCGGCGGGCCGCCGGCTGCCGCTGCGCCGCCGGCGCTGGCCGCAACGACTTCGGCCCTGTCGATCGACACGTCGAATCCGGGGGCCTTGAAGTCCTTCAAGGCGGCACAGGCGGTCGGCGTGGCACCCATCGCCGGCAGCGCCAGCGCACCCAGCAACAGTGCGCAGCCGAAAAGGGCAGGCTTGCGGTAGTGGTTCATCCGGTCTCCGTGGAGGTTCAGGAAATTCGTCGGGACCGGGATGGACGCGCCGCGGGGGTTGTGGCGGGGCGCCGTCCCCGGATCGAGGGCAGGGCGCGATGCTGCTCGCGCAGGCTCGAGGCCCGCACCACCAGCTCGGTGGGAATCACCACCGTGGTGGCCGGCTCATGGCGGATGGCGCGCAGCAGGTTCTCCACCAGCAGCCGTGCGCCGGCGTGGCAGTTCTGGCGGATGGTGGTCAGCGGCGGGGTGGTGAAGGCAGAGAAGGGAATGTCATCGAATCCGGCGATGGCAACGTCGGCCGGCACCTTCAGCTCGCGTTCGGCCAGGGCCCGCATGGCACTGATGGCAAAGACGTCGGAGCAGGCCGCCACCCCGTCGAACTCCACGCCCGCGCCCGCCAGCGAAGCGATGGCATGGTAGGCCGCGTCGCTGCCGAAGCGCACCGGCACTTCCAGCGCGGGTACGCGCGCGATGCCGGCTTCCTCCAGCGCGCGCAGGTAGCCCTTGCGGCGCGCGCCAACTTCAGGCGCGGCCGGATCGCCCAGGAACACGATGCGCCGGCAACCCTGGGATACCAGGTGCCGGGTGGCGGCATGACCGCCGGCCTCGTTGTCAGAACCCACGGTGACGTATTGCTGGTCGGGCAGGCGGGCGCCCCAGACCACCAGCGGGAAACCGGAGGCGGCGAGGCGGTTCAGTGATTCATGGTGCAGGCTCTGGCCGATCACGATCACGCCATCGGCGCGCCGGCCGCGTGCCAGGTCCGCGATCCACTGCGCGGGATCCTCGGTGACACGGGTGAGTAGCATGTTGTAACCGGCGGCGGAGAGCTCGTCGGCCACCGCACCCAGGATCTCGAGGAAGAAGGGATCGGAGAAACTCTGCCGCGCCGCATGCGCCAGCGGGATCACCACGCCGATGGTGCGCGTCTGCCCGGTGCGCAGGCTGCTGCCGGCGGCATCCACGCGATAGTCGAGCTGCTCGGCGACATCGCGCACCAGCTGCCGGGTCTTCTCCGAGATCAGTGGGCTGCCGGAGAGTGCCCGTGACACGGTGGACAGGGAAACCCCCGCGCGCCGCGCGACCTCGGCCATCCTGCTGTGTGAGCGGCGCTTGCCTGGCATGATTCCCACTATAACAGCGCGGGGGCGCTGTCCCGGTCTGCCACGCGCAGCAGCGCGAATTGCGGCTGCACGGCGGAACCACCCAGCCGCAGCTCGTGCGCGGCATTTTGCAGGTTCACCCGCAGCCGGGCCTCGGATTCGCCGTTGCGCCAGCAGAGGTCGAGTACCGGCTCTTCCGCGGGCAGCAGCGCAAAGCTGCCCTGGAAGGCCGGATGCGTGTTGCGCAGCCGGATCAGGGCGAAGAGGTCCGCCACCACCGTACGTGACGATGCGGCCTCGATCTCGTCGCGCGTGTAATGGTGGCGGTTGATGTCGCGGCCCACGCCGGTGCGCGCCAAAAGGTCCATGTCGTTGTGCCCGGCCAGGAGCCCGGTGTAGTACACCTGCGGGATGCCCGGCAGGAAGAACTGGATGGCGCGGCAGAGCAGGTAGCGAAGGTCGTCGCGCGCCAGCGCGTCGTAGAAGGTGCAGTTGACCTGGTACAGGTCGAGGTTCGAGGCGGCGGCTCCGGTGGCACGCTGGCTTTCCCCGCCGCTGTTGGCGTGGATCTGCCGCACGAGCAGTTCGATGCCGTCTTCCGGCACGAGACCCGGGAGGCTGGCCGGATCCTGGCTGTCGGCGCCGATGTCGATCACGCCGATCCCGTCGTGCGTGTCGAGCACGGTGAGCGCATTGGCGGGGCGGATCGCGATCCACTCCTTCAGGTGCCGCGCCCTGCCGGTGAAGAAGGCATGCAGCACCAGCGGCGGCAGCGCGAAGTCATACACCCAGTCCACCTGGCTGGCGATGCGCACCTGCAGCCGGTAGTGGGAATGGATCTCCACCAGCACCTCCAGGCCCAGTGCCCTGGCGCGCGCCGCGAACTCGCGGATGAAGGCGAAGGTTTCCTCCATCATGAAGCAGCTGGTGCCGGCGCGCTTCACGGCATAACCCACCGCATCCAGGCGGATCAGCTTCACGCCATTGGCGGCGAAGATGCGCAGGATGTCATCCAGGTAGCGCCGGCCTTCCGGATGTGCCACGTCGATGTCGATCTGCTCGGGCGTGAAGGTGGTCCAGAGGATGCGCCGCGTGCCGTCGGCCAGCGTCATCGGCGTGAAGGGCAGGCCGGGGCGCGGGCGGTAGATGGCCAGCAGGTCCTTTTCGGAGGCGCCCTCCGGGAACACGCTGTCCAGCGTGAGGAAGAGGCCGTCGTAGCGGCTCTTCGCGCCCTGCGCGGAGTAGTCCAGGAACTGCGGCGAGCGGCTGGAGATGTGGTTGACGATGACATCGGCCATCACTTCCACGTCGCGCGAGAGGGCACGCACCTCCTCCCAGTCGCCCAGCCGCTCGTCCACCTTTGTGTGGTCGATGGGGTCGAAGCCGGCATCGGAGCCGTCGATGGGATGGAAGAAGGGCAGGATGTGCACGCCGCCGAAGAGGCCGGCGAACGGCCCTGCCAGCAGCTGCCTGAGGCCGCGCAGGGTGCCGCCGAGGCGGTCGGCGTAGCAGATGAGCTGGACCGCGTTGCGCATCAGGCCGTCTGCGCCGCGTCGTCAGCGTCCTGCAGCCGCGCCTGGGCGGGATTGCGCAGCCAGTTGATGACGAGGCCGGCCAGCAGCAGCAGCGCGAACACGGTGGCCAGCACGAAGCCGGCGCGTGGTGTCCGCCAGGCGTCGCTCACGGCTCCCATGGCCAGCGGGCCCGCGGCCGCGGCCAGCGCGGTGAAGAACAGGATCACGCCCGCGGCCGCCCCGTGCTGGTGGCGCGGGAAGCAGCTGATGGCCTTGGAGTTGAGCGTGGGATAGATGATGGACATGAACAGGCCCGTCAGCGGCAGCAGCCATACGCCCACGGCAAGACCGCCCAGCAATGCGCCGGAGAAGCACAGGAAGATCAGCAGGCTCATCAACACCAGCGCCACGCTCCAGCGCACGCGGTCGAGTACCCAGGCGCCGACGAACCGGCCGATCGCGCGCAGCACGAAGAACAGCGTCAGTGCCCAGGCCTGCAGCCAGGCATGTGCACCCTGGTAGCCTTCGAGGTAGGTCGGCATCCACACGTAGATCGCCACTTCCACCGCCACGTAGAGCGCCACCAGCAGCGAGAAGCCCAGCGCCAGCGGATCCTTCAGCACCACCAGCATCTGCGCCAGGCTTGCCCGTTCGATGCGGGTGCGCGGCGCCGGATTGGGAACCCGCGCCGCCATGACCACCAGGCCCAGGCAGATCGCCGCGGCGACCACGTACAGCCACTTCCAGGAGACGCCGCCGGTGATCAGCGCGGCCACCACCGCCGGGCCCACGATGGCGCCGACGGCGAACCAGCCTTCCACCGTGTTCATGAAGCGCGTGTGCGCCCGGGAGGAAGGCGTGATGTCGCCGATGAGGGCCAGCGCGGCCGTCTTGAACACGCTGATGCCCAGGCCCGAGACGGCGAGCAGCGCCACGAGCACCGGGAACCGGCCGCCGAAGGCCACCAGCAGCGAGCTGGCGCCATACAGGCACAGGCCGAGGATGATGGTGCGCTGGCGGCCGATGCGGTCGGCGAGGAAACCCAGCAGCAGCGCGCCCACCGCGATGCCCAGCATGGTGGCGTACTGGAAGGCGCCGGCAGCCGTCATGCTCAGCCCGTATTCCTCGATCACGCGCGGGATGACGCTGCCGACCGCGTCGGTGGTCATCGCGAAGGTGAAGAACATCAGGCAGGTGAGCAGGCGCGCCAGGCGCACGCCCTGCGCGTGGTCGAGGTTGCTGGTCATGGTGCGAACTTCCCCCCCCCGGATCTGGCGACTGTAGCGAAACGCACAAACGTTTGCACAGGCAGCCATGATGGCCGAACCCCGCCCGACACGGGCAATATGCCGGAAGCACATGCAGGGGCGTTGCTTGCAAACGTTTGCAGCAGAGGACTATCTTCCACGGGAACACCGCAACAATCCAGTGTCGGAGGGGTCATGACCAGAGCGAAGCAATGGCGTGCACATGGACTTTGCGTGATGGCGTTTGCCGCCGCGGCCACCGCAATGCCGGCGGCAGCGGCCGAAGACGAAGAACTGGAGGAAGTGATCGTCACCGCGCAGCGCCGTACCGAAAGCGCGCAATCGGTGGCCATCGCGGTGACCGCCCTCAGTGGCGATGAGCTCAACGACAAGGCCGTCGCGCGACTGGATGACCTGCAGTTCGCGGCGCCCGCCCTCACCATCACCGATGCCGGCCTCACCCGTTCGGTGAACATCCGCGGCATCGGCCTTGCCAGTGGTTCCCCCGCGGTCACGGCCGGCGTCGCCACCTACGTGGATGGCCTGTTCCAGCCGCCCATTGCCACCAGCGCGGGCTACTACGACATCGGCACCATCGAGGTGCTGCGCGGGCCGCAGGGCACCTTCGTGGGTTCCAGTTCCACCGGCGGCGCCATCTTCATCACCACCCGGAATCCGCGGCTGGGCCGCAGGGACGGGCATGTTGAAATCATGGCCGGCAGCCAGGACAGCCTCGGCCTGCAGGGCGCCGGCAACCTGGCGCTGGGCGACACCCTGGCCCTGCGCGTGTCCGGCAACTTCCGCAAGCGCGACAGCTTCTATCGCGACCTGGGCCCGGCCGGCAGCCAGGCCGGGAGACTGGAGGAAATGTCCGGCCGCGTGGGCCTGCTGTGGCAGCCCACCGATGCCTTCCAGGTGCTGGCCAAGTTCGAGTCCACGCGGCGGGACACCGGCGGTTATGCCTATCGGCCCATCCCGACGACGCAGTACGCGCCATTCCGCAGTGAGGATCCATTCGATCTCACGTATGACGACCCCACGGAGAATGTCGAGCGTCCCAGGCAGACCTCGCTGGAACTGCGCTACCAGTTCGGCAATGGCATCACGCTGCGCTCGCTGAGCGGCTACCAGAACAAGCGCATCTTCAATCTCTATGATTCCGACGCGACGGTGCAGTCTGATCCGCCGGATGCGGATTTTCCGCGCTCCACCCAGGACCAGTACGTGCGCGAGCGGCTGTGGACGCAGGAGTTCAACCTCATCTCGCCCACCGGCGGCAATTTCGACTGGGTGGCGGGACTTTATTACCAGCGCAACCGCATCGACGTGGTGATCGACCAGTTCTCCGACGGGTTTCCCACCGACATCGACATCCACAACCGCAAGATCGGCAAGGGCGTCTTCGCGCAGTTCGGCTACCTGCTGCAGCCGGAGCTGAAGCTCAATGTCGGTGCCCGCTACTCCAGCTTCGACGTGACGCAGGAGGGCGCGGTGGTGATCGGTGCCGGCATTCCCGATCCGCCCTTCAACGGCGATGGACTGCAGGTTGCGGACCTGGAGGGCGCGCATGATGACGGCCGCGTCACGGGCAAGGTGGGACTGGAGTGGACGCCGGGCGGCAACAACCTGTTCTACGGCTTCGTGGCGCGCGGCTACAAGCCGGGCGGCTTCAATTCCGTCTCCAGCGAGTTCGACCCGGAAACGGTGATCGACTACGAGCTTGGCTGGAAGGGCACGCTGCTGGGCGGGCGGCTGCGCACGCAGGTGGGCGCTTTCTGGAACGACTACCAGGACTTCCAGCTTGATGCGCTGAACCCGGCTTCCGGCCAGGTGCAGACGATGAACATCGCCAATGCCAAGGTGCGCGGCATCGAGGCGCAGATGCAGGCCCGGATCGCGCGCTGGGGCCTGGATGCCGGGGTGGCGCTGGTGGATTCGGAACTGGGCCACGTGGAGTTCATCAACCAGCGGGCCCTGCCGCCGGACACCAGCCTGCCGCAATGTCCTGACGGGGTACCGCCGGGGGATCCGCCCACCTGCTTCGACTATTCGCCCTTCGTGACCAGCGCCACGGGCCGGCGCTTGCTGTATTCGCCGAAGCTCACCTTCAACGCCGGCATCGAATATTTCATCGACCTTGGATCGGCGACGCTGCGTCCGCGCCTGAACTACGCCTACATCGGCAGCCAGTACACCAACCTGCTGTATTCGCCGGTGACCGATCGGCTGGCTTCGCGCGGCATCCTGTCTGCGCAGCTCACCTGGGAGCGCGATGACTGGCGCGTGGAGGCCTTCGGCACCAACCTGGCGGACAAGACCTACGTGGGCGGCCAGTTCGGCAACAATGAGTTCTATGGGCCACCCCGCGAGTACGGGGTGCGGGTGTCGAAACAGTTCTGAAGCGGGGGCAGGGTGGCGTCAGGTCGGGGAGGAAGGCTGGTAGGCGCCATCGAGGGCGGGGGCACGAAGTTCGTCTGCGCCGTCGGGCGTGCCGATGGCGTGGTGCTGGAACGTGCCGTCGTGCCCACCACCGATGCGACGACGACGCTGGGCGAGTGCCTGCGTTTCCTGGAAGCCGCTGCCGCGCGGCGGGGGGCCGTGCAGGCGCTGGGCATTGCCTGCTTCGGGCCGCTGCAAGTGCGCCCGGATGCCGCGGAATTCGGACATCTGCTGGCCACGCCCAAGCCCGGATGGTCCGGCGTCGACGTGGTGGGCCCCTTCCGCGCGCAGCTGCACATTCCGGTGGCGCTCGATACGGATGTGGCCGCCGCGGCGCGCGGCGAGCTGGCGCTGGGCGCGGGGCAGGGATGCGCCTCGCTGGCCTATGTGACGGTGGGCACCGGCATCGGCGGGGCGGTGGCGCCCGCGGTGCCCGGCGTGCACGCGCTGCATGCGGAGATGGGACACCTGCCGGTGCGCCGTGACGCGCGCGATGGCGCCTTCGCGGGCACCTGTCCCTTCCATGGCGATTGCCTGGAGGGGCTGGCCAGCGGTCCGGCAATCCTTGCCCGCTGGGGCAACCCGCTCTCGGCGTTGCCGCCGGCCCATGCGGGACGCGCGATGATCGGCGGTTACATCGGCCAGCTGGCCGCGGCCATCGCGCTGCTGCATTCACCCGAGGTGCTGGTGGTGGGTGGCGGGGTGGTCTCCGATGCAGCCCTGCTGCCGCAAATACGTGATGCGGCGCTGGCGTGGCTGGGCGGGTACCTGCCGCACCTGCGCGATGCGGCGGCGATGAGCGCCTTTATCCGGGCTCCGGGCCTGGACGGGGATTCCGCGATCACCGGCGCCCTGCTGATGGCTGCCGATGCGCTTGATGCCAGGAGGATTCCGTCATGACACGCGCGTCCGGTCGCTGAGGTGGTGCGCCGGCCCGCGCCGGCGCACCCTGTGGCTGCGGCTCAGCGCCGCGCCGGCTTCACGTGCTTCGGGAAGAACGCGAACACATCGGGCATGGCGCCCATGATGATGGTGCCGTGGTCCAGGCCCGGCTTCTCGATGTATTCGTGCGCCACCTTCAATCCCTTCAGCTGCTCGCTGAAGGCGCGCGAGCTGGTGATCAGCGAATCCTGCTCGCCCACGGCCAGCAGCAGCGGGATCTTCGTGATCTTCGAGTCCGCGGTGACCTGCACGTTGAACAGCGCGGGGGCCAGCAGGGCAACGCCGGCCCAGATGTCCGGATACTTCTCCGCCAGGTGCCGCGCGCCGCCACCGCCCTGGGAGTGGCCCATGAGGTAAATGCGCCGGTCATCGATGTTGAATTCCTTGCGCACCAGCTCGAGCACGTTCATCACGTCCTTCTCGCTGTATTCGGTGACCTTGGCGGGGTCGGTCTCCCGGGTGCCGCCGACCAGCGGAGGCTGCGGGCGTGCGCCGCCGGGCGCGCCGGCACCTGGGCCGGGAGGCCCGGCCGGTGGCGCGGCGCCCCGTGCACCGGGCGCACCCGGTGCACCCGGCGCGGCAGCCGGACGCGGGCCGGCCTGCACACCAAAGCCGGCGCGGTTGTTGTAGCCGATGGCGCCAACGAGGATGTAGCCGCCTTCCTCCGCGAGATCCACCGCGGTGCCGCGCACGAAGGTCAGCGTCGTGCCGGTGAAGCCGCGCAGCGCAATGATCAATGGCGCCTTCTGGTCCTGCTTCACCTTCGAGGACACAAACACGGAGTAGGGCAGCTCCTCGCCGGTTTCCTTGAACACGTACTTGCGGATTTCCACGCCCTTCTCGGGGGTCACTTCCGAGCCGCCGCGGATGCCGGGCGGCAGCACCTGCTGGGGCGGACCGCCCCGCGGCGGGCCTGCCGGAGCGGCCTGTGCCAGCGCGGAGGTGGAATGCAGGCAGAGCGTCGCGACCAGCGCAACGGCGGCCAACGGAAGGCGTGCTGCAGGTTTCATCGTGAAACTCCTGTGGTCGGTGAACCGGCGCTGCCGGCAGGGAGGGGCGGAATCATCTGGTGGCGCGCCATGAAGCGCAGTGCCTGCACGGGCCAGTCCTTCACGGTCGCATCGTCCATCGCCGTGCCCAGGCCGAAGCCATGCGGCCCGTTGTCCAGGATATGCATCTCGGCGGGCACGCCGGCGGCCACGCAGGCCTCGTAGAAGAGCAGCGAGTTCTTCACCGGCACCAGCCGGTCGTTGGTGCCGTGCACAAGGAAGGTGGGCGGGGAGTTTTTCGTCACGTGCTTCTGCGGCGACAGCGCGGCGAACAGCGCCGGGTCGTCCTGCGTGAGGTTGGTGCGCGAGCCGCGATGCGTGACTGCATCGTCGGTGAGGTCGATCACCGGGTAGAGCAGCAGCGTGAAGGCGGGGCGCGCGCTCAGTGCGTCGATGGCATCCGGCACATACGGCGCTGCCGGCAGCAGGCCGTTCTCGTATTGCGTGGCGACCAGGGCGGCCAGATGGCCACCTGCCGACCCGCCCAGCACGCCGATGCGTTCCGGGTCCACGCCGAATTCGCGGGCGCGCGACTTCACCAGGCGCAGCGCGCGCTGCGCATCCAGCAGCGTGGTGGGATAGTGGTAACGCGGGCCGTGCCGGTAGCGCAGCACGAAGGCGGCAACGTTGTTGTCACGGAAGAAGCGCGCCGGGACCGGGCCTTCGCCCGGCAGCGTGAGGATCTGGTAGCCGCCACCAGGCAGCACCAGCACGCCCGCGCCGGTGGCCTTGCCGGCCGGGGGAAGGTAGATGTCGAGCGTGGGTTCGGTGGGGTCGAGCTCGGTCTCGTTGCCGGGGACCACGCCGGGAGTGTTCTCGTAGAGCTTGATGCGCGGCACGTCATCGCGGATGGGTCCGGCACCGAGGCCGAAGCCCCCGGGAGGGGGACCTCCGCGGCCGGGTGGTTCCGCCACCAGCGCCGCGCCGGCGACGCCGAGCAGGAAAACGGCAACCATCACCCTCGCACAGGATCCCATTTGCCCCCCGATGCGGGCGTTGCCCGCCTGTTGCGCGGACTCTAGCACGGTTTACGCAAACGGTTGCACCGGCTCGGTCCGCGGGTATGCTGTGGAAAAACACGAGGGGGTTGCATGCGGATCCAGGCGGCAGGTCGATGGCTGGTGCTGGCGTTGCTGGGCATGGCGGGTCTTGCCGGGGCAGCCGAGCCCTGCGGGCCGGCCTGCGAGGGCAATTGGGTGGCGGCCTGGGGAACGGCACAGCAACTCGCGCTGCCCCCGCGGGTGATTCCCGCGGCGGTCACGCCGCCGGCAAAGGTGGCGCGCCAGACCGTGCGGATGATCGCGCGCCCCACGGTGTCCGGTTCCGCGTTGCGCGTGGCGCTTTCCAATTCCTTCGGCCATGCGGCGGTGCGGATTGATGCAGCGCATGTGGCGCGGCATGTGGGCAGTGGTGCCATTGATCCGCGCACTGGCCGCAGCCTGACATTCGGTGGTCGCACCTGGGTGGTGCTGCCACCCGGCGCGCAGGTGTACAGCGATCCGGTTGCCCTCGATGTGGCTGCGCAGGCCGATCTCGCCATCTCGCTCTACCTGGAGGCCGACAGTGGTCCGACCACGGCGCACCCCATCGGCCTGCGCACGGCCTGGCTGGCGCCGGGCAACCAGGTGTCGGCGGCGCGCCTGGCCGAGGCCACCAGCTTCAGCTCCTACCTCTGGCTGGCCGGCATCGACGTGCGCGCCGCGCCCGATGCGGCGACCATCGTGGCGTTCGGTGATTCCATCACCGATGGATTCTCCACCACGCCGGATGCGGACACGCCCTGGCCTTCCATCCTCGCGCGGCGCCTGGCAGCGCAGGCCAACCAGCCACCGCGCGCGGTGATCAACATGGGCATTTCCGGCAACCGCATCCTGCGCGAAGGTGCGGGCTCCAGCGCGCTGGCCCGCTTTGATCGCGACGTGCTCTCGCGACCC
Organism: uncultured bacterium; assembly: GCA_965652645.1. Taxonomy (GTDB): domain Bacteria; phylum Pseudomonadota; class Gammaproteobacteria; order Steroidobacterales; family Steroidobacteraceae; genus ZC4RG30. The sequence goes on along the minus strand of CBFGXE010000023.1, from coordinate 12,639 downwards.
GGCGTGCGCTGGGTGGTGCTGCTGGAGGGCATCAATGACATCGGCTTCCTGGCCTTCGCCGGCAACGACCCGGCCGAACAGCTCACCGCCGAGGACATCATCGCCGGCTACCGCATGCTGATCGAGCGCGCCCGTTTGCACGACATCCGCATCATCGGCGGCACGCTGATGCCCTTCGAGGGCGTTCCCACCTACAGTGAATCCGCGGAACGCATGCGCCAGCAGGTGAATGCCTGGATCCGCACCAGCGGCGCCTTCGATTCGGTGATCGACTTCGATGCGGCCACGCGCGACCCGGCCGCGCCCACGAAGCTGCGCGCCGCGTACGACTCGGGCGACCACATCCATCCCAATGACGCCGGCAACCAGGCCATGGCCGATGCCATCGACCTGAAACTGTTCCGCTGAAAGGAGCCTCCATGAAACCCCTGCTCGCGGTAGCGATCACGATTTTCTGCATTGCGCCCGTCACGCACGCGGCACAAACGCAGGGCGAGGTATCCCGGCCGGCGCAGGCCACCCTGCGTGCCGGTGCATCGCGCATCGACTTCACCCCCACGCAGCTGCCACGCAACATCCTGGGCGTGCTGGATCCGATCCATGTCCGCGCGGTGGTGATGGACAACGGCAGCACGCGCGCCGCGCTGGTGTCCGTGGATGCCGGCTCGGTCTCCACCGATCTCTACAACAAGGTCAGCACGCGGGCAGCCAGCGAGCTCAACATCCCGGCTGACCAGCTGCTGATGACGGCCACGCATACCCACAGCGTGCCCTTCCAGGCCAGCCAGGGGCTGGAGGAGAAAGTCATGCAGGCCCTGCGCGAGGCGGCGGGCCGCATGCAGCCGGCGCGCGTGGCCTGGGGCACGGGGCAGTCCTGGATCAACGTGAACCGCGACCGCGTGGACCCGGTGACCAACCGCTGGTGGGAAGGCCCGAACTACGAGGGCACCTCCGACAAGACCGTGGCCGTGGTGCGCTTCGAGAGCCTTGCCGGTGCGCCCATCGCCGTCTACTACAACTACGGCGTGCACGCGGTACTGACGGGTACGCTGGACAAGATCAGCGGCGATATCCCCGGCGCCACCTCGCGCTACGTGGAAAGCTCGCTGGGTGGCGACGCGGTGGCGTTGTGGTCCAGCGGCCCGGCGGGCGACCAGAACCCGATCTTCTTCAACCAGACCTACGAACTGCGCGAGATCCGCATCGCCGACTACGCGAAGCGTGGCGAGGACATCAGCAACTCCATGCCGCCGGGTGGCCAGGGGCTGGACCGCAACAATCCGCGGGTGCAGGTGCTGCTGGAACAGCAGGAGCAGATGAACGAGACCATGGGGCAGATGCTGGGCGAGGAGGTCCTGCACGTGATGCGCGAGTCGCTGGAGAAGCCGCCGCTGGACCTCACCATCCGTGGCGCAAAGTCCGTGCTCACCTGCCCGGCGCGCCGCCGCACCGACACCGGCCGCGCCGGCTATCCCGGCACCTACGTGGATGCGGGCGAGGTCTCCATGCGCCTGGGTGCGCTGCGCATCGGTGACATCTACATCGGCACCGTCGACGGCGAGGTGTACAGCGGGATCGGCCTGCGCCTGAAGCGCGAGTCACCGTTCAAGCACACCATGCTGGCCACGCTCACCAATGGCTCGGCGCCCACCGGCTACATCCCCAGCGAGGACGCCTGGGGGCGCAACGTATTCACCGTGCTCAGCTCGCGGCTGAAGCCGGGCTGCGCCGAGGCTGGTATCGTAAACGGCATCGTAGAACTGATGCGGGGGCTCTGAGGTGAAGGCGACCAATCGCAAGCTGGACTGGAAGGCGGTGCTGGGCGCCTGTGCGCTGGCACTGGCCATGGGGCAGGTGCAGGCACAGGTGCAGACGCAGGTGCCGGAGGTAGTGCCCGGAGCGGCCCAGGCCCGGGTGGAAACCATCAAGGTGAAGTCCCGCGAGATCGCAGGCAACCTGCTGGGCACGCCGGCCGAACGCGACGTGATCGTCATCCTGCCGCCCAGCTACGACAAGCAGCGCAGCCGCCGGTTTCCGGTGGTCTATGCCCTGCATGGCTATTCCATCGGCCCGGAGCAGTGGGTGAAGGAGATCCACCTGCCGCAGACGGCCGAGGGCGCCTTCGCGAAGGGCACGCCGGAGATGATCATCGTGCTCCCCAGCAGCAAGAACGAGCACAACGGCGCGTTTTATTCGAACTCCATCACCACCGGCAATTTCGAGAACTTCATTGCCGATGAACTGATCGAGTACATCGATGGCAAGTACCGCACGCTGGCCCGGCCGGAAAGCCGCGGGCTGGTGGGGCATTCCATGGGTGGCTATGGCGCCTCGCGCATCGGCATCCGCCGCGCGGAACGTTATGGCGCGCTGTACCTGATGGCTCCCTGCTGCCAGTCGCCGCAGTCGCGCAACCTCACGGCCGAGCAGGTGGCGCAGATCGAGGCGCTGCCCTCGGTGCAGGCGGCGGCCAGCCTGCCGTTCGGCCAGCGCGGTGCGCTGGCGCTGGCCTCGGCCTGGTCGCCCAATCCGAACAAACCGCCGCTGTTCATCGACCTGCCGGTGGATGCCGCGGGCAAGGAGCGGCCGGAGATCCTCGCCAAGTGGACGGCCAATGCGCCGCTGGCCTTCCTCGACCAGTACATCACCAGGGTGAAGGGGTACAAGGCCATCGCAATGGACGTGGGTGACCGCGACTCGCTGGTGGCCGACACCCGCCGCCTGCACGAGGCGCTGCTGGCCCAGGGCATCCAGAACACCTTCGAGGTGTATTCCGGCGACCACACCAGCCACGTGGCCATCCGCTTCCAGGACCACGTGCTGCCGTTCTTCGGCCGCAACCTGTCTTTCAAGCAGGGCAAGTAGCGGAGCCGGATCCTGCCGAGGGGCACCGCGGCAGGATCAGTCCACGCGCTTCTTCTCGATCGTCCAGTCCTGGTTGCGGCACAGGCCGCAGTCGCTGCCCTTGAAATTGCGCGCGGCACCGGCATCGCCGCGCAGCTGCCACTGGAGCCAGGACACCACGGTGGCGGCCGCCTTGCCGCCGTTGGGCTCCCAATAGGTGCCGCCATGGCCCACGCCCAGCAGGTTCGCCAGCACCGCGGGCACGTGGTTGATGCGGCTGAAGTCGTCCTTCGCGTTGCCGAAGGCGGTGTCGGTCTCGCCGCCGATCACGTACAGCACGGGGCCCTTCACGTCGCGCAGCGCCGCCTTGCGCACGTCCATCTCGGGGATGGAGGCGCTGGCACCGTCCTCGAACAGTCCGCTGTTCATCATCACCAGCGTCTTCACCCGCGGGTCGGCCGCAACGCGCATGGCCTGCGCGCCACCGCAGCTGAAGCCCGAGGCGGCGATGGCGCCGGTGTCGATGCGGCCGTAGTAGGGGCTCTTCGGATCCGCGTTCTGCGCGATGGCCCAGTCGATGGCCTGCAGCAGGTCCTTGTAGCTGGAGCGCACGTTCAGCTCCGGCGCCTGGGTGGCGGCGGGCGGCGGGCGCGGTCCGGTGGCGCCCGGACCATTGAGGATGCGCCCGGGTGCGATGGCGAGGTAGCCATGCGAGGCGATCTCCAGCAGGTGCAGGCGCGAGCTCGCGCCGTCATCCACGCAGGCGCCATTGCCGAACACATAGATGCCCAGCTTCGTGTTCCCCAGCGCCGCCAGGTTGGCGGGCCGGTACAGCACCTGCGGCACGGGCGTGCGGATTTCCTCCTTGGTGGCCGGAAAGCGGCCGGTGCCCGGCGTGTCGGGCGTGGCGTTCTGGCGGGCGCGCTGGGCCTCTTCGCGGGTCCGCTCATCCTCGGTCATCGTGGTCTGGAAGGGCAGTTCCTGCGCGGCCCGGGCCGGCAGTGCCAGTGAAGTGATAGCCAACGCGATCACAGGAAGAATTGCATGGCGCATGCACCACCCCCGCCAAATGAGTTGTAAGCGGGCATTATCCTCGGAGATATTCAGCCCCGCCACACGTCCGCTTACGCGCAGGGAGCCAGGAAGACATGTTGACCAGATGGTGGAAGCCGGCGTTCATCGTGTTCGCCCTCGCGGTGCTGGTGGCCATCGGGGTGACGATGCAGCGGCAGAGGGTGGCGCCTTACCTTGATCCTGACCTGCCGCCGGCACGCCGCGCCGCCGACCTGGTCTCGCGCATGACACTGGAAGAGAAGGTGCTGCAGATGCAGAGCACCGCGCCGGCCATCGAGCGCCTGGGCGTGCCGTACTACAACTGGTGGAACGAGGCGCTGCACGGCGTGGTGCAGGGGCGGGCCACGGTGTTCCCGCAGGCCATCGCGCTGGCCGCCACCTGGGACACGGCGCTGATGCAGCGCGTGGCCGACGTGATCTCCACCGAGGCGCGCGCCAAATACCACGACGCGCAGACGCGGCCGCCGCCCACCGGGCCCGAGGCGCAGGCGACGCTGCCCGGTCGCACGGCCGGGCTCACCTACTGGTCGCCCAACATCAACATCTTCCGCGACCCCCGGTGGGGACGCGGCCAGGAAACCTATGGCGAGGATCCCTATCTCTCCGGCCGCATGGGCGTGGCCTTCGTGCGCGGCATGCAGGGGGATGATCCGCGCTACCTGAAAACCGTCGCCACGCCCAAGCACTACGCCGTGCACAGCGGACCGGAACCCCAGCGGCATGTGTTCGATGCCCGCGTGAGCGAGTACGACCTGGTGAACACCTATCTCCCCGCATTCCGCGACACGGTGGTGGAGGCGAAGGCCGGTTCCATCATGTGCGTGTACAACGCCGTGGCCGGCGAGCCCGGTTGTGCCAGCAGCGACCTGCTGCAGCGCCGGCTGCGCGAGCAGTGGGGCTTCGAGGGCTACGTGGTGAGCGACTGCGGTGCGGTGAACGACATCCACGCCAACCACAAGAAGACCGCCACGCTGGGCGAGGCCGCGGTGGCTGCGGTGAAGGCGGGCACCGATCTCACCTGCGGCACCGAGTACGCCACGTTGGTGGAGGAGGTGAAGGCGGGCCGCATCAGCGAGGCCGAGATCGATCGCGCGCTCACGCGGCTGATGGAGGCGCGCATGCGCCTGGGCATGTTCGATCCGCAGGAGCGTGTGCCTTTCGCCAGCATCCCCATCACGGCCAATGATTCCGCCGAACATCGGGAGATCGCGCGCGAGGCGGCGCGCAAGGCCATCGTGCTGCTGAAGAACGATGGCGTGCTGCCGCTCTCGCCCACCACGCGCAGCATCGCCGTGGTGGGGCCCGCGGCCGATGATCCGGTGTCACTTCTGGGCAACTACAACGGCATTTCCTCGAAGCAGGTCACGCCGCTGGCCGGGCTGCAGGCGGCGTTCCCGGCCGCGCGGCTGGGCTATGCACTGGGCGCCAACTACACCGCCAATACGCATGCGCTGGTGGCCGGTGCTTTCCTCTCCACGCCGGACGGTGGTCCGGGACTGCTCGCCGAATTCTTCGACAATCCCGACTTGTCAGGCGAGCCGAAGCTGCGTCGCATCGAGCCGCGCGGCTATTTCAGCTCCGACATGGAGGATCCCGCCGTGCGCGGCGCGGTGGGTCGCACGGCGTATTCCATCCGCTGGACCGGCAGGCTCACGCCGCGCACCAGCGGCGAGTTCGACCTCACGGTGCGCCTGGGCACATGGAACCGCAGCGCGCGCGCCAGCCTGTTCCTGGACGGCAAGGAGCTGTCGATCGGCAATGGACCGGTGACGCAGCAGACCTCCACGCAGGCACCGGTCACGCCGGCGGCGGCGGGGCCCGGCCGGCCGCCGCGGGCAAAGGTGCAGCTGGAAGCCGGACGCAGCTATGAACTGCGCATCGACTATCACCAGCCCGGCTCCGGCGGCTCGATGCAGCTGGGCTGGATCCCTCCGGAAGCCGCCGCGCTGGCGGAGGCCGAGGCGCTGATCCGCCAGTCCGATGTCGCGCTGGTCTTCGTCGGCCTCAACAGCGAGCTGGAGGGCGAGGAAATGCGCGGCGTGAACATCCCCGGCTTCCTCGGCGGCGACCGCACCGCGCTCGAACTGCCCGTCCAGCAGGAAAACCTGGTGAAGGCGGCCATCGCCACCGGCAAGCCGGTGGTGGTGGTGCTCTCCAGTGGCAGCGCCATTGCGGCCAATCATGCCGCCGCCCGCGCTGGCGCCCTGGTGGTGTCATGGTATGGTGGCGAGGAGGCGGGCTCCGCGATTGCCGATGTGCTTTCCGGCGCCGCCAATCCGGCCGGCCGCTTGCCGGTCACGTTCTATCGCAGCGTGGACCAGTTGCCGCCCTTCACCGATTACGCCATGAAGGGCCGCACCTACCGCTATTTCACCGGCGAGCCGCTGTATCCCTTCGGTTACGGTCTCAGCTACTCGAAGTTCGAATACGCGGACCTCAGGGCGCAGCGCACGGCCGACGGCGCCACCGTCAGCGCCAAGGTGCGCAATGCTTCCGCGCGTGATGGGGACGAGGTGGTGCAGCTGTATGTCGGCGGCGGCCCGGGCGAGGAAGCCCCCATCCGCAACCTGCGCGGATTCGAGCGCATCCATCTGCGGGCAGGGGAGACTCGGGAGGTAGCGTTCAAGGTGCCGGCAGCGGATCTGCCCCAGGCCGAAGTGGAGATCAGCGTCGGCAGCGGACAACCGGCGGCGGCGGTGCCACATGTGCGTGGCAGGCTCTGATCCCCGGAATCGATAGACCGCTGAGCCAGACGGATCATCAAACCTGTTTACCTGCACTCCCGTCCGCTTTCCCGTAAGCTCCCTTCCTGCGCTTGTGTACGCTGGCATACATAGCGCAATACACGCTGTTGCAGCGTGGCAATTCCCCTCTCGCGCACCCCGGAGCGGCAGCAGGCGATGTTCGACCGGAACCAACTCCTTGCGGCGCTGCCGGCGGAGGACAAGGCGAGGCTGTCCAGGAAACTGGAAATCGTCCCGCTGCCCCTCGGGGCAGTGCTGTATGAGTCAGGCGACGTGCAGCACCATATCTATTTCCCCATTGATGCCATCGTCTCCCTGCTGTACGTGATGAAAGATGGTGCCTCGGCCGAAATCGCCGTAGTGGGCCACGATGGCGCGGTCGGCATCGCGCTGGTGATGGGCGGCGTCAGCACGACCAACCGGGCGATCGTGCAGGGCGCTGGCACTGCCTACCGGATGACGCAGCGGGACATCAGCGAGGAACTGGCCCTGCACGGCGAAATGATGCACATCCTGCTGCGCTATACGCAGGCTTTGATCACGCAGATGGCCCAGACTGCCGTCTGCAATCGCCACCACAGCGTGGACCAGCAGCTGTGCCGCTGGTTGCTGCTGTCGCTGGATCTGGTCGATTCCGACACACTGGCCATGACCCAGGAGCTGATCGCCAACATGCTGGGCGTGCGCCGTGAAGGGGTCACCGAGGCGGCAGGCAAGTTGCAGAAACTCGGCCTCATAAGCTATCGCCGGGGAACGATCAAGGTGCTCGACCGGCCAGGCCTGGAGCAGCTTTGCTGCGAGTGCTACGAAGTGGTCAAGAGAGAGACTGACCGCCTGTTGCCTCCAGTGCACCGACACTGACGCGGCTTGACCTGGCCCGGTCTGTACGCTGGAGCACAGACAGATTCCTGCGGGCGCCCGAGACTTCGCCCCTCTTGCGGCGGAGCGCTATGCAAAATCAGGCACAAGACGCGGAGTATCGCGATCTGGAACGCGAAGGGTTGCCTCCGGTTCATGAAGACGCGTTTTGCATCGATTCCCGAAGCTATCGGCGACTGCCGACTACGGGGCAGCCCCTGTCATCGGGGGCGGCAAATCTGGTCGCGATGGTCTGCCACGAACTGCGGGGACCCGTCGCGGCCCTGCGCTACGCCGTACGCCTGTGGGGCAGCCACGCCCCCGAGGCGCCAGAGCGACAGAAGCTGCAGGCCATGATCGAGCGCCAGGCGGTGCGCATGACCCGCCTCCTCGAAGACCTGCTCGACGTGTCGCGCATGACGGGCGAGCGCATGCGGTTGAATTGCGAGCGGATCGACCTGCGCAAGGTGGTAGGACACGCCATCGAGACGACAGCCTCCGATGTCGATGCGGCCAGGCACAAGCTCACTGCCACAGCACCCGGGGAACCCGTCTGGGTGAGCGGGGATCCGTTCCGACTGGAGCAGGTGTTCGTGAACCTGATCTCGAATGCCACGAAGTACACCGGAAACGGGGGGCGGATTTCGATCCGCATCGAGGTCCGGCGCAGGCAGGCCGTGATCAGGGTGCGCGATTCCGGCATTGGCATTGCTCCACAGATGCTCCCCCATGTGTTCGACCTCTTCTGCCAGGTCGACGCGACGTCTTCACAGTCCCGATCGGGACTGGGGATAGGCCTCGCGATCGTCAGGAGCCTGGTGGAACTTCATGGCGGGCATGTGGTCGCGGCCAGCAGGGGCGCTGGAAGAGGCAGTGATTTCACGGTCAGGCTGCCGTTGTCTGACTGATCTGCGCCGCTGTGTACGTTGGCGTACCGACTTTGCGCCGCGATGCGCGCAGCATGGGTCTCCGGTGCAGCCAGATGCGGCTCTCCACCTTCACCACGGAAATCCCATGCAAACCAGTCCACAGACAAACAGGCGCCTGCGCCAGGCCATTGCGATCCCCGCGGGGCTTGCACTCGCGGCCTGCGCTTCGACCCCACCACCCCCCACAGCGAGCCTCGACGCCGCGCGGCAGGCCATTTCCAGTGCCGAGCGTTCGGATGCCGCCCAGCATGCCCCTGCGGAACTCAACCAGGCCCGCACGAGCATCGCCGCGGCGCAGGCCGAGGTGACCGCGAAGAAGATGGTCGCCGCCCAGAGGCTTGCAGACGAGGCGCGCGCCGACGCCGAACTGGCTTCGGCCAGGGCCGGAGCGGCGAAAGCCCGGGCCATGAATGAAGAAATGAAGCGCAGCACCAGCACCCTCGTCGAGGAAATGCAGCGCACCGCAGGAGACAGACAATGAAACTGGAACACGCCAATCACCCACTGCGATCCGCCCGCCCGCTGATAGCCGCAGGTGTCGCCGCCGCGCTGTTGGCAGCCTGCGCCGGCACACCTTCCTTGCCGCCCGGTGCCGCCGACCTGCGCGCGAGGCTGAGCAGCCTGCAGTCGGATGCACAACTTGCCGGCCGCGCCCCGGTGGCCGTCGAGGATGCCGAAAGGGCAGTGCGGCTCGCCGAGACCTCCCAGCCGGACAGCAAACTGGCGGGGCACCGCGTCGTCATCGCAGACCGGAAGGTGGAAACCGCCCGCGCGCTGGCCCAGACGGAATTCGCGGAGTTCGAGCGCACCGCGTTGACCGAGCAGCGCGAGCGCGCCCGGCTGGATGCCCGCACCCGTGAAGCCGACGCAGCCAGGATGCAGGCCAGGGCCGCGGAAGCCGCGGGCGCCGCCCAGCAGCTTGTGGCCGAGCGAGCCCGCAGCGCCGCAGACGCGGCCCAGGCGAGCGCGGCCGACTCGCAGCAGGAAGCCGCAGAGCTGCAGCGCCAGCTCGACGACATGAATGCGCGGGTCACCGATCAGGGCCTGGTACTGACCCTGGGGGATGTGCTTTTTACCAGCGGCCAGTCAGACCTCAGGTCCGGTGCCACCGGCAATCTGGACAAGCTCGCTGCCTTCCTCACGCGCTACCCGGACCGCACCGCCACGATCGCCGGTTACACCGACAGCGTGGGTGGAGATGAGCTCAACCAGCGGTTGTCGGAACGACGGGCCGAATCAGTCAAGTTCTACCTGACTGGCCATGGCGTGAACGCCGACCGCCTGACTGCAGCCGGCATGGGGGAAAGCAATCCAGTAGCCGACAACGGCACCGCCACGGGTCGCCAGATGAATCGACGCGTGGAGGTGAACATCAGTGATTCGCCCCGAGCCTCCCGCTGAGGGCAGCGCATCCAATGATGAATGTCTTCTTCCGGATCCTGCTGGCGCTGGTGGTGATCGCCACCAGCGTCAGGTCTGCTTTGGGGCCGCGTTGACGTTGCGGACCCGCTGCGCACGTTCGGACACCTTCTTGACCATCCGGTAGCAGCAGCAACTGGCCCGCATGAGCCCCGGCCCGTCGAGGATCTGCAACAGGCCACGGCTGTAGTTGATCAGGCCGCGGCGCCTGAGTGCGGCGCAGGCCTCGGAGACTCCGGCCCTCCTCACGCCCAGCATGTGCGCGAGAAATTCCTGCGTCAGCCCGAACTCGTCGGCGCCCACGCGATCCCGCGTCATGAGCAGCCAGCGTGCCAGCCGCTGCCCGGTCTCGTGGAAGCGGTTGCACGCGGCAGTCTGCGAGATCTGGGCCATCAAGGCGTAGGTGTAGCGATACAGCGCCTGCTGCAGCGCCGGTGTGCGGTCGAATTCCACGTGGAAGGGCGTGGCCGCCATACGCAGCGCCTGGCCCGGGCCCTGTACCAGGGCCCGCACACCGGAGGTGCCGACACCCAGGATGAAAGGCATTCCCGCCATCCCCTCGCTGCCCACCAGGCCCACTTCCAGCGTGCGCTGCCGGTCCACCGCAGTCAGCAGCGAGACCAGGCAGTCCAGGGGGAAGAAGACATGGCGGATCGTCCTGCCGGGTTCATACAGGACCTGTCCGAACCGCAGTTCGACCGGTTCGAGCTGCGCAACCAGGCGTCGCAGGTCGCGCGCGGGCAGGCTGGCGAGTATCCGGTTGGTAGTGGGGCCGCGGGGCATGGATGTTCTCCCCAAAAGGAGACATGGTGGGCGCCGTGACCGAGCCTGTATGTACGCTTCCGCGCTTTGTCGTGGGGGCGTCATCCCCGGGGGGGCTCCCGGCCGTGAAACATCGGCCGGGCCGGTCCCGGGAAGTGGTGGGCGGTACAGGATTTGAACCTGTGACCCCTGCCGTGTGAAAGCAGTGCTCTACCGCTGAGCTAACCGCCCGCCCCGAAGGGAGCGCAAGTCTACGCACGGCCCCGGCGGTGCGCAATCCGGGCCCCGGTGTGCGGGGCCGTTGAGGCACCGGTCATGCTGTGACAGAGTGGCTGCAATGAGCAGCATTCCCGCCTTGCCTTCCGCCCCGGTCCCTGGCCTCACGCATGTGTTCTCGCTGCGCGGCGAGCTGGCGCCGCCGGTGGAGCAGGGCGAAATCGACGGCCACCGGAAGCGCTTCATCCCGGTCACCGGCGGCACGGTTGGCGGCCCACGGCTGCAGGGTCGGGTGCTGCCGGGCGGGGGCGACTGGCAGGCCATTGCTCCTGGCGGCCTCACCCTGGTTCTGGCGCGCTACTCCATCGAGGCCAGCGACGGCACCGTGATCGCAGTGACCAACACGGGCGTGCGCACGGCCGAACCGGAGGTGATGGACAAGCTGGTGCGCGGCATCGAGGTGCCGCCCGACGCCTACTATTTCCGTACCACGCCCGTATTCGACGTGCGCCCCGGCCCGCATGAATGGCTGCGCCGCCACGTGTTTGTCGCCCGCGGCATCAGGAAGCCCGACCACGTGATCGTGGATTTCTACCGCGTCGACTGAGCCGGTGGCGCCGGCTACCATGCGCCGCCTATGAGCATCGTTACCCGCTTCGCGCCCAGTCCCACCGGCATGCTGCACATCGGCGGCGTGCGCACGGCCCTGTTCTCCTGGCTGCAGGCCCGCCGCCACGGCGGCAAGTTCATCCTGCGCGTGGAGGACACCGACCGCGAGCGCTCCACCGAAGAGGCCGTGGGCGTGATCCTCGAGGGCATGCGCTGGCTGGGGCTCAACGAGGACGAGGGGCCCTACTACCAGACGCAGCGCTACGACCGTTACCGCGCCGTGATCGAGGAGATGCTCGCCAACGGGCTGGCGTACCGCTGCTACTGCTCGAAGGAAGAGCTGGACGCCATGCGCGAGGCGCAGCTGCTGCGCAAGGAAAAGCCCCGCTACGACGGCCGCTGGCGCGACTCGAAGGAAACCCCGCCGCCCGGGGTGCAGCCGGTGATCCGCTTCAGGAATCCCGTGGACGGCGAGGTTGTGGTCGATGACCTGGTGCATGGCCGCACCGTGTTCCAGAACAGCGAGCTGGACGACCTCATCATCCAGCGCTCCGACGGCAACCCCACCTACAACTTCTGCGTGGTGGTGGATGACTGGGACATGGGTGTGACACACGTGATCCGGGGCGACGACCACCTGAACAACACGCCGCGCCAGATCAACATGCTGAAGGCCCTGGGCGCCACGCCACCGCAGTATGCGCACGTGCCGATGATCCTGGGCGCCGACGGCGCGAAGCTCTCCAAGCGCCATGGCGCGGTGAGCGTGCTGGAATACCAGAAGGAAGGCTTCCTGCCCGACGCGCTGCTGAACTACCTGGTGCGGCTGGGCTGGTCGCATGGCGACCAGGAAATCTTCACCCGCGAGGAGATGATCGCCGCGTTCGACATCAAGGATGTGAACAAGGCGGCGTCAGCCTTCAATCCCGACAAGCTGCTGTGGCTCAACCAGCAGCACATCATGCGCACCCCGCGCGCCGGGCTGGCAAAGGTGCTGCGCGAGCAGCTGGCCCTGCTCGGCGTGGACGATGCGGACCTGGAGCTCTGCGGCGGCGTCGCCGAGGCGCTGCGCGAGCGCGCAAAGACCATGAAGGAGATGGCGACTTCGGGCTTGTTCTTTTTCCTGCCGCCGAAGATGGACGAGAAGGCGGTGGCCAAGCACCTCACTATCGAGGGCAAGGCGC
>CBFGXE010000022.1:0-41567 GCA_965652645.1 uncultured bacterium | reverse complement strand
AGCTGGAGCGTCTCGGTGAATTCCAGCTGGATGGCCGCTGGTCCAGCGGCGAGACCCTGCCCCCGCGCCAGGCCGAGACCGTACGCAAGATGCTGCTGGCCGTGGTGGGAGACCCCCGGCTGGTGATCGCCCGCCTGGCGGCACAACTGGTGCGCGTGCGCCATGCGCGCGAGGAGAGCACCGGGCAGCGCCGCCAGATCGCCCTGGAGGTGCAGGAACTCTACGCACCGCTGGCCAATCGCCTCGGCATCTGGTCGGTGAAGTGGGAGCTCGAAGACCTCGCCTTCCGCGAGTCCCATCCCCAGGAATACCAGCGCATCAAGGCCGCGCTCAACGAGAAGCGCAGCGACCGCGAACAGTACATCCAGGAAGTGATCCGCGACCTCGAACAGGCCATGCGCCGCGCGGGCATCGATGCCGAGGTGACCGGCCGGCCCAAGCACATCTACAGCATCTGGCGGAAGATGCAGCGCAAGCGGCTGGCATTCGAGCAGATCCTCGACCTGCGCGCGGTACGCATCATCGTGGGCACTGTGGCCGAATGTTATGCCGCGCTGGGGGTGGTGCACGAGCTGTGGCCCTTCCTGCCCTCGGAGTTCGACGACTACATCGCCACGCCCAAGGACAATGCCTACCAGTCCATCCACACCGCGGTGCGCGGGCCGGGCGGCAAGGCGGTGGAGGTGCAGATCCGCACCCGCGAGATGCACGCCCACGCCGAGCTGGGCGTGGCCGCCCACTGGCGCTACAAGGAAGGCGGCGCGGACCGCCGCTACGACGAGAAGATCCAGCAGGTGCGCGAGCTGCTGCACGGCACGCCCGGCGGAGTGGGCGGCGATGCGCTCACGCGGCTGTCCACCGGCCTCTTCGATGATCGCGTCTATGCGCTCACGCCCAAGGGCGAGGTGATCGAACTGCCGCGCGGCGGCACGCCACTGGACTTCGCCTTCCACCTGCACAGCGGGCTGGGCGAGCGTTGCCGCGGCGCGAAGGTCAACGGCCGCATCACGCCACTGAACCAGGCACTGCGCAGTGGCGACGTGGTGGAAGTCATCACGGGCAAGGAGCCCGCGCCCAGCCGCGACTGGCTGTCCGAGCGCGAGGGTTACCTGGCCTCGCCGCGAAGCCGCGCCAAGCTGCGGGCGTATTTCCGGCGCCTGGATGAGGCGCAGGAGGCGGGCAAGGGCACCACCTCCCGCGCGCAGGCCGCCGCGGCGCGCGCCGCGGTTGCGCCCGCGCCACCGCCGCCACCGCCGTCGGCCATCCCGAAGCGGCGCAAGGCCATCGGCGGCGCACGTTCACCGGTGGAAATCGAGGGCGTGGGCGACCTGCCCATCACGCTGGCGCGCTGTTGCGCGCCGATGCGACCGCAGCCCATCCGCGGCTACCTGACCATCGGGCGCGGCGTGACCATCCACCAGGCCGATTGCCCGGGCCTGGCGCGCATGGTGAAGCAGAAACCCCAGCGCCTGCTGGAAGTGGACTGGAGCGACGCCGCCAGCAGCGCCCTCATCGGCGCTCGCCTGCTGATCGAGGCCTTTGACCGGCGCGGCCTGCTGCGCGACATCTCCGACCTGATCGCCGAGGAAAGGCTGAGCATCGAGGGCGTGAGCAGCGCCACCGACCCGGCGGACCGCATCGCCCGTTTCGAGGTGCGGCTCACCGTGCGTGACATCGGTGAGCTCACGCGGGTGCAGCGCCGGCTGGCGCGCATCCCCAACGTGTTCAAGGTGCGGCGCGCGACTTAGCGGTTCAGCGTGTCGATGGCGCGCTTGTCGGCCGCCAGGGCTGCTTCATGCACGGCCTCCGACAGGGTCGGATGCGCATGCATCGTGCGCTGCAGGTCCTCGCAGCTGGCCTGGTATTCCAGCGCCAGGCAGGCCTCGCCGATCAGCTCGCCGGCCATCGGGCCGATGATGTGCACGCCCAGCACGCGGTCGCTGTCCGCATCGGCCACGATGCGCGCGAACCCGGCGGTGGCTTCCATCGCCCTCGCCCGCCCGCTGGCGATGAAGGGGAACTGGCCGATCTTCACGTTCACGCCCGCGGCGCGCGCCTGTGCTTCGGTCTGTCCCACCCAGGCGATCTCCGGCGCGGTGTAGATCACCGACGGGACCACCTCGTAGTTGGTGTGGCCGTAGCCGCCGGCAGCGAGGTCGGCGGCCATCACGCCCTCTTCCTTCGCCTTGTGCGCCAGCATGGGGCCGCGCACGCAGTCGCCCACGGCATAGACATCGGCGGCACCGGTGCGGCAATGCTCGTCCACCACGATGAAGCCGCGTTCATCGATCTCGACGCCCGTGCCCTCGCCCAGCAGATCCTTCGTCCAGGGACGGCGGCCGATGGCCACCACCACGCGGTCGAAGGCGAGTTCCTGGTCGCCGGAGGCATCGGTGAACTTCACCGCCACTTCCTTGCGCGCCACCTTGGCGCCGCTGACCCTGGCACCGAGACGGATGTCGAGCCCCTGCTTGCGCAGCTGCTTGAGCGCCTCGGCGGCCAGCGGACGATCAGCCATGGCGAGGAATTCCTCGCCGGCCTCGAGGATGGTGACCTTCGCGCCAAGGCGCGCCCACACGCTGCCCAGCTCCAGGCCGATCACGCCGGCGCCAATGACGCCAAGCCGTCCGGGCACCGCCGGGAAATCCAGCGCGCCCCAGGAATCGACGATGTATTCGCCATCCTGCGGCACGCTCTTCAGTTCCGTGGGAACCGAACCAGAGGCCAGGATCACATGCTGTGCCTGCAGCGTGCGCTTGCTGCCGTCGGTGGCGGTGTATTCCACCTTCTTGTCCGCCAGCAGGCGGCCGTGTCCGGCCAGCCCGGTGACACCAGCAGACTTGAACAGCGAGGCGATGCCGCCGGTCATGCCCTTCACGATGCCGGCCTTGCGCTTCTGCATGGCGGCCACGTCGACCGAGGGCGTGCCCACGTTGATGCCGTGGGCCTTGAATTCATGCTGCGCGCGGTGGAACAGCTCGGAGGATTCCAGCAGCGCCTTGGAGGGAATGCAGCCCGCGTTCAGGCAGGTGCCGCCGAAGGCGCTGGAGCCGTCGCGGTTCTTCCACGCGTCGATACAGGCCACTGAAAGTCCGTTCTGCGCGGCACGGATGGCCGCGGGGTAACCACCAGGGCCGCCCCCGATGACGATCACGTCGAAGTTGTCGCTCATGGCCTCAGACCCCGATCAGCAGGCGGCCCGGGTCTTCCAGGCAGTCCTTGATGGTCACCAGGAACTGCACGGCCTCGCGGCCATCGATGATTCGATGGTCGTAGGTGAGCGCCAGGTACATCATCGGGCGGACCACGATCTGCCCGTTCACCACCACCGGGCGCTCCTGGATCTTGTGCATGCCCAGGATGGCGCTCTGCGGTGCGTTCACGATGGGCGTGGACATCAGCGAGCCGAATACGCCGCCGTTGGTGATGCTGAAGGTGCCGCCGGTGAGGTCTTCCATCGTCAGCGAGCCGTTGCGGGCCCGCGTGGCGAAATCGCCCACCGCCTTTTCAATCTGCGCGAAGCTCAGGGCATCGGCATCGCGCAGCACCGGGACCACCAGGCCGCGGTCGGTGGACACGGCCATGCCGATGTCGAAGAACTCGCGGTAGACGATGTCGTTGCCGTCGACGGCCGCGTTGATCACCGGGAAACGCTTCAGCGCCTCGATGGTGGCCTTCACGAAGAACGAGGAGAAGCCCAGCTTCACGCCATGCTGCTTCTCGAAGCGGTCCTTGTGGCGGGCACGCAGGTCCATCACTGCCTGCAGGTCCACCTCGTTGAAGGTGGTCAGCAGCGCCTGGGTCGACTGCGCCTGCACCAGGCGCTCGGCAATGCGCGCACGCAGGCGCGTCATCGGCACGCGGCGCTCGGCGCGGCTGCCCGCGGCGACATGCGCCAGCACATCGGACTTGGTCACCGCACCGCCGCGACCACTGCCGCTGACGGCAGCCACGTCCACGCCGGCTTCGCTGGCGGCACGACGCGCGGCCGGGCCAGACTTGCCGGCAGCGGCCGCGGGTGCGGCACCTGCCGCAGGCGCAGCCGCCTTGGCGGCCGGCGCAGCTTCCTTCGCAGCGGCCTTGGGCGCCGCAGGCTCAGCCGGCTTCGCGGCGGGCGCAGCGCCGGCTTCAACTATGGCCAGCAACTGGTCGCTGGTCACGGTGGCACCGGCCTGCACCTTCACTTCCTTCAGCACGCCGGCCACGGGGGCCGGCACCTCGAGCACCACCTTGTCGGTCTCCAGGTCCGCCAGGTTCTCGTCGCGCGCCACGGCATCGCCGGGCTTCTTGTGCCAGGTCACCAGCGTGGCGTCGGCAACGGATTCAGGCAGCTTCGGAACTTTGATCTCAGTGCTCATGAAAGGCGGTTTTCCCTGTTGGAAGATCAGTTGCCCACGCGCAGCGTGGTGACTGTGGCCTCGTTCACGAGGCGCGCGGTGCTCGGACCGATGTCGAGTGCGGTGGCATTGAGCGCGGCATCAACCAGCTCGCGCTGCTCGGAGTCGTGGATCTTGGCAATGCCGGTGGCCGGCGCCGCGGCATGCTGGCGGCCCGCGTACAGCAGCGTGTGACGGTCGCGTTGCAATGGCGCCTCCAGGCGATGCCGGATCTGGTACCAGGCGCCCTGGTTCTGCGGCTCTTCCTGGCACCACACGATCTGCCGTGCCTGCGGGTAGCGCTTCAGCACCGCCTCGTAGGCATGCGTGGGGAAGGGATAGAGCTGCTCGATGCGCACCAGGGCGACGTTGTCCTGCTTCGCGGCCCGGCGGGCCTTCAGCAGGTCGAAGTACACCTTGCCGCTGCAGAACACCACCCGGTGCACCTTCGAGGCATCAAGCGCATCCACCTCATCCAGCACCGGCGAGAAGCCGCCGTTGGTGAGGTCCTCGAGCTTCGACACCGACAGCTCGTGCCTGAGCAGGCTCTTGGGCGTCATCACCACCAGCGGCTTGCGCAGCGAGCGCAGCATCTGGCGGCGGAGCATGTGGAACATCTGCGCCGGCGTCGAGGGCACGACCACCTGCATGTTGTTCTCCGCGCACAGCTGCAGGAAACGCTCCAGGCGCGCGGAGGAATGCTCCGGCCCCTGCCCTTCGTAGCCATGCGGCAGGAACATCGCGAGGCCGCACAGGCGTCCCCACTTGGATTCGCCGGAGCTGATGAACTGGTCAATGATCACCTGCGCACCGTTCACGAAGTCGCCGAACTGCGCCTCCCAGATCACCAGCGCGGCCGGATTGGTGGTCGAGTAGCCATACTCGAAGCCAAGCACGGCCTCCTCGGACAGCACCGAGTCGGTCACCACGAAGCGCGGCTGGCCGGGGCTCATGTGCTCCAGCGGAACCCAGCAGCTGCCGTCGTTCTGGTTGTGCAGCACGGCGTGGCGGTGGAAGAAGGTACCGCGCCCGCTGTCCTGCCCGGTGATGCGGATGGGGCAACCATCCTCGAGCAGCGAGGCATAGGCCAGGATCTCGGCGCAGCCCCAGTCCAGCGGCATCTCGCCCGCCAGCATCTTGCGGCGGTTGGCATAGACCTGTTCCACGCGCGGATGCAGCTTCACGCCCTCGGGCACTTCGACGGTGCGCGGACCCAGCTTCGCCAGGCGCTCGGCGTCGATCGCCGTGTGGCTGGCATCGCTCCAGTCGTTGTTGAGGAAGCGCGTCCAGTCCACCGTGTACTGGTTGCCGATCAGGCCCAGCGAGGCCGGCACCTGCGACTTGCCGGCGTCCAGCCCGGCGCGGTATTCCTCGACGAAACCTTCGGCATCCTTCTGGCTGATCACACCCTGCGCGGCCAGCTGGCCGGCGTAGAGCTGCCGCACCGTGGGGTGCTGGCGGATCTTCGAGTACATCACCGGCTGCGTGGCGGCGGGCTCGTCGGCCTCGTTGTGGCCCAGCCGGCGGTAGCAGACCAGGTCGATCACCACGTCCTTGCGGAACTTCATGCGGTAGGCCAGCGCCTGGCGCGTGACGAACACCACCGCCTCGGGATCATCCGCGTTCACGTGGAAGATCGGCGCCTCCAGCATCTTGGCCACGTCGCTGCAATACATCGTGGAACGCGTATCGCGCGGGTCGCTGGTGGTGAAGCCGATCTGGTTGTTGATGATCATGTGCACGGTGCCGCCGGTGTAGAAGGCGCGCGCCTGCGACAGCTGCAGCGTCTCCATCACCACGCCCTGGCCGGCGAAGGCCGAGTCGCCGTGCACCAGCACGGGCACCACGCGGGCATCGCCGTCGGCGCCGCGGCGCTCCTGGCGCGCGCGCACCGAACCCTCGACCACGGGATTCACCACCTCCAGGTGCGAGGGATTGAAGGCCAGCGCCACGTGCACGTTGCCACCCGGGGTGCGCAGGTCGGCCGAGAAGCCCTTGTGGTACTTCACGTCGCCCGAGCCCTTCAGGTGGGCGATGTCGTAGCGGCCCTCGAACTCGGAGAACAGGTCGGCCGGGCTCTTGCCCAGCACGTTGACCAGCACGTTCAGGCGCCCGCGGTGGGCCATGCCGATCACGAACTCTTCCACGCCCATCTGCCCGCCCTGCTGCACCAGGTCGTTGAGCATGGGGATGAAGGAGTCACCCCCTTCCAGCGAGAAGCGCTTCTGCCCCACGTACCTGGTGTGCAGGAAACGCTCCAGGCCCTCGGCGGCGGTGAGCTGCCGGAGGATGTTGATGCGCTCCTCGTCGCTGAGCTTGCCGTGCGCCCGGCCGGCCAGGAACTGGTCCTGCAGCCACAGCCGCTCCTCGGTGCTGGAGACATGCGCAAACTCGGCACCGATGGTGCCGGCGAACACCTGCTCCAGCAGCGCGATGATGTCGCGCAGCTTCGCGCGGCGCGGAATCGCCTCCACGCGGCTGGCGGTGTAGAACTCGGTGTCCATGTCCTCGTCGCCGAGGCCCATGTAGTCCAGCTCCATCAGCTTGGGCTTGGGCCGTTCCATCAGGCCCAGCGGATCCACCTTCGCGATCAGGTGGCCCCGGTTCATGTAGATCTGGATCAGGCGCGAGACGGCGGCCTGCTTCTCGCTCTGCGGGGCCGCCACGCCCACGGTGGCCACGCGCGGCAGCTGTGCGCGCTGCGCCAGCTCGCGCACCAGTGGACCGTGCGCGGTGTCCCCTGCCGCGCCGGGCAGCGCCGCGAAGTACTTGCGCCAGTCCGCGGGCAGTTCCTCGCCCGCCAGGTAACGCTCGTACAGCTCTTCTATATAGGCGGAATTGCCGCCCCACAGCGCCGTGGTGGCCTGCTGTGCCTTCAGAGCATTCTGGGTGCCGCTCAAGCCCTTGTTCTGGCTCATGGAAATCCGGGTGGAGTAATCAGGCGCGATAGTCTAAAGGATGCCTAGTCAGAGACGAAATCGGACTGGGCACGCTTTTCGGACCAGCATCTCCTCCCATACCGCTTTCGGGATGAATCCGGTCACGGAAGTACCGAGTTAGCTGATACCCGAGTTGTATTAAGGCCCTCTGGTAGACTGCGCGGCCGGTTATAAGCCCGGGCAGCCTTCATTTCATTGCCAGACTGATGAGCACGAACGTCCGCCTCACCCACCTGCAGCGCCTCGAGGCCGAGGCCATCCACATCATGCGCGAGGTGGTCGCCGAGTGCGAGAAGCCGGTGATGTTGTACTCCATCGGCAAGGACAGCTCGGTGATGCTGCACCTGGCGATGAAGGCCTTCTATCCGGCCAAGCCGCCCTTCCCCTTCCTGCACGTGGACACCACCTGGAAGTTCCGGGAGATGATCGCCTTCCGCGACGCCACGGCAAAGCGGCTGGGCTTCGAGCTGCTGGTGCACGTGAACCCGGAGGGCCTGGCGCAGGGCATCGGCCCCTTCACCCACGGCTCGGCGGTGCACACCGACGTGATGAAGACACAGGCGCTGAAGCAGGCGCTGGACCGGTACGGGTTCGATGCCGCCTTCGGCGGCGCCCGCCGCGACGAGGAGAAGTCGCGGGCCAAGGAGCGCGTGTTCTCCTTCCGCTCGGCCCAGCACCGCTGGGACCCCAAGCGCCAGCGCCCGGAGCTCTGGAAGCTCTACAACGCGCGCAAGCACAAGGGGGAGTCGCTCCGGGTGTTCCCCCTGTCCAACTGGACCGAGCTGGACATCTGGCAGTACATCCACCAGCAGGACATCCCCATCGTGCCGCTGTACTTCGCGGCGCCCCGCCCCGTGGTCAGGCGCGACGGCGCGCTGATCATGGTGGACGACGAGCGCATGCCGCTCAGGCCGGGCGAGAGCCCCGAGGTCAGGAACGTCCGTTTCCGCACGCTGGGCTGCTACCCCCTCACCGGAGCGGTGGAGAGCAATGCCACCACCTTGCCGGAAGTCATCCAGGAAATGCTGCTGACCACCAGTTCCGAGCGCCAGGGCCGCGTGATCGACCACGATTCGGCCGCCTCGATGGAGAAGAAGAAGCAGGAGGGATATTTCTGATGTCGCCTGCCTTCAACACCTGCGTCCTTTCCGACAGGGGCTGTTTCTGATGGCCCACGCGATCGACCTCTCCAACCAGGACATCCTGACCTACCTGCGCTCGCACGAGCACAAGGACCTTCTTCGTTTCATCACCTGCGGCAGCGTGGATGACGGCAAGAGCACCCTGATCGGGCGCCTGCTGTATGAATCGAAGCTGGTCTACGAGGACCAGCTGACGCAGCTGGCCGCCGACTCGAAGAAGGTGGGCACGCAGGGCGAGGACCTGGACTTCGCGCTGCTGGTGGACGGACTGGCCGCCGAGCGCGAACAGGGCATCACCATCGACGTGGCCTACCGCTTCTTCTCCACCGAGAAGCGCAAGTTCATCGTGGCCGACACGCCGGGCCACGAGCAGTACACGCGCAACATGGTCACCGGCGCCTCCACGGCGGACCTCGCGGTGATCCTGATCGACGCGCGCAAGGGCGTGCTCACGCAGACGCGCCGCCACAGCTACATCGTCTCGCTGCTGGGCATCCGCCACGTGGTGCTGGCGGTGAACAAGATGGACGCGGTGGGCTACCAGCAATCCACCTACGACGCCATCGTGGCCGAGTACCAGGCCTTCGCGCGCCAGCTCGGCCTGGCCAATGTCACGTGCATCCCGCTGTCGGCCCTGAAGGGCGACAACATGGTCGAGCACAGCGCCAACATGCTCTGGTACCGGGGCCCTGCGTTGCTGCAGCACCTGGAGAACGTGCAGGTGGAGGACGACCTGCAGGACCTGCCGCTGCGCCTGCCGGTGCAGTGGGTGAACCGCCCCAACCAGGATTTCCGCGGCTTCGCCGGCCAGATTGCCGGCGGCAAGGTGACCGTGGGCGACCGCATCCGCGCCCTGCCCGCCGGCGTGGAGGCGCGCGTGGCGCGCATCGTCACGCACGATGGCGACCTGCAGCAGGCGGTGGCCGGGCAGTCCATCACCCTCACGCTCGACCGCGAGATCGACATCTCGCGCGGCGACCTGATCGCCGCGGCCACCGACCTGCCCGAGGTGGCCGACCAGTTCCTCACCACCCTCATCTGGATGCACGAGCAGCCCATGCTGCCCGGCCGCCAGTACCTGCTGAAGATCGGCACCCGCACGGTCAATGCCACCATCTCCACGCCCCGCCACCGCGTGAACGTGAACACGCTGGACGAGCAGGCCGCGCAGCAGCTCGAGCTCAACGAAATCGGCGTCTGCCAGGTGAGCCTGGACCGTCCGATCGCCTTCGACCTGTATTCGCGCAACCGCGAGACCGGCGGCTTCATCCTCATCGACAAGCTGTCCAACGACACCGTGGGTGCCGGGTTGCTGCAGTCGGCGCTGCGCCGCGCCGACAACGTGCACTGGCAGGCGCTGGACGTGGACCGCGCTGCCCGCTCGCAGCAGAAGGGCCAGCGCGCCTGCGCGCTGTGGTTCACCGGGCTCTCGGGTTCGGGCAAATCCACCATCGCCAACCTGGTGGAGAAGCGCCTGCATTCCCTGGGCCGCCATACCTACCTGCTGGATGGCGACAACATCCGCCACGGCCTGAACCGCGACCTGGGTTTCACCGACGCCGATCGCGTGGAGAACATCCGGCGCGTGGCCGAGGTCACGCGCCTGATGGTGGATGCGGGCCTGATCGTGCTGGTGTCCTTCATCTCCCCGTTCCGCTCCGAGCGCCGCATGGCGCGCGGGCTGCTGGGTGAAGGGGAGTTCTACGAGATCTTCGTCGACACGCCGCTGGCCGAGGCGGAACGGCGCGACCCGAAGGGCCTCTACCGCAAGGCGCGCAGCGGCCAGCTGCCGAACTTCACCGGCATCGACTCACCCTATGAACCGCCCGAGTCGCCGGAGATCACCATCCGCACTGCCGAGGAAACAGCCGCGGCCGCCGCCGAGCGCATCATCGAGGAACTCGACAAGGCCGGGGTGATCGCCTATGCCTACAACAATCCCCTCGCCGGACTCTGAACTGCTGCCCGCGGTACGCGCCATCGCGCGTGCCGCCGGCCGGCAGATCCTCGAGGTGTATGGCACGGACTTCCAGTCCGGGGCCAAGGCCGACGCCTCGCCGATCACCGAGGCCGACCTGCGTGCCCACCACCTGATCGCCGGGGAACTGGCGCGCCTCACGCCTGCCGTGCCGCTGCTGTCGGAGGAGTCGGCTGGCACAGTCTCCTGGGAACAGCGCCAGCACTGGCGGAGCTACTGGCTGGTGGATCCGCTCGACGGCACGAAGGAATTCATTGCCCGCAACGGCGAGTTCACCGTGAACATCGCGCTGATCCGGGACAACCGTCCCGTGCTGGGCGTGGTGCACATCCCGGTCTCCGACACCACCTATTCGGGCATTCCCGGCATTGGCGCGTGGCGCGAGAGCGGGGATCGCCCGTCCCTGCCCATCGCCGTGAAGCGCGTGGCCATCCCGCCCTTCCAGGTGCTGGGCAGCCGCTCGCATGGATCCCCGAAACTGGCCGCCGCGCTGGCTGCGCTGGGCCCGCATGAACTGCGCGCCGCCGGCAGTTCCATCAAGCTGTGCCTGGTGGCTGACGGCGCGGCGGATCTCTATCCGCGGTTGGGCGGATCTTGCGAGTGGGACATCGCAGCGGGCCAGGCCATCGTGGAGGCAGCCGGCGGCCAGGTGGTGAGCCTGGCCGATGGCCTCGCCCTGCGCTACAACAAGCCGGACCTGCTGAACCCGAAGTTCCTGGCCTACGGCGACCCGCAGTTCTGGCGGCGCTGGCCGCGCGGCTGAAACGCCTCGCGCGGGCTGAAGCCGCCTACTGCGCGGCGCGCGCCGAATCGATGCGGAAGCGCACCGTCGCCAGCTGCTCGGCGCTGAGTCCGCCCAGCCCCGCATCGGCCACCGTCTGTGCCCCGGCGCCCAGGGGCCCGCGGATGGTCACCTGCCTGGCCTCGGCCACCACGCGGCCGCTGGCGTCCACGCGCACCGGCGTGATGGCGATCGACGACAGGGGCACGGGCGCGCGGTTCAGCACCGCCATCACCGGTCGCCCCTGCCCGTCGCGCGCCACCTGCGCAGCCACGTAGTTGCCGGGATTGCGCGGCAGGTCCACCAGCACCGCCTCGCGCTCGGCCTCCTGGCCGATGCTGCTTTCGGAGGATGCGGCCGCCTGGTAGTACTTCATGGCGGTTTCCACATCACCGGCATCGCGCAGCAGGTTGCCCAGGTACAGCGCCGCGGGCGCGGTGGGCAGCAAGTCGTAGCTGCGCTGCAGGGCCTGGCGCGCCTGGGCCGTATTGCCGAGCCGGTATTGCGCCACGCCGGCACCCAGCCAGGAACCGAAGTAGTCGGGGTTGTACTGCTGGGCGCGCTGGAAGTGTGGCAGCGCCTCCTGGTACTTCTTCTCGTTCACCGCGATGTCGCCCAGCAGCTGGTGGAACTGCGCCTCGCGCGGCACCAGGCGCGCCGCCTCGGCAGCCAGCGACCTGGCCGTGGCCACTTCCTTCTTCTGCATCGCGGCCATCGCCTGGTCGTATTTGTCGTAGGCGGGCTGCATCTGCAGCAGCGGCGCAAGTTTCGCCTGGTAGCGTTCCTGTCCCAGTTCACCCGTGGCGCCCAGCTGCGCAGCGGTCTCGCGGTTCTTGCGTACCCGCTCCTCCGACGGGGGATGTGAGGCAAACAGGCCTTCCAGCCAGCTGGTCTGGCGCCCTTCCGACAGGCGCACGAAGGTTTCCTGCAGCGTCACCGCGGCCGAAGGGTTGTAGCCGGCAGCCTTCATCAGCCGCGTGCCGTAGAGATCGCTTTCCAGCTCTGCGCCGCGGCCGTAACGCGTATGGATGAGCTGCACGCCGACGTTGGCGCCGGTCAGCAACAGGCCGGCCGTCTGCTCGTCCATGTCGCCCACCACGGCGCCGATCTGCGCCGCCACCAGCCCCACCTGCGAGATGGTGCCGCGCTCCTGCGCCTGGGCACCGTGGCGGGCCAGCGAATGCACGATCTCATGTCCCAGCACGGCGGCCAGTTCGGCCTCGTTCTTCAGCTCGGTGAGCAGGCCGCGGTTGATGGCGATCTTGCCGCCGGGCAGCGCCCAGGCATTGGGCACCGGGTTGTTGAGCACGGTGAACTCGAACGGCAGGTCGCGGGGTTTGACCAGGATGCCGTCGGTGACGGCCACCAGCTTCTGGCCCACCTCGCTCACGTAGGCCGTCAGCTCCGGCAGCACCTCGTAGTCGCCGCCCTCGCTCTGGCGCATGGGCGCGTAGTTCTGCTGGCCGATCTGGATTTCCTGCGCCTGGGAGACGAACTGGATCTCGCGCTTGCCGGTCACCGGGTTGGTGCCGCAGGCCACCGCCAGCAGCATTGCGGCGCACAGGTAGGCGGGTCGGATTCGCATTTTCATGGTTGTGGCACCTTGCTCCAGCCTGTGCCCGTGGATGTTACCCGCGGCATGGCGCAGCCACCACGGAGGGAAGGCATGCGCTTGCCGCGGCATCGTCCTACAGCGGCCTGCACGGTGCATCCGTGACTGGCGCCCCCGCCGGGAATTGAACCCAGACCTGCCCCTTAGGAGGGGGCCGTTGTATCCGTTCAACTACAGGGGCATGTGAGGGACGCAATGATAACCTGCGGGCATGAATCCACAGAACATCGCGCTGGTATTTGCCGGCGCGGGCGCCGGAGGGGTGGCGCGCCTGCTGCTCAACCACTGGCTCAACCCCCTGTTCGTGGCCATGCCACTGGGAACGCTGGCCGCGAATGTGCTTGGCTGCGGCGCCGCGGGCGTGCTGCTGGGATTGCTGGGCGCACGCGCGGACCTGGATCCGCTACTGCGCCCGTTGCTGCTGGTCGGCTTCCTGGGTGGCCTCACCACCTTCTCGGCGTTCTCGCTGGAGGTGGTGCAGTCACTGGATGTCCAGCGCGTGTGGCTGGCCGCCGGCATCGCGCTGGTGCATGTCTGCGCCTCGGTGGCGGCAGCCATCGCGGGATTGCTGGCCTCCCGCGCACTGCTGGCCTGAGCGCCAGCAGCGCTCCCCCGGGCCTACGGCGCGGTGAGGACCACCAGCCCCCAGGGGCTCTCGCCCACCGGGATGCGCGCCGTCACCTGCATGGTGGCCGCATCAACCACCGACACGTCATTGGACCTGCCATTGGCAGTGAACAGCGTGGCGCCATCCGGGCTGATGGCCACGCCCCAGGGACGCGGCCCCACCTCCACCGAAGCCTTCTGCCCGCCGGTCTCCACGTCGAGCGCCAGCAGGGTCTTGCCACGGCCGGTCACGGTGTAGAGCAGCTTGCCGTCGTGCGAGACGGTCATGCCCACCGGCCGCACCATCGAATCCCCTTGCAGCTTCCAGGTGCGCAGCACACGGTGCGCCCGCGCATCGGCCACCGTGATGGTGCCGTCGTTCTCGGCGGAGATGAAAGCCAGCGCGCCATCGTCGCTGAATTCAGTGAAGCGCGGCCGCTCGCCCACGTCCAGCGTGGCCACCACCTTGTCGGTGGTGGTGTCGATCACGGAGATCTGGTGATCCTCTTCCGAAGACATGTACACCCAGCGCCCGTCGGGACTGAGAGTCACGCCTTCCGGCTCGCCGCCCACCGGCATGCTGGCGATCTGCTCGCCGGTGGTTGCATCGATGACCACTGCCTGGCCGGTGTCCTCGCTGGCGATGTACAGCTTGCGGCCATCGGCGCTCACGGCCAGCTGCTCCGGATCGGACACACCCCGCAGCACGGTCTTCAGCGTGTACGTCGCAAGGTCCACCACGCCGATGCCATCGGCACCCTTGTCGGCCGGCGGCAGCGTGTCTTCATCCACCCCCGGCGGCGCGATGGGCGAACCACTCAGCGCCACGTACAGCAGCTTGCGGTCCGGGGAGATCTTCAGGCCCCTGGGGCGCTTGCCCAGCGGCAGCATGGCCAGCAGCTGGCGGCTCGGACCGTCGATCACCGCCAGGTCACCGGACCGTTCGTTGGTCACCAGTACCCGGTAGCCGCCGGACTCCAGCGGCGGCACGGCGCCCGGCTGGTACAGCGGCACCGGCGCGGTGTAGGCCGTGTCGGCAGCAGGCGCGGCGGCGTCGTCGGGAGCGGACCTGCCACAGGCTGCCAGCAGCAGCATGGGCAGGAAGATGGCGGTGCAGCGGATGCCGGCAGACCTGTGACCCTGGCGCATGAGTGTGGGGAACCTCTTGGTCGTGGAAAGACGGGGGACCGACTTTAACGGACCCGTCCATCAGGAACCCATCCACTGGATCGATCGGGAATTTTTCCCGCGGTCCGGCTGGCGCAGTGCGATGGCTGCCCATAGAATACGCGCCCTCGTGTGGGGCGGTAGCTCAGCTGGGAGAGCGTCGCGTTCGCAATGCGAAGGTCGAGGGTTCGATCCCCTTCCGCTCCACCAATATTCCCGCAAACCGCCGGCCCGATCAGGGTGCCGGCGTCCTGGGAACCAGGCCCATCCGCGCGGCGGCATGCAGCAATTGCACGGCCGTGCCGGCACCGAGCTTCTGGCGCAATGCCGACTGGTGGTTGGCCACCGTCTTGGCAGTGAGACCCAGGCTGCGCGCGATTTCGCCCACGGGCTTGCCGTCCACCAGCATGCGCAGCACCTCGAACTCGCGGGGCGAGAGCGCGCCGGCCGCATCGCCCTCGGGGGCAAGACTGCGCAGCGCCAGTTCCTGCGCCACCGACGGCACGATGTAGGCCCTGCCACCGGCCACGGCCAGCACGGCTTCCACCAGCACCTGCGGCGCGGCGGCCTTGGTGACGTAGCCGCGCGCACCGGCCTGCAGTGCCCGCGCGGCGAACACCGGATCCTCGTACATGCTGAACATCAGCACGCGAGCCTCGGGCTCGCGGGCGCGGATGCGACGCAGCGCCTCGATGCCGCTGGCACCTGGCAGCGCGATGTCCATCACCGTCACCTGGGGGCGGTGCTCCTGCCAGGCCAGATACGCGCCCTGCGCATCTGCGGCCTCTCCCACCACGTGGATGCTGGGACTGTTCTCCAGCAGGCGCCGGTAGCCCTCGCGAACCACTGCGTGGTCATCCACCAGCAGCACCGTCACCGCTTCGCCCACACATCCTCCTCGCGCACCGGAATCTCGATGCGGATCGTGACACCCTGCCCCGGTGCCGACAACAGATCGAACTGGCCTCCCAGCAAGCCCACGCGCTCGCGCATGCCGGTGAGCCCGCTGCCGGTGCGACCGGCCGTCGTGGCGTCGAACCCCTGCCCGTCATCGCGCATTTCCAGCAGCACGCCGCCGCCCGCGCCCGCGTCGCGTGTCAGGTCGATGTAGAAATGGCTGGCATCTGCATGGCGCACGCAATTGGTGAGCGCCTCCTGCACGATGCGGTACAGCGCGAGGCTCGGTGTCTCGCCGAGCCGGTCGAGCTCCCCGGCCATCGACAGCTGCACGCGAAGTGCCGGATGTGACCTGCTCCAGCGGTCGACGCAGGCCTCCAGCGCGGCGGACAGGCCCAGCTCGTCCAGTGCGGGCGGCCTCAGGCTGCGCACCAGGTCGCCGGCGGCGACGTACACGCGGTCGGCATTGCTGGCGATGCGCTGCGCCGCGGCGACATCGGGCAATGCCAGCACGTCCAGCTTGATGGCGTTGAGCATCTGGCCGAGTTCATCGTGCAGCTCGCGCGCCAGGCGTCGCCGCTCCTCTTCCTGTACCTCGATCAGGCGCTGCACCAGCCGCCGGTTCTCGGCCAGCGCGCTGCGCAGTTGTGCATGCCGGCGCGCGTACAGCACCACCATGGCCAGTGCGAACACCAGCAGCGCAGCGGGCCACTCGTCCAGCTCCAGGTGTTCCCAGCGGCGCGTGGCGTCAAAGAGCATCTCGTGCAGTTCGACCTGGGCCGCCAGCAGGGCGGCAAGCAGGGCCAGGGTCACCGCGATGGCCAGGTCGCGCCACAATGAATCGCGGGCCATCCAGCGCAGCATGTGTGTGTCCATGGCGCATCATAGGCAGTGATCACGGCAGGCAGAACAAGCCCGTGCGGGAAGAATTCCCGGTCTGTGCCGGGAATCGGGGACTGGCTGCGAAAGGCGCCCGCCCCGACAATGCCGGCCTCTTTCCTGACACCAGACAGAACCGGGGGCCAACAAACCAATGCATTCCATGATCCGGACCGCGGTACGCGCGGCGCTGCTGCTGTCCTGCGCCGGCCTTGCCCAGGCCGCCAATCCCGCCGCGGACGAAATCCTTTCCGAAGTGGTCGTGACCGCACCCTACGGCGGCTCGATGGCACGCGACCGCGTGCCGGCGCGCGTGCAGACCGCCAGCATCGACGAGATCGATGCGCTGCAGCCCCTTGACATCACCGAGCTGCTCAACCGCGGCTTCGGCAGCGTGAGCATCAACCACGCCCAGAACAATCCGCTGCAGCCGGACCTGAACTTCCGCGGCCACACCGCCTCGCCGCTGCTGGGCCTGCCGCAGGGCATCTCGGTGTATGCCAACGGCGTGCGCATGAACGAGACCTTCGGCGACACGGTGAACTGGGACCTGCTGCCGCTGTCGGCCATCCACAGCGTGCAGCTGCTGGGCGGCACCAACCCCGTGTTCGGCCTCAACACGCTGGGCGGCGCATTATCGGTGCGCACCAAGGACGGCTTCAGCTACGAGGGCACCGGCGTGGAGGGCTGGGGCGGCTCCTTCGCCCGGCGCGGCGGCTCGCTGCAGCACGGCGGCAACAACGGCACCTGGGGCTGGTACGGCAACCTCGACTACTTTGCCGAGGAGGGGTGGCGGGACTTCTCGAAGTCCGAGGCCCTGCGCGGCCTGGGCACGCTCAGCTACCGCGAGGGTGACAATGCCTTCGACCTGTCCGTGGCCCATGCCGACAGCAGCCTGCGCGGCAACGGCGCCTCGCCCGTCGAGTTGCTGGAGCAGGACCGCAAGGCGGTGTTCACGCATCCGGACCTGACGGACAACAAACTCACGCAGGTGATTGCCTCCGGCTCCACCGCATTCAGTGATCGCCTGCAGCTCTCGGGCAACGTGTTCTTCCGCAACCTGCGCACCCGCAGCTTCAACGGCGATGGCACCATCTTCGAGGAGTGCGACATCGGCGGCACGGAGTTCCTCGTCGAGGAGGATTTCGACGACGTCGATGAAAACGGCCAGTGCAACGACGGCGACCTCTACACGCAGGTGCTGGACCCCGAGGGCAACGCTATCGAAGCCGAGCTGGACGACGAGGAGCTCAACGCCATCAACAACATCGGCCGCCGTCGCCAGAAGAGCTTCGGCGGCTCGGCGCAGCTCTCGCACCAGCTGGACCTCGGCGCGGGCCGCAGCAACGACTTCATGGTCGGCGCCGCCTGGCAGCACGGCAAGAGCAGGTTCGACTCCGTGGTCGAGGTGGCGCAGCTGGACGAGGACCGCTCCACCACGCGCACCGGCATCTTCGCCGACGAGTTCCGCACGGAAGTGGACAGCAAGGTGGAGACCTGGAGCCTGTATGCCGCGAACACCCTGGACCTCACCTCCAGCCTGTCGCTGACCGCGGCCGCGCGCTTCGACACCACGCGCATCACGCTGGCGGACCGCAGCGGCCAGAGCCCCGAGCTCGATGGCCGCCACCGCTTCAGCCGCGTGAATCCCGCCCTGGGCCTTGCCTGGCGCGGTGACAATGGCCTGGTGGCCTACGCCAGCCTGTCGCAGGCCAGCCGCGCGCCGACGGCGGTCGAACTGGCCTGTGCGGACGAGGCTGCGCCCTGCAGCCTGCCCAATGCCTTCCTCGCCGACCCGCCGCTGGATGAAGTGGTGGCCCGCACCGCGGAGCTGGGCCTGCGTGGCCGCGCGGGCAGCGGCATCTCCTGGCATGCCGGCCTGTTCCACACGGTGAACAAGGACGACATCCTGTTCCAGACCACCGGCGGCGCCCAGGCCAACGTCGGCTTCTTCGACAACGTGAGCGACACGCGCCGCCGCGGCATCGAGCTGGAGCTGGCGCAGCGGGTCGGCCGCTTCGGCTGGAAGCTGGACTACAGCCTGGTGGACGCCAGCTTCCGCGACACCTTCATCGTCAACAGCCCGAACCACCCGCTGTTCGGCGACGACGCGGATGACCTTGAGGGCGCTGACCTGATCGTGGGCGAGGACAAGCTGCAGGTGAATGCGGGCCGCAAGATCCCCGGCATCGCGCGCCACCAGGCCAACCTGCTGCTGGACTGGCATCCCACCGCCAACCTGCGCCTGGGCACCGACCTCAACTACCGCTCGGGCGTCCACCTGCGCGGCGACGAGATCAACGTGCTGGGCCGCACCGATGACTTCCTCACGGTGAACCTGCACGGCGAGTACCGCTTCACCAGCGCGTTCTCGGCCTTCGCCCGCATCGAGAATGTCTTCGACACGAAGTACGAGACCTTCGGCCTGCTCGGCGAGCCGGACGAGGTGTTCGAGGCCTTCGAGGATCCGCGTTTCTACGGCGCCGGCCCGCCGCGCGGCATCTGGGCGGGGCTGCGCCTCAGGTTCTGACCTGCAGCGCGACGACGGTGGTTACATGCCGCCGTCGTCGCCCGCCAGCCGGTCGTAGACCGGATCCGGCTTCTTCACGAACGGCGAGCGGATGTAGTACGGCGCCCCGGTGAAGGTGGCCTCCACCGCGGTGATGGCATCGCCCTGCACCTTGAAGGCCTCGAAGAAGGACCAGGTGTGCGGTTCCCGGTACACCGAACGCGACACCGTGCCGTCGGTGAGGCGGTATTCATCCAGCACGCCCTTGTGGTCGATGTAGCCGCGGCACATCACGGCGCTGCGTGCCTCGTCCACCAGGAAGCAGTCGCGGTCGCGCACCCGGTTGTTGAACCTGTAGCGGCCGCTCCGGAACCCCTGCTCGATGTTGTCGAACCTCAGGCCGTTCTCGTGGCGCGTGGCCGTGGGCGCGAAGCGCGTGCCGCGGATCTCCCCGTTGTTGAACTCCAGCGTGTCGAAGTAGCCGTTGGCATGGCGCACCAGCGCCTCGCGCGAGGCACCGGCGCCCGGTGGCGCCAGTTCGGGGAATTGCGGGTCGCGCACGTAGCGCCATACATCACCGATGGGCGTGGGCGGCGCGCTGAGGTTGCGGCGGGTGGAGAGCACCTGCTCGATCTCGGTGACCTGCCCGCGCCGCACTGCCAGGCGCACGGCCACGAAGGTCTGGGTGTCGTTCTGCAGCACGGTGGTGTAAATGCCCACCTGTCCCGTGACCGGATCGGACAGCACCATTGGTTGCCCCACCTGCAGGGTCACCGTGTCCCAGCTGCCATCCGGGAACGGCATCTCGACGTTGTTCTCGACGAACCGCACCCGCGGCGAGATGGGCGCACGCGCCGGATCGCGCATGCGGTAGGCCTCCAGGTAGGCCGCGCCCACCTGCTCCAGGCAGGTGCGGTCGCAGGCTGCCGCTGCGTGGGCCCCGCCGCCCCATCCCGCGAGCACCAATGGCACCAGCGCGAGGCAGGAGGGGCGAATCATCGCTTCGCCTACGCCAGCGCGACGACCTGGATCTCGACGCGGTATTCCGGCGCCACCAGCTTCGCCTCCACCGTGGCCCGCGCCGGCGTGTTGCCGGCCGGCACCCAGGCCTCCCAGGCGCGGTTCATCTCGGCGAAGGTACTGACGTCGGCCAGGTAGATGGTGGCGCTGAGGATGCGCTCCTTGCTGGAGCCGGCCAGCGCCAGCAGGCGATCGATCTCGCCCAGGATCTGGCGTGTCTGGCCCTCGACACCGGCCGAAGGATCGGTGGCCACCTGTCCCGCCAGGAAGACGAAGCCGTTGGCCGCCACGGCCTGCGACATGCGCGCTCCGGTTTCGAAACGCCGGATGCTCATGCCTTCTCCATTTCGCGGTCGGCATCGCGCAGCGGCACCAGCAGCAGCATCACGATGGACAGCAGGCAGCCCGCCGTCATGATGATCGACACCGGCAGCACCTGGTCATTGCCCAGGGCCGTGAACAAGGCGCCGGCCACCAGGGGCGAGCCCGCCGCGCCGGCGCGCCCGACGCCCAGCGCGAAGCCGGTGCCGGAGCCGCGGGCATAGGCCGGGAAGCCCCGCGCAAACGACGCGTAGAAACCCACGATGGCGGCATTGAGGAAGAACATGGTCAGGAAGGCCGCCGTGCGCCACATGGCCAGCGTGTCGTGGCCGGTGCCGAAGTACGCCAGCGCGCAGATGCCCAGCAGCATGGCACCGATGGTCGGCCCCTTGATGTCCCATTTCCGCAGCAGGAAACCGAACAGCAGGCCGCCGATGGCGCCGCCGACATTCGCCCAGGTGAGCGTGGTGGCCGCTTCCGGCTGGGTGAAGCCGGCGGAAGCCACGATCTGCACGGCGAACTTGAGCACGAAATAGAAAGTGAACGTGTGGAACGTGTAGCCCAGCGCCAGCAGCCAGGTGACCTTGCGCAGGCCCGGCTTGGAGAGGATGTCGGTGACCTTGGGCTTGGGCCCCTCCTGCCTGATCTCGGGCAGCGCCGGGATGGTGGGTTTGTTCAGGGCACGCAGCGAACGGTTGACCTTCTCCAGGGCCCCGGGCTTGCGGCGCGCGGCGATGAATGCCGGGGTCTCGGGCACCAGCAGCGCCACCAGCGGAATCATCACCGCCGTGACCACCGCGCCGAACAGGAACACGGCCCGCCAGTCGTAGTCCTGCAACAGCCATTCGGACGCGGCAAGACCGCCCAGCACGCCGCCGATCGGATAGCCGATCACGTAGATGGAGATGGCCATGGCCCGGTGCCGGCGGTTGGTGGTCTCGGCCACCACGGCGTTGGTCGCCGCCAGCATGCCGCCGATGCCCAGGCCGGTGAAGAAGCGGTAGAGGGTCATGGGCAGCACGGCCGAGGCGGAATGCGCCAGGTACATGCCCACGGCCATGATCACAAGGCAGATCAGCATGGCCGGCTTGCGCCCGCCCTTGTCGGCGTAGCCGCCCAGCAGCACCGAACCAAAGCCCATGCCAACGAGCTCGGCCGACAGCACCACGCCCAGCTCCACGCGGGGGATGCCCCACTCCAGCGTGATGCCCGGCGCCGCGAAGGCGCTGGAAAGCACGTCGAAACCGTCGAGCGCGTTCAGCATCACCATCAGCACCACGATGATCCACTGCCGCAGGCCCATCGGGTTGTCATCGATCACCGCAATGGGATTGGTTCCGCCAGTACTGACTGCCATGGTTGTGCTTTCCCTCTGTCCCGGCCGGCCGCGGTTCAGGCGCAGGCCAGCCCCTGGGAGTCCCCGGAATTGTTATGTAAGAAGAAGGTAATTTTTTTGCCGCAACGAGTTGCGTTGGGCAAGAATAGCACAGCGTTCCGCCGGCGCAGGGAGCCGGCTTTTTCCATCGGACGGCTCCATTGGCAACGGAACAGAACAACAAGAAGGGATTCTTGCTGCGACTGCTGCTTGGCAGCCTCGCCGACGCCCCGCCCCGGGTCCGGGAGCGGATGATCGAGACCATTCCCACCAATCCGCTGTCGCTGGCCTTCTATACCGTCACACTGATGGTCATCTGCGCCACCACGGTGTACGTCACGCGGGCCAGCTGGGCCTGGGCCTGGCTCGCCCTGTCGGCCCTGCTGGTGGCCTGGCGCGCCCTGCTGCCACTGGTGGCGCCGGAACATCGCCGCCGCCGCCCCCTGCTCAGCGTGATGCTGCCCAGCGGACTGGCCATGGCCAGCTTCGGCTTCGGCTGCGCCATGTGCCTTTCGACAGGCGACATCGCCCTGGCCACCATGGCGCTCTCGGGCCAGATGGGCGTGCTCGCCGGCATCGCCACGCGCTGGGCGGTGGTGCCGCGCATCGCCATCGGCGTGATGGCCCTTTCCGTGCTGCCGCCCATCCTGGTGCTGATCACGGCCGGCGGCGTGAACGTGCTGGCCGCCCTGTCGCTTGGCTTCGCCGCCACGGTGATCGCCAGCTTCATCTTCCAGAACCGCGAGGCGCTGCACGCGGCCATCTCCTCCGGCGAATACATGCGGCGCAAGGCGCAGACCGACCATCTCACCGGGCTTGCCAACCGCGCCGAGCTGATGCAGCGCATGGCCGACGCCTGCGCGGAGCTGCCCGCCCCGCATGAGCGTCTGCGCGGCCGCTCCTTCGCCGTGCTTTACATCGACCTCGACGGGTTCAAGGCAGTGAATGACAGCCACGGCCACGCCGCCGGCGACGAGATCCTGCAGCGCGTGGCCGACTCACTGCGCCGCGCCGCCGGCCCCGAAGAGGTCGTGGCCCGCATCGGCGGCGACGAGTTCGTGATCCTGCTGCGCGATGCGGATGCGCTCACGGCGCGGGGCGTGGCCGACGAGATCATTGGCGCCATCGCTCGCGAGCACCGCCTGGCCGATGGCCGCGCGGTGCGCATCGGCTGCAGCGTCGGGCTGTGCACGGCACCTGAACAGGGCCGCGAGCCCGAAGTGCTGCTGGCCCGCGCCGACGCCGCCCTCTATGAGGTGAAGGCCCAGGGCAAGGGCCACACCGGGATGTGGCGCGCCATCAGCGACGCCTGAGGCGCGCCCCCCGCCGCTCAGGCCGGCGCGAAGCAATACGCCGTCAGCTTGTTCCCGTCGGGATCCCGGACGTACGCGCCATAGGCAGTGGGTGAGAAGGGGCGCGGTCCCGGCTGTCCCTCGTCCGAACCGCCGTTGGCCAGGGCAGCGGCGTGGAAGGCGTTCACGGCATCGCGCGTGGCCGCTGCAAAACCGATGGTCCCCCCGTTTGCAAAGCAGGCCGGCTGCCCGTTGCGCGGCCGCGTGACCATGAATGCCGGCCTGTCCACGCCGTACATGTGGGCGTGCTCGCCCATCGGGCCCATGTACTTCATGCCCAGCGCGCCCAGCGTCGCATCGTAGAAAGTGCGCGCCCGCTCCAGGTCATTGGTACCGACGACAACGTGCGTGAAAACCGACATGAGTGCTCCTTGTTGGCTGGTCAAGGCGCGGGATTATCCAGCAGGCGCACGGGTTGTGCTCTGCCGCGGGGCATCCAGTATCCTCAGCGCTCGAACAATGGTCCCGGGGGGTTGACCGTGATGATTCCGGCAGTGGGCGGGACGCCGCGCGGAAGCGCGACCGGATTGCGTGCAAGGTGGCTGGGCATTGCCGGCCTGGCCCTGCTGGCCACGCTGGCCGGGTGTGGCAGGAGCCAGCCGGGAGGGGTCGACACGGCGAGACTGCAGGCTGATGAGCCCGGGCAATGGCTGGCGCTGGGACGCACCTGGAAGGCCGACCGCTTCTCCCCGCTCACCCGCATCTCGGCCGACAACGCCGGCCAGCTCGGATTCGCCTGGGAATATCCGTTCCGCTCCCGGCGCGGACGGGTGGAACACGGGCAGGAGGCAACGCCGCTGGTCATCGATGGCGTCATCTATGCCTCCGGCCCCTGGGGCTCGGCCATTGCCGTGGACGCGAAGTCCGGCAAGGAGATCTGGCGCTACGACCCCGAGGTGGACGGCAGCTACAACCGCCGTGCCTGCTGCGACGTCGTGAGCCGCGGCCTGCAGGTGTGGAAGGGCAAGGTCTACGTGGCCACGCTCGACGGTCACCTGGTCGCGCTGGATGCACGCGACGGCAGGCAACTGTGGCGCGCCGACACGCTGATCGACCGCGATACCCGCTCCTACACCATTACCGGCCCGCCCCAGGTGGCAGGCCCCGTAGTGGTGATCGGCAACAGCGGAGCCGAGCTGGGGGTGCGCGGCTACGTCACCGCGTACGACCTGGACAGCGGCGCGCAGCGCTGGCGATTCTTCACCGTGCCTGGCGATCCGGCGAAGGGACCGCCGGAGCATCCGGAGATGCAAGAGGCCCTGAAGACCTGGGATCCGCAATCCGACTGGGAATCCGGCCTCGGCGGCACGGTGTGGGGCGAGATGAACTACGACCCCGAACTCGACCTGCTCTACGTGGGCACGGGCAATGCCTCGCCCGAGGCCCCCTGGGTGCGCAGCCCCGCCGGCGGGGACAACCTCTACCTGGCCTCCATCCTTGCGATCAAGCCTGCCACCGGGCGGCTGGTGTGGCATTTCCAGACCACGCCGGGCGAAATGTGGGACTACACCGCCACGCAGAACATGATCCTCGCCGACCTCACCATCGAGGGCCGGCAGCGCAAGGTGCTGATGCAGGCACCGAAGAACGGCTACTTCTACGTGCTCGACCGCGAGACCGGCGAGTTCATTTCAGCAAAGCCCTACGTGTTCACCAACTGGGCCACCGGCCTGGACGGCAAGGGCCGGCCCACCATCAACCCGGCCGCCACCTACGCGGACAAGGCGGCGCTGATCTATCCCACCGGCGCGGGCGGACACAACTGGCCGCCGATGGCCTTCAACCCGCAGACCGGGCTGGTGTACATCCCGGCGCGCGAGTCCGGCATGCTGATGGCGCCCACACCCGGCGAGTACAAGTGGAAGCCCGGCCAGACCAACTCCGCGCACCAGGTGGCCTTCAGCTTCTTCGTCGACCTGATGACGCCGGAGCAGCGCCGGGATTACGACGCCTTGATCGCCGCGAACCCGGACCTGCCTGATCCGGCCACGCGCGAATTCCTCATCGCGTACGACCCGATGGCGCAGGCCGAACGCTGGCGCCTGCCGCTGGGACGCGCCGAGCTGGCCGGCGGCGGCGTGCTTACCACCGCGGGCAACATCGTCGTGCAGGGCACCTCCTCCGGCCGGCTGGTGGTGTATCGCGCCGATACCGGCGACATCCTGAAGGACATCAACGTGGGCACCGGCATCATGGCCGCGCCGGTGGCCTACGAGATCGACGGCGAGCAGTACATCGCGGTGCTGGCCGGCTTCGGCGGCGCCATGGCGCCGCTGTATCCGCAGGAGATCGCCGCCTACCGCTACCAGAACTACGGCCGGCTGCTGGCCTTCAAGCTGGGCGGTGGAGAAACACCGCTGCCGCCGGCGCGCCAGCCACAAGCCACACCGGCTCCGCCCGAACTGCCTGCGGCCACGCCCGAAACGCTGCAGCACGGCGCCGGCCTGTTCTTCCAGTTCTGCGTGCTCTGCCACGGCGCCCAGGGCGAGGCGCGGTTGTCGGCCTACCCCGACCTCTTCCGCCTCACGCCGGAAGTGCATGGCGCCTTCGAACAGATCGTGCTCGGTGGACAGCTGGCGCCCAATGGCATGGCGAGCTTCGCCGACGTGCTGGACGCGCAAGACGTGAAGGCCATCCAGGCCTTCCTCGTGCAGGGACAGGCGGCGCTGCGCGAGCAGGAACAGGCCGCTTCGCGCTGAGGAGGAAACATGGAGCTTGGCATCCGGGGGCGGCTGGCCCTCGTCAACGGCAGCAGCGCGGGCATGGGGCGCGCGGCGGCCGAGGCACTGGCGGCCGAGGGCGTGGACCTGGTGCTGTCGGCACGCGGGCGCGAACGACTCGAGCAGGTGGCGCAGGACCTGCGCACGCGCTACGGCGTCAGCGTCACCGCGGTTGCCGCCGACCACAGCAGCGATGAGGGGCGCCGGCGCATCCTGGAGGCCTGCCCCGCTCCCGACATCTTCGTGGGCACCTGCTCACCGCCCCCGCTCACCCCGGACCACCGCGCCATCACCCCCGGGCAGTGGCAGGCCAGCCTCGAAACCGGCCTGATGAGCCCGGTGTTCTTCATCGAGGCCGTGCTGCCCGCCATGGTGCAGCGGCGCTGGGGACGCATCGTGAACATCGCCACCATCGCGGCCAAATATCCGCTGGAGCTGCGCATCCTCAGCGGCGCGCCCCGCGCGGCGCTGGTGAACTACACCGGCGCGGTGGCGCGGCGCGTGGCCCCCGACAACGTCACGCTCAACAATGTGCTGCCCGGCATGTTCCACACCGCCGCGGTGCATGACCAGTTCACCGCCGCGGCGGCGCGCAACGGCACCAGCTATGACGAGGAGGTGGCGAAGTTCGTGGAGGCCTACCAGATCCCGGCGAAGCGCTTCGGCAATCCGGATGAAGTCGGCACGCTGGTGGCCTTCCTGTGCAGCGAGCACGCTGGCTACATGACCGGACAGAGCATCGTGGTCGACGGCGCCACGACGCGCTCCACCTTCTGACCCGTGGAGGCGCGCGTGCCCGACCTGCTCTACCGCCGCACCGTGTGGCGCCTGCTGCTGCCCATCGCCATCCTCACGTTCATCAATTCCATCGACCGGATGAACGTCAGCTTCGCCGCGCAGCAGATGTCGCGCGACGTGGGGCTGAGCCCGGTGGCCTTCGGCAATGGCGTCAGCGCCTTCTTCGTCGCCTACCTGCTGTTCCAGTATCCGCATGCCATGCTGCTGCGGCGCATGGGCATCCGCCTGTGGCTGCTGCTGTCGATGGCGGTGTGGGGCATCGCGGGCGTGATGATGTCCCGCGTGCAGGATCCCTGGGACTTCACCGTGGCGCGCTTCGTGCTCGGCATGGCGGAGGCCGGTTTCGCGCCGGGCATGACCTGGTACATCAGCCAGTGGACGCCGCGCGCCACGCGCGCCCGCGCCATGGCCATCGCGCTGTCGGCGGTGCCCATCTCGCTGGTGGTCGGCGGCCCGCTGTGCGGCTGGCTGCTGGGCATGGGCAACCCGCTGGGACTGGCCGAGTGGCGCTGGATGTTCCTGGTGTCGGCGGTGCCGAACTTCCTCTTTGCGCTGCTCGCGGCGGCCTACTTCGTCGACCGGCCGCGCCAGGCACGCTGGCTTGCCGCCGGCGAGGGCGAGCGCCTGGAACAGCAGATCGCCGCCGAGGCCGCCAGCGGCAGGCCTTCTGCCCTGCCCCTGGCGCAGGCGCTGCGCGACGTGCGCATCTGGCTGTGCGCGGCGGTGTGGTTCCTCGTGATGACCGGCTCCTACGCGCTGGTGTACTGGCTGCCGCAGATCGTGCGGCAACTGTCCATCGCCAACACCGAGTTCATGATCGGCACGCTCAGCGCCCTGCCCCAGGCCGGACTGGTGGCCGGCCTGTTCCTCAATGCGCGGCACTCCGACCGCCATGGCGAACGCCTCTGGCACACGGCGACCGGCGCGCTGCTGGGCGGCGTGGCGTTGCTTGCCGCTGTGAACCTGCCGGTGGGACCCGGCGTGCTGGCCATGCTGGTGGTGGCGGGATTCGGCATGGGCGCGGCGCAGGGCGTGTTCTGGACCGTGCCGGCGGCGCTGGGCATCGGCGAAGGCGACGTACCCATTGGCGTGATCGCGGCCGTGAGCATGGCCGGCACCGCCGGCGGCATCGTGGGCCCGCGCCTGATGGGCGGGCTGGTGGAACGTTTCGGCAGCCATTCCCCGGCCATCGTGATCCTGGCCTGCTTCCTGTTGCTGGCTGCCGTGGTACTGGCCCTGGGAACACCCAGGCAGCGGAGGATGGCCACATGACCGATGCACCCTTCGAGATGTCGCCGCCAGGCCTCTCGTTCGCGTTTCGCATCCAGCTGGACCTGGATCCCGGGCCGCGGCTGCGTTTCGAGCCGGCCTTCGAGGCCGGGCGCCGCGGATTCGTGTCGGTGGTGGGCGGCACCATCGAGGGCCCGCGACTCACCGGGCGCGTGGTGTCCCGATCCGGCGGTGACTGGCCGCGCCTGTGGCACAGTGGCCTGGTGGACTTCGAGGCCCACTACCTGCTCGAAGCCTCCGACGGCACGCCGATCTACATCCACAACCGCGGCATCGCGTACGCGGCGCCTGATGTGCTGGTGCGACTGGAATCCGGCATGCCGGTGCGGCCGGAGGAAACCTACTGCCGCGTGACGCCACGCTTCGAGGTCCCCGCCGGTCCCCACGACTGGATGGCCCGCACCGTGTTCGTCGGCAAGGGCGAGCGCCGCGGCTCGCAATCCGTCTTCGACTATTACGCTGTCACCTGAGCCGCGACATGACGCAGCCCTTCGACAGCAGCGACCGGCTGGAAATCCATGAGCTCGTGGCCCGTTACGCCTGGAGCCTGGACACCGGTGACGAGGAAGGGTTTGTTGCCTGCTTCTGCCGCGACGGCGAGCTGGTATGGGATGTGTTCGAGACCGAAGGCCACTGGCGCGGTTCCGCGGCCCTGCAACGCTTCATCGCCTGGTTCCGCCAGCGCCCGGAATCCGCCGGCCGCCAGCACCATGTGAGCAACCTCATCGTTTCGCCTGCCGCCAACGGCGCGGTGGGGCGCAGCTACGTGGCTGTCGCATTGCGCACGGAAACCGGGCCGCACCTGCTGCACGTGATGGGCTATTACGAAGACGAATACCGGCGGGAGCACGGGCGCTGGCGCATCGCACGCCGCGTGATCCGCGACTGGTGCGGCCCGGTGCTCTCGCGCATCGCCGGACAGGACGGCGCGCGCTCCATGCGACCGCGGCCGGCAGTGCTGGACGGTCTCTGGGCCACGCAGCAGGATCCCGGACCCCCATCGGGTGCAATGCCAGGCAAGGACTGACGCGGCACGTTGCTGCGCGGGAGAACTTTCTCCCTCCCCTGATTAGTAATACGATCCGGCCATCCGTGCACCGGAACCGCGGCCTTTCCTTCCACACATCCACAAGAAGCCGACATGAAACCCATCTTCCGCATCTTCACGGCGAGCGCACTGGCAATGATCTTCGCGATCCCTGCCCAGACCCAGGTCAGGAACGATCCGCCCGGTGGCGGCGGTCCCGGCGGCGGCCGCGGGCCCGGCATCGAAGGCAGCGTGGTTGCCGCCAATGCGCGCTCGCCCCAGGTGAATGACGACGGCACCATCACCTTCCGCCTGCAGGCACCCAATGCGAAGACAGTGAAGCTCTACACCGACATGCCCAGGCTTGGCGACCTGCCAGTCAATGGCGCGGCCGGCTTCGACATGACCCGGGATGCCAACGGGGTGTGGACCTGGACCTCGCCGAAGCTCATGCCCAGCTACTACCAGTACTGGTTCGTGGTCGACGGCGTCTCCACCCCCGACCCGCAGAACACCTTCGTGCGGCCGGGCTCGGGCGTCTACAAGAGCGTGGTGGGCCTGCCCGGCAAGGAAGCGGAGTTCATGATGTTCCGCGACGTGCCGCACGGCAACCTCGTGGAGCACCACTACTTCAACAAGGAGATCAAGGTGGCGCGTCGTGTAGTGGTCTACACACCGCCCGGCTACGGCACCAGCGGCAAGAAGTACCCCGTGGTGTACCTGCTGCACGGCCTCAACGACTACGAGCGCGGCTGGACGCAGTCGGGCATGGCGCACAACATCATGGACAACCTCATCGCCGGGAAGAAGGCGGTACCGGCCATCATCGTGATGCCCTTCGGCCATGCCACCACTGGCGCCACGGGCAAGCAGGCGGAGATCCTCGCGCTGCAGAAGGCTTCCGGTTACACGCCGCCTCCCCCGGCACCGCCGCGTGGCGGCGGGCCGGGTGGTGCTCCGGGCGGCGGAGGCCCGCGCGCGAGCGGTCCGGGTGCTGGCGGCCCCGGGGCCGGCGCGCCGGGCGGGGCACCCGGCGGTGTCCGCGGTCCCGCACCGGGCGGTGGTCCCCCGGGTGGATTCGCGGCCTTCGGCGGCACTCCCGGCTGGAACATGGAGAAGGAAATGCTGGACTACGTCATTCCCCTCATCGAGAAGGAATACCGTGTCCACAAGAACAAGAACAACCGCGCCATCATGGGTTACTCCATGGGTGGCGGCCACGCCACGTCGATCGGCTTCGGGCATCCGGAGCTGTTTGCGTACGTGGCTGGCTTCAGCGGTTATGGCTCCGCCAACCTGCTCACTGCCGATCCGGCGAAAACCAACAAGAACTACAAGATGATCTTCATCGGCTCGGGCACGGAGGACACCGCAGTGAACGGCGGGCGCACCATGCACGATTCACTCACGAAAGCGGGCGTGATGCACATCTGGAGCGAGGACCCGGGATACGGGCACGACTACCAGATCTGGCGACAGTACCTGC
This sequence comes from uncultured bacterium, assembly GCA_965652645.1. Classification (GTDB taxonomy): domain Bacteria; phylum Pseudomonadota; class Gammaproteobacteria; order Steroidobacterales; family Steroidobacteraceae; genus ZC4RG30. The sequence continues at coordinate 11,292 of CBFGXE010000022.1, read as the reverse complement.
ACCGCCTGCTGCAGATCACCTTCCGCGATTGATGATCCGGGGTGGGCACGAGGGTCTGGCGCAGCCACTGAAACGCCGGCAGCAGGCCTCTCCCGTGCGAATTCGACAACTCTCAGATTGGTTTCCGGCTCGCCGCTGATGTAGATGGCACAATTCGACCATCCTGTCGGCACTATCCAGTCGAGTCCCTGCTCATATTCAAGCAGTCGGGATTCCCCGGCACAGGTCAGCCAGATTTCCGTCACCACTCCATCAACCTGATCAAGCGTGAAACTGCGACGGTACAACTCATGTCGCCAACCGCCGGATTCGCTCAGCTTCACGGTGCCCACGAGATCAGCCTCACCCCCCAGATTTGCCGCGAGCCGCGCCGCGATTTGCGCGCGCGGATCGTCCGGCTTGATCTTCACGAGTCCATCCAGCTCCCGGAAAGCCTTCAGACCTTCCAGCGCAAAGCCCAGCCGGGCCGCCAGCCGAAGCTTCAGCTCAAGAAGGTCCGCGATGTAGTTGCGGTCGCTTAGATAATAGTTCGCGGCGTTGTTTCGAGGTGTCTTGCCGTGCAGCACGAACTCCGGAGCCGGCGTGGTACGCCGGGTAGCAGAGCGCAATGCCTCGATGGCACGGCCGTAATTGCCGATTCTCGCGTGGATTTGAGCCAGAGTCCCCTGCAGGACGAGTTGCTCGGAGCGCGTACGCACGACCTCTGACAGCATCCATTCCGCGTGGAAATTGCCGCCAGCCAGATCCCCGGACTCGACCAGCTCGGCAACCTTTTTGGATTCCCGCACAAACCGCGGACTGATCGCTGGATGGCTGCCTGTGCTGAAGCTGAACGTCTGGAGCAGGTAGTGCACCTCCGGAACACCATCACGCGTGCCTGGCTTGAATCGGTAGCCCTTTACGTATCGGATGGCGGAGTCGATGAATTCCTGGCTGGCAAAGCCGCGCTCGAACACTTCCACTTCGGTGACCCTGCCAGTGGTGGACACGGTCAGGCGCAACACGAAATAGCAATCTTCGCCAACGCCGAAATTCTGGTAATCCGGCCTCGACAGCAACACGGGCTTTTCGATTCGCGTCACTCCCGCGGCCCCAATAGAACCGGCCTGCAGTGCAGTCAACAAAAGCAGGGTCAACTTCGTCACGCCCTTCCGCATCACGTCCTCCCCGCCGGGTGGCTGCAGCCCCGGTCTTCGCTCCGAGGTTACCGGTCGCCGGCTCGGCCGCGCAAGCAATCAACTCACTTGGCGGTCACGTGCGCGGGCAAGCCGGAAAGCCCGGTGCGTGCCGGCCCTTCCTGCCCGGTCTGCTCGCGCATGCAGGTGCCGCCGGCCCCGTTCACGCCACGCCGCCCCGGTCCCCGCGCAGTTCCTGCGCGCGCAGCCTGCCCCGCAAGGCCAGCAGCACCGCCGCCAGCCTCAGGCGGTTGAACATCGTCTCGACCAGCCAGCCGACAATGCCGGCCCCGACAACAGCCATCGCCAGGAGCATGCCCGGGCGCGAGTCCCAATAGTCCTTGTGCCAGTCCCAATCCCTGCTGGCAGACAGCACGATGTAGAAGCCGGCGCCAAGCAGGGTCCCCAGTGCCAGCAGCGCACCAAGGACGCAGTTGCAAGAGGTGGAAAGCGAGGTGATGCGCTGCTGCGTACGCTGCATCTCCAGCGTCGGTTGTTCGCTGGCAACCAGTTCGATGCGAGGCAGGCGCCAGGGGAGCAGGACCCGCCCGACCACCGGGGCGATGTCACCGGCCAGGCCGATGCGAACGGGCTCCGGCAACGGCTTCGCAACGCCGGCATCCGCGCGGCCCAACCGCCTGGACATGGCGGCAGGGCTCGACACAACTTGCAGTGTGGCGGAGTCGTAGGCGGGATCAGCCAGGGCCTGGGTGGATCCCCCATAGAGTCCCTTTCCCGTGACCAGCTGTCGCCTCAGGCGGCACAGCGCCCAGATCAGGCGCAACCTCCCCCAGGCAGCTTCCAGAGCCCTCCCCGCAAGCCACGCTGCGCCGACAGCCATGAGGATGATTCCCAGCTTCTGCCATTGCCAGTCCCTGGCCCAGGCATAGGCGAATCCCAGGAACAGCATCACGCCGGCCGCGACCTCGCCCAACCAGCCGATGGCGTGGTCCCGCAGCTGGTCCAGTCGCTGCTGCGTGTGTTGCACATGCAGTTCGGGCAGCGTGTCCACGAGCACTTCGATGGGCGGCACCTCCGGCACGACGAACAGGCGGAGGATCAGGCGGTTGACGTCCTGCACCGTGCGCAGCACGGCGTGGGACGGGCCCAAGTCACTACCCGGCATCTTTCGTCACCTCGCGCAACCTTCCCCGGAGACCCAGCAGCACCGCTGCCAGCCGCAGGCGGGTCAGCACCGACTCAAGCAGCCAGCCGGCAATGCCCGCGCCCGCCACCAGCAGGGTGAGCCGCAGGCCGGGACCCGGGTCCCATTGTCGCGGCCACTCCCACCATTCCTCCCACCACTTCTCCGTGCTTGTCATGAGTATGTAAAGACCGCCGGCCAGCGTTGTCATCGCCGCCAGCAACGCGCCGAGCACACAGTTGCAGGAAGCGGAAAGCAGAGTGATGCGCTGCTGGGTGCGCTGCATGTCGAGCGCCGGCAGATCGGGAGTATCCAGTTCGACGCGAGGCAGTCGCCACGGGATGAGCAACCGCCCGACCATGGCAGCGACGTCCGTGGCCCGGGCAATGCGGACTGGTGCCGGGCCCGGCTTTGCGACATCGACGCGTGCCAGTTTCATCCGCCTGGACAAGGCAGCCAGGCCCACCGCCGATTGCAGGGTGGCGGCATCGTATTCAGGATCCGGCGGCGCCTGCGTGGCTCCTGCATAGAGCCCCTTCCCCGAAAGCAGTTGTCTTCTGAGTTGCCACAGCGCCCAGATCAGCCGCAGCCTCCTCCACGCTGCCTCGAGTGCCTGCCCCGCCAACCATGCGGCCGCCGTGACCAGGAGCACATTCCCCATCTGCTGCCACTGGCGGAGACTGGTCCACTCGGTCCACGCGACGAAGCCTCCGACTGCGAGCGTCGCGCCTGCCGATATCTCGCCCCACGAACCGATGGTCCGTTCGCGCAGCTGCTCCAGGCGCTCCTGAGTGTGTTGCACATGCAGGGCCGGGAGCGCGTGCAGGCAAACCTCGATGCGAGGCACTTCAAGCCTGATGAACAGCCGACGGATGAGACGGGTGATGTCGGCCGCAGTATGCAGCACGGCATCGCCCTGGCTCGAAGCACCTGCTGGTGCGATGTCATGCAGCATGCATGCAGCTCCCGTGGCGCGGAGGACCCCCGAAGCGCAGATTCGGCTACCATCTTGCACGAAAGATGGAAGGCCCACAGCGCCGACCGCCCCCCGGGAGTCCCATGAAACAGCACCGCTACCGCATCACCCTCGAACACCTCGCCACCGCGAAAGGCGAACCCGGCACGCACGAACCGCTGGTATTCGAGGCCCGCAACCACGATGACCTGTTCGAGATCATCGCGCGCATCCGCAGCAAGGGGCTGCTCGCGGAACCGGATCAGGCAGCCTCGCTGGCGCTGGGGCTGAAGCTGCTGGCCGAGGTCACGCTGGAGAACCGCGAGGATCCTTTTTTCGGTGGCCTGCGCGGTCCGCTGCGGGAGTTCATCCAGAAGATCAAGGGCACCCCGTCGGAGGATGCAGCCGGCACGACCTAAGGTGCCGGCGCAGTCTCGATGACCCCGCCGCCGGGTCCGGACAGTTCGTTCATCCGTTCAAGCAGGACGGAGGGCACCATCTGGTCCGGCAGCTCGGGCATGGCCTCGCGCACGCGCGGGTCATTCGTGTGATTCATTGCCCAGGCCCGGACTTCAGTGTTCACGTCAGTCGGCAGTGAGGTCTCCCGCAGCAGGGGTACGAACAGGTCGGCAACGGCGGGATGTTCGAATGTGCCGAGCAGGCGCAGTGCCTGGCGGGTTGCCCATTGCGGGCCGGGATCGCGCAGGTTTTCGCTGACCAGCGCCAGCAAGGAATGAAGTACCCGCTGATCCTCCAGCAGGCTGCGCCGCATCACGGTCATCTGCAACGAGCCGGTCGAAGGATATGCCATCAACGGCGCAAGCCGGGCCTCGTACGACAGGGCTGGGTCCGCCAGGGCGGACATCACGTCATTGCGCCACTGGTCCGCCCCATGCAGTACCCAGCGCACGGCGGCGCGTAGGAACGGGTCTGCTTCCCCGCTCTCGATGGCCTCGAATGCGACGCGGACTGTTGCGTTTCCGGCATGGTGGGATTCGAGGTTGGCCAACGCCGCCAGCCTGACCTGCCGGTCTGTATCCTGGCGCAGGGAATCCAGCAAAGGCGCGACAAGCAGCGGATTGCCGGAGCGATCCAACGTCCGCCAGACATTGACCCTTGTGCTCACCGGCTGGCTGGCCACGAAGCGGAACAAGGCCTGCCGCGTCGCCGGTTCCAGCCGGTTGCCGCCCTCGGCCTCCAGCAGCGGCAGCAGGTCCAGCAGCACAGGCGGCAGAAGGTCCCCCAACACGCTGCTGTCGCTGCCGGTATTGGCCAATCGCGACAGCACGCGTTGCTGGTAGCCGGCGTCGGGCGGCAACACCTGCAGGCGCAACTTTTCGACCAGCGCTGCGGCAAGCTGTGCGGGGGAGTCGCCTTCATGCACTGGAAGGGTGTATCGGGAATCTGCAGATTTGCGAGCCGACACCCTGACCTCGACCCAGGATGCGGTTCCGGCGCCATCCTGCCTGGCGCCACTGATGCTGATGATGCCGCCCGCACCGGAAACGCCTGTGACGGAGCCATTCAGCCCGGAGAAGAAGAACGTTGCCCCGCCGCCTGTATTGAGCTCGGAGAGCGTATAACCCACATCCAGTCCCGTCCTGCGGCCGGAAAGGACCAGGCCCACGACACCGGTCAAGGCGCTCGCACCGCGAGAAGCAGCATTGCCCGGGCTGTCAGCATCCGCACCGAGCACCGTGATGGTATTGCCGTCCGTGCTCCGGATCACTTCGCCTCCGGTTGGTGAGGGGCCTGAAGCCAGGCTGGTGACGCTGACGACAAACTCGGCGTCTCCTGCTTCGGGCGTGACCTGGGACGAGTCACGCAGCAGCAGTCCAGGCACCTTGCGCAATTCGTCCCGCAGAGCCGCATGGATGGCTTCCGCGCGGAGATGCAGCCCGGAATCCTGTGCCTGCTGGCGAGGCGGCAGGAGGACCACGGGAAACGGCGCGGGCGCGGCAGGCTGTGCAACTACCACAGGGATCGTGCTCCCGGATTGCGCCCTTTGCGGGTCCGTCGTCGCGGTCGGCTGGGCCTCCAGATGAACCCGCTCCGGTTCGCTTGCGACCGGCAACGTCATTTGTTCCGCCTGCTGCTGCGCAGGTGCGGAAAGCTGCCAGGCCAGCATGCCCGCCGCGGCCGCCATCGCCAGCAGGCCCACCACGATGAACCTGCCACGGCGCCCCCGGCCCCGGCGCAGTCGCGCCATCACACGCGCACTGAACCCGGGCCCCGGGTCCGGCGCCACCAGGCTCGCGCGCAATCGCTGTTCAAGATCCATGGGAATCTCCTGCGCACTGCGTGCGCAGCCACTCCAGGGAGCGGCGCAGGTGGCTCTTCACGGTGGCGACGGGCATGTCGAGCATCGCGGCGATGTCGGACGGGTCCAGGTCTTCCTGGTAGCGCAGCACCATCACTGCCCGGGCATCCGGCTGCAGCCGGAGCAGCAGTCGATGCAGCTCCGCCGCCGCCACCGGATCCCGGGCCGGCTCCGGCGCCCGCGCCCCGGGACTGCCATCGAGCACTTCCAACGGCAGGTGCCTCCCCTGCCTGGCCTCGCGCCTCAGGTGGTCGATGGAACGATGCGCCACCGTCCGCAGCAGCCAGTGCGTGAGGTGGGCCGGACCCTCGATGCGCTCAAGGAAGGCGTGCATCTGCACGAATACATCCTGCGCCAGCTCCTCGGCATCAGCGCGGCGCCCGACCAGGCGCAGGGCCACGCCGAACACCCTGGCCTGGTGCGTTTCCACAAGCAGTCTGAATGCCTGCTCGTCTCCAGCCTTCGCGCGCCGAAGCGTGAAGCCCGCTTCGGCGGCCGTCGAGACCTTGTCGCGTCGGGCGGTTCTGGATTCCATGTCCACCTATACGTCGCCCGGGGTGCGCGAGGATGCAGCAGACCTTACTTCAGTGGCAGGTACACGTCGGTGATCATCTCCGCCTCCGCCACGCCGGGCCCCACATTCACATAGTGGAAGAAGATCGGAAAGTCCCGCAGCTCCTCGCCGCTCTGCGGCAGCCAGTCCCGGTACAGCCACACGGCCGGCGCCACATGATGGCGTGATCCCAGGTGGCGCACCCGGGCACAGCGCCCTGCCGGGATACGCTTCGTCACCACGCCGAACCGGTTCGGCATCACCGGCGCCTCCACCGAAAGACACAGGTCGAGCCGGTAGTCCTCCGGCGGCGTGGTCTCCGGATCGGTGTAGTGCACACCGTAGGTATTTCCGCTTCCGGGCGGAAAGCCGCTCTCCTGTCGCCACGCGATGAACCTGCGCGTGGTCTCGAAAGTCAGGTGCTCAGGCCCGCGGTGCTCGAGGGCGGCGACAAGCGTTTCGGGGAAATCGACGATGGTGACCTGCATGTCCGAATGCTCCTGGGGCAATTTGAGCAGCGAGCCGGTGTGCCACGGCGCCCACTGCGGGTTCTGGCGGAATTCACCCGGTGACTGCCCGACTTCCCTGCGAAACGCCCGCGAGAAGGATTCGGGGTTCCCGAAGCCGGCCTGCAGCGCGATGTCGGTGATGCGCGTGCCCGGATTGAACACGAGCTGCATCGACGCGCGCCGCAGCCGCATGAGCTGCACCAGCCGACCCACCGCCATGCCCGTGCAGGCGAAGAACTGCCGGTGGAAATGACAGGGGGAGAAATGCGCCACCTCGCCCAGGGCCTCGACGGATAGGTCTCCGTCGAGATGCTGCTCGATGAAGGCGAGCACCCGTTCCATGCGGCGGGCATAGCGCTGGCGGGCGGTTTGCGTCATGGGTGAATCCACAGGGTGCAGTCTGCTGCAGGCCGGCAGGGCCTGCCTGACAAATCTTGCGCAGGTGATCCCGTGCCGCACGCACCAGTGGCGCCCCGACCGCCTGAAGCTTGTGTAGCGCCGGCCCGGCCCCGGACACCGCACCCGCTGCCGGCACCATCACGCCACCGCACGGCGCATCGTAAGAACCCGACTACAGGCGCATTTCGCCAGCGTTGACTGCGAAATCAGGCGTGTTCGTGCACGCTGGCCAACAACGTCTACAGCCGCAAGGAAGAACCCCATGAAAACCGTGGCACTCGCAGCATTGATTCCGGTCGCGATCTGCACGGGCTATGCCCTGCAGGATTCCTTCGCGGGTGAAGCGCCAGCCCGTGCCGGCGCAGGCGCAGGGCCGGCGGCCGCGGCCGTCGCACCGCGCAACACCGCCCAGGCTACCCTTGTCTCCGCAGCCGGCCGCACGGTGAAGGGAGAACTCACCCTGACCAACGAAGGCACGGCCGTGAACATCCGCGGCGAGATCACCGGCCTTGATCCCGGCAAGGAACACGGTTTCCACGTACACGAGATCGGCCAGTGCTCTGCCCCTGACTTCTCGAGCGCGGGCGAACATTTCAATCCCACCAAGGACCAGCACGGCGACCCGAAGTCCGACAAGAAGCATCTCGGGGATATTCCCAACCTCAAGGCGGACAAGGACGGGCGCGCCACGGTGGACGTGAGCCTGAAGGGCGCGACCCTGGTGGACAAGGATGACAGTCCGAATGAAATCCTCGGCAAGGCGCTCGTCGTGCATGCCATGCCGGATGACTACAAGACGCAGCCCTCCGGGGGATCCGGCGGGCGGATCGCGTGCGGTGTCATCCGCTAGGGCGGGAATGATCCGCTGAGGAATTCCTGGGCGACCGAAGCCGGCCCCGCGCCGGCTTCATCCACGGCGCGGTTCATGTGGCGCATGCGATCCGCGTCGATGGTGCCGCTCAGTTCCCGCAGCGCCTCGACCACTTGCGGATGGTCGCGAACCAGGCGCGGCCCCGCCAGGACGACAGCATCATAGGGTGGAATGGCGCCCCGATCGTCCTCCAGCACCCTGAGGTTGAAGGCGGCGATCCGGCCGTCGGTGGAAAACGCGCTGATCACGTCCACCTGTCCGCTGCCCGCGGCCTGGTACATGAGGGATGAGTCCATGGACCGCTTCTCCCTGAACTCCAATCCGTAGGTTTCCTCGACGGCCCGCCATTCCGGGCGGCCGAAGAATTCGTAGTCCCCGCCAATGGAAAGCCGGGGAGCGACCGCCGTAAGATCGCTGAGGCGCGTTGCACCCAGCGCGTCAGCTTCGCTGGCGGGCATGGCCAGGGCATACGAGTTTTCGAAACCCAGCGCGCCCACCAGCTCAATACCATGTTCGTCGCGCAGGAACTGGCGCACGCCATCGATGACTTCTTCGCGGGTCAGTTGCACGCTTTCCCGATTCATCAGCGTGGTCCAGATCGTGCCTGAGTAGTCCACGTAGACGTCGATGTCGCCGGATCGCAGCGCATCGAATGCCACGGTCGATCCCAGTGAAGAGACAATCCGCGTCGGTTCACCCGTGGCCCTGCGGATGGTGCCAGACAGGATCTCGCTCAGGATGTATTGCTCGGTGAAGGTCTTGGCGCCGATCACGACCGGCCGCTCCGACGACGGACGAGCGGCCGATACCATCGTGCCGGCAGTGAAGAGATACAGCGCGCCGATGACAGCCAGGACCGCGCGGATCCAGCCTTTTCTTCGCTGCTGGACCGCCGCGCCCAGCCCCCACACGAGGCCGTCCAGCAACAGCGCCAGCGCGGCCGCGGCGACGCACCCCACAAGCACGGCGGTCAGGTTGCGGGTCTGCAAGCCACTGAAGATGTAGTTGCCGAGGCTGGTCGCACCGACCGGGGTCGACAGGGTGGCAATCCCCACCGTCCAGACCGTGGACGTGCGCAGGCCGGCAAGGATCACCGGCATGGCCAGCGGCAACTCGACCTGGCGCAGACTCTGCCCGGGTGTCATGCCCACGCCCCGGGCGGCTTCGAGCAGTGAATCGTCCACCCCATTGAGCCCGGCGACTGTATTGCGAAGGATCGGCAGCACGCTGTAGAGGATCAGGCCGATGAAGGCTGGCAGGAATCCGATGCTGCTGAGACCGAGTGCGGCAAGCGCGGGCACCATCAGCGCCAGCAATGCGAGGCTGGGAATCGTCTGGATGACGCTGGCCACGCCCAGCACCGGCTGTTCCAGCCAGCGCCGGCGCGTGAGCAGGATGCCGGCCGGAATGCTGATCAGTGTTCCGATCAGCAGCGCGAACAGGGTGAGCTGCAGGTGTGCCGTCAGATAGCCCGGCAGCAATGCGAGCTGTTCGCTCACGCGGAGACCGTCCCCAGCAGTGCGTCGACGACGCTGGCCTGCCGCATCGGCGTCTCGATCAGCTGCTGCACATAGTCATCGGCCGGCGCATGCAGAAGTTCGCGCGGTGTGCCGACCTGGACCAGGCGGCCTTCGCGCATGATGGCGATGCGGTTCCCCATCAGCAATGCCTCGGCCATGTCGTGGGTGACGAAGACCGCGGTCAGCGCAAGCTGCTTGCGGATCCTGAGGAAGGATTGCTGCAACCGGTCGCGGGTGAGCGGATCCAGTGCACCAAACGGTTCGTCAAGCAGCATCAGGCGCGGCGAGGCCGCCAGAGCGCGGGCGACGCCGACGCGCTGCTTCTGGCCGCCGGAAAGGTCGGTGGAGCGACGATCGGCCGTCACGCCGGGCGCAAGCTCCACCAGTTCCAGCAGCTCATCGACCCGACGCGCAATGCGCGGCGGATCCCAGCCCGCGAGGGTGAGCGGGATGGCGATGTTCTCGCCCACGCTCATGTGCGGGAAGAGGCCAACACGCTGGAAGGCGTAGCCGATCCGCCGCCGCAGCACATGCGGTGCGATGCCGCGGGTATCCTGGCCGTCGATCAGCACGGTTCCGGCCGTCGGCTCGATCAACCGGTTGATCATCTTCAGCGTGGTGGTCTTGCCGGAGCCCGACCCGCCGACCAGCACCAGCAGTTCCCCTTCCTCGACGCGCAGCGACACCTCGCGCACGGCGGTGAATTCGCCGAACTGCCTGGTCAGGTGCTGGAGTTCAATCATTCAGTCGCGGCCATGAATTTGCGTTTCCCCGCCCGCTGAATCTGGCGGTTGGTTACCGATCGGTGGATACCATCAAGGACACCAACAGGGCCAGCCGCCTCGCCACACGATCTCCTGACGTCTCAGGAAAACTCACGGACCTGCGGGGACTATACCCCATCCCGGCTGACTGACGCGCCCGGCGGACCAGCCCGGACCAGCGGCGCATCAACTCCGCGTCCTGCAGCGAACTTTGATCTCTTCTTCCCAGCCGATACTGCTCCCTGCACGCCACATCGGACATCCAGGCAATTGGTCGCTTGACATCGACGTTACTGCCGTTGACTCAGCGCCCGCCCCGCAGGTCCTGGATAAACTCACTGTGCCAAATCCGAGGGAGCGCCTGCGCCCTCGTGATCCAGATATATCCGTCGAACGTCCCAACGTTGCAACGGTCAGCCTGGAAGATGCCGTCGGCATTCAGTTGAGTCTTGTGGGGGCAAACAGGACGCAGGTTGTCTTTCGCCGCAGGTCCGCGGGAGCATTTCCGGGACTGAACGTTCGCTGAATTGCCATCAGGCAAGAGACACTTATCCCTCGTTGACCCGATCACTCCGACAGCGTCATGAGCACGGTTCGGCTGCTATGTGCGTAGGAAGTCGCCTTGACCCCGCGAAAGGTATAGCTGCACTCCATGACCAACCATTGGTCCTTCAATGATTGGTCCAATTCAATTGGAATAATGCCAGAAAGCCTCTTCAGCTCAATATCTTCGCCGGGCTCGAGGTCAATCTCCAAGGTAACAGGTTTCGACCAGCGGGACACACGCCAACTCCCGTCGGGTCGCCCTAGCACCAACCCAAATCTGACACCGTGTAGCTTGCTGGAGCTACTGAGTTCTGGCGATGCGGAGACAACAACACGATTCAGATGCAGATATATCCCATCGTGGGTTCTTGAGGCGAGGCCCTCCGCAACAGGGGTAAGGGTCCAGTCCACGTCTGTTGTGAATCGAACGTCTACCTCCGCGCGCGCTAGCTCTGCGGAGGCAAGAAGGGCGAAGAACAAGGCAGCAATTCTTCCCGTCCGACAATAGGCATGTGCTGTGCTCATCGTGACGCCTA
>CBFGXE010000021.1:0-42412 GCA_965652645.1 uncultured bacterium | reverse complement strand
TCTTCATGTATGCCACTGCTCCCCGCGGGCCCGCCACCCCCCCACCGCACGGCGCCCGAACCGGCCACCAGTCCGGGAACCCTATCCCCGCGCCTGGCCTCTCATCCAGGACTGGAAAGCAAGGACTGGCCAAAGGGCGTACTCGTTATCGTTTTTTCCGGTCCTGTGCTCGTCCCACATCCGCCTTATGGGCGCTGCCTCCAGCAGGTCACTTTGGCACAATGCACGCTCCGAAAGCAGATCCTCGACCCATTCCCTGAGTTCGTCTCGCAGCCACCCCCCAAAAGGCACAGCAAATCCCATCTTGGGGCGATCGATAAGTTGCTCGGGTATGTAACGTGCCAGCACCTTGCGAAGGGCCCATTTTCCCACCCCGCCCCGGAACCGCGCCGCATCGGGCAAAGCCCAGGCAACGCCAAACAAGTCCGGGTCGAGGAACGGTGCCCTTACTTCAAGTCCGACCGACATGCTAGCGCGGTCAACCTTTGTAAGTACATCGTCCGGCAGATAGGTCATGGTGTCCCGCAGCATCATGGCTTCCCGGAATGCGACTCCCTCCGGCCAGAAAGGACCCGATTGCGCATCGACCCCCGAACCACGCCTCACCGCCCCCTCCAGATGCCTGCCCAGAGAAATCAGCCTCTGGTACAGCTCCTGTTCGTTCCGGACAGTGCAGATATCCGCAAACCGGTGCAGCTTGTAGCCTGGTGTGGTGAATCTCGGCAGGAAGGGAAGCACTGAATTCGCGACACCAACGATCCGGTCCCAGTGGGCGCGAGGAATCCGGCGCATACCCGTGCCGACGAGCGTTCTTGCCCACCCCGGCGTCCTTTGCAGCGCCGCCCACAGCCGTGGTGCCCAGAGATAGCGCGTGTAACCACCAAAGATCTCGTCTCCCCCATCCCCGGAAAGGGAAACTGTTACTTCCGAACGGGCGAGTCGGGATACCAAGTAGGTGGGAATCTGCGAAACATCCGCAAACGGCTCATCGTAGATACGAGGCAGTTCTGGAACCACGTCCAGGGCCATCGACGGCTCCACACGCAGTTCCGTGTGACGGGTGCCGAGTCGTTCCGCAACGGCTTTTGCATACGGCCCCTCGTCGTAGTTCGGATCACCGTAGGAAATCGAATAAGTATTGACGGGACTCGTACTCTGCGCTTGCATCGCAGCAACCACGACCGAGGAATCGATCCCGCCGGAAAGGAAGGCTCCAAGAGGGACATCCGACCTCATGCGAAGGCCGACTGCATCGAGTATAGCCCTGTCAAGGGATGCAATGATCTCCTCATCCGTGGTGCTGGACCTTTCCCGTCTCCACCTTCCGGCACACTCGGCAGCGGACCAGTACCGCATCGGCCCCTCGCCAGACGAGAGATTTCCCTGCTCGAGCCGAAACCGGATCCATGTCGACGGAGGTAACTTGTGGACACCTTTCCAGATCGAACGAGGAGCAGGAATGCACCCGTATCTGAGGAGCAACCTCACAGCCTCCCGGTCAATTTCCCGAGGCACGCCAGGCAGCCTGTCCATGGCCCGAAGTTCCGAACCGAAGTACAGGAGGTTGCGCTGCAACGCATAGTACAAGGGCTTCTCGCCAAAACGATCGCGTGCGAGCAGAAGCTCGCGCTTCTCCCGGTCCCAAAGCGCAAAGGCAAACATGCCATTGCATTTCATCAGCGCCTGCTCGACGCCCCACGCGGAGACGCACTCAATCAGGACTTCGGTATCAGAATGCCCCCTCCACGCTATCGCCCCGCCTGTAGATTCCAGCTGATTGCGCAGAGACTCGAAATTGTAGATCTCGCCGTTGAACACGATGACGTAACGACCGTCATGTGACTTCATCGGTTGAGACCCGGCGCTGCTGATGTCGATGATGGAAAGCCGGCGATGCGCGAGACCTATTCCGGCGCCCGCGTCGTACCATTCTCCCCGGCCATCCGGTCCCCTATGGGCAATCCGCTCGCCCATTTCCCGGAGCAGTTCTTCCTGCCCACCGAACCTAAAGTCCGGGTCAAAGAATCCAGCAATGCCACACATCTGTCGAGTACTGCCTCATGGTTGCCCGCTGCCGCACCAAAACCGGCGGGCACGATCCGGCGCTGACTGTGACCCGGACCGGAGTTGTAGCGTGTCCGCGGTCCTCAGAACGAATTGACAGCGGCCACAGACACGGCAACGTTGTACAAAATCTGCGTTATGGCCTGCCAGAGAGGCAACCTCGGAACGCGGTCCGTATTCATTGGAACGACGACGGTATCGCCAGGCTTGATCGCAACGTCGTAGCTTCTGCGGAAGAAGGAACCCTGACGGCTCGCGACGCTCCCGTCTGCACGGATGACATGGATGTGCCCACGATCCGCCTTCCTGGTCGTCCCACCGCTCAAATGTATGTAGTCGTCGCGAACCAGATCGGGCAGGAACAGATGCGATGTGGGATTCTGCACCTCGCCGATGACGGTAACCTCTTGACGTTGCTTGGGCACGACGAGTTCGTCTCCGTCGCGGAGCAGGACGTCCTTGATGCTTCCAGGCTCCGCGGCGAGCAGACCAGGCAGATCGATCACGAACCTGCCAGTCGCCCGCACGCTCTGAAGTTGGGCCAATAGCGATTGGCCCGACTGCAAAGCATTGGTGGCTGCCGACTGGCCGGCATTCGCCGCCTGCAGGGCGAGGGAGGCAACATCCGCTCTCAGCCGCTCCGCCAGACGATCGAGCTGGCGCTGCTCCAGCTCCCGCAGGTCGCGGCGCGTAAAGGCACTGCCTTCAGGAAATGCAAAGTACGTCAGTCCGCCGGCCCTATCGATCACCTGTCGCAGGGTTTCCCCCTTCCGGATGGTATATGTACCAGGGAAACGCACCTCGCCCCGCAGCGTAATGGAAGCCTGATCGGCCCAGTCGGGAATCTCCTTGACCATCAAGGAGTCGAACGGCTGAAGCAGGAGATCAGCCACGCTGTCTCCTCTTCTGATTGCGGCGAGATCGACATCGACCAGCTCTGTGTAGCGGGCGCCGTCCGGACCCACAACAAAGCGAGCAAGCTCGGCCGTACCTCCGAAGGCAGAAGGCTCGAGGTTGCCGCCCGCGCGCAGCAGATCGCTGACGCGCATGCCGGGTTCCAGCGGATACTCTCCTGGGACCTTTACCCTGCCGCTGACACTTACGACTTCAGTGGGCCGGGCAAGTTCGGACTGAAGCCGCATCTCGTCCAGCAGCGGCCGGATAATCCGATCTCTCGGAGTGGACAGATCGAAGACACGAATTCTGTCCCGCGGCTGGAGAAGAAGGTCTGCGTCAGACCCCGGCGCCGCGAGGGCGGCGGAAAGGTCAGCGGACAGTGCAGATATGCGGCCATCCTCCTGCGACTCGCGTCGGATCAGTATGTATTGCTTGTCGGCAGCAGGCTTCAGCTCATCCAGGGACTCAATCACGTCACTGAGGCGGAGCCCTTCCCGCCAAGCCACCGGACCCGCACGGTATACCTCGCCTTCGAGTTCCACGCCGGCATCGATCTGAGGTCGCATGCGGGCCACGCGGAGTATGCCGCCGTCTGCAACCCGAAGCGACGCATTGCTCTGCGAGGCAAGGTCGACGTCCAGCACCACGCGGCGCCTGCTTGCATCCATCTGGGTAAGGCTTAGTTTGCTCGCATCAGCCTCCGACGTGAGCCCGCCGGCAATCCGCACCACCTCCGCCACGGTAGTTCCTTCGCGAATCTCATAGACCGCCGGACGCTTCACTTCACCATACACAGCCACCGAGGGCCCGACCGGCGGGATGAAGATCGCATCGCCAGGCATCAGCTTCGAGTCATCGCTGGTGTCCCCTTGAATCAGAACGTCGTACAAGTCGAGACGACCCACCACTTGACCATCGCGCTTGAGCTGGATATCACGCAGTGAGCCTATGGTCTTGACTCCGCCGGAGGCATATAGCGCCGTGGTCATCGTCGCTAGGCCGCTGACGGTGTAATAGCCGGGCTGCACGGCCTCGCCAGTCACCAGCACGCGTATGGTTCGAGTTTCCCCCATCGTGATACTGGCCTGCACGCCAATCATCTGCTGAGTGACACGCCCCTCCATGAGCTGGCGCGCGGAATTGAACGACATGCCGCCAATGCTGATCGGCCCTAGCTCGGGAAAGTTAACTACACCATCCCTGGTCACCACCAGGCGCACAGTGCGATTCTGATTTCCGTAGAGCTGAACGATCAACTCGTCGCCGGGACCAATGACGTAGTCCGCGGGCACCGGCACCTCGGTTACGGGTGCAAACGTGGATGGCGAGTTCAGGAAAAGATCGTAGCCGAAGGGTTTCAGCCCATCGACGCCTGACCCTTGGAGCGGCAACCTCGTCAACCGAATCTCGAGCTGCATCAGGTCTGGCTCCAGCGACAGTCGCTGCGAAGCCTGTTCCTCGGTCAAACCCCTCAGACTTATCGGCAATGAGCCGGGAAGATTGAGTCGGCCGTTGCCGTCGAGCTGGTAAGGATTGCGCGAGCGAATCTGTTCCGCGAGGTGATCGAGACGTGCCTGGCTCACTGGGTTGCGTTGCTGCTGCAGATTGCCCTCACCCTCGACTTCGCGAAGACGGGCATCAACCAGAACCGTGTCCTGCGCACTCAGGATCGGCACTTCCGGCACCTGAGCCAGCCTTTCCTGCGCCAGCCTCCTCTGCGCAATGTCCTGTTCCATCGCCAACCGCTCGCCCGCGGCCGGACCCGGCGACAGGACGCCAGGCTGGCTGTCCCCTGCCATGTATTCGAGCAATGCCTGCTGCTGCTCTGGAGTGAGATTGCGGAATATCTCCAGTTGCTCTGATGACGGCGTCTGAGCCCGGACGAACGTGGCAAACACCACCGCCAAGGCGGCAACTAGAAATCTCCGCCCCCGGGGCGACACTGAAAGTCTCATTTTGCTGGAGAGGACTACCGGTTCGATCTGCAATGGACGCAAGGATAGTCCATTTTGTTGCCACTTCGCCGGTCGGAGTTGCCGGGCGCGTATCGAGTGACCCTGGCGGCAAGGGCGTCAAGCATGCCCGTCAGAGGCTCCTGCCAATCCGAAGGAAACCAAATACACCGCGCGCATCGCCCGCCGCATCCGGAGTCTGCTTCTCGTATCCCAATTGGACGCCAACATCGAATTTGCGGAGCCCCCCTTCCCAGGAGATTTCGCCGGACGTGTATCGGCTGGGTCCGTCAGTGATCAGGTTGTTGGCAAAAGGGACGCAGCACCGATCGAGGCGACCTCGCCTGCCCAACACCGCCCATCGGGCACCCTCGCTGGTTGTCAGCGACAGCATCACCGATACCGATTCAGAATCGCCATCGGTAGTGTGACCTATGTTGCGACCCCAGTATCGGTAACCCTCCTGGAAGATTCCCTGCTGGTACGCGACGTCATACTCGATGTCCGAGTTGTACCACTTGACCTTCGTATTGGCGTACTCGATGTGGGTGCGTAGTACCGATCCCGTGCGAAGCATGAACCAGCTCTCTGCGCCGAAAAGTGCGAGATATCGCTCGGGAATGCCGCTGCTGGAACCGTCCTCTCCAATCTCCTGGCCGTAGATCGCGATGGGAAGGGGGTTGAACGGCGAGACGATGCGCACATCAAATCCGGCCATCTGGTTTCCCGGCTCGGCATCCGGATCGTCCGGCAGGCCCCGAATGCCGCGGTTGTCATCGCCAATCAGCATGCGCCCGATAGTCTCGAGATCGCACCGCCGCCCCTTTCCACAGAACTGCGCCGTCCTTGACATCCCAAACTCGAAAATCGGCGCCGGCTTGAACACCAGGCGCATTCCCATGAACAGTGGACGGTCCACGTCCGCCCGCTCGTTCTCCATTACGCCAAGGAATCCCGAGAATCGCCATGGGCCTAACAGCCGCAGCACCGGGAAATCGACAGGCAGACTGCGCACGCGATCCAGAGAGACCGCAGGCATTGGCCGCGCGTTGGTCGACAGGATCAGACTTCCATCCTTTCCCGGCCCCCACCATCGGTCCATTTGGTTGGCGCTGAAAATCCAGTTGCCCAATTGGATGCTGATATCCGACCCATCGAAGCGGATGTCCTGCCCGTCGCCGGCATCCAGGACTCCAGTAGCGCTGAGAGTGATGTTGTACCGGTCCGTGGTGGCCCCACCTTGGGTCGTCAGCTCACCGTTTTCCCGAGCCAGCGTGCCTTGGTGCCTCAATAGGCCAGGTTCCCCTCCTGCCACACTGACGTTCCGTATGCGCCACGTGGAGGCATCTTCAGACAACCGCGTCGCTGTCCGTACGCGCGCCAAGGCATGCCGGAGAGCTATGTCATGCATCTCACTGCCATCAATGGGCACCAATGCGTCAACTACGTCCTTCCGCGCCAGCGGCCACTCGTTCAGGGGCAGGTTGATGACCCCCTCGTCCACGAGCAGTGTCAGATCTTCTCGAAGCCTCTTGTTGCCAGCGGGGAGAAAGAATCCTTGTGCGTAGGTCGCACTTACGTATGCCAGCAAGAGACTGGCAAATACGATCTTTTTGCGCATCCGGGCAACTATACCGAAACGTCCTATAGGGAATGTCAGTATAGTCCTACAAGCTTGGACCATTGACTCGTCAACGGGGCGGTCCTTTAAGGCCTCCAGCGGCGCAACACCTGTAGTGACGCGCCTAAGGAAATGCTGCCCGCGCTGCCACTGCCCGTCACCAGGGGAGCAATGGAGGTCGCCAGCCTTTTCCCCAGCTCTACACCCCACTGGTCGAAGGCATCAAGGCCCCACAACACGCTCTGGGTAAACACCTTGTGCTCGTACAGCGCAATCAGCGCGCCAAGCGTCGCCGGCTGAACCCCGGGGAACATCACGATGTTGGACGGCCGGTTTCCCTCGTGCACCTTATGAGGGTCGTCCAATGCCTGCCCGAACGCGAATGCCTCGGCCTGAGCCAGGCAGTTGGCGATCGCCAAGTCATGGGCAGCTTGGTCCCCGCAGGAGGACAGTGCCGGCAGCAAGAAATCCAGAGCGGCCCGCGGGGTACCTTGATGCAGCATCTGGAAGAACGAATGCTGGGCATTGTTTCCGGGTTCTCCCCAGACCACTGGAGCGGTTTCGGAGAATACGGGCGTGCCGTCCTCCCTCACCCGCTTGCCATTGCTCTCCATATCGAGCTGCTGCAGGTACGCGGGAAAACGCGCCAGCCTGTCGTCATAGGGCAGCACGGCAAGTGTGGGCAGCCGGAGGAACTCTATGGTCCACACGCCGATAAGTCCCATCAGCACGGGCAGGTTCTGCGGCCAGGGCGCCGTAGCGAAGTGTTCGTCCATCCCGGCACCGCCGGCCAAAAACCGCCTGAATTCTTCGGGACCAACTGCAATTGCAAGCGACACCCCAATGGAGGACCAAATGGAGTAGCGCCCGCCGACCCAGTCCCACATGGAGAATCTGTAGTCAGGATGGATTCCGAAGGCGTCCATGGCCACCGCATTGACCGAGACGGCTGCGAAGTGGTCCGGCACGGCCGCAATGCCCAGTCGGTCGACGATCCAGCGCCTGGCAGTTTCAGCGTTGGTACGTGTCTCCAGAGTAGTAAAGGTTTTCGAGCACACAATGAATAGCGTGCGCCGAGGATCGGCACTGGCCAGGGTATCAGCCAGGCGGCAGCCGTCCACGTTTGACACAAAGGCCATGCGCGGCGCTCGGGCGGTGAATGGGCGCAGCGCCTCCACAGCCATCGCAGGGCCGAGGTCCGAGCCACCGATGCCAATGTTCACCACGAGATCGAAGGTGTGCCCGTCGCTGCCGCGGATGCTGCCTGTTCGCACGCCCTCGGCAAAGGCGAGCATGCGATCGCGCTCGGCCGTTACCTCGGCTGCGAAAGGAGCGTTTTTGCGCCGCAGCGCCGTATGCAGCACCTGCCGCCTCTCTGTGAGATTGATAATGTCGCCCCGGTACATGGCGGCGATCCGCTCGCGCAGGCCGACCTCTTCAGCGAGCTGCACCAGCGTCCCCAGCACTTCGACAGAAACGCGCTGGCGCGAGAAATCCAGTGTGAGGCCCGCGCCCTCAACGATGCAGCGCTGGACTCGGTCGGGCTCTGCAACGAACAGGCCGGCGATGGTGGGCTGGGGGGAGCCGGCCTGTGCCCTCAGGCGCGACCAGGCGGTCGTGGTGGAAGCGTCCTTGTGCATGGGCCGATCTTACGGCAGACCTCGCGCTGCAAGGCGACTGGCCTGTGGAAAATGCCGCCGTCTCGTGTGACGACCAACGATCGATCAGACCCTGTAGTAGCTCCGGTACCAGTCGACGAATGCCTTTACACCATCCTCCACCGTAGTTGCGGGACGGTATCCCACGTCGCGCACCAGGTCTTCGACGTCGGCATAAGTGTCCGGCACATCCCCCAGCTGCAGCGGCAGCAGGTTCTTCTCCGCCTTCTTCCCCAGGCACTTTTCCAGGGTCTCGATGTAGTGCGACAGATCCACGGGCCGGTTGTTGCCGATGTTGTAGACCCGGTAGGGCGCGGAACTCGTGGCCGGGTCCGGATTCATGCTGTCCCACGCCGGATCCGGCGTCGCCACACGATCCACCGCCCGCACCACCCCCTCGGCAATGTCCTCCACGAACGTGAAGTCCCGCTTGTGGTGCCCATGATTGAACACATTAATGGGCTTGCCGGCCAGGATGTTCTTCGTGAACAGGAACAGCGCCATGTCCGGCCGTCCCCAAGGGCCATACACAGTGAAGAACCGGAGCCCGGTCACCGGCAGCCTGAACAGCGCCGCATAGTTGTGAGCCATCAGCTCGTTCGCCCGCTTCGTCGCGGCATAGAAAGACAGGGGATGCGTGGCGGCCTGGTGCACCGAAAAGGGCATTTTCGTGTTGGCCCCATACACCGAGCTGGTGGAGGCGAACACCAGGTGCTGCACCCCGTTGTGCCGGCACCCCTCCAGCACATTCAACGTACCGGTGATGTTGCTGTCCACGTACGCCTGGGGATTCTCCAGCGAATACCGCACCCCGGCCTGTGCGGCCAGGTGCACCACCCGGTCGAACCGCTCGGCCTTGAACAGCGCCGCCATTCCCGCGGCATCGGCCAGGTCAAGGCGGGCAAAGCGGAACCCCGGCAGCGGCGTCAGACGGGCCAGCCGGGCCTCTTTCAGGGTCGGGTCGTAGTAATCGTTGAGGTTGTCCAGGCCAACGACTTCATCGCCGCGGGCCAGCAGCTTGTGGGAAACGCTGGAGCCGATGAACCCGGCAGCGCCCGTGACGAGTATCTTCATGTCCGCACCTTATAGCCGTCCGTCCACCTGGTCGCGCCGGAACAGGTGCTTGATGTCGTAGATCACGCTCTTCGGCTTCAGCAGCCGCCGGATGGCCCTGATGCCCATCTCGCGGAACTGGTTGTGGCCCACGGCGAGCACCACCGCGTCGTATTTCGCCCTTCCCAGGCTCTTCAGCGGGCTCACGCCATATTCGTGGCGGGCCTCCTTCAAGTCGATCCAGGGATCGTGCACGTCCACCTTCGCGCCGTATTTTTCCAGCTCCCGGATGATGTCGATGACCTTCGAGTTCCTGAGGTCCGGGCAGTTCTCCTTGAACGTGAGGCCGAGCACCAGGATGCGGGCCCCCTTCACATGCAGGCGTTTGCCGGTCATCAACCGGACGACTTCATTGGCCACATACAGCGCCATGTTGTCGTTCAGGCGCCGCCCGGCCAGGATCATCTCGGGGTGATAGCCGATCTCCTGGGCCTTGTGGGTCAGGTAATAGGGATCGACCCCGATGCAGTGCCCCCCCACCAGCCCCGGCCGGAACGGCAGGAAATTCCACTTGGTGCCCGCCGCCAACAGCACCTCCTCGGTGTCGACGCCCAGGCGATTGAAGATCAGTGCCAGTTCGTTGATCAGCGCGATGTTCACGTCGCGCTGCGTGTTTTCGATCACCTTGGCGGCCTCGGCCACCTTGATGCTGGAGGCCCTGTGGGTGCCGGCGGTGATGATGCTGGCATAGAGGCCGTCGACGAACTCCGCAACCTCGGGGGTCGACCCGGAGGTCACCTTCTTGATCGTGGGCAGCCGGTGCTGCTTGTCGCCGGGGTTGATGCGCTCGGGGCTGTAGCCGGCGGAGAAATCACGGTTGAATTTCAGGCCCGAGACCTTCTCCAGGATCGGGACGCAGACTTCCTCGGTGCAGCCGGGATACACGGTGGACTCATAGATGACCACGTCCCCCTTCTTCAGCACCGTGCCCAGGGACTCGCTGGCCTTCACCAGGGGAGTGAGGTCGGGGCGCTTGTAGTCGTCGATGGGCGTGGGAACGGTGACGATGAACACGCGGCAGGACTTCAGGTCCTTCACGCTGGCGGTGAAAGAGAGCCTGGAGGCTGCCTTCAGCTCCGCCCGCGAGACTTCCAGCGTGCTGTCACGCCCGGCAGTGAGTTCCTTGATGCGCGCCGGCTTCACGTCGAAGCCGACGGTCTTGTAATGCTTGCCGAACTCCACTGCCAGCGGCAGCCCGACATAGCCCAGGCCCACCACCCCGATCCGGGTATTGCGAGTACTCAGCAAAATCCTTCTCCGCTCATTGGTCCTTCCGCCTACTGCCACAACGCCTTGCCGCCACTGGCCTTCATCACCCGCTGCATGAACTCCTCATGCGCGGCCACTTCCGCCTCGTTCGCCGCCACCACCTTCAGCGGCAGCTCCCCGATCCTCACCTCCAGCGCCCCGGCCACCACCACGCTGGCAGCGGCACTGCTATCGTCCAGCGCCAGCGCGCTCTGCCCGCCGGTCATCGCCAGGTACACATCCGCCAGGATGCGCGCGTCGAGCAATGCGCCGTGCAGCGTGCGGTGGGAGTTGTCGATGAAATAACGCTTGCAGAGCGCGTCGAGACCGTTGCGCTGGCCGGGGTGCATCTCGCGCGCCAGCGCCAGGGTGTCCAGCACCCGGCAGCGCCCGCGCACCGTGCACAGCTCCACGCCCGCCTCGCCGGCCCAGCGCGCGAACTCGGCATCGAGGAACGCGACGTCGAAAGGCGCGTTGTGGATCACCAGCTCGGCGCCGTCGATGAACTCCAGCAGCCGCGGCGCCACGTCGCGGAAGCGCGGCTTGCCGGCCAGGTCCGCCAGCGTCATGCCGTGCACCTTGGCCGCGCCGGCGTCGATCTCGCGCTCGGGGTTCAGGTACTCGTGGAAATGGCGGCCGCTGGGCCGGCGGTTCACCAGCTCCACGCAGCCGATCTCGATGATGCGGTGGCCTTCGCCGGGCTCAAGGCCGGTGGTTTCGGTGTCGAGGATGACCTGTCTCAAGGGGCTTGCCTCATCCGGTCGATCTTACGCGAAGCATGGTGTCGATGGCTTCGTTGGCGAGCTGGTCGACGCGTTCGTTGCCGGCGTTGCCGGAATGGCCGCGCACCCAGCGCCATTGCACCTGGTGGCCGGCGCTCGCCGCGTCCAGCGCTTCCCACAGGTCCTGGTTCTTCACCGGTTTCTTGTCGGCGGTGCGCCAGCCGCGCGCCTTCCACTGTGGCAGCCACTCGACGATGCCGGTACACACGTACTTTGAATCCGTGTACAGCGTCACACTCACGGGCCGCTTCAGCGCCTTCAGCGCCTCGATGGCCGCGGTCAGTTCCATGCGGTTGTTGGTGGTCTGGGCTTCGGCTCCGGAGAGCTCGCGTCGCTGCTCGCCGGCGATCAGCAGCGCGCCCCATCCGCCCGGGCCCGGGTTGCCGCGGCAGGCGCCGTCGGCATAGATCGTCACTTCGGTCACGATGGATTGCGGTGGGTCGGCTCGGGCAGCGCCGAGCCGAAGACCGGCCGGCGCTCGCGCTGGAAGAATCGGTGCTTGAGCGGCGTCAGGCGATACACATGCTTGCGTGCCTTCAGCAGCCAGGCCGCTGCCGGCAGGGGATTGAACAGGCCACGGCGAAGGACGCGCCGCGGAGCCGGGCTCTCGACACCCCAGGGCCGGCTGAAGAGGTAGCGCTTCTGCAGCACCACCTCGTAGCCCAGCAGCTCCAGCCAGTCGCAGACGCGGCCCATGCCCAGCATCTGCTTCAAGGACGGGGGGAAACCCTCCCGCGAGGCCGAGGCCCGCAGGCCCCACAGGCTCGTGGGCCGGAAGCCCATCACGATCAGCTGGCCCTCGCCGTGCAGCACCCGGTCGGCCTCGCGCACGATGGCATGGGGATCGGAGGCAAACTCCAGCGTGTGGGGCAGCAGCACCGCGTCGACCGAGGCGCTTTGCACCGGCAGCGCGGACAGCTCGGCCAGCACGTCCACTTCGCAGCCCGAACTGTCGCGCGACGGCGCGATCACGGTCTGGCGGCGCGTACGGCAGCTGGAGAGCCAGTCGCGCGAGGCGCCCCAGGTGCCCAGCTGCAGCAGTTCGAGCCCGAAAACGTCGTCCAGCAGGCCCCTGAGCAGCTGCGCCTCCCCCTGCAGCAGCTGCCGCCCGAGCGAGGTTGAGAGCCAGTCGGCAGGTGGGGATTGCGGCATTGCGTTATGGAAAAAAGCGTGGCTATTCTGTGACCCGGCCGGTTAAATACCGCCCGGAAAAATCATAGGCTCTTCTTTCGCCCGAGGCCATCCGCCCCGCCGCCCCGACTGGAGGTACAACCAAGGTGAATCGACGCTGGCACCTGCGCCGAACCCTGGAATTGTTCGCGCTGGCCACCCTGGCCGGCTGCGTCACTGTGCCCCAGGCAGATACCTCCGCGCCGCTGGAAGAAGCCAGCGGCAATCCCGTGGTGGCGACCTTCCCCGAGCCGGTCCCCGTGGAGGTTCCCACCGAGGAGGAAACGGCCCTGGAGGCCTCCCTGGCCGAGGCCGAGGCGGAGCCTGTGCCCGTCGGCAACCTGCTCGACCGGGTGCGTGCCGGCCTCACGCTGGGCGAACACTACAACTCGCGCATCGACAGGGAAGCGGACTGGTTCGCCCGCAACCCCGAATACGTGGAGCGGGTATTCACCCGCGCCGCGCCCTACCTGCATTACATCGTCAACGAGGTGGAGAAGCGCGGCCTGCCGATGGAACTGGCCCTGCTGCCGGTGATCGAGAGCGCCTTCCAGCCCTTTGCTTATTCCAGCGCCCGTGCCATGGGCCTGTGGCAGTTCATCCCCGCCACCGGCACGCGCTTCAACATGAAGCAGGACTGGTGGTATGACGGCCGGCGCGACGTGGTGGCCGCCACGCAGGGTGCGCTGGATTACCTGACCTACCTGCACGACTTCTTCGGCGGCGACTGGCTGCATGCCGTCGCGGCCTACAACTCCGGCGAGGGCAATGTGTCCCGTGCCATCCGCCGCGCGAAGAACGAGAAGAAGCGCATCGACTTCTGGAACCTGCGCCTGCCCAACGAGACGAAGGCCTACGTGCCGCGGCTGCTGGCCATGGCGCGCATCGTGGCCGAGCCGGAAAAGTACGGCCTGTCGATCGAGGGCATCCCGGACCGGCCCTACTTCGTGGAAGTGGAGACCGGCGGCCAGATCAGCATCGAGGTGGCGGCGGAGCTCGCCGGCATCACCACCGAGCAGATGTACGACCTGAACCCGGCCTATCACCGCTGGGCCACCGACCCGACCGGCCCGCACCGGCTGCTGGTGCCGGTGGAATCCGCCGACGCCTTCCGCGAGAGCCTGCTGCTGCTCACGCCCGACCAGCGCCTGCGCGTGGAGCGCTACACCGTGCGCGAGGGCGACACGGTGGCCAGCATTTCCCAGCGTTTCGGCACCACCGCGCAGCACCTGCGCGAGCTGAACCAGCTCGGCAGCACCGGCACGGTGGTGATCGGCACCGAGCTGCGCGTGCCCTCGAAGGTTTCTGCCCTGCCGGAGGTGGTCCGCCTGGCCGCGGCCCGCGTGGACGCCCGCCAGCCGGGTGCCGTGCGCGCGGTGCACGTGGTGCGCAGCGGCGACACGCTCTCGGGCATCGCCAAGCGCTACAAGGTGAGCGTGAACTCGCTGGCGCGGCTCAACAACATCAAGACCACCTCCATCCTGCGCGTCGGCCAGCGGCTGAAGCTGCACGCCGAAGACGGCGGTGGTGGTGGCGGCGGCGAGATCATCTTCAGCGCCGACGGCCAGCAGATGACCTACGTGGTGAAGCGCGGGGACACCCTCTCGGGCATCGCGCGCACGCTGAAGGTGTCCGTGTCCTCGCTGCAGGCCTGGAACAACCTCTCGGGCAGCATGATCAAGCCGGGCCAGCGCCTGGTGGCCTACAAGGCGCAGGGTTCCTGAACTGATATCATCGCGCCCCATCCATTTCGGGCATGGGGCACACATGGGAATTCTCTCCGGCAAGCGCGCGCTGATCGTCGGCGTCGCCACCGACCGTTCGATCGCCTGGGGCATTGCACAGGCCATGCACGCGCATGGCGCAGAGCTCGCCTTCACCTACGGCAACGAGAAACTGAAGGAACGCGTGGAGCCGCTGGCGACCTCGGTGGGATCGAAGATCGTCCTGCCGATGGACGTCACCGTCGACAGCGAGGTGGAGGCCGCCTTCGCGGCGATTGGCAGCCAGTGGGGATCGCTGGACATCCTGGTCCACGCCGTGGCCTTCGCGCCGCGCGAGGCGCTGGCCGGGGACTTCGTCGACAGCACCACCCGCGAGGCCTTTGCCATCGCCCATGACGTCTCCAGCTACAGCCTCACGGCCCTCTCGCGCGCTGCAGCCCCGCTGATGGCCGGCAGGGACGGCGCCATCCTCACCCTCTCCTACCTGGGGGCCGTGCGTTCGGTGCCCGCCTACAACGTCATGGGGCTTGCCAAGGCCAGCCTGGAGGCCAATGTGCGCTTCCTGGCAGCAGACCTGGGCCCCAAGGGCATCCGCGTGAACGGCATCTCCGCCGGCCCCATCAAGACGCTGGCGGCCGCCGGCATCCCCGGGCTGCGCAAGATGCTCTCGCACGTGGCCCAGGCGTCTCCGATCCGCCGCAACGTGACCCAGGAAGACGTGGGCAAGGCCGGCGCCTTCCTGTGCTCGGACATGGCCAGCGGCGTGACCGGGGAGATCCTCTACGTGGACGGCGGCTTCAGCACCGTCGGCATGAGTTTCCCCGCCGAATAGGCGGGGACGGCTACTGGATGAACGCCGCGGGGTTCAGGCGCACCTTGGCGTCGTTCACCAGGCTGCTGATGTAGGCGTCGATGTCGCGCTTGGTGTAGCGCTCCAGCTCCCGCTGCGTGCGCAGCTCCATCAGCTCGGGAATGTCGAGCAGCGACTGCACCCGCGAGGCGGTGACCTGGAACAGGGCCACGGTGCCGTCATCCAGCTTCAGCGCCTGGCGCACGGGGGAACCCTCCTGGGGCCGCGGGGCATCGAACACGGCGTCGCGCACCTCCACCGGCAGGTCGGGGGCGCCGCGGCCCACGAAGGCGGCGGGCTCTGCCTTCACCTTCAGCGAGGCAGCCACCTGGTCGAAGGTCTTGCCGCCGGCAAGCTCGGCCAGGGAATTGTTGGCAACCTCCAGGGCCGCCTCGGCGCCGCGCTGGCGGACCAGTTGCGCGACGATCTCGCCCCGCACCTCTTCAAGGGGCCGGGTGGAGGCCGGACGATGCTCCTCGACACGGAAGATGGTGACCCGGTCCTCGGCCAGCTGCACCGGTCCGCCGATGCGCCGCGCGGTGATGAGTGCCTCGCTGAACACCTCGCGGTTGAGGGTGGCATCGGAACCCAGCGGCAGGCCGCCCGCGCCACGCTCGAAGTTTTCCACCTCGCCGCGCCGCAGGTTGAACTCCTGCACCAGGGCGTCGAGGTTGGTGCCGCCGGTTTCCAGCTGCTCCTGCAGGCGGTCCTGCTCGCTGTTGAAAAGGGCGACGGCCTTCTCGTTGCGCAGCGTGGCCGCGATCTCGCTGCGCACGGTTTCGAAGCTGCGCCCCACTTCCGGGCGGATGCCTTCCAGCTTGATGATGTGGTAACCGAACTGGGTCTTCACCGGCTCGCTGACCTCGCCCTCGCGCATGGAGAACAGCTTGTCGGCGAAGGCCGGCACGTAGGTCTCGCGGCTGGCCCAGCCCAGCTCGCCGCCATTGGCGGCCGAAGCGGTGTCACCGGAATTGGCGCGCGCCAGCTCGGCGAAGTCTGCGCCGCCCTGGATCTGCGTGTACAGCTCCTGCGCGCGCCCGGCCTGCTCCGCATCCTCGGCCTCTTCGGCGACGGGCAGCAGGATGTGGCGGGCATTGCGGGTTTCCGGCTGCACGTACTGGGCCTTGTCCAGCTCGTAGCGGGCCTTCAGCTCCTCCTCGGTGACCGTGACCGTGTCGGCCAGGTCGGTGAGCAGCAGCTCGGCATAGGCCAGCTTCACGGATTCGGGGATGGCGAAGTCCTCCTGGTGGGACTCGTAGTAGCCCTGGATGGCCGCGTCGTCCACCGGGGCATTGCCCGCGTATTTCTCCGGATCGAGCAGCAGGTAGCGCACCTCGCGCTCCTCGTCGAGCAGGCCGAGGATGCGGCGGGATTCCACCGGCGTGAGGAAGTCGGTCACGCCGATGACGCCCAGCAGGCGGTTGGTCAGCAGCCGCGAGCTCAGCTCGTCCAGGTAGGCCCGCTCGCTGATGCCGGCATTGGCCAGGCGCGCCTGGGCCTCGGTGAGGCTGAACTGCCCGTCGATCTGGAAGGCCTCCTCCTCGCGGAAGGCCCGGGCGATCTCGCCGGAGGAGACACGGAACCCCACCTTGCGCGCGTGCTGCATGGCGACCAGTTCGCGCACGGCCACGTCCAGCATCTGGTGCTGCAGCTCGGTGCGCACCTCGGGGGGCACCTCGCCGCCATAGGCGGCCATGACCTGCGGCAGCTGCATCTGCCACTGCTCGTTCATCCGGTCGGCGGAGATCTTCTCCCCGTTGACCTTGGCGGCATAACTGCTGGAGCCGAAGGACATGTCCATCACGGTGGTCGGGCCCCACGCCACGAAGACCAGCGCCAGGGCGCCGAGGATGAGATACCAGCCCCAGCGATGGCTGCTGGAACCCTTGTCGCCCTCGCCTTTGAGCTTGTCGCTGATGTTCTGGAGCATGTCTTGACGTGTTCTCTTCAGTCGTGGAGGGGCCGGAGCGGGACGGAAGTCTACTGGCCGACGCTGGCTTCGTCACGCCGCGCGGGCCTTGCGCAGCCACGGGGAGGACCACTCGGGCAGCCGGTGGCAATGCGCTAGGCTTGCGGCATGCAGCGCTCCCCGGCAATTCCGGTATCCGCCAAACCGCGTGGCCTGCTGGCCGCGGGCCTGCTCCTGCTGTGCGGCATGGTGGGCGGTGCCACGGGCGCGGACGACCCGCTGCCCGCCCAGCGCATCGAATTCCGGCAGGCCATGGCCTCGGCCTCGGGTGCGCGCGCCGACCCTGACGCCCGGGACAGCGCCAGCCTGCGGCGTTATGTGCTCTACCCCTATGTGCAGGCCGCACGGCTGGAACAGGCCCTGCGCGCGGCGGGCCAGAACGTGCCGGCTGCGCTGGACGACCGGGTGGCAGCATTCTTGCGCGAACAGCAGGGAGCGCCAGCCGCCCGGGACCTGCGTCGCGCCTGGCTGTTGTCACTGGCGGCCCGGTCGCGCTGGGAGCCTTACCTTGATTTCCACGACCCCGCAGGGGATGACGCTGCCCTGCGCTGCCACGGCTTCGCCGCACGCATTGCGCTGGGGCAGGTGCAGGAGCTCACCGGACCCGTGGTGCAGGCCTGGCTCACGCCGCGCAGCGTGCCGGAATGCGAGCGCGCGTTTGCCTGGCTGGAGGGCACCGGCCAGCTCGACCCCGCACGCATCATCCAGCGCGTGCGGCTTGCGCTGGAGGCCGGCAACGCTTCGTTCGCGCGCCAGATCGCGGCCAGGCTGTCGCCAGACCAGGCCGCCCCCCTGCTGCAGTGGGCGGCGCTGCTGGAGAACCCGCAACGCGAACTGGATGCCCTGATTGCCGCGCCCGGGCGCAGGGTCGAACCCGACGCACTGCTGGCCGGCTGGACGAAATTCGCGCGCGCCAACCGCGACGGCGCCCGGCAGCGCCTGCCGCGGCTGGTGGATGCCCGGCAACTGGACCGCAGGGCTGCCAGCCCGCTGGCGCTGGCACTGGCGCTGGCCCTTTCCTGGGATCGCCATGCCGGGTCGCTGGACTGGTTCGCGCGTGTGCAGGATGCCGATTTCGACGATGCCGCCCGCGAGTGGCAGGTGCGCGCCGCACTCTGGGCTGGCGACTGGCAGCTGGCCGCCCGCGGCATCCGGGCCATGTCCGACACGGCGCGCAACAGCGCACGCTGGCGCTACTGGGCCGCGCGCGCCGCCGCGCAGGGGGGTGATGAAGCCGCCGCCCGGCAGCTGTACGAGTCACTGCTCCCTGATGACAACTACTACTCGGGCATGGCAGCGGCGCGGCTGCAGCGGCGGGCCGTGCCGAACTTGAAAGTGCTGCAGGCAGATGGCGCGCTGGTGGCCAGCATCGAGCGCCAGGCACCCTTCATGCGCGCGCGCGAGCTGCTGCTGGCGGGACTGGCGGACAAGGCCCTGGCCGAATGGCGCTTCGGGCACGAGCAGCTTCCGCCGGCCGCCCGGGCGCAGGCCATCCACCTGGCGGTCCGCTGGGGCTGGTACCACCAGGCCGTGGCGGTGGCCACGGGCGAGCAGGTGTTCTTCGACTATGGCCTGCTCTATCCACGCCCGTTCGATGCCGAAGTGGAAACGGCGGCCAGGGTGTCGGGCCTGCCGGCGCCGGTGATCTATGGCGTGATCCGGCAGGAAAGCCTGTATCGCAGCGATGCGCTCTCCTCGGCCGGTGCCCGTGGCCTGATGCAGCTCCTGCCGGAAACCGCACGCCGCACGGCGCGGCAGTGGAGCCGTCCCGCTCCCACGCCCGATGGGCTGTTCGACCCGGCGGTGAACGTGGTGCTGGGGGCGGCGCACCTGAAGGATCTGCTCACGCGCTTTGATGGCCAGCTGCCGCTGGCGCTGGCCGGCTACAATGCGGGCCCCGGTGCCGCCCAGCGGTGGCTGCCGGAACGGCCGATGGATCCGGACGTCTGGATCGAGAACATCCCCTACAACGAGACGCGCAACTACGTGCAGCGCATCCACTGGCACACGGTGGTGTTCGGCTGGCTGCCGCGACGGGAGCCCCAGGACACCAGCAGCTGGCTGCAGCCGATCCGGCCCTGAGGCAGGTTCATCAGTTCTGCTGTGCGCGCGCTGGTTCCCGGCCGGCGGTCATGGCAAGAAAAGCCCCGGCGTAGCGCCGGCCCAGTTCCCGCGCCGAAGGCGCGTCGAAATGCAGCACGTCTCCCTTGTGGGCAAGGCCCTGCGCGCTGACGAAGCGCACGCCGGGCAAGGAGGCGGCCACGTCGCGATGCGCCTTGTCCACCTGCCTCCACGCATCATCCGACATCCGCTCCGGCCATGGGCCAAGCTGGCCGACCAGCACCGGCAGTCGGGCATTGGCGAGGTGTGCCGATAGGGGCGTTGTCCGACATTCACATCAGGGGGCAAGTGTGATACTCGCGCAAGATTCCCAGAAGAATGTGAATGGCTCCAGACACGTCCTCCGCGATCGCCCAGGGTGGCGATTTCGCAAATTCACTGCGCCTGGATACCCGCCTGCCGCCCCGGCTCGTGCTCGGCATTGCCGTGGCCATCGGGGCCATCGTGCTGATCGCGGCGCTCTCGATGCGCGCCATCAGCGAGCAGAACAGGAACCGTAGCGAAACGCTGCGAACCATGGACCTGGTGGCCGCCATCGACCTGGTGATGTCCGAGCTGAAGGATGCCGAAACGGGCCAGCGGGGATTCCTGCTGACCGGGCGCGAGGAATACCTGGAGGATTACGACGCCGGACGCGCGAAGCTGGCCACTGACTTCAGCCGCCTGCGCGACATGCTGTCAGGTGATGAAGAGCAGGCCCGCCGCGGCGAGAGCCTGCAGCAGATTGCGCTGGAAAGGCTGGATGAGCTGCAGCTGGTCATCGACCTGCAGCGCGACCTCGGACAGGAAGCGGCCATCGAGCGGGTGGTGCAGGGTCGCGGCAAGCAGCTGATGGACCAGGTCCGGGAAATCGCGACCGGGCTCATCACGCAGGAACAGGCACGCCTGGACACCAGCTACCGGTCGATGGAGCAGGCGAGGCAACGGTCCGCGCTGACCGTGATGGGTGGGCTCGCGCTGCTTTTGCTGCTGGTCATCGCCACGGGTGTGATCGGTGCGCGCGAATTCCGTCGCAAGGCCGTGGAGGGCTGGCTGCGGGACGGACAGGCTGCCCTGGCGCGTACCCTGCAGGGCGAGCAGCGCCTGGAGGCGCTGGGCGAGCAGGTGCTGCGCTACCTGACCCGCCAGCTGCATGCACCCGCAGGTGCCTTCTACGTGGTCGAAAAGGGAATGGCGCGCCGCGTGGCGGGCTTCGCGCTGGCGGGTGACGCACCCGACACCTTTCCGCCGGGCAGCGGACTGGTGGGCGAAGCCGTGCGTGCCGACCGGGTCATGGACGTGGCCGCGCCCGCCGGGCACCTGCGACTGGAATCCGCGCTGCTCTCCGCCCCCGCCGCGCGCGTGGTGGTGGTGCCGGTTTCCTACCATGGGCGCGTCAACGGCGTGGTGGAGCTGGCGCTCGAGGCCGCGCCGGGCGAGGCCGGGATGGAAATGCTCGAGCGCAGCCGCCAGACCCTGGGCATTGCCATCAATGCGTCCATCGACCGCTCGCGCCTCGCGGAACTGCTGGAGGAAACGCAGCGCCAGTCCGAGGAGCTGCAGGCCCAGCAGGAAGAACTGCGCGTGGCCAACGAGGAGTTGCAGGGACAGAGCGATGCGCTGAAATCCTCGCAGGTGCGCCTGGAACAGCAGCAGGCCGAGCTGGAGCAGACCAACGCGCAGCTGGAGGAGCAGACCCGCGCGCTGGAGGAACATGCCGACCAGCTGGAGCGCGGCGAGGCGCAACTGCGCCAGCGCACCGAGGACCTGCAGCGCGCCAATGCCTACAAGTCAGAGTTCCTGGCCAACATGAGCCACGAGCTGCGCACGCCGCTGAACTCCTCGCTGATCCTCGCCAAGCTGCTGTCGGAGAACAGGGATGGCAACCTCACCGAGGAGCAGGTGCGCTTTGCGCAGACCATCCACGCCTCGGGCAACGACCTGCTCGCCCTCATCAACGACATCCTCGACCTCTCGAAGATCGAGGCGGGCAAGATGGAGATCGTGCCCGAGGACGTGCCGCTGGAGCGGCTGCTGGACAGCGTGCAGGAGAACTTCGCGGAGGTGGCCCGCGGCAAGGGCCTGGCCTTCGATGTATCGGTGGCGCCGGGCACGCCGCAACGGCTGGAGACCGACAGCCAGCGCGTGATGCAGGTCCTGCGCAACCTGCTGTCCAACGCCTTCAAGTTCACTTCCTCCGGCGAGGTGCGTCTGCAGGTGCGCCCCGCCCCTGCCGCGCATGGCGACGGCGTCGCCTTCGCGGTGCGCGACACCGGCATCGGCATTGCGCCCGAACAGCAGCAGGTGATCTTCGAGGCCTTCCGCCAGGCCGACGGCAGCACGCACCGCAAGTACGGCGGCACGGGCCTGGGGCTTTCGATCTCGCGCGACCTTGCGCAGCTGCTGGGCGGCCGGGTGACGGTGGAGAGCGAACTGGGTGCCGGCAGCACGTTCACGCTGTGGTTGCCCGACAGGCTGCCGGCGCCGGGGACGTTGGACGGGAAGGCCGGCCAGTCCCCGTCCCACGACCGCGCGCACGGCCAGGCTGCGCCAGGCCACGAGGCTTCGGCATCCGCGCCTGCGCAACCAGACCGGCGGCGGCGCCTCGACGGCACGGCCAGCGACCGCCGCCCTTCGCCGGATGCCGGGACACCCGCGCCCGCGGCACGACCACGGGACCAGGCTGCCGATGCCGGCGCCCGGCGCCTGCTGGTGGTGGAGGACGACGCGGCCTTCGCCGCCATCCTGCGCGACCTGGCCCGCGAACACGACTTCGAGGCCGTGGTCGCGCACACGGCGCGCGACGGACTGGAGGTGCTGCAGCAGCAGCACATCAGCGCCGTGCTGCTGGACATGCACCTGCCCGACCGTACCGGCCTGTCGCTGCTCGATGAGCTCAAGCGCAACCCGGACACGCGGCACATTCCCGTGCACGTGCTGTCGGTGGCCGACTACTCGCACGAGGCGCTCAGCCGCGGCGCGGTGGGTTATGCACTGAAGCCGGTCGACCGCGACCAGGTGGCCGAGGCGCTGCGGCGGCTGGATTCGCGCCTCTCGCCGGGCACGCGCCAGGTGCTGGTGGTGGAGGATGACGCCCGCCAGCGCGAGAGCGTGCGCGCCCTGCTCGCCACAGAGGGCGTCGAGATCGTTCCCGCGGGAACAGCCGCCGCCGCACTGGAGCTGCTGCAGAAGCAGACCTTCGACTGCATGGTGCTCGACCTGAACCTGCCGGATTTCAGCGGCTACGAGCTGCTGCAGAAGATGGGCGAGCTGGATGGCGTCGGGTTTCCGCCGGTGATCGTCTACACCGGGCGCAGCCTGGGTCGGGACGAGGAGCAGAGGCTGCGGCGTTTCTCACGCTCCATCATCGTGAAGGACGCGCGTTCGCCAGAGCGGCTGCTCGACGAGGTCACGCTGTTCCTGCACCAGGTGGAATCGGAGCTGCCGCCGGAACGCCAGCGCATGCTGCGCGCGGCGCGGGATCGCGAGGCTGCCTTCGACGGCCGGCGCATCCTGGTGGTGGAGGACGACGTGCGCAACATCTTCGCCCTGAGCAAGGTGCTGGAGCCGCGTGGCGCGCGCGTGGACATCGCGCGCAATGGCCGCGAGGCACTGGAACACCTGGAGAAGACCCGCGGCAGCGAGCGCGCGCCGGACCTGGTGCTGATGGACATCATGATGCCGGAGATGGACGGCCTCACCGCCACGCGGGAAATCAGGAAACATTCCGAGTGGAAGCGCCTGCCCATCATCGCCCTCACCGCCAAGGCCATGCGCGACGACCACGAGAAATGCCTGCAGGCCGGCGCCAGCGACTACCTTGCCAAGCCGCTGGACATCGAGCGCCTGCTGTCGCTGGTGCGCGTGTGGATGCCGCAATGAAGACCAGCCGTGCATGAACGAGCGGGTCGGGGACATCGAGCTGCGGCTGCTGCTGGAGGCGCTGTACCTGCGCTACCACTACGACTTCCGCACCTATGCACGCTCCTCGCTGCGCCGGCGCCTGCGCGTGGCCATGGACCGGTTCGGCTGCCAGAGCCTCTCGCAATTGCAGCACCGCCTGCTGCACGAGTCCGCGCTGATGCCCGAGCTGATGAACATCCTCACGGTGCAGGTCACCGACATGTTCCGCGACCCGCCCTACTTCCGCGCGCTGCGCGAGAAGGTGGTGCCGCTGCTGCGCACCTATCCTTCGCTGAAGGTGTGGGTGGCCGGCTGCAGCACCGGCGAGGAGGCGTATTCCATCGCCATCCTGCTGAAGGAGGAAGGCCTGCTGGATCGCACGCTCATCTACGCCACGGACATCAACACGGTGGCGCTGGAGAAGGCCCAGGCGGGCCTCTACGACATCGACCGCATCAGCGGCTTCAGCGAGAACCACCGCAAGTCCGGCGGCCACGGCTCCCTGTCGGCCCATTACACCGCGGCTTACGGCAAGGCGGCCTTCGACCGGTCGCTGAAGGCCCACATGACCTTCGCGGACCACAGCCTTTCCACCGATTCGGCCTTCTCCGAGGTGCAACTGGTGTCCTGCCGCAACGTGCTGATCTATTTCAGCCGTACGCTGCAGGACCGTGCGGTGGGACTGTTCCGCGATTCCCTCTGCTACAAGGGATTCCTCGGCATCGGCTCCAGCGAGTCGCTGCGCTTTTCGGCGCACGCGTCCAGCTTCACCGGGTTCAGCCTGGACGACCGCATCTACCAGAAGGTGGCCTCTTGAGTCCCCGCCCCTTGCCGGAGGTCTCCGCCATCGTGATCGGCACCTCCGCCGGCGGCGTCGAGGCACTGGGGGTGCTGCTGCCTGCGCTGCCGGCGCATGCCCGGGTGGCGGTGCTGGTGGTGGTGCACATGCCCCGCCGGCGGCCCAGCCTGCTGAAGGACCTGTTTGCCACGCGCTGTCCGCTGCGCGTGCACGAGGCGCAGGACAAACAGCCGGTGGAGCCCGGGACAGTCTGTTTCGCACCCCCCGACTACCACCTGCTGGTGGAACCGGGTGAGGATGGCTCCTTCTCCCTCGCCCTTTCCGTCGACGAGCCGGTGCACTTCTCGCGCCCTTCCATCGACGTGCTGTTCGAGTCCGCCGCCGAGTGCTGGGGCGCCCGGCTGATGGGCATCATCCTCACCGGGGCCAACAGCGATGGCGTGCAGGGCCTCGGGGCGGTGTCCCGCGCCGGCGGCATCACCGTGGTGCAGGATCCGGCCGAGGCCATTGCCGACACGCTGCCTGCTGGCGCCGTGCGCAGCGGCGCAGCACAGCATGTGCTGCCGCTGGCCGGCATTGCCGCGCTGCTGGCGCAGACCGGAGCCGCGCCATGAATGCCAACCGCAAGTCCGCCCTGCCGCCGGTGAAGTTCCTGCTGGTGGATGACCTGGAGGACAACCTGCTGGCGCTGTCCGCCCTGCTGCGCGAGCTGGACGTGGAGATCCTCGCCGCGCGTTCCGGCCAGGAGGCCCTGGAGCTGCTGCTCGAGCACGACGTGGCCCTGGCGCTGCTGGACGTGCAGATGCCCGAGATGGACGGCTTCGAGCTGGCGGAGCTGATGCGTGGCGCCGAGCGCACGCGCCATGTGCCCATCATCTTCGTCACGGCGGGCGTGCGGGACTCCCACCGGCATTTCCGGGGCTACGAGGCAGGCGCCGTGGACTTCCTCTACAAGCCCATCGACCCGCACATCCTGCGCAGCAAGGCGGAGGTCTTCCACCAGCTGCACCGCCAGCGCCAGCAGCTGGATGCACACCTGGCGGAGATGTCGGAGACGCTGCGCCTCAACGAGGTGTTCGCCGCCGTGCTGGGCCATGACCTGCGCAACCCGCTCAGCGCCATCGTCGCCTCGGCGCATGTGCTGCGGCAGAGCCAGGACGAGCTGGCGCGCAACATGGGGCAGCGGGTGCTCAGCAGCGGCCGGCGCATGGCGCGGCTGATCGAGGACCTGCTCGACTTCTCCCGGGCGCGCCTGGCCGGCGGCATCACCGTGCGCCCGGAACCGGGTGACCTGGGCGAGCTCACCCGCCGCGTGCTGCAGGAACACCAGGCCACCACGCCCGATCGCCGCATCGTGCTGACCCAGGAGGGATCATTGCGGGGCAGCTTCGACGGCGAGCGCGTGGCGCAGATGGCTTCCAACCTGGTGGGCAACGCACTCCAGCACGGCGCCGACAGCGGCGAGATCAACGTGCACCTGGATGGCTGCGACGCCACCCGGCTCAGGCTGTCGGTGAGCAACCCGGGGGAGATCCCGCCGGAACTGCGCGAGGTGATCTTCGAGCCCTTCCGCGGCCGGCGCGACGAGGACAGCGGCCGCGGCGGCGGCCTGGGACTGGGCCTCTACATCGTGCAGCAGCTGGCGCGCGCGCATGGCGGCGAGGTCCTGGTGACCAGCGGCGGCGGCACCACCTCGTTTACCGTGGCGCTGCCGCGCGAGCCGCCTGACGGAGCCGGGTGGTCGCCGGTTGCAGCCTAGAAACCGCGCTCGATGTCCACCACGTTGAGCATCTTTCCGCCGGAGACATAGCGGCGCAGGTTTTCCACCGCCACGGTCCAGCGCGTGTCCGGCGGCGCGTCCGACTGGGCCGAAATGTGCGGGCTGATCAGCACGCGTGGCGCGCTCCACAGTGGATGCCCGGCCGGCAGCGGTTCAGGATCGACCACGTCGAGCCCGGCGCCGGCGAGCCGGCCCTCGTTCAGGGCCTTCACCAGCTCGTCGGTGACCACGCTCGGACCGCGGGCAACATTGATGAAGAACGCGGTGGGCTTCAGCGCCGCGAAGAATTCCTTGTTGTAGAGCCCGCGGGTTTCGTCGGTCAGCGGCACGCAGCTCACGATCACGTCGGCGGTGGCAGCCAGCTTCAGCAGCTCGTCCGGCTGGCCGACATAGTCGACGAAATCCGGCTTGCCGGTACCTCCCACCCGCGTGGCCACGACCTTCATGCCCAGGCCATGTGCGCGGCGCGCCACCTCCGTGCCGATGCTCCCGAGCCCCGACACCAGCATGGTCTTGCCGCCGAGGTAGCGGACCCGCGTCGGGGCGGTGCGGCCGGTGCTCCACCGGCCCTGCGAGTTGTCGACCGCAAACCTGTCCAGGCCATGGGCCAATGCGAGCATCATCGCGATGGCGTGCTCGGCAATGACCGGCGAATCCACGCCGCGCAGGTTCGTCACCAGCGTGCGGCGTTCCTTCAGCGCCGGCACCGCCGCGCACAGTTCCATGCCGGCCGACAGGGAGGCGAGCCAGCGCAGCTCGCGCGCCACGTTGATGATGCGCGCGTCGCAGATCTCGGGGTTGTCGCCGATGATGATGTCGGCATCCACGGCCTCGCGCATTGCATCGTTGAGGTTGGTCACCGACACCACCCTGGCACCCGGCGCCACGCCATCGAAAACGGCCGGATCCTTGCGGCGGAACCCGTACTGCAGCAGCAGTATCTTGCCGGGGGCGCGCCAGCCGGGCACGTCGCGCGCACGCACTTCCGATTCCTGTATGCCGAAGCTGGCCAGCGTGGCGGCAACGTCTTCCGCCGCGATGGCGCCCGTGGAGAAGAGTGCCGCCGCGAGCAGCACGCCCGACAGCCCGGTCTGCCTTGTTGTTTTCATCGCCCCGAGTCTAGCGCCGCGCGCGGGCTCGCGCAGCCGGCCGCGGGGGCATTCGCAATGCGGTCAATACCGCATCCGCAGGCTCACCGCGAACAGCCGTCCGACGGGATTGGTCACCGTCGGGTCATAACCTCCACCACTGTTCTGGCCCTGGCGCGAATTCACATACGGGGGATCGGTGTCGAACACATTCCTCACCTCGAGCCCCAGCGTCAGGCCGCCGGCGCCGAACAGGTTGAAGGAGTCGGACAGCCGCCAGTTCAGCGTCAGGTCCACGAGGTTGTAGTCGCTCACCTTTTCATCAGGGTCGACAATGTCGTTCATGTAGCTGCCCACATGCTGGATCTCGCCGCGCAGCGTGAAAGGTCCCCGGTCCCAGGCCACCGAGCCGCGGGCCTTGAAGGTGAGCGGGTTGTAGATGGTGTTGCGCAGGCTGCTGGTATCCCCGCCCGGCGTGAATGCCACGTCGTAGTCGGTGAGGTAGGTGCCGTTCAGCCCGAAGATGAGCGCCCCGGCGCCCGCATTCATGCGATAGCGCACGTTGAAGTCCAGGCCGCGCATGTTCGATCGGCCGAGGTTCAGGCTGCGGCCGTCGGCGTAGATGCAATTGGAATAGTCGGGCAGCGGGTCCGTGAGGCAGGCGGTGCTTGCGCCGGCGATCTGCCGCAGGGTCACCGGGCCGGAGCCCGCGATGCCGTTGTCACGGATGTCCACGATCCGGTTGTAGGCTTCCTCGCCGAAGAGGATCACGTCGGTGCCGGCATATTCGTCGGCGTAGGTCAGGATCGAAAGGTTCGACAGCAGGCCGGCAATGGTGTTCTTGTAGGCGATGTCGAAGTACGTGAGGCCGACGTTCAGGCCGTCCACGGGCTGCATGTCTGCACCAATGGTCCAGGTGGTGGCGGTCTCGGGCGCGAGGTCCGGATTCGGGCCCGATCCGATCTTGAACACCGGCAGCGCAGCGCCGCCTGACGGATTCTGGTGGTTCTGCACGTACAGGAAGGTGCTGTTGCCGAAGATCTCCGGGAAGGTCGGCGCGCGGAACGACGTGCCGTAGCTGCCCCGGAACTTCAGGCCCTGCACGGGCACCCAGTTCACGCCGAATTTCGGATTGGTGGTGCCGCCGACATCGCTGTACTTGTCGTGGCGCAGCGCCGCGGTGAACTGCAGTTCGCGGGCGCCGGGCACCGCATTGCCGGCGCCGTAAACCGGCACCAGCAACTCCGCGTAGCCTGAATGCACCTCGCGGTTGTAGGCCCGCTCTTCCGGCAGGCCGGAGGAGATGAACATGGTGAAGTCCTGCCCTTCATACCCCAGCGCCACCTTCACGTCGCCGCCGGGCAGGCCGAACACCGGCCCGTTCAGTCCCGCCTGCCAGGTCTTCATCTCTGCATTGGTGGGGAACGTGGTGTCCGCGTCGAACACCAGCGCCCTGGTGGCGTCGGTGGTGCGACCGAATCCGTAGGGATCGAAGGCGGTGGCCGGATCACTGCTGGCCAGTGCCGCGTTGAGTGCCGGGAGGTTGAGTCCGGCCGTGGAATCCGCGCGATCCTCGGCCTTGCCAAAGCCGTAGCGCAATTCCGCTTCCCAGCCTGCGGGCAACTCGAAGCGGGCGCCGGGCGTGGCTTGCCAGCTGGTCTGGTAGCCACCATAGACGTCGGGGGGCGTGTCGCGCTGGAAGTTGTAGGCGATCTGGTAGCCACCGGAGCCGGGCACGTAGAACGGCGGTGCGATGAAGAAGGCGTTGGATTCCGGCACCGTCAGCGTGCTTGTCAGCGCGCCGGGCAGCCGGGCGAAATCGCGCTTGTTGTAGAAGCCATCGAACAGCAGCTCGATGCCGGGACCCATCTCGTACGTCAGCGTGGCGCTCACCGAATCGTAGGTCTGCTCGGGAAAGAGGTCCTGCAGGGCCTGCGGATCGCACAGGTTCGTGGTACCGGCCACCAGCGCGCCGGCGTTGGCGTCGGTGAGCTGTTCCGGCAGCGCATAGCTCTGGCCGTCGTAGAGCAGGTTGCCCGGCGTGCACTGGTTGACGCGGTAGTCCGGGCCGCCCCACGGGCGCAGGTCGCTGGTATTGAAGTCGCGGTCCGCGCCGTTCAGGTTCGAGCGGAAGGCATGCTCGTAGGCGAGCATCACCTGGCCGCGTTCGAACACATTGCCGAATGCCACGCCCGCGTTCCATTCCTGGAAATCCCCGTCGCCCGTGGAGCCCGCGCGCGCAAAGGCCTCCACGCCGTCCAGGCTGCGACGCGGTATCAGGTTGACCACGCCGGCGACGGCGTCCGAGCCATAGATTGCCGACGCCCCGTCGGCGATCACCTCGACCCGCTCCACGCCAAGGGTCGGGATCACCGAGGGATTGATCGCCCGTCCGTTGGTGGTCATGCGATGGCCGTCGGTGATGATCAGGGTGGAAAAGGGACTCAGGCCGCGCAGGTTGATCGAGTTGGACCAGGTGGCATTGCCGTTGCCGGCGTTCTGCGCGCGCGAGTTCTCGGAGAAGCCGATGTCGAACACCTGCGGCAGGTCCTGGATGAGGCGGTCCAGGGTGACCTGGCCGGAGTCCTCGATGTCCTGCCTGCCGATGCTCGTCACCGTGGCGCCCACCGGGGCCACGCCGGTGATGCGGCTGCCCGTGACGATGACTTCGTCCAGTTCGGCCTCGGCCTGCTGTGCCTGCTGTGCGATGCCTGGCGCGGCGGCCAGCCCGCAGGCCAGCGCGACCGCCATGGACACACGCGCGGAATGACGATGCGGCAATTCGATGCGGATCCTCATGACATGCACTCCCTGTTCTGCCAACTGCGACCGCCGCGGGGACAGGACCCGAGAGTAACCAACGTGTTGACGAAATTGTTGACAATCTTGGCGTCATTGACGGACGTCAATGTCCCCTGTACGTCGAGGACTTCAACAAGGATCGTGGGCACCGATCCGCAGGGGTACCGGGCGGAGTTCGTGCAGCTGGTGCGGCGGGCAGGTGACCTGGCGGACCGGTGAGGGCCGGGCCGCGGGATCTCAGCCTGTGGCCTTGCCGCGCATTTCGCGCGGCGACAGGAATACGCCGCTTTCGAACGCGTTGTAGGCCTCCTGCCCCTTGACCACCACGCGGTTGCGGCCGGCCGCCTTGGCCTCATACAGGGCCTCGTCGGCCAGCTGCAGCAGTCCCTGCGGCGTGCGGCCCAGCACCGGCCTGCCCACGGCCACGCCAACGCTGAGCGTGACGACGCCGCTGCCACGGGCCGAAGCATGCGCGATGCCCATCGCGGCCACGGCCGCCCGCAGCTGCTCGGCCACCTTGGCGGCGTGCTCGGACGACACGTCGTTCATGATCAGCGCGAACTCCTCGCCGCCATAACGCGCGACCAGGTCGAGTGGACGGCGCCCGAATTCCCGCAGCACGGCGCCGATCCGCCGCAGCACCTCGTCACCGGCCTGGTGGCCGTAGGTGTCGTTGTAGGCCTTGAAGTCATCCGCATCCACCATCAGCACGGCCATCGTGCGGGCATCGCGCTGGGCCTGCATCCAGATGCGCTGCAGGTGTTCGTCGAAACTCCTGCGGTTCTTCAGGCCGGTGAGCGGATCGCGCTCCATCAGCTCGCGCAGCAGGCGGTCTTCCAGGAACTGCGTGCGCGCGACCTTCTCGGAGTCGCGCACGGCAAAACCACCGATGGTGGTGGCCAGGGCCATGGTGAAGACGAACTTGCCCGTTTCTTCCGGCGCCATCCACAGCACCGCCCCGACGGCGAACCCGATCACCATGGCAACGCAGGTGAACAGCGCCGCGCGGAACAGCAGTCCGGTGAACTGGAAGACACCGACGATCTGCAGCGCAAACAGCACCAGCACCTCGTACTGGCCCTGCGATGCCGCCAGCGCCGAGAATGGCGCGGTCAGCGCGCTGGCGATCGGCGTGGCGAAACGTGCGATCTGCAGGTAGTGCGACAGGTAGAAGCGGCTCCACGGCAGCCAGGCCACCAGCAGCGAGAGCGGCAGGATCAACAGGTCCAGGAGGCTGGCCGGATGCATCAGCCCTGCGGCCCCGAGCTGCAGCGAGGTGAAGGTCAGCGCAAAGACGGCGGTGACGACGCCCCAGGTGCGGGTACGCACGCGCACCCTCGTCAGGTGGTGGCGCCGGAATGCGGATTCCAGTGGCGGGGCAAAGCGGAGCCGCGACACACCGGCATGCAGCTCCTCTGCGCAGGACGAATCGGGAAGTTGGGAAAGGGCGATGGACCGGTGGTTGCTCAAGCGACCTTTGCGAAGGTTGGCCCTGCCGCGGCAGGACGGGGTACAGGTACGGCGCGAGTCTAGGGGCCGCCCGACTCCTGGACTGTGAACCAGCGCACGCACACCGCCGGTTGCGGGGAATCCCTGATTCCGGTCTTATGTCAGCCACATGCATCGCCTGCCCGTTCCACTCCTCATCTGCGCGCTGCTGTCCGCTTCGACGGGCGCGCCTGCCGCCGCCCCCGCGACAGAGGATTCGCCACTGCAGGCGGCAGCCCGCCGCAGCGGCGAGACGGTGCGCAACACGGCTGCTGGGGCTGCCGCCACGCGGGCGCTGAACATCTGCAGCGGACGCTGGTCGGGAGGACTCGGCGACGAGATCA
The DNA here is from genome assembly GCA_965652645.1 of uncultured bacterium. Classification (GTDB taxonomy): domain Bacteria; phylum Pseudomonadota; class Gammaproteobacteria; order Steroidobacterales; family Steroidobacteraceae; genus ZC4RG30. The sequence goes on along the minus strand of CBFGXE010000021.1, from coordinate 11,060 downwards.
TCGAGCGCGACCTCAATGGCCGCGACCCGGCCATGGGCGCCCTGCCGGCCTTCCCGACTTCCATCGACGAAGCCGCCCGCACCGTCTCCGTGCGATACGACGACGCCATGCCGCCGCGCCATGTGGTCTGGCGTCCCGTGCTCGGCTGCGTCCAGCTGCCTGCCGGAGCGTCACTGGAAGCCGCGCGGCACCTGCCCCGCGTCGATGACAACCTGCGCGCGCCCGACCTGGACAGCCGGCCCTGGCCCATGGGCGATGCCAATGCGACCGCGAAACTGCCCGCCAGACAGCAGGCAGCACTTGATGCCCTGGTGGCTGCCGCCTTCGATGGCCAGACCTATGGCGGCACCACCTGGGGCGTGGTGGTCGTAGTCGACGGCCGCGTTGTCGGCGAGCGCTATGACCGCGGATTCGACCTGCACAAGGGATCGCAGACCCACTCTGCGGCCAAGAGCTTCGCCGCCAGCCTGCTGGGCATCGCCGCCGGCGCGGGAATTCTCAAGGTGCAGGACCCCGCACACATCGCCGCGTGGCGCAAGCCGGGCGATCCGCGCGGTGCCATCACCTACGAGCACCTGCTGCGCATGTCCAGCGGGCTCTACACGCAGGGGCGCGGCAGCCCGCTGCAGAAGATCTACGCCCAGGGCGGCACCGTCGCGGACCTCGCAGCCACCAACTTCCTGGACACCCTGCCCGGCTCCACATTCGTTTACAGCCCGCCGGACACCATGCTGGCCATGCGTGCGCTGCGCGAGGCCATGCAGGATGACCGCCGTTTCTTCGCCTTCCCCTATCGGGAATTCTTCTGGCGCATCGGCATGACGCGCACCACCACCAACGGCGACTGGAACGGCGACTTCCTGATGTCGGGCCAGGCCTGGAGCACGGCGCGGGACTTCGCGCGTTTCGGGCTGCTGTACCTGAATGACGGCGTGTGGATGGGCGAGCGCATCCTGCCCGAGGGCTGGGTGGAATACGTGACCACGAAAGGTCCTGCGCAGCCCGCGCGCGCGCCGTTTTATGGCGCGCAGTTCTGGCTGCACGGGGGCATGGCCGGCCTGCCCACTGATGCCTTCACCCCCAGCGGTGGCCAGGGCCACTACGCAATGGTGATCCCCTCGCGCAAGGTGGTGGTCGTGCGCCGCGGATTCGATTCCGGCGCCGGATTCGACATCAGCCGCTTCAGCGCCGACGTGCTGGGGGTCATCGGCCGGCCCTGAGGCGCCGGCCTACTCCGGCGAGTAGGTCTTCCAGATCCACTCCATGGCCTGTTCCAGCGTCTGGCGCTCCACGCCACGTTCCACGTGACCGGAATCGGTGGACCAGAGGTACTGGTATTCGTAGCCCCTGGCCTTGAGCGCCGTGGCCATGCGGTTGTTGGCCAGCGGCCAGTTGCGAAAGCTCTCCTCGGGAAGGCCGAAGCTGTTGTCGCGGTCGCTGACATGCAGCCAGATACGCAGGTTCTTCTTCGGCGAACCGGGAATCAGGCTGGCGTGGTATTCCCAGGCGCCGCGCGGATGCTGTTCGCTGTTCTGGATGTTGACGAAGGTGCCTGAATAGGAGATCACCCGCGTGTAGAGGTCATTGTGGAACCAGGCCATGGCAAGGGCGGCGGCGGCACCCGAGCTTTGCCCGATCACGCCGCGGCCATGGCCATCGCGGGTGAACTTCACATTGGCCGCCTGCTCTGCCAGCGGCACGATGACCTGCTCGATGTATTCTCCATACCTGCCGGAGACGGTGTCGTATTCCAGCGAGCGCTCGCTGGGCCTGCCATCGCCGCCATTGGCGATGAACAGGCCCGCCATCATCGGCAGGCGTTTCTCCGCAATGAGATTGTCCATCACCGCGATCAGGGTGGTCTGGACCACGGCATCGGCACGGCCGTCGTGGTCCACCATCAGTGGCAGTTCCGTGCCCGGCACGTAACCGGCCGGCACATAGACCCAGACATTGCGCTCATAGGGGCCGGCCACGCCCGGGAACATGTCCGAAACCGTGGAAGGCACCTGGAACTGCACCAGCTTTCCGCGCGACACGCCTTCGCGCACTTCGTAGGGCGGCACGTCGGCCCAGCGCGTGGCAGGGGAAACGATGAAGTTGCCGCCCCGATCGAGCGGCGGTGCGACCGGCACACGTGTGGCATCAGCCGGTGCCGTCACCCACATTTCCGGCGCGGCACCGCCAGCGCACAGGCTGGCCAGCGTGACGGCAACGGCCGCGGCAAGCCGCCTGCCGGAGATCACGGCCTTCCGTCCATGGAACCGGTGACACGCGCTTTCACCCGCACAGCATAGGCCCGCGGCACCGTGCCCCGCCAGCGTGGGTTAGCATGCGGGCACGGGAGGTGGACTGGCGATGAACAGCTTCGGACGTCTCTGCGGGGCCATCCTCGTGCCCCTGCTGCTGTGTGCGGGATGCAGTCGCACCGATCCACTGGAAAAGGCGCTGGCCGCCACGGCGCGCATCGATGGCGCTGCCATCGAGGATCCAGCGCGCACGGGTGACTGGCTCAGCCACGGCCGCACCTGGGCCGAGCAGCGTTTCAGCCCGCTGGCGCAGGTCACGCGCGACAACGTGCAGCAGCTGGGGCTGGCCTGGTACGTGGACCTGCCCGCAAAGGGCACCGTCGAGGCCACGCCGCTGGTGGCCGACGGCGTGATCTACACCACCGGCAGCTGGGGCGTGGTGCATGCGGTGGATGCCCGCACCGGCCGCATGGTGTGGACGCATGATCCCGGGGCGCAGGCGCGCGCCGCGGAGGCCGTGGTCTGGGACCGCAACCGCGGCGTCGCCCTCTACCAGGGCAAGGTCTATGTGGCAGTGGCAGACGGTCGGCTGATCGCGCTGGATGCACGCAATGGCAAGGTCATGTGGACGGCACAGGCTTTTGACCGCGCCATTCCCTACGGCAGCACCGGTGCGCCGCGGGTGTTCGATGGCAAGGTGATCATCGGCCAGAGCGGCGGGGATATCGGCACGCGCGGCTACGCCAGCGCCTACGATGCCGCCACCGGCGAGCTGCTGTGGCGTTTCCATGCCGTGCCGGGCAATCCCGCCGATGGCTTCGAGAACGAAGCCATGCGCAGGGCAGCCGGGACGTGGACCGGCGAGTGGTGGAAGTACGGCGGCGGCGGCAATCCCTGGAATGCCTTTGCCTATGATCCGGCGCTGCGCCTGGTGTACATCGCCATGGGCAATGGCGGCCCGTGGAACCAGGCCGTGCGCTCTCCGGGCGGTGGCGACAACCTCTTCCTCTCCTCCATCGTCGCGGTGGACGTCGACACGGGCGAATACGCCTGGCACTACCAGGGCACCCCCGGCGAGAACTGGGACTATGCGGCGACGATGGACCTGGTGCTGGCGGACCTCGAGATCGGCGGCAAGGCGCGCAAGGTCATCATGCAGGCACCGAAGAACGGCTTCTTCTACGTGCTCGACCGCGCCACCGGGGAACTGATCTCGGCGGAGAAGTACGTGAAGGTCACCTGGGCCGAGCGCGTGGACCTGGCGACAGGCCGGCCGGTGGAGGCGCCCGGCATCCGCTTCGATGCCGGTCCCGTGGATATCTGGCCCTCTCCCGCCGGTGGCCACAACTGGTACCCCATGTCGTTCAGCCCGCAGAGCGGACTGGTCTATTTCGCCTACCGCGAAGCCGGCCTGCGCTACGAGGCGCTGGACCTGGCGAACTACGAATTCCGCGCCGGCGTATTCGACAGTTCGCTGAAGCGCGGCCCGGTGGGCGGCGCCAGCGAAGGCGGCGTGATGGCCTGGGACCCGGTGCGCCAGCGCGAGGCCTGGCGCCATCCCCTGCCGACGATGTTCGCGGGCGGCACCGCGGCCACGGCTGGCGGACTGGTCTTCGCCGGCACCGGGGATGGCCGCCTGCTGGCCTTCGATGACCGCGACGGCACGCTGCTCTGGCAGGCCCCGACGCACAACGCGGTGATGGGCGGGCCGGCGGTATTCAGCGTGGATGGCGAGCAGTACGTGGCGGTGATGGCCGGCATCGGCGGCGGCATGTCGCAGGAACATGGCCTGGTGCCCATGGGTTATCGCTACGGCGTGGACCGCCGGTTGCTGGTGTTCAAGCTCGGTGGCCAGGCAACCCTGCCGCCGAAACCCGAACCACTGCCGGCGCTGGAAGTGCCACCGCCCTCCACCGACCCACGCGTGCAGCGCGGCGCCGATCACTACGTGGCGCATTGCGGTTCCTGCCATGGCCCGGCCGCGATCAACTCCGGCGGTGCGCCCGACCTGCGCCGCTCGCCGCTGCTCGACAACCTCGATGCCGTGCTGTTCGACGGCGTGCTCACCGGCGCCGGCATGCCCTCGTTCTCGAAGTACCTGCGGCCCGAGGAGGCAGAAGACCTCAAGGCCTATCTCTTCGACCGGTCCGGGCGCTGATGCAAGCGCTTGCATCCGCCCGCCATCAGGGTGCACAGTCGGCTGATGTCGATGGAGAAGAACGCCGAGGGGGGCGTCGTGCTGGCCACCGGCGACCTGGCTCCCGACCGCAGGGAGCCGGACCAGTGTTTCACCGCCACGCGCAACCTGCTGAATTCCGCCGAACTGGTTTTCGGCCAGCTGGAGACCAGCTTCGCCACGCGGGGCACCCGGCTGCCGCAGGCCCGGCATGCCGTGATGGCGCAGCCTGAAGGCGCCGCGGCGCTGGCGCGTGCCGGCTTCGATGTCATCTCGTTCGCGGGCAACCATTGCCTGGACTGGGGCAACGAGGCCTTCTTCGAGACGCTGCAGAACCTCGCTGCCGCAGGCCTCGACGTGGTCGGCGCCGGCGAGAACATCGCCGCGGCGCGCCGTCCGGTGATCCGTCAACTGGCCGATGGCACGCGCGTGGCCATCCTCGCCTACTCCTCCATCCTGCCGCAGGGCTACTGGGCCGAGGAGCGGCGTCCCGGCTGCGCGCCGATGCGGGCGCACACGCTCTACGAGCAGGTGGAGCACGACCAGCCGGGAACGCCGGCGCGCATCCACACCTGGGCGCACCCGGGCGACCTGGCAGCCATGGAAGGCGACATCCGCGCGGCAAAACGACAGGCCGACGTGGTGCTGGTCTCCCATCACTGGGGAATCCACTTCGTGCGCGCCGTGATCGCCGATTACCAGCGCGAGGTGGCCCGTGCCGCCGTCGCGGCGGGTGCCGATGCCATCCTGGGCCATCATGCGCATATCCTGAAGGGCATCGAGACCATCGAGGGCCGGCCGGTATTCCACAGCCTGTGCAACTTCGCCACCGACCTGCGCATGACGCCCGAGCACGCCGCGCGGCCCAGCTTCAAGGAGATCCAGAAGCTGGGAGAGAACTGGGAGCCGGATTTCGACAGCCTCTACAATTTCCCGCCCGCCTCGCGCCTGTCGATGGTCGCGCGGCTGGTGATCCGCGAGGGTCGCTTGCACGAAGCCGGCTTCCTGCCCGTCTTCATCGACCGCGATGCCGTGCCACGGGTGGTCGACGCCGCGGACCCCCGCTTCACTGAAGTCATCGAATACATGCGGGCGGTCACGGCCGAGGCCGGCCTGAATGGACGCTACGAACCCGAAGGCCAGGTAGTGCGCATCCTGTCATGAAATCCGTCACCCGCATGCCGCTGGAATGGATCGTGGGGCTGTATTTCCTCAGCTACATTCCCAACATCATCGTGACCCGCCTGGCCACCAGCGGCATGCATCCGGAGCGCGGGCGCGCACTCACGGGGCTTGAGACCCTGCCCGTCTCGCTCACCGTGAACATGGTGCTGACCTATCTCTTCATCTGGCTGTCCGGATGGCACCGTGACGCCCACGGCCTGCGGGTCGGCAATACCCGTGTGCCCGTGCCCACCCGCTACACCGTGCTGTCGGGCATCGGCACGGCGCTGGTGCTGTTCACGGTGCCGCTGTCGTTCACCTTCACCGACGTGAGCATCCCCTTCATCCAGCTGCTGATGCGCGGTGACATCCTGCTGATCGCGCCGCTGGTGGATTTCATCTTCGGGCGCCGGGTGCGCTGGTACAGCTGGACGGCGCTGGTGATCGTGGCCGTCGCGCTCACCTTCGTGATCCACGACCGGGGCGGCTTTCACCTGCCGCCGCTGGCCATCGCCACCGTGGTGCTCTACACGGTGGGCTACTTCCTGCGCCTGGCGGTGATGACGCGCATCTCCAAGTCGGGGGATCCGGCCACGGTGCGCCAGTATTTCGCCGAGGAGAAGATCATCGCCCTGCCGATGTCGCTGGTGGCGCTGGCCGCGGTAAGCCTGATGGGCCTGGGATCGCAGGGCGACCAGCTCGCCTGGGGCTTCACTCGCGCCTGGACCGACCCGGTGGTGGTGCTTCTCGCAACCGGCGGCTTCACGCTCACCATCATCTCGGTGTTTGCCGCGATCATCCTGCTGAGCCCGCGCGAGAACAGTTACTGCGTGCCGCTGGAAAGATCATCCAGCCTGCTGGCCGGCCTTGCGGCGGCCTACGTGCTGCACGCCTTCTGGGGCCAGCCGGCCCCGACCGGCAGCGAACTGATCGGTGCCGCATTGCTGATCAGCGCCATCGTGCTGCTGACGCTGGCACCGAAGTTCAGCCCGGCGCCGGCGGCTCCCGCACTGAAAAGACCCGCATAACAGCGCTTCCACCCCCACTTATACTTGCCACCATGTCCCAGGACTTCGACCCATTGGCGCCAGAGGACTTCGACAGCCCGCACGTCGACTACGCGCGCCTGCGGCGTGAATGCCCGGTGGCCCACAGCGATGCCTGGGGTGGCTTCTGGGCGCTGATGAAACATGCGGACGTCATCAACGCGGCCACCGACAGCGACAACTACATCACCTCCAGGCAGAACGTGGTGCCCAAGGTGGCCTTCACCGGCCGTCGCCCGCCGCTGCACCTGGATCCGCCCGAACACACGCCCTACCGCCGCGCCATCTCACCGCTGCTGGCGCCGCAGCGCGTGGCGCGTTTCGAGCCGGAGATCCGGCGCATTTCGCGCGAGTTGCTGGGCCACATGGTGGCCAAGGGTGGCGGCGACATCTGCGAGGAGTTTTCCTCGCGCATGCCCATCCTGGTGTTCAACAGCTGGATGAACCTGCAGCCCGAACAGTCCGCGCAGCTGGCGGAGGTGGGGCGGCGCTACAACGTGGCGGTACAGTCCAACGACGAGGCCGCCACCAGGGAAACCAGCCTCAAGCTCTACGAGATGGCGCGCGCCGTGCTGGCCGAACGCAAGGCACGGCCGCTGCCCGTGGACCAGGATGCCACCAGTTCGCTGCTGGCCGCGCGGGTGGACGGGCAGCCCCTGCCGGAGGAGATGATCGTCGGCACCATCCGCCAGGTGCTGGTGGTGGGCATCATCGCGCCGACAGTGATGATCGGCTCCATCGCCGTGCACCTCTCGCGCGACCAGGCGCTGCAGCAGCGGCTGCGCGAACACCCGGAGCTCGCCGAGGCCGCCACCGAGGAGTTCCTGCGCCTCTACACGCCCTACCGCGGCTTTGCGCGCACCGCCCGCACCGATGTGACGCTGCACGGGCGCACCATTCCGGCCGGCGAGCCCATCGCGCTGGTCTACGCCTCGGCCAACCGTGACGAAGACGTGTTCGAGGATCCGGCCACCTTCCGCCTCGACCGGCCGAACATGAAGGAATCCGTGGCCTTCGGCCGCGGCCCGCACATGTGTCCCGGGGCGCCGCTGGCCCGGCTGGAGCTGCGCGTGGCACTGGAGGAGCTGCTGGCCGCGACGCCACGCGGCTTCACGCTGGCCGGCAACATCGTGCCCACGAGGTTCCCGGAGATCGGCGCCCTGCGGGTGCCGCTGAAGTTCAACTGAGTCCGCCCGGACTCGCCGCAACGGGGGAGAAGGCATGCGGACAGTCAGGCACGCGGCAATGGCAATGCTCGGGTCACTGGCGGCCCTGCTGGCGCTGCCCGCGGGCGGTGCCGTGCCGGACATCTCCGGCACCTGGCTGCCCGTGGAATCCCTCTCGACGCCCTGGCCTGATCCGCTGCCGCTCACCGAGGCCGCCCGCCAGCGCTTCGCCGCCTTCGATCCGGACCGCGATGAACCGGCCTCCTTCTGCATGCCGCTGGGCACTCCCCGCAACACGCTGTCGGGCACCAGCCCGCTCGAGGTGCTGCAGGCCGCGGATCGCGTGTACTTCGTGTTCCAGCCCAACCTGCTCAATGCCGAAACACGACGGGTCTATCTGGACAGGCCGCTCCCCGCCGCCGACCCGGACCGCCTGCCGACCTGGTTCGGCACCTCCAGCGGCCGGTGGGAAGGCAATGTGCTTGTCGTCGAGACCATCGAGATGGAGCCCCAGTCCATCCTCAATGGCAGTGGCCTCTCGCACAGCGGCGGCCTGAAAGTGCGGGAGCGCTGGCAACTGGGCAGCGATCCGGTGCGCGGCCGGCTGCTGGTGAACACGATGGTGCTGGAGGATCCGGAAACCTTCACGCAGCCGCTGCAGCTGACGCGCGTGTTTGCCTGGGCGCCCGATGCCCGCCTGGCCGAAGGCCAGTGCTCGGAACGCCTGTGGATCGACCAGATCTGGCGCCACCGGCTCCGCGAGCACGCAGAAGCGCGCAAGGCGGGTGACAAGTGAAGGCGCCGGGATTCCTCGCAGTCGCCGCACTGCTGGCTACGCCGGCATGGCCTGCCGAACACCCTGCCGTGGCCCGCGAAATGGCCGGCGTGTGGCTGCCGGACAGCAAGCGCAGCGACCGACCACCCGCCTGGCCGCTCAGGCAGGAGGCGGCCGAGGCGCGCGCCCGATGGCTGGCCGAATATGGCCCGGTGGATCCTGTCATCGACGACGCCAATGCCTCCTGCATCGCCGAATCCATGCCCTGGCCGGTGCGGCTGATCGCCCAGTATCCCTTCGAGGTGCTGTTCACCCCGGACCGGGTCACCGTGTTCTTCGAGGTATTCGGCAGCCTGCGACGCATCCCGGTGGGACCTGCACCTGCACGCGACACGTTCGACGCCCTGCCCACCGCGATGGGCACCTCGCACGCGCGCTGGGAAGGGGACACCCTCGTGGTGGAGACGCACAGCATCCGCCGCACCGGCGCGGGCAAGCCCACGGGCGACGTGCCGGTCAGCAATGCCCGGCGCATCATCGAACGCTGGTCCATGGGCAGGGACGAGGAAGGCAACAAGCAGCTGCGCAACGAACTCACCATCATCGATCCGGTGGTGCTCAGCGAGCCGGTGCGCTACACCATGCGCTACAAGTGGTCGCCCGACATCAGCGTGGGCGAATACCTCTGCCAGCAGGACATCTGGGACCAGAACCTGCTGGGCGAGCCCAGCAGCGTGCCATGGCGCGACTGAAGCCTATTCGGGGATCTCCTGCGAGCGCACCCACTCCTTGCCGCTGGCGAACTTCACGCGCAGCAGGTAGATGAAACGCACGTCACCGCGATCCGGGTTGCCCGTGACGGTCACCGTGTCGCCGGCCTTCAGGTCGCCCGGCTTCCAGTTGTACCGCGTGAGCAGCACGCGCCCGGGAAGGAATATCTTGTAAGGTTCCACCTTGCCCCCGGCATGGGTGACGTCGAGGTCAATGAAGGAATGCGGGTTGGTGAAGCCGAAGAACTTCACCGTGCCGGTGACCGTCTCCTGCCGGGTGCGGTCGAAGTTGGCCGTGGAATGATGGGCCATCGCCGCCGTGGCCAGCAGCAACAACGCCGGAAGGACATACTTTGCAATGCGCATTGACTTGAACCTGGCTGCAAGCGCTTGCAGGACTATAGCAGGCCAGCCATGAGCGACGCGCGTTCCGCTGGCCTGTCGTGGCGCCTGGCGCAATTCGTGGCGCAGACGCCGGAAGATCGCATCCCCTCCCCTGCGCTGCGCAGTGCCGCGCGGGTGGTGCTTGATGCAACAGGCGTGATGCGCGCCGCCAGCGGGCTGTCCCCCGAGGTGCAGCCCTTCATCACCCACGCCGTGGAAGGCGGGCCGGGTCCCGCGCGCATCCTGGGCACCCCGCACGAGGTGCGGCCTGCCCTTGCCGCGCTGGCCAACGGTTCCATGGCCCACGCCCTGGACTACGAGGACGCCCTGGACGGCGCGCCGCTGCATCCCAACGCCTCGCTGGTCCCGGCGGTCCTGGCACTGGCGCAGGACCACGGCCCCGTGCCGGGCAGATCGCTGCTGGCCGCCATCGCCATCGGCTGCGAGGTGTCCTGCCGCATCGCCCTCGGCCTGCGCCAGCGACTGGAGGACGGCGGCTGGTACCCGCCGCCCATCCTGGGCGCCTTCGGGGCAGTGGCCGGCGCGGCGCGCCTGCTCGGCCTCACGCCACGACAGGTGCTGGACGCCTGGTCGCTGCTGCTGCTCCAAAACGCCTGTCCCGGCGAGATCAAGCATGATGCCGGCACCGTGATCCGCGCCGTGCGCGAGGCCTTTCCCGCCCAGGTCGCGGTGCAGGTGGCGCGGCTGGCGCAGGCGGGAGTGCGGGGCTTCGATGCGCCGCTGGAAGGGCGCGATGGTTTCTTCCGGCTGTTTGCCGGCAACCACTATGACGCGGCCGCGCTGCTGCCCGACCCGGGTGGCCCCTGGCACATCGAATCGCTGAGCTTCAAGCCCTGGCCGAGCTGCCGCGGCACGCATGCCGCCATCGAATGTGCGCTGCTGCTGCGGGCGCAGGTGGACTGGCGCGCCATCCGCGCACTGCGCATCGAAGGCTGCGCGGTGCACCGCATGCTCGCCACGCCGGCGGACCGCAAGGCTGCGCCGCAGACCTCCATCGACGCGAAGTTCAGCCTGCCCTACACGGTGGCCACGGCGCTGGCCACGGGCAGCGTGAACCTCGACAGCTTCGGTGCCGCAGCGCTGGGCAACAGCGACGTACTGCATCTTGCGCAGCGCGCCCGCTTCGCGCAGAGGGAGGACTGGGGCGTGGAGCGTGCCGTGGGCGGCGCCGTGGAAGTCACCACGGTCGATGGCCGCACACTGCGGCAGGAGGTCCTCGATCCCCTCGGCTCCCCCGCGCGCCCGCTGGACGAAGGTAACCGTCCGGTCAGCACAGGTTGACGCGGGCTACGCGGCGAGTTTCATGTTT